>JASHNU010000086.1 GCA_030041475.1 Candidatus Sulfotelmatobacter sp.
TTGCGATAACGAGCAGAACGCCACACTTTTGTTTAAGAGCGCGCGCAATTCGATGTCCAACCAGACGTCGCTTGCCGTCGCCGTCGTGGAAGGTCAGGCCGGGGTAGCCAAAGCGTTTCGCATCGGCGCCAACCTCGGCCTGACCAAACCCATCAATATCGAGCAGGCGAAGGGAACTCTGCGTGTAGCCCGCGGGCTGTTGCGCAAAGGCGAACCCGCAAAACCGGCAGCGCCCACGCCATCGGCTACAGAGTCCGCGGCGCCAGCTCCTACGGCTGCAAAGCCCGGGCCCAAACCGACCCCGCGCCCTGCACCAACCACACTTTCTGCGGCCTCGACTGCGCGTGCCGTCGTGAAGCCCACGCCGAGCACGGCACCCGCGCAATCCGCCACCGCAGCCAGTTCGCTCGCTCCAGCGCGCTCCGATTTACCCGAAATCAAGAACAAGCCCGTTACGGCCCCGGCACCCAAGACGGCGATGCCAGCCGTCGCACTGAAGCCCGCGGCGGCTGTGGTTCCGGCTGCCGCCGAGGCGGCGCCTGTAATCAAGTCATCGGCTCCGATTTCCGCGCCGGCATTCAGCGGAGCAGCCAGCGCGCCTGCCCCGGCCCGCCAGCCGGAGACAGCCAGCGTCGCAGAAGCAGCGCCCTCCATTACCGAAACAGAAGCGCCAGCCGCGAAACATGCGGAGGCGAGTAAGACTTCCGCTCCCGTCGGAGCAGAACCGTCCTTCACGTTTGGCGGGGCGAACGTCGCCGAAGCAAGCGGCGGATCCAAGAAGATTTTTCTGGCAGTGGCCGCGGCGGCGCTCGTTGCCGCCGGTCTCTACACGGGCTGGACCTACTATCAGGAACACCGCAGCCAGACCGCTAGCTCGTTTTCGGCTCGTATAGCGGCTTCGCAAACGGCGAAGCCGGCCCCCGTGCCTCCAGCAACACCGGTGACGGCTCCTCCAAACCCGGCGGCTCAAACTGCTTCGCAGCCCACCGCCGATACAACTTCGCCTTCAGTAACCCCCGCGCCCTCTACGGGCTCCACTGCGGCCGCATCCACGGCCGACAGCACCGATTCGGCCGACGACGACAATTTGCCCGCACCGGCGCCCGCCAAGAAACCGACTTCGGCGCAGCCACAAAGCAGCAAGGCTGCACCGGCGGCGAAGCCCGCATCCGCTCCGGCCACCGCTCCTCTCGTCGTGAAGGGCGGCGCAGTTCCCAAGATCAAGACCAAAGTTGAAGCTGATGCCGACGCTCCCAGCCTGATGGCGACGGCTGGAGCCGGCGCACCGCCGCCCAGCATCGTGGATACGGAAGGGACCGCCCCCAAGCCGGTGCTACAGACCATGAACATCTCACAAGGGGTGTCGCAGGGATTGCTTTACAAGAAAGTTTCACCCGTGTATCCCAGCAGCGCTCTGGGCATGCGCATTGAGGGCACGGTGGAGTTGCAGGCCACCATCTCGAAGACCGGCGACATCACCAAAGTAAAGGTCCTAAGCGGCGATCCTCAGCTCTCCAAGGCCGCCTCCGACGCCGTCAAGCAATGGAAGTACAAGCCGTATCTGCTGAACGGAGAGCCGGTCGAGATTACGACCCAGGTCACGATCAACTTCAAGCTGCCGAAATAAGGCTCCGAATTCTACACAAATCACGCGGATACGGAAGTGTCCGCATGCCCGCCTGCTTATAGTCGGTCGTCTGACTTTCTACCTCGTGCCCGTGGTCGGGTTCCCGGAAGAGCGTACCGTTAGTCTGAATCTTCGTGAAGTTGAATATCTGCGTCAGCGGCCAGGAAAGCTGATCGTACGAGGCCTGCCCCATGCGCTGTCCGCCCAGCCAGTCGAACTGGTGAATTGAACGTTACGCCTGAATTAGAAAAGGCCCACTTTTCCACAAAAAGGGCGAGAAGCTGAAACGCAAAGAACTTGTCTTTGCTTCGGTGGCGTCTGCTGGAACTGCGCGAGCCAGGCGTCTACTGTGGCTGCAGTACTTCGTCGACGACCAGCTTGCTGCCCTGCCCGGCGGTGATGACCTTATGCACCGGCGCGTATCCCGTCAGCGTAATGTCGACGACGTAGTTGCCCGGGTCGAGCGCGACATCCATCGGCGAGTTCTTCTCCATCAGGTGCTGGTTGATGGCCACCTGCGCGCCCTTGGGCTGGGTGCGGATGCTGACCGTCGCCTGACCGGGCTGCGCGCCTTTGCCACCGAACAGCTTCGACATCTTGCCGACGGTATGCATGCTGTCGATGTTTCCCAGCGGCCGCAACGAAGGAGCGAAGTTGAACGTCTGTCCCAGCACGAACTGCATGCTCATGGTCTCGTCCAGATAGCCGGCCTTGCGGACCAACACCGTGTGCTGGCCTTTGTCAACGCTGACCTGGCCGGGAGTCCTCGCGCCTGAGTCGCGACCATCCACGTAAATGTTGGCTCCGGCCGGGTCGCTCTTCACCACCAGCGTGGCCATCAGTTGCGACAGATGCACGACGATGGTGGCGCGGTTTGCGGCCGTCACGGCGACAGGGCGCGTGTCGGTGGAGTAGCCGGGCTTGCTCACCGTGATGGAGTGCTGCCCCGGCATCAGGTTATTCAGCGCGAATGGCGTCACCCAGCTCGGATCGCTCCTGCCATCGAGTTGCACCTGCGCGCCTTGCGGAGTTGAATCGACAGCAAGTGAGCCAGGAATGACGACCGGCTTCGGAGGCGCCGCCGGCGCTCTCTTGTGCGCGGGTTTCTTCGCGGTTTCGGCCGGTTCAGCTGGAGCGGGCTGCGCTTCGGTGGTCTGCTCCGGCGCGCTCTGAGCGACTGGCTTCGCCTCCTGCTGAATGGTCGGCGCCTGCTCTGCGGCACTCTGCCGCGGCGCACCGTTGTCCTCGTCGCTGTTCTGGCTGTGAACGTAGTACGTTACGCCGATACCGATGGCGAGAATCACTACGGCTGCAGCGCCGATGGCATAGCCGTAAAGTTTGGGCGGAACGGCTGTGATCTCCTTGATGGCCTTTTCGGCCACTTCGCGCGTCTGAACCTTGGGCTTGTCCTCAGTTCTCCTGAGGTTGCCGAGGCTGCCGTTGAACATGGTCGACGTCGGTTTCTTGGGTTCTTCCGGCTCGAACACTGGTGGCGGAGGAGGCGGCGGGGGCGCAGTATAGATCTCCTTAAGTGGAGGAAGTTCGGAAATTTCCGAGAAGCTGGTCCCGGTGCTGGCGGCCGGTCCGCCGCCCTCGGCCATCATCGGATCGACGGCGATCTTAGGAGCGTCGCCCTGCGGCTCGAAGGTTTCGACCTGGGGCTCGTCAGCTACCGCAGACGACAGGTGCGCCGATGGGGGCTCAGCCGATGTGATCGTTGCCTTCACGCTGGCACTGATGAACTGGTCGGAGAGATCGATCTCGGGAATCTCGTGGTCCGGAATCGAATGGTCAACTGGCGGCGCCGGTTGGACGTCGGAACGGCCCACCCCCGCCGCAGCCGCAGCCGCTTTCGGCGCGGAAAATGTGCTGGCCGGTTTCTCGTCGTCATGAGCAACGGCGCGAGCAAAGGTCTCGGAGCTCGCCGCTGGCTCGACTTTCTTCTGGGCCGGCTTGGCGGGCGCTGAGGCCTGTGCCATTTTCGGCGGCGCGACACTTTTAGCTGGCGCCGGCGCACTGGGCTTTGCTGGCTTCGCGCCAGCAGGAGCGATGAACTTGGCTTGCGCCGCTGCGTTTGCTTTGGCCGGCGCCATCGTCCCTTTCGGTGCAGCCGCCTTGGCCGGCATCGGCCTCGATTCCTTGCATTTTTCCAGATCGTCGAGCAGGGCGCGGCCCGTCTGATAGCGCTCTGCCGGGTCCTTTGACAGCGCCTTCATGATCAGATCGCTGAGCAAGGGATGCACCTTGGGATTCACATGTACGGGCGCAACCGGCGTGCTGCTGAGGATGCTCTGCCGCAGGTTCTCCGCATCCTCGCGATCGAACGCCTTCCGCTCCGTCACCATTTCATAGAACATGGCGCCCAACGTGAACAGGTTCGAGCGGCCGTCCATGGGCTGGCCCAGAATCTGTTCCGGCGACATGTAATGCATGGACTCGGGAAGTCCCTCAGTAATGTATTGGAGAAAATTTCCCGCACTCGAAACGCCGAAGCCGAGAATCTTGACCGTGCCGTCCCAGCCGCACATGATCTTGGCCGGCTCCAGGCTGTAGTGAACGATATTCTGCGAAGTTGCGTGATCTAATCCGCTCGACAACTGCCGCCCGATATCGAGCAAATCCCAGATGGAAAATCCTTCTTTGCGGGCCAGCATGGTGGCGATGCTGTTGCCCTGCACATACTCCATGGCGACGCAGAACTTGCCTTCAATCTCGCCAGCGCCGAGTGCGCTGGTGATGTTCGAACTGCTCAGGACCTTGGTGCTCTCGGCTTCGGCCAGCAGCGCCTGTTCCAGAGCAGTTGCGGCCTCGCCGAACGCGCTCAATTCTATCGCTTTCAGCGCAATGGTCTGCCCGGTTTCGGGGTCGTTGGCCTTGTAGACGACTCCCGTGGGCGATTTCGCGAGTTCACTCAAGATTTCGAAAGGGCCGAGTTTGGTCGACATTTCTTGCTTTGCTCCATTCCTACACGAGCCCGTCCAGTGCCAGCGACCAGGCTCGGCCGGCGGAGATTCCGCGCGCGAGTATGCTTAGCATAACCCTGCTCGTTCCCGGCTTCGAGTTACCGAAGTAAGCAGCAACTCGGGCTTTCCTGGCCGCGGACGGGCGTGTTCCTTTTCGTTTTGGGTGGGGTGGGCGGAACCTGATTGCGGCCCTCTCCGCGCTGGCGTAACCTTGCGATCCCTCCACAGGTTTAGGGATATGTGAGCCTTTCGGTCGTCTTCCCGCGTAGCCGTCTTTTTGCGGACTACCCAGGTGTGACATTTGTCATCCGGGCAGAATGACGTTGTCCACTTGTGGCCAGTGGCGATTGGCGAGAGCATCGAGGCGATGAGGGTGAGAATTTTCAACACGGCAAAGGACGAGACTGGCCGGGTTGTCTGCGGGAAGGGGCTTCGTTTATTCTGGCGGGGCTGGGGCGCGCCTCCCTGCACCGCCCGGTGTCCGCTTCTCCCTGGAGTTCACCCATGACGTTGACCCGGTTCGTCACCAAGAACGCCTTTCGCAACAAGCGCCGCAGCATTCTCACCGTGCTGAGCATCGCTTTTTCTTTGCTGTTGCTCACGTTCATGATGACGATCTGGCGCGGTTTCTATCTGGACGAGGGAAGCAAGGAATCGGCACAGCGGCTGGTGGTGCGGCACCGCGTTTCGCTGACGTTTTGGCTGCCCAGCTTCTACCGGGAAAAGATCAGAGCCATACCCGGAGTGGTTGCCATTGTCCCCGTTTCCTGGTTTGGCGGAATTTATAAAGATCAGAAGCCGGAGAATTTTTTCGCGCAGTTCGCTGTGGACCCGGAGGAATTCTTCAAAGTCTACCGCGACTTCCAGATGCCCGAGGACCAGATCACAGCCTGGCAGCGGGACCGCCAGGGCGTGATTGTCGAGGACGATCTGGCTCAGAAATATGGATGGAAGCTCGGTGACCGCATTGTGTTGCAGGGCACGATTTACCCGTTGAATCCTGAACTGAACATACGCGGGATCTACCACACCGACCCAGCAGCAAAGTCGGTTTACTTCCACACCAAGTACCTGGAGGAATCGGTCGGCTTCTTCAAGGGACAAACCGGCACTTTCAGCGTGCTGGCAGCCAATCCGTCCGACGTCAGCCAGATCACGACCACCGTCGACGACATGTTCCGCAATTCGCCGCAGCCGACCAAGGCGGAAAGTGAAAAGGCGTTCGGCCTCGAGTTCGTCGCCATGATGGGCAACGTGAAAGCGTTCATCCTGAGTATCTGTTCCGCTGTAGTTTTCGCGACACTGCTAGTATCAGCTAACACCATGGCGATGTCGATTCGCGAGCGCACGCGTGAAGTGGCCGTGCTGAAGACTCTAGGCTTCACGCGCCGCAGCGTTCTCGGCCTGTTTGTGAGCGAGGCCGTCGCGCTGTCACTGGTCGGTGGGGTGATCGGAATTTTTCTGGGCTGGCTCATGGTGTACGGGTTGACCCATTCGCCGCAGTTCTTCAGCTTCTTCCCCTTGAAGGTGACGGGCGGCATTGGAGCTCTTTCCATGCTGACGGCCGGTCTGGTGGGACTGCTGAGCTCGGCGGTGCCGTCGTATCACGCATCGCAGGTGAACATTGTGGACGGACTGCGGCACATCGGTTGATCAGGGGCCATTTTTCGGCCGTTCGAGGTAAGTTCGTGGGGTTCGGGAAGCGGGTTTGATTTATGACGCTGGGAGGTTTTGTGGTTCGCGGCATGTATCGTCGGAACTTGCGGCGCAGCCTGCTGACCATGATCAGCATCAGCTTCTCGCTGCTGTTGCTGACGCTCATGATCTGCATCTGGCGCTCGTTTTACGTGGATCAGGTCGCACCCGAGGCCTCGCGGCGGCTGATCATTCGCGATCGCGTTTCGCTGGCGTTCCTTCTGCCGGCCTATTATCGCGAAAAGATTCGGGCTGTGCCTGGCATAACCGCGGTGGCGCCGATAACCTGGTTTCAAGGCCGCTACATTGACGACCGCGCCGAACATTTCTTCGCTCGGGTCGCTACCGATCCCGACGAATACCTGAAAGTCGCATCGGACAAAATCACGCCGCCGGATCAGGTCAAGGCCTGGCAGCAGGATCGTGCTGGGGCGCTCGTCGACGTCACGCTGATGAACAAGTATGGCTGGAAGATCGGCGACCACATCCACATTCAGGGCACCATCTTCCCGGTTGATCTCGACCTCAACATTCGAGCGGTATATCACCGTGATCCTCCGCAAAACGCGCTTTACTTCAATACGAAGTACCTGGAAGAGGCATGGCCTGAATTCAAAGGACAAGCCATGTGGTACAGCGCACAGATCGATTCAGCGGATCACGTGGCTTCGGCCTCCAAGCAGATTGATGACATGTTTCGCAATTCGCCTTGGCAGACAAAAACCGAGAGCGAGAAAGCGTTTCAGCTCGGCTTTGTCGCCTCGCTCGGGAACGTGAAGGCATTCATTCTCGGGATCTGCGGCGCCGTGATGTTCGCCATCATGCTGGTGTCCGCCAATACGATGGCGATGTCGGTGCGCAGCCGCACCCGCGAAGTTGCTGTGCTGAAGACGCTCGGCTTCACGAGACAGCGCGTGCTCTCGATTTTCGTGAGCGAGGCGATCGCTTTGTCGGTAGCCGGAGGAGTGCTGGGAGTTCTGGTGGCGATTCCGGTGATCACGGGGATGACCCATCGCTTCATCGGCCTTGGCATTCCGCTCGACATGAAAGTGAAAGCGCCTACGGCAGGCCTGGCCTTGCTGGTCGCGTTGGTTCTGGGAATAGTGAGCGGCTATCTTCCGGCGTATCGCGCGTCGCGCATGAATATTGTGGAGGGACTGCGGCACATTGGGTAAGCCGGCGCTTCTCGCAAAGGCAGCAAAAAAGCACCGGCTCCTGTGGTCTGACGAACCTATGACGCTAGGCAGCTTCATCGTGCGCAATACGTTTCGCAACAAGCGCCGGAGTGTACTGACCATGATCAGCATCAGCTTGTCGCTGCTGTTGCTGACGCTCATGATCTGCATCTGGCGCACTTTATATATCGACCAGTTCGCGCCCCAGGCTTCGCGGCGCCTGATCGTTCGCGATCGCGTCTCACTGGCGGTTTCCCTGCCAACCTACTATCGCGACAAGATTCGCAGCATTCCTGGCGTGACGGCAATTGTGCCGTATGTGTGGTTTGACGGCCGTTATATTGACGGCCGCCCGGAGCATTATTTCGCACGTATGCCCACCGATCCGGATGAATATCCGAACGTTGCTGTGGACAAGATCATTCCGCCGGATGAGTTGAAGGCCTGGCAGCAGGATCGGGCCGGGGCGTTGGTTGATGTCTCCCTGATGAAGAAGTATGGATGGAAGCTGAGAGACCGCGTTCACATCGACGGCACCATTTTCCCGATCGATCTGGACTTGACGATTCGAGCCACGTATCGCCGCGATCCGCCGCAGGATACTCTCTTCTTCAACATGAAATACCTCGAGGAAGCCGTGCCGCAGATCAAAGGGCAGGCCGGATGGTTTGCCGCGATGATCGATTCGCCGGAGCATATAGTGCCGGCAGCTGCTCAAATCGACCAGATGTTTCATAACGCGCCGTTCCCCACCAAAACGGAGACCGAGAAGGCGTTCCAACTGGGTTTTGTGGCGACTTTGGGCAATGTTAAGGCATTCATTCTGGCAATCTGCGGCGCGGTCGTGTTTGCCATCCTGTTGGTTTCGGCCAATACCATGGCAATGTCCATTCGAAGCCGGACGCGTGAAGTGGCTGTGCTGAAGACGCTCGGCTTCACGCAGCAGAAACTGCTTTCCATCTTCGTGAGCGAAGCGGTTGCGCTGGCTCTCGTCGGCGGAGTGCTGGGCGTGCTTGTGGCCATCCCTCTCATCACTGCGCTGACGCATGGATTTATCGGGATCGGCATTCCGCTTGATATGAAAGTAAAATGGCCGACGGCCGCGCTGGCGATGCTGGTGGCGTTGATTTTGGGCCTGATCAGCGGCTACTTGCCGGCGTATCGCGCGTCGCGCATGAATATTGTGGAGGGACTGCGGCATATTGGGTGAGTTTATGTAGGGACAGCCGCCCTCGGCTGTCCGGTCGAGCGAAGCTCGACTGCGATTGAGAGTTCAATTTATGGCAATACCGATCAGTTACAACATTCGCAATTTGAAGCTGCGCAAAGGTCTCACCATCATGACCGCGCTGGGTATCGCGCTCACGGTAACGACCGCCATTTTCTTGATGGCGCTGGTGGCCGGGCTGAACCGCGCGTTCGTGTCGAGCGGCAGCAAGTTGAATGTGCTAGTGCTGCGCAAAGGATCGGAGTCGGAACTAACCGGCGGATTCGATGCGGCGCTCTTCCCCACGCTGAAGGTGCTGCCGGGAATCGCCAGAGACAGTCATGGCGAGCCGATGGCTTCTGGCGAGTGGAATGTGGTGATCGTGCTGCCGCGGAAAGACGGCACGGGCGAAGTGAACGTAACCGTGCGCGGGATGATGCCCGACGGGCTTGAGATGCGTGAGTTGCCAGGGGCAGACGGCAAGCCCAGCGTGAAACTGGTCGAGGGGCGCTGGTTCGAGACCGGGCAGCGCGAGGTCGTGGTGAGCAAGTCTATTCGCGAGCGCTTCGCACATGCCAACATCGGCGACAGCATTGAATTCGGCAAAGGATCGTGGAGAGTCGTCGGCGTGTTCGACGCTGGCGGCTCGGCCTACGAGTCGGAAATCTGGGGCGACGTGAATCAGATGGCTTCGGACTTCGACCGCCAGGGAGGATTTTCGTCGGCGTATTTGCGGGCAAGCGATCCGATCGCCGCCGAGGCGCTGAAGAATCGCGTGAGCGACGATCAGCGGCTGAAGCTCGACGGATTGATCGAGACCGACTATTACGCCAAGCAGACCAGTTCCGGCACGCCGATTAAAATCATCGGGATTGTGGTTGCGATCATCATGGCAATCGGCTCGATTTTCGCCGCTATGAACACCATGTACGCGGCGGTGGCGTATCGCGGGCGCGAAATCGCGACCTTGCGCGTGATCGGATTCTCGCGGCCAGCGATTCTCACTTCGTTCGTCCTGGAGTCGCTGATTCTGGCGCTGCTAGGCGCGATTCTAGGCATTGTGCTCATGCTGCCCTTCAACGGCATGCAGACCGGGACCTCGAACCAAGTCACGTTCAGCGAGGTCGTGTTCGCCCTGCGCATTACGTGGTCAGTAGCATTCGTGGCGGTGTGTTTTGCTCTGGTCATGGGATTTTTCGGCGGGCTCGCTCCCGCGTGGCATGCAGCGCGGCAGAACATTTTGAACGCCCTGCGCGGATAGTTGAATCCAACGTTGGAAGCAAGATGAATTCGTATGGCGATTGACACCAAACACGAAGATCTGCAAAGCCTGCGCATCGACCGCTCGCAGCGCGACAATGGCGGCGAGCCGCCGGCCTGGGCGCGGCGCTACATCATCGTTGGAATCGCGGTAGTTGTGCTGCTCGGCCTGATCACGGTCGCTTACCGCGCGTTTTCTGCGAATGTGCCGCAGGTCGAAGTCGCACGCGCCGCGGCCGAATCGAGCGACGTGGGCGGAACGGTGTTGTCTGCGACCGGCTACATCGTGGCCCATCACACTATCAACGTGAACTCCAAAGTTACTGGCCGGCTGGCGTGGATCGGCGTGGAGAAGGGCGACAAGGTGAAAGAAGGCCAGGTGCTGGTCCGCCTGGAGGACCAGGAATTTCGCGCCGCGTACGAGCAGGCGGAAGGTGCTGTAGCGAACGCCCGCTCCTATCTCGAAGAGTTGCAGCACGGGTCGCGGCCCGAAGAAATTCAGCAGGCGCAGCATAATCTCGACGAAGCCCGCGCCACGCTGGTCAACGACAAGCTGACACTCGATCGCACCAAAGAGCTAGCCTCGGCGGGCGTGGTTTCGCGTCAGCAACTCGACGACGCTACCGCCAAGTTCGAAGCTGATCAGCAGCGTGTCAATTCGTTGCAGAAAGCGTTTGAGCTGACACATATCGGTCCGCGGCAAGAGGAAATCGCCCGCGCCCAGGGCGCTCTTGTACAGGCTCAGGGGCAGCTCGATTATGCCAAGTCTCAGCTCGATGCCACGATCATTCGAGCGCCCGTTACCGGGACGATCCTCGACCGCACGGCGGAAAAGGGCGAGCTGATCACGGCACAGTTTGCCAGTGGATCGGCAGGTGGGCCTCAGGGATCGGTTGTGTCGCTCGCGGACCTCAATGATCTGCAGGTTGAGCTCGACATTGCACAGGCTGATTTCGCGCGGCTGAGTCCGGCGCAAAAAGCGAAAGTCACGACGGATACGTATCCCGACAAGGAATACGACGGCGAGATCGCGCAGATTTCTCCCGAGGCGAACCGGCAGAAAGCGACGGTGCAGGTCAAGGTTCAGGTGCTGAACCCGGACAAGTATCCCGAGATCCAGCTGCGGCCGGAGATGAACGCCACTGTAAAATTCCTGGCCAATGAAACGCGGAAAGATGCCAAAGGACCGCAGGGCGTTTTCGTACCGGCGACGGCGATTCGCGATCGCGACGGCAAAAAAATTGTTCTGATTGCGTTCAACGGAAAGGCAGTCGCGCGAGAGATTCACATGCTAGGCCAGCGCAGCGACGGTGCGCTGGTGGACGGATTGGTGGGCGGCGAGAGCGTCATCACCAGCGCGCCGGCTACTTTGAAAGACGGGGACAGAGTCAAGATCAAAGGTCAATCGTAACTATGCAGTCAGGGTTTGAGAAAAGGAAGCGAGCCAAGCGCGCGGGTTTTGCGGCGCGGCATTTCTTAATAAAAGCCCCGCGCCACATCGCGCGGCTCGCCCACATCCTTCACTCAGGAGGCTTCGCTTGACAAAAGCTGGCCTCGTTCAGGATGACAAACATTACTCACGAGGGAGAATCATGAGCACAGTCGCACAAACCAACGTTGCCACCAGCACCAAAGTTGTGCAGGCGCGGGGCGTCACGAAAATCTTCAAACGCGATGCCTTCGAAGTGAAGGCGCTTGATGATGTTTCGATCGACATCGCCAAGGGAGAATTCCTTGCGCTCATGGGTCCTTCGGGCTCGGGCAAAACCACGCTGCTGAACATGATTGCGGCCATCGATCGCCCGACGGGCGGCGAACTGCTGGTGCGGGGGGAGGATATTTTTCGCTTCAGCGACGGTCAGATTGCCCGCTGGCGCAACGAGCACATTGGTTATGTGTTTCAGACGTTCAATCTGATTCCCGTGCTCACTGCCTTTGAGAACGTGGAGTTGCCGCTGCTGCTGACCAAACTGAATGCACAGCAACGCCGGGACCACGTGATGACCGCGCTGAAACTGGTGGGACTGGAAGATCGCGTCAGCCACCTGCCCAAGCAGCTTTCTGGCGGACAGGAGCAGCGCGTGGCCATTGCGCGGGCCATTGTCAGCGATCCGACTTTAGTGCTGGCAGACGAGCCTACAGGCGATCTCGACAGCCATTCGGCCACGGAGGTTTTGGAGATTCTGAAGCGGTTGAATGAGGACTTTCATAAGACGATTGTGATGGTCACGCACGACCCGCACGCTGCTTCCTACGCGCACGTGACCCGGCACCTGGAAAAAGGAATGCTGCTGCCCCCGGCGTAGCCGAGTCTTCACTGACGGACTTAGGGTTTAGTGGTCGACCGCGAGCGTCTGCTCCTGCACCTGTGTGAAGTTCGCGATGGCCGCGGTTGATTCCATCGCCGGGGCGGCATCTGCCACCCAACGCCAGGCACGCTTGCCATTGTCAGCGTGGACTGCTTCGGCCTCGCCATATTCCACCAGGCGGTTCAGGACCGTCGTCACTGAGGCCATCGGGTCCTTGTGCCGCACCAGCATGGCGGGCAGCTTCTGCTCGAAATATTCGCAGATGTCGCGCGCGCTCAAAGCGCGTCCGGATTCCATCAGAATCATGCGGCAGGCTTTGGTAAATCCGGGCTGGCGGCCATTGGTCTTACGGTCGACCAACTCCAACAGTTCATCGTTCAGCACGCCATCGCCAAACAGATTCGCCAGACCACTGATCGTTTGCTTTACAGTGCCGATGCGCTTGACCACTTCGGCGCGCTGCTGCATCAGTTGGCGCAGTTCCTCGTGTGCCTGACGAATGACCTCCTGCACGTGCGCCATGTCATATTTGTCTGTTGAGTGGAGCGAACCGTTCGTCTTGTACGCGTTTTCCATGACATCCCCCAGCTGTGGCCGACTCGAATCTCACTGCACCGCGGCTTCCGCGTTGCAGACGCAAACATCCCAGTGACCGCATGTGCGGTCCTGCGTAGGGCGGGGTCCCGCTTGAGTGTCTATACGATGGACACCCTTTCGCAGTTCCCTTGAACATTTGAATGCGGAAACCAGGCCGCCAAACAGCAACTGTTTGATTAGACGCAGGTATGGCCGATTGGTTAACCGGCAAGAATGCAAAAGTGACGAGTCCACATGGCCCAACTATGAACGTCCAGCCTCAAGGGATGATCGCTCCGGAATCGTTGCAGCGCCTGTTCCCCGACTTCCCGTGAATGGAGTCGCCGTGAAATCAGTGCAAGAAGATGACCAGCAACCGGCCGTCCGAGTGGTAGCCGTCGCCGGTGGCGTTCTTGGCGTCCTGGACCGGATTCGGCGGCAAGTAGTAGCTCATCGCTTTGACCTGACTCGCCTTCTGCAGACTGCTGCCGATGTTGTCGCGTTCGCCGTCGACGGCGGGATCGATTTTGTGGGTGACGCTATTGTTCCGCTTATCTTTGGCGAAGCCGATGTCGTGCGTGCCCGCGCCCACCCAGACTTCCTGTCCTTTCCAAGTGAATGGCGCCTTCCAGATGCGAAAGTGGTGACGGCTGGCGACCATGGCGATGGGCTCGGCCATCTCGTAGCCGAAATCCTGCTTGCGCCCGAACAGGTACAGCGTGCTCATGGGCATCTGCAGGTAGTCTTTGTTTTGGTAGGTCTCTTCAATGGCACTCAGGACGGCCTTCTTGTTTTCGGTATCGGCCACATGCCAGGTGGCGGCGTCGAGGGCGGCTTGCACGTCCTTCTGCTGGCCGACGATTACGAAATTCACCATATCGCCGAGATTCTGAAACTGGTCGTTGACGCGGCGGGGCAGACTATCCAGATCCCTGCGCAGATCCCCGTCGAGCGCCGCACTGGACACCTGGAGCGGGGTGGTCGATGTGGCAGCGCCCGAGCCTGATTCGGACTTGCCCATTCCGAATTGCCCCGCCATGAAAATCTGCGCGGCACCGGCCAATTCGGACTTGAGTTGCTGGCCTCGGTTCTGCTCGCTGCTGGAGGTACTGGGAGGCGCGGAAGTACTATCGGTTCCACCGGCCGGGATTCTGTGCACTGTGACATTGAATCCAGCGATACAACTCGCTCCACCAGCGACGTTCAATCCGAGAAACAGATGAGAAGGCTCTTCAATGTGCAGCGTGGCTTGCTTTCCTACCAGGATGGGAGAGGCTCCCTGCGCGTGCAATCGTGCGATCAAGGCAACGGCAGGCGCCGAGGGCAACGGCAGGGTGCTCGTATCGGCCGGGGTGCACGGGCCTGGCGCAGACGATTCTCCAGGGGATGAAGGCGAGACTCTTTCTGCGACGAGCTCCTTGATTTCTACGGCGTCTCCGGCCTGCAGATCGAGACCGGTATCGGTCCAGGGTTGCGCCGCTGAAACCTGAAAGTTGAAATATTGCGCGGACGAACTCGCCTGTGCGTGAAGAAGCTGGGAAACACCCAGTAAAAACATGGCGAGGAGCGGGAAAGTCCAATGTCTGACCATATCGCACTTCCAAAGATGAATGTTCACTAATGTTAATTATCGTCCTGGGCGATCCTCCAGCGCCAGCCCCTCGTACCGGTTCGTCCCGAAAAAGGTTCGATCCCCGAATTGGGAGCCTAGCCTATCCGAGCACCATGAACAAATTCGCGCCAGCCAACCCGTTTGCTCTGGGTCTCCGATGGTATCCAAAAAGGAGCCCCAGTGCTTACGGCTGCAAAACCCGCAGTTGCCGCCACGCCCTTGTCGGTATTGCTGGTGGGCGCAAGAGAAGAAGATTTCTTCCTGGTCCGCGAAATTCTGGAGCGGAACCGCCACACGCTTGCGGCGGATCTGGATCACGCGCACACGCTCGAAGAGGCCAGGGCGATGCTGCAACGGAAAGCGTACAGCTTGCTGCTGTTTCAGCATGACACCGACAACACCGAGGCAGTTCAACTCCTTGCCCAGATTCAGCACACGCGGGTCACCATCCCTTTCATTCTGCTGACGGAAGACGCGGATGAAACAACAGTTGCAGAGATCATTGAGGCAGGAGCGTGGAATTGCGTGCCCCGCTCGCAACTGGACGGGGCAACCCTGGTCCGAACTATCCATAGCACGCTCGCCCTGCACTCGCTGCAGCAGGAACAGCAAATGGCCGAAGAATCGCTGCGGAAACTTTCGCGCGCCGTCGAGCAGTCGCCGGACGCGGTCTTGATCACCGACCGGCATGGAATCATTGAATACGTCAATCCTGCCTTCGAGGCCCTGACCGGCTACAGCCGCGAGGAAGCCTACGGCACGACTCCGGCCATCCTCAAGTCGGCCGACGTTTACCGCGAACTGTGGCAGACCATCCTGGCCGGCAACGTGTATCGCGGCATTCTGGTCAATCGCAAAAAGAATGGCGAAAAGTACTGTGTGGAGGAAAGCATCAGCCCGGTGCGCGACGCCGAAGGGCAGATCACGCATTTCGTCTCCAACGGGCGCGATCTGACGGAGCGGCATCGGCTGGAGGCCGAACTCCAGCAAGCAAAAAAGATGGACGCCATCGGGAACCTGGCTGGCGGCGTGGCTCACGACTTCAACAATCTGCTCACCATCATTACCAGCTACGCGGAGCTTGCCCTCGACAATGCGGTCCCCAACAGTCCACTGCAGGCCAAGATTCAGGAGATTCTGTCGGCAGCGCGCCGGGCCGCGGAACTCACCCGGCAACTGCTGGCCTTCAGCCGCAAACAGCCGCAGATCCTGCGCGTGGTGGACCTCAATGCCGTGATCGCGAGCATTGCCAAAACGCTTCCCCGCCTCATCGGGGAAGACATTGAGTTGAGTTTCCGGGCGGATGAACAAATCGGGCGCGTGCGAGTCGACCCGGTTCAGATCGAACAGATTCTGATGAACCTCGCCGCCAACGCGCGCGATGCCATGCCCCAAGGCGGGCGCTTTGAGATCGAGACCAGTGCCGTGACGCTCGATGACGCCTACATCCACGGCAAACAGGCCGCGATTCCAGTTGGCCAATACGTTCTGATCACGGTGAGCGACAACGGAGCGGGGATCTCTGCACATCAGTTGCCCCATATCTTCGAGCCCTTCTACACGACCAAGGTGCCGGGAGAAGGAACGGGGTTAGGACTCGCCACGGTCTACGGAATCGTAAAGCAGAACAAGGGGTTCATTTGGGCTTATAGCGAACCCAACATGGGTACCCTGTTCAAGATTTACCTGCCCTGCGTGGCAGAGCGCAACCAGAGCGAAGCAAGAGCGGAGGGTGCTCCCGCCGCTTTGCCCCGCGGCTGGGAGACCATACTTCTGGTGGAGGATGAGCCTGCAGTCCGACGCGCCGCAGCCGAATTTCTGACTCTGCAAGGCTACACGGTGTTGGAAGCGAAAGATGGTGTCGATGCACTCTCCATCGCTGACCGGCACGGTTCGCCGATCCACCTGGCGGTCACCGACGTGGTGATGCCTCAGATGAGCGGCGGCCAGTTGGCCAAAGAACTGGGTTGTCTGCGTCCGGAAACCAGGTTGTTGTTTGTTTCGGGCTATGCCGGCAAGACCGTACTTGACCACAACGTTGCCGGACTTGGCTCAAACTTTCTGCAAAAACCCTTCACCTTGAAGCAGCTGTCCGGCAAAATCCGAGAAGCCCTTGATCACAAAGATGCGTCGGCGGCGTGCGCCCGGCAATAGTGGCCCAGTACTCACCCTGAAACCTCATCGCTCCGGTTTGATCGTCTAACCGGCGAGTCCCTATAATCAGCCTGCGCGGAGTCTGCATGAACCTTCCCACAGGCCTTCAGTCCAAACTGATTCAGCGCGCCTTTTCCTCGACACCCTCTTCCTCGTCAGTCTCTCCGTCGTCATGGTCGTCGTCATTAGTGCTATCGCTGCTGGTTCTGGTTGCGCTGTGGCTCGCCATTTACGTTGCGGGAATGTTCACGCCGCCGCTGCTCGACGATGTCGACACCGTCCACGCCGAGGCCGCGCGCGAAATGCTGTTGCGCCATGATTGGGTGACGCTCCATGTCAACGGTCTGCGCTACCTCGAGAAGGCGCCGCTGATGTACTGGGGCCTGGCTATTAGCTACAAAGTCTTCGGCATCAGCGACTGGAGTTCGCGCTTGCCGCTCATGCTGGGCGTTCTCGCCATAGTTCTGGCCACTTACAGACTAGGGCGTTTCGCCTTCGGCGCGCGCGGTGGATTTTATTCAGGAGTGGCGCTGGTCACCTCGATTGGTCCATACATCTTTACGCGCTTCATGATTCCCGATGTTCTGGTCGGGCTGTGGCTGACGATTTCGTATTTCTTCTTTCTGCGCTCGCTCGAAGAAGACCCTCCGTCGCGCGCTACTTGTTGGGGATTTGCCGCAGCGTGCGCACTGAACGTTCTCACCAAGGGCCTGATTGGGCTGGTGTTTCCCATTGGCACCATCGGCATCTATCTGCTTCTCACCCGCAATCTGCGACACCTTTTCAAGCTGCGCGTAGTTTCGAGCACGTTGGTTTTCCTCGCCCTGGCTGCTCCGTGGCACATCCTTGCGGCGATCCGCAATCCAGCGCAAGGGCAAGCGCGGGGATTTCTGTGGTTCTACTTCGTGAATGAGCATTTCCGGCGTTTCATCGGCACGCGTGTGCCGCCCGGGTACGACACCGTTCCGTTGTTGCTGTTCTGGGCGTTTCTGGTTCTCTGGCTCGTGCCGTGGGCGGTGTTTCTGCCGCAAGCGATAAAGAGTGTTCCCTGGCGATGGCAGGATCTCGCCGCGGCCTTATCTCGGGTGCAGCGGGCGAACTTGCTGTTTTTCCTTTGGCCGCTGGTGATTTTGCTCTTTTTCAGCTTTTCGACGCGACAGGAGTACTACACGATTCCGGCGCTGCCCGGAGTAGCATTGCTCGCCGGAAACTGGCTAGCTCGCGAATTGTCAGCAGAAGCGACGGAAAACGATCGACGCGCTGGACGTGTGTCTTCGCTGGTTCTGATGATCGTTGGTGTCATCGGAGCGGCTGTGGGGCTGGCGCTGTTCTCGATGACGCGGCAGCCACCCGCTGGAGCCGACCTTGCGGAATTGCTGAAGAAGAATCCGCAGGATTACGATCTCTCGCTCGGGCATGTGCTCGATTTCACGCCGCAGGCTTTGGGAATGTTTCGCGGCCCGCTGCTGGGCGCGTGCCTGGCCCTGCTGTTCGGGACGGTGCTGAACTGGTGGCTGCGCCGCAAACGTAAGCCGGCTCTCGGCAATATTGCGTTATCTCTGATGATGACCGGCCTGCTCGCGTGCGTGCACGTATCATTCGCCAGGTTCTCGCCGATTCTTTCGTCTCACGATCTCGCGGTCGCGATTCAGAAGGTATATCGCCCCGGGGATCTCATCGTCATCGACGGTGAATACCACGAAGCATCCACTCTGAACTTTTATCTTCGCACTCCGGTACGCGTGCTGCACACACCGACCGGAGTGCTATGGTACGGCGAGAAATTTCCCGACGCGCCACACGTATTCGAGACGGTGCAATCTCTGGCTGCACTCTGGACGGGACCTGCGCGTATTTTTGTCTGGACCGACCAAGACGATCCCAAGGAGTTGGCTCGCTTACCCCATTTTCTGCTGGCCCGCAGTGGCGGCAAGGCTATCTTCACGAACCGACCGGATTGATTCGGAGCTTCTTAGAATCTCCTTTCTCTTTTGCGATCAACTCACGCGAGCACGGTCATCCATAACGCCGCGATTGTGGTGTTTCAATCGAATCTTGCCATCGCCATAGAGCGTATAGATCTCGCCGCGAAAGCGCACGTCGTTCGACAAGTAGCTCCATAACCAGAACAGAAATCCCATCAAGTCGCGCACGGGGTAAACGAGACTCCAGGCCCGTGATTCGCGATCTTTGACAATGCCCCAGCCCACTGCGAGCGCCTGCACGATGCGGTTCACGATTCCCCATGCCAGCACGCCGAGGCCGAGCCGCCAGTTTCCGAGCAGGCTCTCGGAAACACAACCGAGGATTGCAAACGGCATCGCAAACGTGAGCACCGACCCGAGATGGCCCATGGGCCGCGAGAATCGCGTGCTGCGCGCCCAGCCCACCTGGTGCCGCATGGAAGGAAGAAAAGCGCCGTTGGTTACGACGTGGTCGATGATCTCGGTCGCCAGCACGACTTTCAGTCCGGCCCGGCTGATCCAGTTGCCCAGCACGAAATCATCAGCGAGATAATCGGCAAGTTCAGAAAACCCGCCAATAGCCGCAACCGCCGCCTTCTTCGTCGCCATGCACGGTCCGAGGGCAAACTGCATGCCCTCCATCATGTCGGCGACCAGTACTCCCGAACTCATCTCGACCGACATGCCAATCGCTTCCAGCCGAGACCATGGACCGCCGGTAGGCACGCCGCGGTAGAGGCAGGTGACGATTCCGATCGACGGGTCTCGAAGAGGCATTGCGACATTGCACAGAAAATTCTCGCCGACTCTGACGTCGGAGTCGGTAATGACGATGCAGGGATGAACCGCAGCATAAAGCAATGCGTCGAGCGACCAGATTTTCGGATTCACCCACGGTGGCTCGCCACATTCGATTTTTCGGGCCTGCACGCGGCTCCGCGTCGAGACCTGCACCTGATCGACAACTTTCATCGCCGGATCCGTGAGGTGGCGGGCGCAGAAAATGAGTTCATAGTCCGGGTAGGATTGCGAAAAAAAGCTCGCGATATTCTGGTCCAGCCGAGGCTCTGCCCCGTGAACCGGTTTGAGCACGCTTAGCGGAGGCAGTTCTGCCGGATTGACCGGCGATTCGGCGCGCCGCGAACGAAGATGAAAGCGCAGCGCCGCAGCCAGAACCAGAAATAGATAAACCGTCGAGGTGAGCGTTCCCAGCAGGGCGATGGACAGTAATGCGATGCGCAGCGCGTGAACCATAGTCCGAGCGAAGCGTAAGTATAGCGAACGGAGCAAATATCGCGGAGAGTATTCTGCGCACCGGACTGGGCCGCTGCTCAAAGGGAAGCTAAGGTGCCAGGCGGATCAGGCGGCCATTCTTCAGGCGAAAACGATCCCCGCGCCAGGTGACGGTATGGCCGAAAAAACTCGCGACCCATACTGCGACAGCGACAAGATCCCGCAATGGAAGCAGCCAGAGATGCTTATGCAGGCCTCCGTCGCACAGCACCGATTTACCCACAAGCAGCGCGACAGCGAGGCGCAACAGCGCAACAAGTCCAAGTACCGCCCACGACCACACCGCGAAATCCGCGGCAATCAGGTTTAGAAAAGCCCACATCAGGCCAAAGGTGGAGACCAGGCCGATGTAGCCTCCGAGGCGGGCATCGCGTACGCCGCGCGCCCACCGCATTTGGTGCGACAAAAATGCTTGCAGCGTATACACCGGAAGGTGCGTCTCGACGAGCACATCGGAAAGCTGCACCTCGAGGCCGAGGTCCGCGATGCGGCGCCCGAGTTCGTAATCGTCGGCAAGAAAATCGACCACGGATTTGAATCCGCCGATGCGGTCCAGGTCCGAACGGCGGAAAGCCAAGGTTGAGCCAAGGGCGAAGTGCAGTCCGCCTTCTAGTTGCCGCGCCACAAGCACGCTGGGGCAGAAATCCGTGCTGATGCCCAACGATTCCAACCGCGAGCCGAGCGTCGGAGCGGCAACGCCGCGGTAAAGGCTCGTAACCATGCCGACTTTTTTGTCGGCGAGTGGCGAGACCACACGCCGCAGATAATCGTGCTCGACGCGAATGTCGCCGTCGTTGACAACAAGGAAGTCGTAACGGGCACGCTTCACCATTTGTTCCAGATTGCTGACCTTGACGTTGGGGCCTAGAATTTCGTCGCAGACAACCAGCCCTATGCCGCGATCCGGAAATTCCTGCTGCAATTGCCGGACAGCCGCCACCGCAGGGTCGGCAGGATCACTAACACCGAAAATGATTTCATAGTTGGAATAATCCTGCAGGCAGTGGCTGCGAAAACTTTCATAGATATCGGGGTCTGTCCCTTTCAGCGGCTTCAGAATTGAGACTGGAGGCACCGTTTGTGTGGGGACGGCACTCCTGCCCGCCGCGCCCCTCCAGCGAAGAAAAGCCCCGGCGCTCCACAGACAGACCAGGTAGTAGACGGAACTGGAGAGACAGCCGACGAAGGCAAGCAACTCAAGAATGGAGCGGGGATTCCAGATGGTTGAGGAGATCATGCGGTGAAGAAGACATTGTATCTTCAGCCTCAAGGAAAACTGATCTCCGACACGACTGGAATCGAGCCCTTGTACTTCCTGCTCGGCGCGTATGGATCGGCGAAAAGACCGGCTTCCACCAGATGGCGATTGGCGATGCCGAAAATATAGTGCCAGATCATGGTAAAGCCGTCCTCGAACGGCACGCCGGAGCGAGTGAAGCTGAGATCGCGGAGCTCCCCCTTCATTTTCGTATAGTTCACTGCCAGCCATTGGTCCATCACCTTGTTGCCAATGGAGAGTAGTTGCCGGACCATGGCTTCGTCGCGTTCCGTGAATACCGGGATGGCCACCTGGTAGCGGTCGTTATGAACGGAGACAAATTCGAGCGCTGCCAGCATTCTCACGAGAGTTTCCGCATCCTCGGCGCGCATTTTGGCCGCCTGGGCAAGCTCAGGAAGCGTTTTCTCTCCCTCGCGCAGCGACACCAACATGCGGCTTACAAATACGCCAGTCTGTTTCAGCGACGCGTCAAGCATTGATTCAATGGCAGGCCTCAGCTCGTCGGGATAGTCGGTCTTCTCGATACGACCGGGCAGCCGCCAGAAGAGGTCTGGCAGGGTGTAGCGCTTTGAAAAATGGTCTCCAAACGAGGTCATAGTGATGCCATCGTATTCGGAATTGTGGCTGCCCCAATAAACACGCTCGAGGGAGAGAGAGTTCGTCTCCTCTGCGTCGGGCACGTATTTTCCATCTGGCCTGTCTTCGCTGGTTTTTCTGTACCCCTTCGCCTCAGTCAGATTGAGACCGTCCCAGTCGAACGAGGCGCATCCGAGAACGAAGTACGCAACAGCTTTACGATCCACGCTGGGAAGGTCGTAGCGCTGCAAAGCGGCCTCAATCTCTTGTCGGTGAGTCAGCATGGCCCTGGCAAGCGAGTCCGCGTAGACCTCACTGGACTCGCGAATACGCTTCACATCGGCCGCCGTGAAAAGGGGGAAATTGAGAAAGTAACGGTCGCCCTCACGGCGGATCAGCTTCAACTGCAACAAAGCGTTCACTGGCACCGCCGAACTTTTCAGCGCGGCCTCGACATCGCTGATCGGACGAGGGCCCGCAGCAAGGCCCAGCAACATTTTTTGTACGGCAAGATCGCTCATTGTCTCGGTATAGCAAGGCTTCGTAGCGCAGGAACTATCTCCGACGATGCTGTAGTGCAGCGGCGGCTGGTCCTGCGCCAGCAGTGCACACGCAAAAAACATGATAAGCACACATACTTGCAGTGTCTTCATCGCCTTATCCTCATATGGGAGATGACGACCGCCCGAAGAAACGGTTAGCAGGCGAGATGCGGAAGGCCCAGCCGTGCTGCCATTCCAAACCAGTCCTTCTATTCATACCGCAGTGACTCGATCGGATCGAGATTTGCAGCTTTCCACGCCGGATAAATTCCGAAGACCAGGCCGACTCCGGCGGCGGCGCTGAAGCCGAAGGTGGTCCAGAACATCGACATATGCGCCGGCAGCGACGGCCACAATTCGGGGATGAGCCACACCAGAATCGCCCCGGTCAGAATACCGATCACTCCACCGACGGCGGTCAGCATGATCGCCTCAAGTGTGAACTGCAGAAGAATGTCGCGCTTGCGCGCGCCAATGGCCTTGCGCACTCCAATCTCCCGCGTGCGCTCGGTGACGCTCACCAGCATAATATTCATCACCCCAACGCCACCAACGATCAGCGCCACGCTCGAAATGGCGAACATGCCGATAAACAGCGCGCCGGTCAACTGATTCCAGACATCGGTGAGAGCGGTGGAAGTGAAGATCGCGAAGTTATCTGGCTGGTTAAAGGCAACTTTTCGTCTGCGCCGTAAGAGTTCGCGCATTTCGTCCATCGCTTTCGGCAAGTCGTCCTGCGATGTAGCCCGGGCCATAATCCAATATTGTTTGAGTTCGGGATGCAGTTTGTGCATCGTGCTTAAGGGAAAGACCACCTTGTTGTCATCGGGATTCTTGCCGCCCCCAAACACAGATTTTGCCCTCTGCACGGTTCCCACTACCGTAAAAAGCTGGCCCTCCACGTTGATTTCCTTCCCGATTGGGTCTTCCGTGCCAAAGAGTTCTTCGGTCGTGTCGGCGCAAAGCACGACGACTGGGGAACGGTGCTCCTCGTCGGTTTCGCTGATCCACCGGCCCAAGGCGATCGGTAAGTCAACCACATACTGGGCCGAGGCCTGATCGCCCTCGAGAATCGTATTCTTTGCCTTCCGGTCGCGATACTTCACTGCGAATGTTCCCACCCCGAGTTCCGGCCGTACATGTTGCAGAATCGCACTCACTGCCTTGACGTGGGGCAGGTCGCGCACCGCCACGGCGTCCTCATAGGTAAGTTCCCGGCGCTTGCGCATTTCTTCAGTGGGACGGCTGAAGGAAAACGGCTCCATGTGGAAGGCGAAGATGACATCAGAGCCAACGCTGCTAACGATGGCGCGCACGTTGTCGTCAAGCCCGCGACCGATGGACGAGACGCCGATGACGACCGACACTCCGATGACGATGCCGAGGACCGTCAGGGCCGAACGCAGCTTGTTGCTGCGGATCGTGTCCGTCGCCATCTGCACGATCTCGCCGAATTCGGATTTACGCATGATAAAGAACTCATCTTGTCATTCCGCCCCTGAGCGAAGCCGAAGGGGAGGAATCTGCTTTTCGAAAGGCGCATGCAAGAAGCAGGTTCCTCGCTGCGCTCGGAATGACAACAGCTGTTAATGTACCGTCACATTTCAAACCGCAGCGCCACGATCGGATCGAGCCGCGCCGCCTTGCGCGCCGGGTACACTCCGAAAAACACACCCACGCTGGCCGCGACGACCAACCCGGCCGCGACCGCCCACAGCTTGATCGCCGAGGGCATTCCGATCAAAGCCGTGACTCCTTCGGCCACGATTACTCCGGAGAGAACTCCCAGGATTCCGCCGATCAGCGCCAGAATGACGGCTTCGATGAGAAACTGCAGCAGCACGTCGCCCCGGCGCGCGCCCAGCGCCTTGCGAATGCCGATCTCGCGGGTCCGCTCGGTCACCGACACCAGCATAATGTTCATGATGACGATCCCGCCCACGACGAGCGAAACCGACGCGATGCCGATCGTGGCCATGAAGAAGGTGTTGCTCAACCCGCTCCAGATGCCGAGCAGACTCGCGTTCGTCTCAATGTCAAAACTGTCGTCCATCCTAAGCAGGTCGTGGCGGCGGGCGCGCAGTGCGACGCGCGATTCGTCCACGGCCTCGCTAAGCGGTGCGCCGGTGCTGGCGGCCTTGCCGGCGATGCGCAGATTACTGTTGTGCGATCCATACTGCTTCAGGCAGGTCGTGATCGGGATCATCACAAAATTGTCGGCGCTCTGCCCCAGCGTCGTGCCCTTCTTCTTCGCCACGCCGATCACCACGTAGCTCCAGCCATCGATTCGGACCTCTTTGCCCAAGGGATCCATCCCCGGCATCACGTGTTCGAGAATATCGTTGCCGATCACGACGACCATCGAGTGATTGTCCAGGTCGGTCTCGTTGAGCATGCGGCCACTGGCCAGGTCGGTGTCGAGAATGACGTCCATGCCCGGGGTAACGCCGCGCACCAGTGTGTCGCTGATGGACTGCCCGCCATACTTCACGTGCCCGGTTTCGTTGCGCGTCGAGGCCGCAACCAGCACACAGTGGCGGCACGCTTCCGCGACCGCGCGGTAATCGTCGAGGGTGAGGTCCTTGCGCTTTTCGGCCTCCAGGAAGTGATCGATATTCGTGACTGCGGGAGAGACCTTGAAGATCAGAAAAACGTCGGCACCCAGGTTGAATACCTTAGTGGCTACGTAGTCGTTGACACCAGAAACGAACGTCACAACGGCGATCACGGCGGCCACGCCAATGACCACGCCGAGCAGCGTCAGCACAGAGCGCAACTTGTTCGCCCACAGCGAACGCAACGCGATGCGGATGGATTCGGCGAGATGCATAGGACCTGACGCCGGTCCTCGGACCTTTGACCGCTGGCTTAGGGGTGCAGCCCTGCTCCAGTTTATCAGCGGTTTACGGGGCGCGCACCGCGAGGGTCTTGTCCTAAAAGCGTTTTAGGACAAGACCCACCGCGAGCGGGGTTAGCGTCGCCCGATGCTGATGCCAAAGAATCCTAGGTCCGAAGCCTGCGGTCCGACGCATGACCTTCGTTATAATAATGTCGTAGGCAGCCGGACCGGACGGCCGCTCCGCTCATTTGAGCGGGGAGGAAAGTCCGAACTCCGCAGAGCAGTGTGCCGGATAACGTCCGGGACAGCCGGTTCAAGCCGGCTGGACGGAAAGTGCCACAGAAAACATACCGCCCCGCCCATTCGGCGCGTCTCGACTGAAGTTCAAAGTGACGTACGGAATGGGCGGGGTAAGGGTGAAAAGGTGCGGTAAGAGCGCACCGCAGCGCCAGCGATGGCGCGGGCAGGGCAAACCCCACACGGAGCAAGACCAAATAGGGAGGAAGTTCCCGCCCGTTCGGTGGGTCCCGTTGCAATGGAGAAGGGACTTACGGAATGGGCGGGACCCGTGCCGGCTCGGTGCGTCAAACCTCCGGGTAGGTCGCTAGAGCCGCGCAGCAATGCGCGGCCCAGAGGAATGGTCGTCCCGTCGCGAGACGGACAGAATTCGGCTTACAGGTCCGGCTGCCTTAGATTGGTTCCGAACCGAGTCCTTCGCTCCGCTTAGGATTTCGGCGGCGGGGCTCAAACGCCCGCCAGGCACCTCGACTTACAGGTTCGGCTGCTTTCAAAATCAATCGTTCAGGAGCACTTCATGTCCGCACCCAGCCGCCGGCCCGAGATACGCCGGCGCCGCACTCGCAAAGAGAAAATCGCCCAACTGCGCAAGCGCCTGGCCGCCGCCAAAACCGACGCCGATCGGTCCCGCCTCACCGCCAAGCTGCACAAGCTGTCGGTCGCGTCTCCGGGCCAGCCGCTGCTGAAGTAGAGATCGCCGAGCCCGCAGCTTCAGTCGGCGGCAGGCTGTTGGCCCGCGTGCGCTGGACCGTCGCCCGCTTGCTCCCGGTAGACCTCCAGAATTCTGCGTACGGAAGCGTCCCAGGAGAACCTCGTCACCTGCTGGTAGCCGACTTCCTTCATGCGGTTGCGCAAGGCCTGGTCGGTCAACACGCGATGCAGCGCGCGCATGATTTCGAAGACGTTTTCCGGATTTACCAGCACCGCCGCCTTGCCCACAACCTCGGGTAACGACGAAACATTTGACGTTACCACCGGCGTGCCGTGCGCCATTGCCTCGAGCGGCGGCAGCCCGAAGCCCTCATAGAGCGACGGAAACACAAAAACTTTGGCGACGTCGTAGAAAATCCGCAGGACTTCGATGGGCACAAATCCCAGGAAGCGCACGTCATTCTGAACGCCGCTGCGCACGACCGTCCGCCGCAAGTCAGGATTGCCCGACAGATCGTCTCCAATAATGATGAGCTTCAAGTCGGGCAGCGTCTGGTCCCGCTCAAGTTCTGTTTTCAGTGCGGAGAAAGCTTCGATCATGCGCACAACATTCTTGTGCGGGCTGACGCGGCCGGCGTAGAGCAGGAAAGGATACGTCACCTGGTAACGCTTCGCGATCAGCTCACGGTCGGCTTCGGTCGCGTGTCCGTGGAGGAACCGCTCGTCAATGGCGTTGTAAACCACCTCGATGCGGTCGGAGGGAATTTCGAATAGCTTCTCAATCTCTGATTTTGTGAACTGGGACACGGCAAAAATACGGGATGCGCCCCTCAGCACGTGCCGGGTCAACTGGAAGTGCAGCGAGCGCCAGAAGCCACTCCGCTCGCGGGCCCGCGACATGTGCTCGAGCATGTCGTGTACCGTCATGACATAAGGACACGGCATCGCCCGCGGCACGGAAAACAGATTCGGGATATGCACCAGGTCGCAATTCAGCCGCGTCAGGGCGGTGCGGAATTCACGATAACCCTGCACGGTGCGCTCGGGCGCGCGCAACGGAACCGTTTGAAAGTTGGGCGGGAGGGCGCCGATTTCCTGGACTTTCTCCGGCGCGCCGATCAGAAGGTACTTGTTCTCGCGGTCGAGCCGGCCCAGGGTTCGAACCACGTTGCGAATGTACGTGCCGACGCCAAATTCGCTCATCCGCCGGATGTCGATGGCGATCTTCACCGATGGCATTTAACCACAGAGGGCACGGAAGAACACAGGAGATTTATGCGCGCACTTCCGCCTGCGCCTTTGCCCTGCGCTCTGCATACAGCGGGAACGCCTCGCACATACCGAGCACCTGCTTGCGGACTTTCGCCAGCAGCGCCGCGTCGGTCCGATTGTGCAGCACCTCGGAAATCCACTTTCCGATCTGGCGCATCTCGGTTTCTTTCATGCCGCGCGTAGTCAGCGCCGGCGTGCCGATGCGGATGCCGCTCGGTTTCAGCGGCGGATTCGTGTCGAAAGGAATGGCGTTCTTGTTAACCGTGATGCCGGCCTGGTCGAGCGCTTTTTCGGCTTCGCTGCCCAGCATGCCTTTGGAAAATACGTCGACCAACATGAGATGCGTATCGGTGCCTCCGGAAATGATGTGGAAGCCCTCACTGGCCAGGGTCTGCGCCAGTTCCTTCGCGTTCGCCACGATTTGCCGAGCGTAGTCGCGGAATTCTGGCTGCATGGCCTCGTGGAGACAAACCGCCTTGGCTGCCATGATGTGCACCAGCGGCCCTCCCTGCATGCCGGGGAAAACGGTCTTGTCGATCGCCGCCGCAAACTCGGCCTTGGAAAGAATCATCCCCGATCGCGGCCCGCGCAGAGTTTTGTGGGTTGTCGAGGTAACGATCTGCGCGTGCGGCACGGGCGATGGATGCACGCCTCCCGCCACCAGTCCGGCGAAATGCGCCATGTCCACCAGGTAGAGCGCGCCCACTTTGTCAGCGATCTGCCGCATGCGGGCAAAATCAATGATGCGCGGATACGCACTGCCGCCGCCGATGATCAGCTTTGGGCGCTCCCTCTCGGCAAGCTTTTCCAGTTCGTCGTAATCGATGGTCTCGCTTTCTTTCGTGACGCCGTAGGGGATGATCTTGTACGTCTTGCCCGAAAAGTTCAAATGGTGGCCGTGCGTCAGGTGTCCGCCGTGCGCCAGGTTCAGGCCGAGAATCGTGTCGCCCGGCTGAAGAACGGCGGCGTAGGCCGCCATGTTCGCCTGCGATCCGGCGTGGGGCTGGACATTCGCATGCTCTGCCCCAAAGAGCGCCTTGGCACGGTCGCGCGCGAGATTCTCGACAACATCGGTGAATTCGCAGCCGCCGTAGTAGCGCTTGCCGGGATATCCCTCGGCATACTTGTTGGTGAACACTGAACCGGCAGCCTCGAGCACGGCTTCGCTGACAAAATTCTCGGATGCAATCAGTTCCAGGCCTTCGTGCTGGCGGCGGGTTTCGTTGTCAATAGCAGCCGCAATTTGCGGATCGGTTTCAAACAGCGGGCGGGACATTCCAGAGTTTTTCATGTTGTCTTCCTGAATTCTGATTCTGATGATGACGATAACGATGTCTTGTATACATCAGCCCGGTGCAGTTCCATGAAGCGCTCGGGTGACTCCAGCGATGTAAATCCAAACTGCGAGTACAACCCGTGCGCGTCGCGGGTCACCAGCATCCAGCGCCTCAAGCCTTGCAGTGCCGGATGTTGCGTAATGCATTCCATCATCCACTTGGCCAGCCCATGGCCGCGATGCGGCTCCAAAATGAAAACATCGCCTAAGTACGCGACAGTGGCGAAATCGCTCACCACGCGGGCAAAGCCCACTTGCTTGCCACTCCTATCATAAACGCCAAAGCACAGGGAATGCTCAATCGATCGTGCGACCACGTCACGCGGAATGCCCTTGGCCCAATAGCAGTTGGTCAGGAATTCATGGATCAGGGCAAGGTCCAGACGGTCCGGATCGGTGCTGATCACGTAGTCGCCGCGGCGATACTCGAAAATCCTGAGATCGCTTCCCGCGTGATCGTCCTGCATCAGCCTATTTTACGCCCGCGAAAATTCGCCAGTGGACAGTTCCCCCGACAGCGTGCGCTCACCATAAGTGGTAGTGCCCATCGCGGCGCGCCATCTCCACCCGAACACCGAACAGAGACGCCAGCCGCTCGACCTCGAGTATCTCTTCTTTCGGGCCGTCGGCTACCACGCGGCCGCGGTCCATCAGCACGACGCGCTGAATCTCCGGAACGATGTCCGCCAGTTCATGCGTCACCAAAATGATCGCCGTACCCGAGTTGGCCAGAGCGCTCATCGTTTGCCGCAGGCTCTGCTGGGCCGCGAGATCGAGCGAATTGCAGGGTTCGTCAAAAAGCAAGGCTCGCGGCTTGTGCACCAGGGCGCGCGCAATCAGGACGCGCCGGGCCTCGCCCGATGACATTTCGCAAACAGCACGATCGGCTAAGTGCGAAATCTTGAGTTCGGAGAGCGCCGCATCGGCCCGCTCGCTCTGTTGCGGATCGACGGCATGATTCGGATAAATCGCCGTGCTGCTGAAGAACCCCGACAGCACGACATCCCGCCCGCTGGCGTCTCCGGTGCAGGAAAGCATCAGATCGTTAGAAACGATGCCCAAACGTGTGCGCAGGTCGAACACATCCCAGCGCTCTTCGCCGAGAATCGCGAGCGACGACTCCGGCTGGACATTCTCGCGTACGACGGGATAACACTCCCGCGTAATGGTCTTGATGAGCGTGGACTTCCCGCAGCCGTTGGGGCCCAGAATAGCAACGTGTTCGTCGGCGCCGATGCGCAGAGTGAAGTCGTCGAGCGCGATCTTCTGACTGCGCATCACCCGCAGGTTGCGAAAATCGAGGAGCGGCGTTGTAGCGTCCCGTTTCATCGCATCCAAAGTGTAGTCGAGACCCCCATGACAGAAAACCGGGTACCGCGTACCGGATACGGATAACTGTTTTACACTGAACCCAGATGCCGCTTCCCATCTACCGTCTGCGACGCCTGCTGGCAGCCACTGCCATCGTCCTATCGCTGGTGGTGTCGGCGATGTATTTCTACGCCCGGATGCGGACGCGCAACGTGCTCAAGGAAGTCCCCAATAAGATCGGGTACGACATCAAACAGACGGCCAGCGGATTCCAATTCTCCAAGTCCGACGGCCAGCGCACACTATTTACCGTGCAGGCCACACACGTCAAGGAATTCAAGGTGAACGGGCGGGCCGAGCTGCACGGAGTCAGCATCCTGCTGTATGGCCGCGACTCCTCGCGCTACGACCAGATTTACGGTGACAATTTTGTCTATGACCCGCAAACCGGCGACGTCACAGCCACGGGCGACGTGCAGATCGATCTGATGGCGAATCCTTCGGGCCTGGCGAGTCCCGATCAGTCCACGCCAAGAGTGATGAAAAATCCGATCCACCTGAAAACGCGCGATCTGGTGTTCAACAAGGACAGCGGCAACGCCACTACCGACGCGCGCGTCGATTTCCGTACCGCGCAGGCCTCCGGATGGGCGGTGGGCGTGAAGTACGCCGGCAAATCCAACACGCTTACGCTGTCGTCGAGCGTCCATGTGCAAATGGCTGGGGCCAACAACGCCCTCCTTCAGGCCGAGCATGGGATTGTTACCAACGATCCCCGCCAAGTCATATTGGACCACGCACGGCTGGATCGTAATGGAATCACGGCTTTCGCGGACCGCGTTGTGTTCGATCTGGGTGCAGAAAATCAGGTGCAGCATGCGCTGGCGACGGGCAATGTGAATGCGGAAACGCACGCTTCGGCAAAGGCACCAGACCAGCTCGCATCGGAGGTGCGAGGGCGCGCCGACCAGGCAGAGTTTCTGCTGACCGAGTCCGGAAATATCCTGCGCAACGTGATTCTGACCGGCAATGTTCACGCCGAGCAAGGGGGACCACAACCCATTCAGGGCGACGCGGGACGGGCAGTCCTAGAATTTACGGCGAACAGCTCTGCGCATAAGCCCCCGGCGAAGCAGGCTGCCGTGCACAAGCGTGGGAATCCAAATCTGCTCGAGAAAGTACGCGCCCTCGACGGCGCCCGCCTGGAGCAGAAAGGAGCAAAAACGACGGGCAGCAATTCGGCTCAGGATGTCACACTGACGGCGCCGGTCATCGATTTCACGCTGGCGCAAGGGCGTCTTCTGCAGCGGGCTGTAACCTCCGGGGCGGCCCAGATCACGATTACGCCGATGCCGGCGGATGCAGCCCCGGGTTCTGCTGCGCCGGCAAGTCAGCAAACGGCGAGTCAGACCGTAGTTACAGCCAGCCAGTTCGAGGCGAAGTTCACCGCGACTGAATCCGCTAACGGGTCAACGCAGAGCCGCATCACCACCATCCACGGCGCGCCCGACGCGCGCATCGTGAATTCGAATCCGAGCGAGCCCGACCGCGTCAGCACTAGTGAATCGGTGGATGCGGCCTTCCTTAATCCGGGCGATCAAAACGGCGGCCACGGCGGAATCGAGTCGGTGACGCAAAGCGGAAACGTCGTCTACGCCGACAACCTGGCTCCCGACAAGCGAACACAGGCCTGGGCTGACAACGCACGCTACACGCCCGCGGATCAGATGCTGGTGTTGACCGGCAGTCCGCGAGTGGCGACCGGCGGCACGGCCACGACTGCCAGGACCATCCGCATCAACCGGGCCACCGGCGACGTGCTGGCTGAGAATAACGTTAAGACAACCTACAGCGAACTCAAGGAGCAACCGGGAGGCGCCCTTCTGGCATCCTCCTCGCCCATCCACGTTACAGCACGTAGCATGACGGCTCATCGCGACCTCGGCGTAGCGCTTTACATAGGGAACGCACGGTTATGGCAGGACGCAAACATTATCGAAGCCCCGTCGATCCAGTTCGACCGCAACCAGCGGTCAGTGCTGGCGCAAGGCACTGAGGCGCAGCCGGTTCAGACGATCCTAGTGCAGACCGAGAAGGGGGCCGCGGAGAAAGTCCCGTTGGAGGAGAAGTCAGAGAAGAAACCAGCAAACGCGCAACGAGCTGACCAGAGTCCACTAGGCCAATCGAGCCCCATCGCCATCACATCCGCGAAACTGACCTACACCGATTTGGAGCGCAAGGCCCACTATGAAGGAGGCGTCACAGCCAGGGGTGTGGATTTCACGGCCACCTCTAAGCTGGCTGATGCCTACCTCCTGCCCCGCAGCCAGACCGCGACCAATCAGCAAGCTGCCGGTCAGCTCCCAGGTCCAAGTCAACTGGATCACATGGTGGCGCAACAGGATGTGGTAATCCAGCAATCCGGTCGGCAAGCCACCGGCCAACAACTCGTCTACACGGCGGCGGATGACAAATTCGTCCTGACCGGTGGGCCGCCTAGCATTTTTGATGCCGAACAGGGCAAGATTACCGGGGTTTCGTTGACTTTCTTTAGACGCGATGATAGGGTGCTCGTAGAAGGCGGTTCATCTACTCCTGTGGTAACCACGACGCGAGTGGCCCATTAATTGCGAACATAAATGCATACTCTGGCCACAGAAGAGATCGGCAAGTCCTACCGTGGCCGGCGCGTTGTAAACGGTGTCAGCCTGAACGTCGAGCAGGGCGAAGTTGTTGGATTATTAGGCCCTAACGGCGCAGGCAAGACCACAACTTTCTACGCCATCGTTGGTTTGATCCCTCCTGACACTGGCCGCGTGCTGTACGACGGTCAGGACATCACTGACGTTCCTATGTATCTGCGGGCGCGCCAGTATGGCATCGGCTATCTCCCGCAAGAAGCTTCGGTCTTCCGCAAACTCACGGTGGAGGAAAACATCCTCGCCGTGCTTGAGGCGCAGCCGATTTCCTGGCACGAGCGCCGCGAGAAGATGGAAAAGTTTATTGACGAACTGGGACTGGAACACATCCGCCAGAATCGCGGGTATGCGCTGTCAGGCGGCGAGCGCAGGCGTGTGGAGATCGCCCGCTGCCTGTGCATCAGCCCGACATTCATTTTGCTTGACGAACCTTTTTCTGGAATCGACCCGATTGCCGTACTCGACCTGCAGAAAATCATTAGCAGCCTGCGGGCCAGCGGCATCGGAGTTCTGATTACTGATCACAACGTGCGCGAAACGCTTTCGGTCACCGACCGGGCGTACATCATCGACGACGGCAGAATCTTCCGTCACGGCGAACCCGGGCAATTGGCCGGCGATCCGGAAGTCAGAAGGGTGTATCTGGGCGAGAGCTTCTCGCTGGTGTGAATTGGGCATAAGAGGTTTGAAAGGGGGCAGTTTCACCTGCGCCACCAATGATCAAAATCGGCGACCGCCTTTAGGCGCTGAGGCTTTATGACGACGGCACACCGCGGCTGGATTCCCGGTATTGTGTTCTGGGTTTTGTTCCTGGGATCGCTCGCCCTGGGCAGGCGTTACTGGTGGGTAGACGCTGTCTGGAACGTAGCCTGGCTTTTGTTTCTCGCCGCGGTGGCGATCTGCGCAGCGGTTGGAATTTTTCGCAATCGAGACAAATCCGGGAGCTATATGGGATATCGGGGCGTGCCGCGCTGGGCGGCGACGCTATTTGGAGGCGAAGTGGATCAGCAGTGCGAGAAAGCTAAAACACAGCCGAATACAACGATGAATGGCTAACGACTAACGACCGACGACGACATGGTTCTTCTTCAGCACAAACTCAGCGTCAAGCTCGCGCAGCGCCAGATCCTCACGCCTGGCCTGGTGCAGATGGTCTCCGTCCTTGCGCTCAACAAACTCGAGCTCAAGGACATGATCAACGCTGAGATGGTCGAGAATCCGGTCCTCGAGGAACTGGAAGACGCGGTTCCGCTGCTCGATGAAGTTGGCAAGAAAGAAGAAGACCGCGACCGGGCCGCCACGGCCACGACCGAAGAAAATCCCATTACCGCCGTCGAAAAGAAGGATCCTTTCGAAGAGATCGATTTCGGCTCGTTCTTTCAGGACTATCTCGATCCGGGCTATCGCACGCACAGCGAAATGGAAGACATCGAGCGGCCGTCGTTCGAGAACTTCCTGTCCAAGCCGTCGAATCTCACCGACCACCTCGCCTGGCAGCTGGGTGCTTTGAGCTTGCGGCCGCAGGTGCACGAAGCCGCCGAACTGATCATCGGCAACCTGAATGAAGACGGATACCTGATCGCGAGCGATGACGAGTTGCTCGGCGTGGCTCCGCCGGCATCGCCCGAGGCCGACGCCGAGGCCGCGAAGAACATTGTCAGTGAAGCGCAGGCGCTGGGGTTGCACGAAAACGCCGACGCAGACGCAGACTCGTACGACTCGGAATCGTCGGGCGTGGTGGAGCTGGCGGCCTCTGCCGGTGTGGCCGAGGATGAGGCCGAGGCCACGGAACCTACGGCGCACGGAATTGCGAATCCCCCGCTGAGTGGATCTTCGAGAGAGTCTTTTTCTTCAGGAGATTCTGCCGCTGGGGTTGCCCCCGCGCCCGAGCCCGTTGAGCGAAATGCCACTCCAGCGTATAAACCCGGATTTTCCGCCGCTGACTTGCTGGAGGCGCTAGAAGTCGTTCGGCAGCTCGATCCGCCGGGCGTGGGATGTCGTGATCTACGCGAGTGCCTGCTGGCACAGCTTCGCTATCATCAGGCGCAACTCGCCCTGCACAAAAACGGCAACGGCACAGCGCAAGTCCTGCAGGACGCCATCGCCGTGGTCGACCAGCACCTGCGCGACCTGCAGAACAAGCGGCACAAGGAGATTGCCAAGGCCATCGGCCGTCCCGTCGAAGCCGTCGAGCAGGCGCTCAACTACATCCGGACGCTCGATCCCCGGCCAGGACTGCGATACAACAAAGTGACTGCACGGCTCATCGAGCCCGATGTCGCATTCGTCAAGCACGGCGACGAGTGGCTGGTCATCATGAACGATGAAGATCTGCCGCAGCTTCGCCTGAACCCTGCCTACCGCAAGCTGGTCACGCGCGACGGCTCGAATGACAAGTCGACGCGCGACTACGTCAAAGAGCGCTACAAGAGCGCCATCCAGCTGATCAAGAACATCGAACAACGCAAGCAGACCATCACCAAAGTCTGCTATTCCATCGTCGCTCGCCAGCAGGAATTCCTGGAACGCGGAATCGACTTCCTCAAACCCATGATGATCAAGGAGGTGGCCGAAGAAATCGGCGTGCATCCTTCGACGGTAAGCCGCGCGGTCGCCAACAAATACGCTCACACACCGCAGGGCGTGTTCGAACTGCGGTACTTCTTTAGCGAGAGCGTGCAAGGCCCGGAGGGCGGCGGCACGTCCCTGCTCATCCTCAAGCGCCGGGTCAAGAAGCTCATCGAGGAAGAGGACCCCAGCCGTCCGCTGACCGACGAGCAGATCACCCGCATCCTGCAATCGCAGGGCATTCAGGTGACCCGCCGCACGGTGGCCAAGTACCGCGAAGACATGCGCATCCCGAGCACACACCAGCGTCGGGTAAAGAAATAGATTTGGTAATTGGGCAATCGGTAATTTGGTAATTGAAATCCCCCGATCCCGACCTCAAATTACCAAATTACAAAGTTACCCAATTACAAAATAGAGGTTCCAAATGCAGTGCCCAATTTCACTCATGCACGAATTAAAGGAGGGGCGCTCATGAATGTGGAGTACACGGGAAGACAGTACGAAGTCACCAACGCCATCCGCAAAGAAGTAGAAACCGGCCTCGCGAAAATCCGCAAAATTCTGGGCGACAGATTTGAAACCAAAGTTATCCTCACCGTTGAGAAGCACCGCCATAAAGCCGAAATTACCATCAGCCCGCGTAACGGCCCGCTGGTCGGTCTGGCGCAAGCCAAGGACATGACCATTGCCGTCAACGAGGCGCTCGAGCATCTCGAAAAACAGGCGATCAAATACAAAACGCGCTGGCAAGCGAAGAAGCGCTCAGCGCGCAAGGCCGAGGAAGTGAAGAAGTGGAATGGCCATCCGGCGCCACCGCTGGAACCGGAAGACGACATACGGACTGCCGTCGGCTCGTCGGAGAAGACGGCCGTCCCGGTCGTGGTGCATCGGTATCCCGCGGTGGCGAAGACCACGGAAGTGCACCTGGTTCGCTCCGACGATGCCGTCGCCCTGCGCCCCATGACTCTGGAGGAAGCGATCAAGGAAGCGCACTTCAAGGATCGCGACGTCTTCGTTTTCCGCGATCCCAAAGGCAAAGTGATGGTGCTCCACCGCGCCCGCGATGGCAAAATGCAGCTGATCGAAGTGCCGTAGAGAAGTGCCGTAGAGCCGGGGATAATACGAGGTAATGAGTGCCGCGCCCGTAGCATGCCCTGAGCGAAGCCGAAGGGCGGTTTTCGTAGGGTGGGGATTTGACTTTAGAAAGCCCTGCGCGCTCCTGAGGTGAATGCCATACCGAACGTAATAAGAACCCGTTTCGTCATCGCGGTTCACGATCTCGAGAAATCTGCAGCCTTCTACCGCGACGTCCTCGGCTTTCAGATACACACGATCCCCGATCCCGGCTTCCTTTTCTACACAAATGGCAATTGCACAATTTCCGCCGGCCTCTGTCCCGGATCGCTACCTCCTTCCGAACTCGGAGACCATTCCTATTTCGCCTATCTCGAGGTCAATGAGATCGATGCCTTTTACAGCTTCGTTCGCCTTAAAGGTGCGACCATCTCCAAGACGCTCCGCGATGAGCCATGGGGCATGCGGGAGTTCGGGCTGGTCACAGCCGACGGGCACCGCATCATGTTCGCTTCGCAAATGGCGAAATAAGGCCTATTGATACGTTTTAGCTCGGCTCGATCGGTGCTAGAATTCGCGCCGGGAGTTCCCTCACATGCTGATTCGTCCTCACCTCACGACTGCGTTCTTGGTTCTCTCCCTCGTCCTCGTGTTCGCACCATCCAGCCCTGGTCAACAACAGCCTCCGGCGAAGCTATCCGTTCATTGGGAGGAGCTCACCGCCGCCGATTTTCGCGAAGGCATTCATCGCTCGCAAGGAACCTGCCTCTTGCCCTTCGGCATTCTGGAGAAGCACGGTCCGCATCTGCCCCTCGGCACCGATCTGCTCGACGTCCGCTACGCCGCGCTGCATGCGGCCGAACAGGAATATGCAGTCGTCTTCCCGGAATACTATTTCGGCCAGATTGCCGAAGCGAAGCACGAACCCGGCACCATCGCCTATAGCCGCAGTCTGCAACTTGCCTTACTGCAGGAAACCACCGACGAGATGGCGCGCAACGGCTGCAAGAAAGTCCTGATCGTGAACGGCCACGGCGGCAACGAACACCTGCTGCCCTACTTCGCCCAGACGCAGCTCGACACGCGGCACGACTATGTGGTCTACATCCTCGACGAGCGCGCACCCACTAGCGGCGGTCCCCCACACAGATCGAAAGAGAAAATCGACTGGCACGCGGGTGAGGACGAGACCTCGAAGATGATGGTCTCGCGGCCGGACACCGTACATCTTGATCGTGCTAACCAGGAATCCGGAGCGGATCAGGCACGGCAGAAAATTCCGGATGATGTTTACACCGGAATTTGGTGGTATACGCGATTTCCGTACCACTATTCGGGCGATGGGTCTGCTGCTACGAAGGAATTGGGCGAATTTCAAATGAATTGGTGGATTGACGCGCTGGTAAAGACGATCCGCGCAATCAAGGCCGACGACGTCAGCCTCAAGCTGCAAAACGAGTTCTACGAGAAGACCACCCACCCGCTGGAGACGCAGCCATGATGGAACGGCTTCCTAGTTCTTTGTCATCCCGAGCGGAGCGAGGGATCTGGGGTTCTGTCGACGGAAACAAGAACCCAGATTCCTCGCGTTGCTCGGAATGACAATCGTTTAGAGCCGTGTTGCTACGAGCTCCCAATCAGCACGCCGGTAATAAACACGAGCACGCCGCCCAGCCCAACTTGCAGCGCCGCCGTGACCCAGGGAGTATCCATGAAGCGCCTGCGGACCCAGGTGATGACACCGAGTTCGCCGAGCACCACAGCGCCTGCCGCCCACAGCGCCAGCCGGAAGTCGCGAATCAGAAAAGGTAGGGTGTGGCCGATGCCGCCCACCGCGGTCATTGCCCCGCAAATCAACCCGCGTACCCAGGGATGCCCGCGGCCCGTCAGGCTGCCGTCATCCGACAAGGCCTCAGCAAAGCCCATGCTGATGCCCGCCCCGGCCGACGCGGCCAGACCCACCAGAAACGCGTCCCAGCTCTTTTGCGTCGCGAGCGCGGCCGCGAACACCGGCGCCAGCGTCGAAACCGAACCGTCCATCAGCCCCGCCAGTCCCGGCTGCACGATTTGCAATACGAACAACCGCCGCTGAGCTTGCTCTTCCGTGGCCTTGACGGTGTCCGGCAGCCTCTCTTTATCCAATTCCTGAGCGCGTACTTCATGCGACCGCTCTTCATTCGCCAAGTCGTCCAGAAGCTGCCGGATGCGGGCGTCCTGCGTGCGCGCCGCAGCCTTTTCATAAAATCGGCGAGTCTCAACCTCCATCGCGCTGGCTTCTTTGCGCACGGCCTCGATGCGCAACGGACGAACCAGCCACAAGGCCGGGCGCTCGACAAAACCGCGCACATCCTGCCGGCGGATCAGCGGAATGTGCTCACCGAATTTTTTCTGGAAGAGTTCCAGTAGCCGGCGCCGGTGACCCGATTCCTCTTCGCGCATGCCCTCAAACATGGACGCAGTCGCCGGGTAGTCCTGCCGCAAGCCTTCGGCAAAGTCGGAATACACGCGTTCGTCTTCTTCTTCCAGGCCAATGGCGAGAGCCAACACTTCACGTTCGGAGAGCTCTTCGAATTTTTTCATGACGCCATAGATTACCTGCAGGCTGGGGCGGAAACAATCTGCATTTCAGTGAGATTTCCTGCTGTCTCGGTCGACTGCAGCGGTATCTCAGTTGCTAATCATGGCCGGAGGGCATCCGCGGTCCTTCGATGCTACTATCCACTTCATGAAGCCCAGGAAGTCCGCCGGCCCTGCTCAGAAAACGCGCAGGATCCATTCGAGAAAGACCGACGGGAAGAAAACACCCTCCCACGACGGGCGCCATTCGCCCGAACTCGTGATCATCACGGGTATGAGTGGCTCGGGGAAGGCTTCCGTGCTGAAGGCGTTTGAAGACCTCGGCTATTACTGCGTCGATAATCTTCCGGTCGAATTGATCCCGCAATTTGCCGACCTGGCGCTGCAGTCGCGAGAGATTCGCCGCACCGCGCTGGTTGTGGACGTACGCGAAGGCTCGAAGCTGGAAAAGCTGCCGGGAATCCTGAAGTCCGTGCGCCGCATCATTCCCACGAAGGTCGTCTTCCTGGAAGCTTCCGACGCCGTTCTCCTGCGGCGTTTTAGCGAAACTCGCCGGCCTCATCCGCTCGGCACCGACGAGCCCGTCAAGGCAGCTCTTAAATCGGAGCGTCGGCGCCTCGGCGCGATCCGACGCCTCGCCGATCTAGTTATCGACACTTCCAAGTTCAACGTGCACGAATTGCGCGCCCATATCAACCAGCGCTTCCACGAAAAATCCGCGGAGCAGAGCATTCTGGTATCGAGCGTCAGCTTCGGATTCCGGCAAGGCGTGCCGGAAGACGCCGACCTCGTTTTCGATGTGCGTTTCCTGCCCAATCCCCATTTCGTGCCCGAGTTTCGCCCGCTGACCGGGCGGCATCCGCGCGTCGCCAAGTACATCCGCTCATTTCCGCAGACACGGGAATTCATTTCGCGCATCTCCGATCTGCTGATTTACCTCTTGCCGCACTACATTCGTGAAGGAAAGAGTTACCTTACGATCGCCTTCGGCTGCACCGGAGGGCAGCACCGTTCCGTCATGATTGCCGAGGAGGTCGGCAAGCATCTTCGCCGCGCTGGGTACCGCGTAAAGGTGGTTCATCGCGACAGTCCGAAGTAACAGTCCATGCGGCCGAGACCGCGGTATCCGGCGCGTAACTCAAGTAGAATAAGGCTTGCACCTCATGTCCATTCAACCGGCAGCCAGGCTTTGCGGCCCGTTGCGCCAGGGAGCCTCATGCGCCAACTGACGCGCCTCATCCGCTACGTGCTTCCCTTCCTTGTGCAACTGCTGCCCGGGGTGTTTTTGCTGGCGGGAGTGGGGCTACTCGAGGCGTTCCGCCTGATGCTGCTGAAGCCAGTGTTCGACCGCGTGCTGAATCCGGCATCGGGTTCGGAGAACATCGTTCTTTTCACGATTCCAAAGATCGGCAAATCCGTTTATCTGCAGTCTTTCGTTCCTGCGCATTTCCACAATGCGTGGACCATTGTGGCCTATGCCCTAGTCGCATCGACTGTGGTCAAGGGCATTTTCGACTATACCGGCACGTACTTGGTGAACCACGCCGGCTTTGGCATGATCACGAACTTGCGCAACGACCTGTACAACTCTGTCCTGCGGCGTTCGACTGCGTTCTTTTCCCAGCACACGACCGGAACTCTGATTTCGACCATCATTAACGACATTGAACGTGTGCAGTTTGCGATGTCGAGCGTTCTGTCTGAGTTTCTGCAGCAGGTGTTCACATTCGTTTTCATCGCGGCCGCGATCGTGATCATGGGCCGAGACCTGGCTTGGGTCCTGCTGCTGTTTATCCCTTTCATTATTTATTCGGCGGTGCGAATTGGCCGCAAAGTCCGAACGACCACCCGGCGCGGGCAGGACCAGTTGGCAGACGTCCAGAACATTCTGCATGAAACCATCACCGGCAACCGGATTGTCAAGGCGTTCGGGATGGAGTCCTGGGAGGTCGCGCGGTTCCGCAAGGCGGCGCAGCGCTTGTTTCAGGCCAATCTGCGCTCGGTTGCGGCAACCGCCGTCAGCTCGCCCCTGATGGACTTCTTCGGAGCGGTTGCGATTGCCATGTTGCTGCTGCTGGGGCGCAACGAAATTATCCGCGGTGATCTCAACCTGGGCGATTTCGTCGCTTTTTTCGCGTTGGTCCTCGCCATGTACAACCCGGTGCGCAAGTTCGCCGTGTTTAACAACAGTTTTCAGCAGGCGCTGGGCGCTTCTTCGCAGCTGTTCAAGTTCATGGACACTGAGGACGAGGTTCGCGAAAAACCAGGCGCGAAGCGCCTTCCGCGGTTCGCCGAGAACATCAGGTTCGAAGGAGTCTGCTTTTCGTACGAGGGAACTTGCGACGATGCCCGCGAAATACTGCGTGCCATTGATCTCGAGGTCAGGCGCGGCGAGGTCCTCGCCATTGTGGGTTCGAGCGGCGCCGGCAAAAGCACGCTTGTGCATCTGATTCCGCGTTTCTTCGACGTAACTGCCGGTCGCATCCTGATTGATGGCCACGACGTCCGCAACATCACGCTGGCTTCCCTGCGCTCGCAGGTCGGCATCGTGACGCAGGAAACGGTTCTGTTCAACGACACTGTGCGCAACAACATCGCCTACGGCCAGCCTCACGTCCCGCAGAAAGAAGTCGAGGCGGCGGCCCGCGCCGCTCTGGCCCACGAATTCATTCTTGCCCTGCCTTCGGCTTACGATACCGTCATCGGAGAAAGGGGCGTGCGGCTCTCCGGCGGCGAACGCCAGCGGCTGGCCATTGCGCGGGCGCTGCTGAAAAATGCGCCCATTTTGATTCTCGATGAAGCCACGTCGGCACTCGACAGCGAATCGGAGTCGCTCGTACAATCCGCGCTGCACAATCTGATGGCCGGCCGCACCGTGTTTGTCATTGCGCACCGGCTTTCGACCGTGCGCCGCGCCGACCGCATCGTGGTGATCGAGAACGGAACCATCGCCGACGTCGGCGCGCATGAAGATCTCATGCAAAAGTTCGGAACTTACCGGCGCCTGTACGAGTTGCAGTTTGCCAATATGGAAGGTTCGAAAGCAGTGGCTGAAACTTAACTGGCGCGACGGTTCGATCTATGCCTGTACGATCCATGACTGGCTTTGCTCAGGTGAAAGGCGAAGTGCAGCGCCCACCTGCGCCCGGCTCCAAGCAATCAGCCAATGGCCGACTGGCCTTCGCTCTTTCCCTCAAATCGGTGAACCACCGCTTTCTCGACTTGCACTTTCGCCTTCCTTCTGGCACCGATTCGCTTGAGATGCAGCTGCGGCGACTGCTGAAAGAAAAAATGGCCCGCGGACACGTCGAAGTTACGCTGAGCCTAGAGCGCGCCGGCAGCGAAACGTTCTCGCTCAACCGTGAAATCATCGGCGGATACATCGCTGCCTTCCGCGCCGCCGCCGCCGAGTTCTCCCTCGCCGCAGAACCCGACCTCAACGCCGTGCTGCGTATTCCGGGCGCGCTGGATTCGGCCACTGACATTGCGGATGGAGAGATCGAGGCCGCAGTGATGGCCCGCGTCGGTGAGGCTCTGGAAAAGCTGAACCACATGCGCGAGGAGGAAGGCCGCGGCATCGCCAACGAACTTCACGAGCGCATGGACCACCTGTTGGCCGCCGCAAAGAGCATGCAACAGCATCGTCGCGCTGTCTTGCACAACTACACCGAACGTTTGCAGACGCGGCTTCAGGAACTGCTGGGTGCTACCGCGGACAAAGAGCGAGTTCTGCAAGAGGCCGCGCTTCTCGTGGATCGCAGCGACATTCAGGAAGAGATTGTGCGGCTGGAAACGCACGTGCGCCACTTCCTGGCGCTGCTCGACCAGGGTGGCGAGATCGGCAAGAAGCTGGACTTTCTGCTGCAGGAGATGAACCGCGAGGCCAACACTTTACTTTCGAAGACTTCAGGCCTGGCCGGTGAAGCGCTCAAAATCACGGAAGCGGGCCTGGCTATGAAAGCGGAAATTGAAAAGGCGCGCGAGCAGGTGCAGAACCTGGAATGAGCCAGCTTCGCCAGTCCATCGTTTTCATCATCTCGGCCCCGTCCGGCTCGGGAAAGTCGACTCTCGTCAACAAACTCCTCAAGCTCGTTCCCAACCTCAATTTTTCGATTTCCTACACCACCCGCGCGGCGCGCGGCAAAGAGCAGAACGGCAAGCAGTACCATTTCGTGTCCCGCGAGCAGTTCGAGCAGATGATCCGCGCTGACGAGTTCCTGGAACACGCCAATGTTTTCGGCAACTACTACGGCACAGCGCGGCGGTTCCTGACGCAGGCGCAGGATGAACAACACGACCTGCTGCTCGATATTGATGTACAAGGCGCGGAGCAGATCAAACGAAAACTGCCCGATGCAGCGAGCATCTTCATTCTGCCGCCCAACCGCAGCACTCTCGAGAAGCGCCTTCGCGAACGAGCAGAAGACGCCGAACAGGTCATTCAGCGCCGGTTGATCACCGCCAGTCGTGAGATTGAGAACTACAACAAGTACAACTATATTTTGATCAACGACGTGCTCGAGGATTCCGTCGCGAGTTTGCAGAGTATCGTGCTGTCGGAGCGCCTGCGGCGTTCACTGCCAACTGAGCAAAGACGGGCCGTCGAACTGGCCGATCGCTGCCGGCTCACCGACATCGCGAAGCGATTGCGGCCGATTCTGGACTCGTTTCAGCAGCCGCCCGACTCAGCGCGTTAATCATTTTCGCGGTATCATCATATGGCGCCCAGTTGTCGACATAAGACGGGGCGCGGGGAACGGGAAGTTTGGAGCGGGACAAACCTGAAAGCTGGTCGTGTTCTGCCGACAACGTTTGACAGACATGCTTTTGACGAACACGTTCGAGGTTCTGATTAGACTTCACATTTTCAAGGGAGAGTCCCCATGAAGTTGATGGACGGTTTTGACAGCAATTACCGCTACATTCTTGTAGCGGCACGGCGTGCTCGGCAACTGCAGTCCGGTGCACCTCCGGTGGTCGACACAACCTCCCGCAAGCCCTGCCGCATCGCGCAAGATGAGATTCGTGCCGGAAAGGTGAAGTGGGAGATTCCTGAGACTCGCTCCGCCACCGAGCAGGCTGCGGAAACATTCGACAAGGCGCTTGGGCAAGATTAGAGAACATTGTTGATTGTCGATTGTTGCGTTGAAACGCATTGGATTGCGTTTCGGTCGACAATCAGGGATCAGCAATTATGAAGATCGCCCTTGGGGTCACTGGCGGAATCGCAGCTTACAAAGCGGCGGAAATCATCCGCCTGCTGCAAGACCGTGGTATCCGCGTGCAGGTCGTCATGACCCGTGCCGCCCAGGAATTCGTACGGCCCCTCACCTTTGCGGCCCTCTCCGGAGAAAAAGTCATTACCGGCATGTTCGCGCCCGGAGAAGAACAATCGCCCAACATCGATTCCGCCATCGAGCACATCGCCGTTGCGCAATCGATCGACGCGTTGCTTGTCGCCCCGGCTACGGCCGACGTTCTCGCACACTTCGCGCAGGGAATCGCTACGGACTTTCTGACCACCTTGTATCTCGCAACGACTGCCCCGGTGGTTGTGGCTCCGGCCATGAACGTCAATATGTGGAACCACCCTGCCACACAGTCGAATCTCGAAATTCTCCGCAAGCGGGGCATCCAGATCGTCGAACCGGGCCAAGGCTATCTGGCCTGCGGCATGACCGGAGCGGGAAGGCTCGTGGAAAACGAAAAAATTGTCGCCGCTGTGCTGGCGGCACTTGGCACATCCCAAGACTTGAGCGGCGAGACGGTATTGATTACGGCCGGCCCGACTCGCGAAAAAATCGATCCAGTACGTTACCTCACCAACCGCTCCAGCGGACGCATGGGCTACGCTCTGGCCGAAGCTGCGCTGCGTCGCGGCGCTCGCGTTTTGTTGGTCAGCGGGCCCACCTCCCTGACGCCTCCTGGAGCCGCCGAGATCACGCGAGTTGAATCCACGGAACAAATGCGCGATGCAGTGCTCCAACTCTTGCCTCAAGCAAGCATTGTGATCAAGACCGCGGCCGTCGCCGACTATCGCCCGAAAGTTGCGTCTGGACAGAAGATCAAGCACAAGGGCGCCATGACTCTGGAACTTGAAGCCACTCCCGACATTTTGCAGGAGCTGGCGCTCAGGAAAAGTTCGCAGATCATCATAGGCTTTGCGGCCGAGACCGAGAACGTCCTCGAAAACGCCCGCGAGAAACTGGTGGCCAAGAATCTCGATGCCATCGTGGTCAACGACGTCTCGCGCGAAGGAGTGGGTTTCGATTCCGACCGCAACGCCGTGAATATCATTACGCGCGACGAAGTGGTCACCATTCCTGAAACCACGAAGTGGGACGTGGCCCAGCGCGTCCTCGATCAGGTCGTGCATCTGCGCCAGCAACGCAAAGCCACCGTCAAAATCTAGCCCCGGTTTTCCTCACCTGTCTGCATTACAATCGACACGCTCATGCCCAACGCTCTCGACCCCGACTTGCGCCACGCCCTCGCCGAGCGCCTGCGCTACTACACCGAACTGGGCATTTACGACTTTTATCGCCGGGACAAAATGAACGCGGTGCAGGCTGACGCACAAAACGAAGCCGCCGCAATTGCGGGTGTTGTGGAAGCAGAAACATCGTCAGCTCCCCAGCCAGAACTGCGAGAGGAAATGTCGCCTAGAAGATCTGCCGTTGTTGCAATCGTCCGGGAAGAAAGCATTTTTGAAGTGCTCACACCGAAACCAGAGCAGGGCGTGGTCGATCCTGTCGCCGCGCTCAAGTTGATCCGCGAAGACTTGGGCGACTGCACCCGCTGCAAGCTGCATAAGCTCGGACGCAAGCAGATCGTCTTTGGCGTGGGCAACCCACGCGCCGAACTCATGTTCGTGGGCGAAGGCCCCGGCGCCGATGAAGATGCGCAAGGCGAACCCTTCGTCGGCCGCGCCGGGCAGCTGCTTAACAACATGATCAAGGCGATGGGACTCCGCCGCGAAGACGTCTACATCGCGAATGTAGTCAAATGCCGCCCGCCCGGGAATCGCACGCCCGAACGCGATGAATGCGACACCTGCTCGCCTTTTCTGATGCGGCAAATCGCGGTGATCAAGCCGAAAGTTGTGGTCGCTCTCGGCGCCGTGGCAGCCAGAAATCTTCTCGCCATCAACGCGCCCATGGCGGAGCTGCGCGGCCGCTTCTACGATTTCATGCCAGCCGGTGTGCGCAGCAGCGATCCCTCTTTTCCAGAGAAACCCTGGCCAGGAGCGAAACTGGCCGTTACGTACCATCCTGCGTTTCTTCTGCGCGATCCCCGCCAGAAGGGCGAAGCGTGGAAGGATCTGCAGATGGTGATGAAGTACATCGGGTTGAAACCACTCCAGAAGGCAGAGTAAGCATGGGATGCTGAGCCGAAGTGGTAATCGGCGAAAGTGATGATCACTGAGTCGAAGCATCCCTGCCCCGCTGGGACCACCCGCGTTCCACAGCGTCCTGGTTTATCCTTCCAACCAATGCCCCAATTCTGCGACGTCGCCTTGCCCGTCCCGCTGGACATGGCGTTCACCTATCGCGTCCCGGTGGAAGCGACTCCTGTTGTCGGCGGGCGCGTGCTGGTGCCCTTCCGCCAGAAGCGCATGACGGGTATCGTCGTCGAATTGCACGACCGCAAGCCCTCGGTCGCAACCAAAGATGTTCTCAGTGTGCTCGACGCGGCGCCCGTGCTCGACGACCAACTTCTACGGCTCGGACGCTGGATCTCCGATTACTATCTCGCTCCCGTCGGCGAAGTCTTCCGCACCATGTTGCCGCTCAGCGCCGAATTCAAGCGCTCGATGGGATATCGCATCACCGATGCCGGCCTCATGGCGCTGCATCTTGCCGGAATGTCAGGATCATCAGCCCGTTCGCGGCGCCCTCCGGAAGAACAAGCCGCCGAATTCCGAGTGTTGGACTATTTGGCGGCCAGCCAGCCGATGGTCGATCTCGCCCCACAAGAGATGATCGAAAGCGTCACGAACGGGAAGGGCACGGCTTCAGCAGTGCCGTTAGACGCTGAAAGTGAGGTGGCTTTAGCCGCCGAGGGCCGGACGGCTGCCCGCGAGCAAAGTCTTCGTTCGGCTATGCGTGTCTCCCGCAAAATCCTCGACGGGATGGCGCGAAAAAAATGGATCACCCGCGAAGACCTCTCTGCCGTTCAAGATGCCACTCGCACCGTGAAGATCGCAGTCCTCAACTCCGCAGAAGGCAAATTGAACGACAACCAGCGAAAGCTCATCGACACGCTGGCCGCGTCCGGCGGCAAAGTTCCCGTCGCAGCTCTGCAATCTCTCGACGTCCCCTGCACCACACTCAACACCCTCGTTCGCAGGGGTCTGGTTGCAATCCGGGAAGAACGGGCAGACTTTGCGGTCTCGCGCGCGAAGCCCCGTCCTTCGCCGTTCGATTTCGACTTCAACGCCGCGCAGCAGATGGCTCTGGCTCGCGTGCGCGAAGGCGTCGCGAGTCGGCAGTTTACGGGCATGCTGCTGCACGGCGTCACCGGCTCGGGAAAAACTGCCGTTTATCTCGCCAGCATGCGTGCCGTCCTCGACGCCGCGCGCTCAGCCATCCTGCTGGTACCGGAAATCGGACTCACGCCAGCCGTGGCCGCGGATCTGCATGAAGTCTTCGGCGACGAAGTTGCCATTTTGCACTCCGCGCTCTCCCACAAAGAGCGCGCTGAGCAGTGGCATCGCATCAAGCGCGGCGAGGCACGCATGGTCGTGGGCACGCGCTCCGCCGTCTTCGCTCCAGTCGCCGACCTGGCGCTGATCATCGTCGATGAAGAACATGACGCCTCCTACAAACAGGAGGAGACGCCCCGCTATCACGCGCGCGACGTCGCCGTCATGCGCGCCAAGATGGCCGATGCCGTCGTCGTGCTCGGTTCGGCCACGCCATCGCTCGAATCCTATTTCAATGCTACGAAAAATAAATATGCGCTGGTCGAACTCCCCGATCGTGTGGAGCAGCGTCCGCTGCCGGAAGTCGAAATTGTCGACATGCGCCAGGAATTTCAGGAAACCGGCCAGGAGCAGGTGATTTCACGAAAACTCGCTAGTGAAATCAAGACACGCCTCGAACGGAAAGAGCAGGTCATGGTGCTGCTTAACCGCCGCGGATACTCGCCCGTCGTGCTTTGCCGCACCTGTGGCAAGAAGCTCGAGTGCGCGAACTGCGCCATCGCCCTCACTCACCACAAACGCGAGCATAAGATGGTCTGCCACTACTGCGGCTTTATGGCGCCCGTGCCCAAGTCGTGCGTGCACTGCGGCAGCGAGTACGTCTATTTTCTCGGAACGGGATCCGAGAAGCTGGAAGAGTTGCTGCACGGCCAGTTCCCGCAGGCGCGCATCGCACGGCTTGACCGCGACACGGTTCGCAGCTACGAAGATTTCGAACGTACGCTCAACGCACTGAATGAGAGCGAGCTCGACATCGTCGTCGGCACGCAGATGATCGCCAAGGGCCACGACATTCACGGCGTTACTCTCGTGGGCGTGGTCGGTGCCGACGTTGCGCTTGGCCTGCCCGACTTCCGCGCCGCCGAACGCACTTTTCAATTGCTGACCCAGGTTGCTGGCCGCGCCGGACGCGGCCAAGCTCCCGGCAAAGTCATTCTGCAGACTTATTTTCAGGATCACTACGCCGTGCAGTATGCCGCCCGCCACGACTTCGCCGGCTTCTACGAAAAAGAACTTCGCTTTCGCAGCTGGATGCACTACCCGCCGTATTCTGCCCTCGCCAATGTGCTGGTGCGCAGCGACAAGCTAGATGAGGCTCTCGAATTTTCAGGAATGTTGGGGAAGTGGTTCGAATCGACCCGCCACGAAGGAGTACGCGTGCTCGGTCCGGCCGCCGCGCCCATTCTCAAGTTGAAGCGCGACTACCGTTATCACTTTGTTCTGAAGTCACCAAGCCGGGAAAAGCTGAACACGACGTTGCGCACCATGCTCGCGCACGCGACACAGCAAAAGATCCCGCGCACGCAGATCATTGCCGACGTCGATGCGCTGTGGCTGATGTGAAAACTGCTCTCATTTCGGCTCCGCAGCTCTAAGCTGAGCGGTGTGAGCACAGAGGCGTCTCCCGCCTACTTAGAACTCACCGCACCGCGAATCACTGTGACCGACGCCGCGGGCAATTCATAGGTCGTATCTTTTCCCGCATTCTCTTTGGCGCGCGCAATCGGCCCATCCGGGTCGGCCCAGCCTTTTGTGTAAGCGACCACCGTATTTTCGGCGGCATGCTCGGCGTGCGCTTCAAATCGCGTGCGCGCCGGATGCCACTGATACTGAGCACTTCCGAATGTGCTGATCTCCACCGGTCCCGCAAACGTGCTGTGCTGCCCGTTCTCCCCATGGAATGCAATTCGCACCTTGTGCGCGGTTTGCTGATCCCGGTTCACAATCATCAGCGCCCACTTCCCATCCGGACGCTTCACCGCATACGCCGTCACCAGCTCGTGACCGGCGCCGTCTTCCGCGTCACCCTTCGCCGAATACACCTGATGTTCGCCCCCGTCCGGCTGCACCCACTCCAGATTGATCAGCTGCGCCACAAAGAATTGCGCCAGTTGCTGCTGAATTTCGTAATTGCCATTGATCGTGAACATGCCGAAGGTGCCCGGTGATCCGTTGCAGCCGGGTTCCATGTGCAGTGGCAGGTAATGAAAAAAGTAAACGCCCTTGCCCCCATCATTCAGAAACGAGCCGACGTAGTCCGCCAGCCATACGCCGGCGAAAATGTCCTGATAGGTTTCGCTCGCGCCCGAAGACAAGTTGCCCTCAGTGATGAACATCGGCACATCCGCCGGGATGCCGTCATCCCGCCATGTTTGCATGATGTGGCTGACTAGCTCCGGCTCCTCGTAAAGCATCCCCCACGGGGTGCGGCAGGGATCATACGGATAATGCTCGAAGGAAAAGAACGATAAATCTCCCAACCGTCCATGCTGCTTCAAGTAGTCGACGAAACGCCCGGTCCAGGAAACCTTGCCATTCACATCAGGCCAGACTTCAATGTCGCGGTTCTCACCCGTAAACGACGGCCCGCCCAGTCTCAGCCCAGGATCGACCCTGTGCAGCGCCGTCGCCCACTGTACATACAGAGCGGCGTAGTCTTCGGGCAGCATGTATTGTCCGTCGGCTTCTTCGCCCATCTCCACGTAAGAAATCGGATAGCCGCGTTTCTCGATATAGGCAATCTCGGCGGCGGCGTTCTCCGGCGTATCGTAGAGCATCGCGACTGGAATCATCGCGGGCAATCCCCGCGTCACACCACTGGTGAAGAACAGATCAAAACCCATCTGTGCCTGTTTGGTTGAACCAATGTCAGAAGGCTGATGCCAGGGATCCACCGAAGAGCAATACGTCGTAGTCTGCTCCTGATCGGGCGTGTGTCGCACGATGTCGTGGAACCCGCCGTCGGCAGTCGTTGTGCCGAGAAAAATCTCGCGGATGGCGTAGCCCACGCAATTGCGCGGGTCGGCTGGCCCGTCGGAGTCGCACGTGTTTGACGATTCCGTCATCCAGATGCGAACGAAATGCACGCCAATGGCGTTGTTCGCCAGGCGAAGCGTTTCCGTTCCGCCCTTTCCGCTCGTCACCGTCCCTTGCAGGAACGTCTGCCACACGCCGCGCGTCGGCGCATGGATTGGATCGTCTCCCGTGAAATACTGCACCACATAGCGCCGGGCGTAGGGTTCGCCCCATGCGATGCGAATGCTATTCACCAGTTGCGTCTGCGCCAGGTCGAGCACCACCCACTGCGGGTGCAGGGCATCGCTCTCGCCTGTGAAGCGCTGCGTAAGGTAAGGATTGCTCTTCCAGAACGTGTTGAGATCGCCGTCGGTGAGGCGCGAAAAGCCGACGTTCTCCGTACCATCGTTGCGGGTGAATCCACGCCGTGGCAGGCCGTACCCGTAGGAATAACGAAGCATTTCGGTCGGCGTCGACGCGCCGGTGAAGTAGCCTTTGCCGCTCGCATCGCTCCACGTTCCTTGCGGATTCCAGTGCCAGGCCTCGACCGCAAGCTCCGTATTCTGACGATACGTCACGGGCTGCCATCCCGAGGCCTGCGTCTGTCCCAGCGTAGGCTGGAGCAAGTCTTTATCGATGGCCTCGACGGAAATGCGGTCCACGCCCGCGCCAAGAGTTTCCTTCGGCACAAAGTGATTGGTCGCGTGCGTTACATCCACTTCGATGGTTTGCGCGGCCGCCGAGCCGAGCAGAAGAGTTGCGAACATTATGACGGAGGTCCGACTTCTCGCGATCATGGGAATCACCTCGTATTAAAACGATTCAGTATACGAGAGGATCGCGAGCGCCGCCACATCGACGCAGTTTATTTCCAGAGTAGCCGGAAGGGCGAAACGGTAAACGTCAGCCACAGCAGAATCAGCGCCACCAGCGCCAGCCCCCAGCGGCTGGAAGGAAGCACGGGATAGTCCGGTGCCTGCTGCTGTCTGTAGGTCAGAACATTCATCACGACGAGCAGCGCGGCCCAGAATCGCCACCCCATATACGCGCGGCCGAGGTAAGCGAGCACAATCACCGTGAGCCACGACACAACGCGATGCGCCCGCGGCGCCAGCGCGTAAACAATGTGTCCCCCATCCAACTGGCTGGCTGGCAGCAGATTCAGCGCCGTGGCGAACATTCCCACCCATGCGGCCACCGCCGTAGGATGCAAATACACACGCGCAAGCGGAACTCCGGCAATGGCGTGGCCGGGCGCGACGGCGGACAGCAATCCGCGCATCAGCACGAAGATCGGCGGAAATCCCAACTGTAAATCCGAAGCCGTGCCGTATGGAAGTTGCTTCGAAAGACCCAGCGCAATCGCGAGCGTCGCGGTCGCCACCACGAATCCCGCAATCGGCCCCGCAATGCCAATATCAAATAAGGCGGCGCGCGATCGAATCGGCGCCTTGATGCGAATCACCGCTCCCAGCGTTCCGATCAGCGTCGGTGCCGGAATGAAAAATGGCAGCGTCGCCCGCACTCCGTAGTAACGGCACATCAGGTAGTGTCCCATCTCATGCGCCAGCAGGATCGTCAGCAGTGTCGCGGAGAACGGAATGCCCAGCAGCAGGCGCGACGGCCGCTCCAGAACCCAACTCAGCTTGAAAAACGGGAGATACTCGTCTCCCGCCACAAACGGCGGCAGGTTGCGCAGAAAGCAATACTCCATGCGCGCCCCGACGACCAGCGTCGTGAAGATCGTGGCTACGAGCAGCAGCGCATGCAGCCAATAGCGATCGCGCGGCCGCCGACCTGTCGGCCTCGGCAGCGCGTGGTAGTACTCAAGTGTGGAGGTTGGAATCGGTGAATCAGGTTCCGACATGCGAGTGTTCGGCCGGGATCAGAATCGAGCCCGTTCTTTGATGCTACTACGAGCGAAGAAAACAGGGGGGCGCGAGAACGGCTCTCACTCTCCGCACTCTTCGACATGGCACTTTCGAGCTATTACAAAACAACTATTCTGACCCCGCGACATTGCGCCTAACATGGTTTGGTAGCTTCGGGAATGCCTATCCGGGCCCTCGTTGGCACCGTGCCCGGAGTAAGCCCAGCTGTACCTGAAGCTGAAACTAACAAAAACGTTGAATAGTCTGCTCGCGACGAACCCCTCCCCCTTGGAACGGCTTCTCTCATGGGTGTGGGTACTGCGATTTCTGCGATCGAGGTCCGGTCTTCCAATGCGGCCGCCACGGCGAGCTGGTTCGAAGTGCGCCGGCAGGACCTCGATGTCTGGAATGGCATTCTGCTCGACACTGGCACGTCGCTCTACCAGTATCCCTTCTGGAATGAACCCTATCGTCGGCTGTGGATTACACCGCGCTACCTGGCTTGGGGTACGCAAGACCGGCCGCTTGCATTTGTAAGTATTCTTACCATGGGATTTGGTCCGGCGAAGATCGGACTGGTTTTCCGCGGGCCAACCTGCATCCAGTCCAGATGCGCGCATTGCCACGTGGCGATCGCGGAGTTGCTCGATTGGGCGCGTGCGCAAGGCTACATCTTCATTCGCTTTACGCACTCCGATCCGCAGGTCCTGACCCAGCTTGCCGCGTCCGGCCACGCGGAAGACTCCGACGCGTTCCCCTGCTTCCAGGATTATCCGGTGCTGTCTCCGGATTACGTTGTCGATCAATTTGATGATGACGATCAGACTCTGGCCAGTTTTGACCGCGAGGTGCGCCGCAAGCTTCGTCGGGCCAGTGAAGTGGGATACGAGTTTCGCAGCGACCATTCTCCCGACGCCCTGGCCCAGGCGTGGCCGCTTTATCAGGAATGCTCCCGGCGCAAGCAGTTCAGTCTTGAGCGGCCGCTTTCTTTCTACATGGAGACGATGCGGCGGGCTCAGCCTCACAATTGCGTTCGTCTTTATTCCGTACTCTTACACGGCCGGTTGGTGGGGAGCGCGCTGATTTTTCGCGATGGGACCACGGCACACTGCCAGCTGGCTGCACTCGAGGCGCAACACCGGCAGGCAGCGGTGTATCTGCACTGGCACGCCATGCGCGAGATGCATCGCATCGGCGTACGCCGCTACAACCTGGGCCCGGGACCGGGCTCCTTGGCGCGTTTCAAACGGCAGTTCTGCGAACATCCGGTGAGCTACCCCAGTCCGCTGACTGTGGTTTTGCAAGAAGGCTGGTTTCGGATCTGGTGGAAGTCGCTGTTTCCCATGGCCAAACGCCTGCGGCCCACACTGCGGCGAATTGTGTCCAGCGTGCAACGCTAGGCCAAGCCGCACAAGAGGTTGGTTCTTAGTCGATCGACTGCAGTTCCTTGCCCGGCTTGAAGCGCACCGCTCTGCCTGGAGGGATTGAGACTTCCGCACCGGTGCGCGGATTGCGCCCGATGCCGGTCTTGCGCGGGCGCACATTGAACACGCCAAATCCCCGCAGCTCAATGCGATTGCCGGCGGCCAGCGCCTTCTTCATGCTTTCAAAGACGGTTTCAACGGCCAGCTCAGCCTTGGTCTTAGTGATGCCGGTCTTGGCCACCACTTCGTTAATGATGTCGAGCTTGATCACAGCGCGCTCCCGGTTGCAGGGGTCAAAGATAAAGCCTCAAGTTATTGATGCTATGGGAGATAACTGAGATTGTCAACGGGAGCATCTATCCCGTAAACTGACAGGCACGCCAGCCCTAACAGATTGAGTGATTGGGCTATCGGGGAACTGATTGTCATCCTGAGGCGGGCGCGTTTTGCCCGGCGAAGGATCTGAGCGAGCCGCGCGCTGCGTCGCGTTCTCTGAGACGCATAAAACGCGCGTTTGGCTCGCATCCCTATTCCATGACTCAATCACAAAATCATTCAATGACTCAATTTCCCCAAGGAGTTCCATGCTGAAGAGTGACCGCTGGATTCGCAAGATGGCTCTCGAGCACGACATGATCAATCCCTTCTCCGAGAAGCAGGTGCGAGAGGGTGTGATTTCCTACGGGCTGTCTTCCTACGGCTACGACCTGCGCGTGGCCGACGAGTTCAAGATTTTTACCAACGTGAATTCCTCCATCGTCGACCCAAAGCATTTCGATGAGAAATCCTTCGTCACCGTGCAGACCGACATCTGCATTGTCCCGCCCAATTCCTTCGCTCTGGCGCGCTCGGTCGAATATTTCAAGATTCCGCGCAGCGTGCTCACCATCTGCGTCGGCAAAAGCACGTACGCCCGCTGCGGCATCATCGTCAACGTAACGCCGTTCGAGCCGGAGTGGGAAGGCTTCGTCACGCTCGAAATTTCCAACACCACGCCGCTGCCGGCGCGCATTTACGCCAACGAAGGCCTTTGCCAGATCATCTTCTTTCAGTCGGATGAAATCTGCGAAACCAGCTATGCCGACCGCAAGGGCAAATACCAGGCGCAGAAAGGAATCGTGCTGCCGAAGCTCTAGGGCCGTCGTTGGTCGCTAGTCGTTGGCGACGAGGTTGTTGATAAAGACAGCGGGAAGGGCACGGCGTCCAGCTTTTGAGCCTGCTCTGAGCGAGCGCAGCGAGTCGAAGGGTGCCACCAGAAGCCGCACAGAACCTGGGCTCTAGCCGCTGAGGTTTTGACTTCCGCTCGTGGTGCGGGCGAGTGCAGGAATATGACCGCTACCGCCCGTTCTCGTTTTCCTTGTACATGTATTTGATCGCGGGCTTGTAGATCATCAGGTTGGGCTCACCCGAATCGCGGTTCACCTTGAGGCAACTCTTGTCGTACCACTCAATCACGCCGCGAATTTCCTCGCCATCCTGCAGCACGATCACCATCGACGTCCGCGCCTGCATTTGCTTCTGGTAGTAAAAATTCTCGGCGTTGGTCTGCTCCGGAGGCGCCGTCCGCTTGCCCCCGTTCATAGCCGGACGCTCGCCACGCTCTCCTCCTCGGTCTCCTCCACGATCATGAGAGCGCTCGGGGCGGTCGCGCCGTTCCTGCGCCGGCACCGGCACCGGATGGTGGTTGCCGTGATTCTCCATTCGCGGCAGAGTCGGCCGGATCAGCTTGCGGTTGGCGAAGCTTTCCTTTTCGCCTACGTCACCGGCCCGTACAGGTTCCATGGTTTCCTTCATCGTGGCGCCCCTCGCGTACACGCATTCGTGCAAGACCACACTCGTTGCTTTGGGATGCGAAATCAACGAAGGCGTGAAATTTCCCTTACCGTACCACAGGATTCTGCCCCTGACAATCCTCCCATCGTGCCACAGTGCCACGAGTGTGCCGAAACTTGCATACCCCCGCAAGATACCGATTAAGTTGTACTTATCTCGCGAACTTAGCCCGTGCGCGACAGGTCGACGCCCCTCCGCTCCCCGCCGAGCCATGTGACGATCGCCACCAGGCTCGCGACAATCACCACGGTCCAACCGAGCACCGGCGCGTAGCCGCCGCCATAGTAGGCCTCCGCCGACTTCGCCTGGATCACCGAGTTGCGCGAAGAAAGCAGGTTGCCCAGTTGATACGCCAGGCCCGGGAGCGTTCCGCGAACCGCCGGTGGCGACAGCTCGTTCAAGTGCGCCGGAATCACTCCCCACGCTCCCTGCACCAGGAACTGCATGGCAAACCCGCCCATCGCCAGCATTGGCACACTATGGGAAAACGCCCATAGCGGAATCACGGGGATGGTCAACAGAGCCGCGATAACAATGGTCCGCCTCCGCCCCAGTCGCTCCGACCATGCTCCAAACAGAACTCCACCCAGCAGCGCGCCCAGGTTGTAAACGATGGCCACAAAGCCCACCGTCCGCGGCGTGAATTGCAGATTCTTCTGCAGGAATGTCGGATACACATCCTGTGTTCCATGGCTCAGCGAGGTAAAGGCGAACATCAGCGCCACCAGGAATAGAAACAGTCCGGCGTTGGACAGAATGTCTCTCCAGAGACGGCCTTCTGTTTTCCGCGGCCGTTGCCCCTGCAGCCAGGCAGGAGACTCCTCCACCTTGCTACGAATGTAGATCACCAGAAATGCCGGCATGGCACCAATCACGAACATGCCGCGCCATCCGACAAAGGTGAAAAGCGTGCCATAGATTGCGGCCGCGATCAGATACCCCAGCGCGTAGCCTTCCTGCAGCAACCCTGAGAAAAAGCCGCGGCCCTCGGCCGGCAGCGTCTCAAAGGCCAGAGCCGCGCCCACGCCCCATTCGCCGCCCATGGCAATGCCAAAAAGCGCCCGCATGAGGAGGAACACTTTAAACGATGGCGCGAACGCTGACCCCAGCTCAAACACCGAATACGCGATGATGTCGACCATCAGCGTTGGCCTCCGCCCGAACTTGTCCGCCATCAGTCCAAACAAAAATGCGCCCACCGGCCGCATCGCCAGCGTCAGAAAATTCGCCTCCAGAACTTCTGAAGCCTTCAGGTGAAACTGCGCCGCCAGTGCGCTGACACAGAAAACCAGAATGAAAAAATCGAATGCATCCAGCGTCCAGCCCAGAAAGCAGGCGACGAACGTATTCCGTTGCACCGGCGTCAAACGGCGAAAGTGCTGCACAAATTCCATGTTTGCCACCATCTACCAGGTACAAGGCCTCGCTCGCGCCGTGGAAGAGCGGCGCTTCAGCGCCCCGTCATGCGACAGAAAAATCCCAGCGGCTTCAGCCGCTGACGTTTGCCCCTCCCACAGCCCCGCAGATGCTATAGCATAAGCTGTTCTATCAACAATCAAATTCCCCATGCCCGAGGTCGATTTCCCACAACGCCAGGCCACCGACACGCTGATGCTCACCGGCTTCTGGTATCGAGCTCTGCCCGCCGATCGCGTCCATCGCAATCGGCTGTACAAAACCACCTTGCTCGAGATTCCTCTGGTCATCGGCCGCGACCGGCTCGGCCAACCCTTCGCCCTGCATGACGCCTGCCCGCACCGCGGCATGCCGCTCAACGGCGGTAAGTTCGACGGAGAAAATCTCGAGTGTCCTTACCACGGCTGGCAATTCGACGTGCACAACGGCCAGTGTCAGCTCATCCCCTCCCTCACCTCCGACCAGACTCTCAAGGTTGATCGCATTTATGCCGGCAGTTATCCCTGTGAGGAACAGGACGGATTCATCTGGGTCTACATTCCTGATCCCGGGCCGCCGGGCGCCGGTTTTACGGAACCTGCCGAGGCTCCCGACGCCGCTCCGCAAATCGAAAAGTTCAGCGACAAATACAAGCTCGCTTACCTGCAGGCGGAAATGGCTGTCAGCATCGACCACGGCATCATCGGTTTGATGGATCCGGCACACGGCCCGTTCGTGCACCAGGCCTGGTGGTGGCGCACGCAACATAGCATTCACGAGAAGAAGAAAAACTTCGAGCCCATCCCCAACGGCTTCCGCATGAGCGCGCACAGGCCCAGCTCAAACTCCGCTCCCTACAAGTTGTTGCGCCTCTATGCCGACGCCGACTCCATCACCACCACCATCGATTTCGTGCTGCCCAACGTGCGCACCGAAACCATCCGTGCCGGCAAATACTGGTTCTCGAGCCTGACCACCGTCACCCCAGTCACGCGCAATCAATGCCGCATTGACGTTGTCGCCGCGTGGAACATCTTCCGCTGGATGCCCTTCGGTCCGGAACTGCTGAAATTTGTTTTTGCGAAATTCGTCGAGCAGGATCGCCGCACCATGGAACTCCAGTCCGAAGGGCTGATGCACAATCCGCATCTTATGCTCATCGACGACGCCGATCGCCCCGCGAAGTGGTACTTCCAGTTGAAAGCCGCTCATCTCGAGGCCAAGCGCACCGGCATGCCGATGACGCACCCGATGTCGCGCCCGGTCACGCTGAAGTGGAGAAGTTGAGGCGTTTTGCGGGCGTGAGCGAAGCCGGGGGCCCCCGGCACGCGCGATTTTTCCGTGACGGGGTGGAGGAGCGGGAGCCCGCGGCCGAAATGCCGAGCGAAGCTTGCTAGTGATCTCACTGTCGCGGACCGCGACTCGCTATCTACTCCGCCACCAGCCAATCCATCGCCTCTTCTCGCGTCTTAAAGGAGGGAATTTCCCGCTGGGAGAAGCTTTTGATATTGTCCTGAAACACATGCGGCACGCTCTCCGCCCCCACCCACGCCGACCGCTTCACGTAGGGACGATCTAGCGTCAGCACTTCCTTCATCCGGGTTGCGACTTTCTTGTCCACCTCCGCTCCCGTAAAGTCGCCAAGGGTCAGCATGGAGCCGGGAGCGTGCCGGGCAACGATGATCTTGACTTGCTCCATCAGAAACAGCATGTCCTTCGCAGCACAGTGGCTGAAGTCCGCCACAAAGATGACCTGCCCTTTATGTTTCACAAATCGCAACCGCTCTGCCGTGATGTCGGAACTCGTATCGTCCGAACTCATGCCAGCAATCCCTCCACCACGCCGTAGGATGAGTCGAGCGCGGAATCCAGGGCGCTCGCATCCTTTCCTCCGGCTTCGGCCAGGTCCGGACGCCCGCCGCCCTTGCCGCCAACTTTCTGAGCCACCGCGCCGATCACCTTGCCCGCCTGCACACGATTCGTCAAGTCCTTCGTCACGCCCACAATCAGCGCCACATTCCCATTCGACGCCGATCCCAGCACCACCACGCCCGAGCCGATCTTGTCGCGCAACTGATCGACCAGTGTGCGCATCTGCGCCCGCTCGAGATTGTCTACCCGATGCGCCAGCACCTTCACGCCCTTTACTTCTCGTACCTTCTCGCCGATGTTCGCCGTCGAGGATGACGCCGACTTCATCCGCGCCTGGTCGAGTTCCCGCGTCAGCCGTTTGATCTCCGCGTCTTTTTTTTCGAGCTCTAGTTTCAATGCTTCAGCCGGGGACATCGAGGCCTCGCCGCCGTGTGCATCATCACCGGTCGTGGGTGCCCCACCCGTAGCCTGCCCTGAGAGAGCGGAAGCGACCGAATGGGCGGTTTTCGTTGGGTGGGAACCAACGATGCCCGACACTACATGTTCCAGTTCGTGGTCCTTCCGGAAATGCTGCACCGATCCCTCTCCGGTAATCGCCTCGACCCTCCGCACACCCGACGACACGCTGCCTTCCTTCAGAATCTTGATTAGCCCAATCTCTCCAGTCTGCCCCGTATGTGTGCCACCGCAAAGCTCCGTCGAAAAATCTCCGATCCGGATCACGCGCACCTTGTCGCCGTATTTCTCTCCGAACAGCGCCATCGCATGATACTCATTGATGGCCACATCAATCGGCACGTCGTTGATCACTTCGATCTTCGTGTTGCGCAGCACCTGCTTGTTGATGATGTCTTCAATGTCCTGCAGTTCCTCATCTTCCACCGCGGCAAAGTGCGAAAAATCAAAGCGCAGATGATTCGGCGCCACCAGCGATCCCGCCTGCTTCACATGCTTGCCCAAAACCTCGCGCAGCCCCGCATGCAGAAGATGCGTCGCCGTGTGATTGCGCATTGTCGCCTCGCGAATCTCGGTGTTCACAACGGCGTCAACTTTATCGCCCACGCGGATCGCCTGTTTCGCAAACACCTGATGCGCCCGCACGCCCTGCACCGGGTAATAGCATCCCTTCACCTCGGCCACCACGGTGTTGTGATCGTCCGAATAAAACCATCCCCGGTCGCCCACCTGCCCGCCGGATTCGGCGTAAAACGGCGTGTGGTCGAGAATGATCTCGCCCTCGTATCCAGCCTCGAGCCGCCGCGCACCCTGTCCATTATGAATGATCGCCAGCACCTCGCAGCTCTCCGACCGCGTCTGCCGATAGCCATCAAATTCCGACTTAGGCAGCTGCTGATAAGCGGGATTGGCTGTCTGCTTCGCCGCGCCTTTCCAGGAAGCACGCGCGCGCTCCCGTTCGGCCTGCATTGCCCGGTCAAATCCCTCCGAGTCAAAATCGATACCTTGGTCACGGCATGCGTCCGCAATAAAGTCTTTTGGCAAGCCGTAGGTCTCATAGAGACGAAAAGCCTCGTGACCGTAATAGACTGGACGAGCTCCAAGAAAGACCGCTCCAGGCTCCGCTTGCTTAGCCGCCCACTTGTTGATTTCAGCTGTTTCCTCACGTCTTCTGTGCAGATCCCGCTGCAGAGCCTGCTTGCCCTGCTCTGCCAGGATCCGTTTGAGATCATCTTCCAACTTGCTGAACCCAATTGCGAGCGTGTGGCCGAAGCGACTCTCCTCTGCGTATATGACCTTGCTGATCCGCTCCGCCGTCTCATCCAATTCCGGATACGCATCCTGCATTAAATCGCGGACAGCAAACGCCATTTGATACAGAAACGGTTTCGTCTGCCCGAGCAATCGCCCGTGCGTGATCGCCCGCCGGATAATTTTCCGCAGCACGTATCCGCGTCCTTCATTCGACGGCACCACGCCATCAGAAATCAGAAACGTCGCCGCCCGAGAGTGATCCGCAATTACACGTAGAGACGCAGCACCATGCTGGATGGTCTTACCATCGAAGACCTTCTCAAAGGCCGAAGCAGCAGTGAGCTCTTTCGCTTTTCTGATCAGCGGCGTGAACAAATCTGTCTCGTAATTCGAAATCACGCCCTGCAGGACCGCCGCCACCCGTTCCAGGCCCATGCCGGTATCAATCGACGGTTTCGGTAGCAGCTTTGTGCCCCCCGGCTGCCGGTCGTACTGCATGAACACCAGATTCCAGATCTCGACATAGCGACCGCAGTCGCAGGGGAACTTGCAATCCGCGTGTCCCTGATCTGATGCTGCCGGACCCATATCGTAATGAATCTCGCTGCACGGCCCGCACGGGCCCGTATCGCCCATCTGCCAGAAGTTGTCTTTCCTATCGCCTGGGAGAATACGCTCCTTAGGAACTCCCACCTCGAGCCAATATCTTTCCGCCTCAGTGTCGCGCTCAACGTCGAAGCCTAGCTCGCGAGAAGCCGATGCTTTGTCGGGATCATCGAAAATCGTCACGTACAACTTGTCCTTCGGAATCCCAAACCAATCCTGTGATGTAATCAGCCCCCACGCATAGGCAATCGCATTTTTCTTGAAGTAATCGCCGAAGGAAAAATTACCCAGCATCTCGAAAAACGTGTGATGCCGGTTCGTGAACCCGACATTTTCCAGATCGTTATGCTTGCCTCCGGCGCGCACGCACTTCTGCGAGGTCGTCGCCCGCGAGTAATCGCGTTTCTCCAAGCCAAGAAACACGTCCTTGAACTGATTCATCCCCGCATTGGTGAACAGCAGCGTCGGATCATTCGCCGGGACGAGCGACGACGAATGCACTTCCCTGTGCCCCTTCTGCACAAAGAAATCGAGGAATTTACGCCGAATTTCGGAACCAGTCAGCATGCCAGTCAGAATCCCAGTCACAATCGATGCTCAATTTTAAATGAAAAGAAACCACAGAGGGCAAAGGGAGCACAGAGGCTGCCTCTTCCGTGCTCCCTTTGTCCTCTGTGGTTCGGTCGCGCCTTAGTTCTTGGGAGTTTCCGCCGGCTTGTCGGCCGGCTTTTCGGTGCTCTTCTTGCCTTCCAGTTTCTTCACGCCTTTCTTCATCTCGCTTCCCGTTTTCTCGGCGGCTTTCTCCGTGTCCTTCCCAGCCACTTTCGCACCCTTTTCCGTGTCCTTTGCCGCGACCTTGGCACCTTTTTCTGTGTCTTTCGCCGCCGTCTTCGTGCCTTTCTCGGTGTCTTTCGCGGCGGTCTTGGTCGCGTCCTTCATTTTCGTTCCGGCGCTCTCGGATTTCTTCTCTGTACTGCCGGCGGCGGCTGTTCCGGTATTTTGCGCAAGCACAAACGGCGCGCACGCCATCAACGCTCCTACAAGTATTGCCGCAAATTTCGTCTTCATAGTTCCTCCTCAGGGATTGCTACGTGTGTGATGCGAGTATGCAACATACCTCGCCCCAGCGCAAATCTCTGCCTCACGCTGAACTCAGCTCTCGTTCTCCAGCGCGCCCAGCGTCTCTTCATCCACCTCCCACTTTTTCAGGATCGTCAGGATGGTTTTCGTGCCGAACCCGGCCCGCACCAGCTGACGGAATATGCGCGCCGCCTGCTTCCGATCCTTCGGCTTCTCCAGCCGCTTCCGCCGCAGATATTCTCGCGCCTGCTTCTCCTCATTCACGCCCTGAAAAGCCGCGACCACCGCCTTTTCGATAACCTCGCCGTGCACGCCCTTGGCCTTCAGGTCGGTGATCACCCGCATGCGACCGTAACGCTGATTGTCGCGCCGCAACGAAGAATAAGCCGCCGCGTACTGCGAATCGTTCAAGTACCCGTGGTCTTTCAGACGACGGATGACCAGTTCCAGAAGCGTCTGCCCATATTCCGACTCAGCATCTTCCACCCGCGCCCGCATCATGCGCTTCAATTCCGCCACCGTTCGCATGCGCCGCGCCAGCGCGTCTACGGCATACTCATACAACTCGTCTTCGGAGTAGGGCTTTTTCTTTGGACGCGAAAACGCCATGCGCTAAAGATAGCGCACAGAAGTCCCGAGTTGCGAGTCCCGAGCGGCGAGGAAATCAAGAACAAGACGGCGACTCACGCCCAAAAAAAAGAGGGCGCGCTGCGAGCGCGCCCATTGCAAGGAGGACAACACTTTGAAGGCGAATCTAAACTTTACTGCCGAATCCCGGCCTAGGGCCTTGATCTTTGATCCCTACCGTCCGCCAAAACCGGCCGACTGCATCGACTGCCGCGAAATGTCCGATGTCGACGCGATACCCTGCATACGCAGCTTGAAGTCGTCGGCGTTCGACGCGTTTTCGAGAGCGGTTTCGTAATTGACCAGGCCGGCCTGGAACAAATCCCACAACGACTGGTCGAACGTCTGCATGCCGTATTGCGAAGTGCCGGCCGCAATCGCATCGCGGATCGACCGCGTTTTTTCCGGCACCAGCACGCATTCGCGGATGTAAGCGGTATTGATCATCACTTCTACAGCTGGCACGCGCCCCTCAGTATCGCAGCGCCGGACTAATCTTTGGCTAATGATGGCTCTCATCACTGCCGCCAGCTGCATGCGAATCTGCTTCTGTTCCGGCGGAGGGAAAATCGAAATCACGCGGTTGATGGTTTCCACCGCATCCAGCGTATGCAGTGTCGAGAACACCATGTGGCCGGTTTCGGCCGCATGCAGTGCCGTCTGAATCGTTTCCAGATCTCGCATTTCGCCCACCAGAATCACGTCCGGATCCTGACGCAGCGAGGCGCGGAGCGCAGTCGCAAACGAGGGTGTATCCACGCCCACCTCGCGCTGGTTCACGTATCCCTTTTTATCGCGGTGCAGAAATTCGATCGGATCTTCGATCGTAATGATGTGTTCGGCGCGCGACGCATTCACGCGGTCCACCATCGCAGCCAGCGTCGTCGACTTGCCGGATCCGGTCACGCCCGTCACCAGCACCAGCCCGCGCGGCATGTCGCAAATCTGCTCCACCACTTTGGGCAGGAACAATTCGTCGAGCGCGCGAATCTTGGTCGGAATGACGCGCAGCACCAACCCCACGTTTCCGCGTTGCTGGAAAATGTTCACACGGAAGCGGCCCAGGCCGGCCACGCCGTACGCCATGTCGATTTCGGTAGTCTCTTTGAATTTCTGCTTCTGCCGCGCCGACATCATGCTGAACGCCATGTTCAGCATGTCTTCGGCCGAGATGCGCGGTTGGTCGGTCAGCGGCACCAGATCGCCGTCAATGCGCAGGTGCGGATAGTTCCCCACCTTCAGGTGCAAATCGCTGGCTCGCCGTTCCGTCGCTATCCGAAGCAGATCGTCAATGTTCATTGTCGAGTTTTGTCCCTTGGGAGGTCTGCCGGACGGTCCGGGAAGGGCATGGCTTTAGCCGTGCCGCTGCCAGCCCTGTTGTTTCGCGGCTTTAGCCGCTGGGACCCGAACCATCTCACAGTCTTCTTTGATCATCGCCCGAACCGTCACGTTCCCCAAGATGACCTAAGTAACGGCTTCCACCGGCGGCAGGACTACTCCCTGCGTGTGCTCTCTGGGAACCGCGACCCGGCACGGCGTCATTCCGGGGCCCCCGCGCTTTCATCGAGGAGATTCGCGGAACTCAAATTGAGCCGCCGGCGAACGGCCCCACTCATTGACTTGCCCTTCGATCTTGCCTACCATGACGTGGCCCATGATCGGCCGCACGATTTCGCACTACCACATCCTCGAAAAGCTCGGCGGCGGAGGTATGGGCATCGTGTATAAGGCCGAAGACACGCGCCTGCACCGCATCGTCGCTCTGAAATTTCTCCCCGAAGACACGGCTCAGGACGCCGCTGCCCTCGAGCGTTTCCGCCGCGAAGCCCAGGCCGCGTCCTCGTTGAACCACCCCAACATCTGCACGATTTACGACATCGGCGAAGAGGACGGCTCCGCCTACATCGTCATGGAGTTTATCGACGGCCAGACGCTGAAGCACCGCATTATGGGTAAGCCCATGCGACTCGGCGAGCTTCTCGACGTGGCCATCGCCATCGCCGACGCTTTGGCTGCCGCGCATGCCCGCGGCATCGTGCATCGCGACATCAAACCCGCGAACATTTTCATCAGCCGCACCGGGCAGACCAAGGTTCTCGATTTCGGCCTCGCTAAATACACCGCCGAGCAGCATCACGGGCGCGACAATGGCCAGACCAGTTCCATGCCCACCGCCGCCGATCCGCTGGTGCTTACCAGCCCCGGTACCGCAGTCGGCACCGTCGCCTACATGTCGCCCGAGCAGGCCATGGGCGAAGAACTCGACGGCCGCACCGATCTGTTCTCTCTCGGCATCGTCCTCTACGAAATGGCCACCGGCCGCATGCCGTTTTCCGGTAACACCACGGCCGCGGTTTTCGACGCCATTCTGCATCGCACTCCCACGGCCGCGATCAAGCTGAATGGCCAGTTGCCTCCGCGCCTGGAAACCATCCTCGAAAAAGCTCTCGAAAAGGATCCGAAGCTGCGTTACCAGGCCGCATCCGATTTCCGCGTGGACTTGCAGCGCCTCAAGCGCGAATCGGACTCACACGCAGCGGCGCAGCCGCTCGAAGCCGAACCGCAAGCCGCGCCTTCCGGCTCCTCCTCTTCGGTCGCTGTTCACGCTGGAACTGCGCCAGCAATAGCGCCGCCTTCAACGAAAAAGACCTGGATTCCGCTCGCCGCACTTAGCCTGATTGCCCTGGTCCTCATCGCCGCCGCCTACTTCGCCGGCGAACGCGAAGGCCTCTCGCACAGCATCACTCCACCCACCTACCGCCAACTCACCTTCCGTGGTGGGACCATCCGCATGGCCCGCTTCGCTCCCGACGGCAAGACCATCGTTTACAGCGCTGCCTGGGAAGGCAATCCCGTCGAGCTCTACCTCACCAATCCCCAGAGCCCCGAATCGCGGCCCTACGGGCTGCCCAAGGCCGAAGTGCTTTCCATCTCCAAAGACGGAGAAATCGCCGTCCTCCTCAACAGCCACAACGTCGATCCCTACATCAACGTCGGCACGCTCGGCCGCGTTCCTCTCGGCGGCGGCGCGCCCCGCGAAGTCCTCGAAAATGTGGAGTGGGCTGACTGGTCGCCCGATGGCGCCAATTTCGCCGTGGTTCGCCAGCTGGCTGGCCAGAGCCGCGTGGAATTTCCCATCGGAAAGGTTCTCTACCAGACCGGCGGCTGGATCAGTCATGCGCGCATTTCGCCCGATGGACAAAGGGTCGCCTTCATCGAACATCCCGTTCGCCGCGACGATGCCGGCGTTATCGCGGTCGTCGATCTTGCCGGCAATAAGAAAACTCTCTCCACCGGCTGGGAGACTGCCTGGGGCCTCGGTTGGTCGCCGAAGGGTGACGAGATCTGGTTTTCCAGTACCCGGCTTGGATACGGCCGTTATCTCTCGTCTGTAACTTTGTCGGGCAAAGAACGGCTCCTCGCCCGCGAGCCCGGCACGCTCACGCTCCAGGATGTCGCTCGCGATGGCCGCCTGCTGGTTACGCGTGACGTCCCCCGCGTCGGCATGGTTGGCGGCACACAAGGCAGTTCCAAGGAGCGCGATCTGTCCTGGATGGATTGGTCCGCGCCCAAAGATCTGTCCGCCGACGGCAAAACTCTCTTGTTCGGCGAGTCAGGGGAAGGCGGAGGCGAAAATTACACCGTTTATGTGCGTGAAACGGATGGTTCTCCCGCCATCCGGTTAGGCGAGGGCACAGGCTTGGCGCTCTCTGCCGACAAAAAATGGGCGATCTCCGGCCTGCCCAAGCCGCCCATCCAGCTTTTTCTGCTCCCCACCGGGGCGGGAGAATCGCGGACTCTCACCCATGACAATATCAATCATGTGTGGGTTCGCTGGTTTCCCGACGGCCAGCGAATTTTGTTCGCCGGCGATGAGCCCGGCAAAGGCACCCGCCTTTATATCCAGGACATCAACGGCGGCGCGGCCCGGCCCATTAGCAGTGAAGGCGTCAACGCGAGCCTGTTTTCCATTTCGCCCGATGGCAAGCAGGTCGTTATGGTCCCGCCCGATCAGAAACCAGCTTTGCTCCCCATTGAAGGTGGCGACCCGCGCACCATCCCCGGCCTCGATGTCGGCGACGCTCCCATCTGCTGGTCCGCCGACGGCCGTTCGATTTTCGTCTACCATCTCGGCGAAGTCCCGGCTCGCGTCTTTAAATTCGACCTCGCCACTGGCCACAAGCAACCGTGGAAGGATCTCCTTCCTCCCGACGTCTCCGGCGTCACCGACGTCAGCGCCATCTTCATCACTCCCGACGGCCAGAACTACGTCTACGAGTACGGCCGCACACTTTCCGATCTCTATCTCGTCAACGACGTGAAGTAGTGCGACGTGACTTAGGACGGCTCATGCAGGAGCGTCTTACCGCTATAATTGCCCCCGCATGCCCTTAACGTCTGGCACAAAGCTCGGCCCTTACGAAATCCAGTCCCAACTCGGCGCTGGCGGTATGGGCGAAGTCTACCGCGCCCGCGACACCCGCCTCGAACGCACCGTCGCCATCAAGGTCCTGGCCTCGCATCTTTCTTCGTCGCCAGAACTCAGGCAGCGCATGGAACGCGAGGCCCGTTCCATCTCATCGCTGAACCATCCTCATATCTGCCACCTCTACGACATCGGTTCGCAGAACGGCGCCGACTACCTGGTCATGGAGTTCCTCGAGGGCGAGACGCTTGCCGAGCGCCTGCGCAAAGGCACGCTGCCGATGAACGAAATTCTCAAGATCGGCATCGCCATCGCCGAAGCGCTGGCTGTAGCTCACCGCCAGGGCATCGTGCACCGCGATCTCAAGCCGGGCAACGTCATGCTGACTCCGGGCGGTGCCAAGCTGATGGACTTCGGCCTCGCCAAACCGCTGGGCGTCGCCAGCGCAAGTTCCACCTCAGCGCCACCATCGTTCACCGCGGCCGCCACCCTCAGCGGCCCCAGCCCGCTCAGCCCGCTCACTACCGCCGGCACAATCATTGGCACCATCCAGTACATGGCGCCCGAGCAGATCGAAGGCAAAGAAGCCGACGCCCGCTCCGACATCTTCGCCTTCGGCGCCGTGCTCTACGAAATGGGAGCCGGCAAGCGTCCCTTCGAAGGCAAGAGCCAGATTTCGCTCGCCTCCTCGATTCTCGAGAAAGACCCCGAGCCAATCCGCACGCTCAAGCCGCAAACTCCGGCCGCCTTCGAACATGTGGTCACGACCTGCCTCCAGAAGAATCCCGACGACCGCTACCTCGCTGCCCACGACATCAAGCTCGAACTGCAATGGATTGCCGCAGAAAAGGTCGCCACAGAAAAGATCGCCGTAGAAAAGCCCTCATCAGACGCGCCCGCCGACGCCGCTGCATCTCCACTCGCCCCAGCACGCCGCCCGCTCGCATGGATGTTTGCCATCGTCGCCGGCCTTCTGCTCGGCGCCATGGCTGGATTCCTTCTGCACCGCACTCCCTCGGCGCACTCCATTCGCACCGTCATCGATCCTCCGCCCAACAGCTTGTTTCGCCTCTCAGACGACAATGCCGGACCGCCCGTTCTTTCTCCTGACGGCACCACCATCGCATTTACAGCCACAGGCTCGGGCGGCAAAGTTCAGATTTGGGTTCGCCCCATGAATTCACTCGAAGCGCACTCCCTGCCCGGAACCGATGACGCAATCTTTCCGTTCTGGTCGCCCGACAGCCGCGCGCTAGGCTTCTTCGCCGACGCCAAGGTGAAGACCATTGAGTTGAATGGGGGCTCGTCCACTGTCGTCTGTGACGCGCCCCTCGGCCGCGGTGGAGCGTGGGGCGCCAATGGGGTCATAGTGTTCTCAGCGGGGCCAATCTCTCCCATCCTGCAGGTCAATGCCAGTGGTGGAACTCCAACGGCCGTAACCAGGATTGACCTGGCGCAACATTCTTCCCATCGCTGGCCCTTCTTTCTTCCGGACGGCAAGCACTTTCTTTACTTGGCCATGAACCACGATGCGGCCAGGTCCGCGAGCGACGCGGTCTACTATGCATCGCTCGACGGCCGCGAGAACCGTCTCCTTTTACGCACGCAGGCCAATGCCATTTACGCCGACGGGTTCCTGCTCTTTGCTCAGCACGATCAGTTGATGGCCCAGCCCTTCGATCCTTCGAGTGGAAAGCTGAGTGGAGAACCTCAAAGGGTCGCAGTGGGCGTGATGAACGATCTCACCACCTGGCACATGGACGCTTCCGCATCCGATAACGGATTGCTCGCTTTCGGCAGTGGAGGACTTGGCGAGTTACAGCTAATCTGGGTGGACCGGACCGGCAGACAGTCCGCCGTTGCCGCCGACAAGCTCACCAATCTGCAATACGCATCGCTTTCGCCGCAGGGCGACCGAGTTGCGCTCCAGATTGACACCGGGATTAATGACATCTGGGTTCTGGATTTGGCGCGGGGCGTCCGCACCCGCCTGACTTTCGGACCCGTCACGAACGCCTCGCCCGTTTGGTCGCCCGATGGCAAATGGATCGCCTACTTCTCCTTCCGCGACAGCAAATACAACCTGTACCGTAAACCCTCCGACGGCAGTGGCGCAGAAGAACTTCTTGTTTCCGATGACAACCAAACCATTTATGCGAACGATTGGTCGCATGATGGCAAGACCCTGATCTACCAGCGCGGTCTCGCCGGAGAAGGCAACGAGATTTGGGCCTTGCCGCTCGAAGGCGAACGCAAGCCGCGAATGCTGGTATCGAAGGGCAGTGTTGGACGCCTGTCGCCCGACGGCCGCTGGCTCGCCTATCAGTCGTTGGAATCCGGCGTTCCCGAGATCTTCGTGGTAGCCGCCGACGGGCGGCAAGGCAAGTGGCAAGTTACGCCCAATGGTGGGCAATGGCCGCAGTGGAGCCACGACGGCAAAGAGCTTTTGTACTTCGACCTGCCTTCGAATATCGTCTCGGTCCCGGTGAAGGAAATCGGTGGGGTCCTCCAGTTCGGCGCTCCGCAAATCCTGGTCAATCGCTGGACCATCCTTACCGTGCCCTTCTTCGACATCTCCAACGACGGCCAGAAACTCCTGCTCGAACGCCTCTCCCAGCAGGTCAGCCAATCGGTCACAGTCGTCACCAACTTTACCGAAGGCCTCCAGAAATAAACGGATTTGAAAGGACACCGCTCTCGGCCGCCGAGTAGCACGAACCACATCCGGTTTGTGTTGCCGGTTGATGAACCTGAGTCCAGTTCTCGGGAATCACCGCCATCATCGGCCGAAATCCTGAGCTTGTCTAAGGACCCTGTCCCTACCCCGCTCCTTATCGGTCCAACTCCTCAATCGCCGTCATAAACTCCTGCTCCGCCTTTCTCATCCGGGCCAGCAGCCGGCGATGCTGATCCCGGTCAATCGGCTTCGCTTTTTCGATGTACGTCAGCAGTGCCTCCTTGGCCGCATTCATCTTCGCTTCAGCCGATTCGACCTTTTCCGGGCTGCTCATGAGACTCCCTCCTCCGTCGTCCCAAAAATGAAAGCCGCCCCGCAGGGCGGCGCTGCCACATCGACGCTCATCAATCTATGCAGCAGTTTCTTCAACCGCGGGCGGCACGAACGGCTCATCATAGCTGCCGCCGTAGATCGAAGGCACCTTCGATCCCATGGGCCGCAGATACGTTGCCAGCGCGCCGCGATGATGAATGTTGTGATTGTTGAGAAAGCTGAGATACAGCACCGAAGGGAAGTTGAACAGGCCTACAAAATTGATGGGCGTGAGCAGTTGCTCGGCTGACATTTTCTCCAGTCGCGCCAGCGCGCGCTGCAGGTTCTGGTCGTACCACGCAACGATGTCCGCGATCGTAGCTGGCATTTCGGGTGACTCGCCTGTCATGTCAAACTTCAGATTGGCAACGCTTTCAGCGAAGTGCACGTCGCTGGTGGCAATGTGCCAAGCCAGGTCTTTGGCCGTCCGCGCATTCGGATCCGGACGGTAATCCGACCTTGCTTCGGGCACAGCCTGCATTACCTTCTTGGTGATTTCCGCTTCGCGCTTGACGCCATCTACCATCATGTCGCGATAGGTGACGACAAATTCAGGAGTCAGGCCTTGAGACATAGTTTTCTCCTTGAGGGTGTTCTGTTTCGTTCAGACAAACCGTGAAAAGGGGAGCTTGGTCGGCCGAAAAGTCCTGCGCCCAGCGCATAGATGACGTGCGCAACCGAGCCGTCGCAATTATACTGCGCCGCCCCGACGTTGTGGATTACACCGTGACCGGCTGCTTCGCCCGCACCGGCACCGGCGTGAGCCAGCCGTGCCGGTCAGCCTTCTCGCCTCGCACCAGCGCGTAGAACTCCTTCTGCAGCGCCTTCGTGACCGGCCCCGTCACACCCTTGCCGACTTTGATCTTGTCCACGGTGCGAATCGGCGTGACCTCTGCCGCCGTGCCGGTGAAGAATGCTTCGTCGGCCAAATAGAGCATCTCGCGCGGAATCATCTGCTCCATGATCGGAATGTTCAGGTCGCGCGCCAGCTGCAAAATCGAGTCGCGTGTGATGCCCGGCAGCACGGAGTTCCCCAGCGGCGCCGTGATCAGTTTGCCCTGGTGCACGATGAACAGGTTCTCGCCCGAGCCTTCGCTCACGTATCCGTTCACGTCGAGCGCGATGCCTTCGACGTAGCCGTTGACGATGGCCTCCATCTTGATGAGCTGCGAGTTCATGTAGTTCGCGCCCGCCTTCGCCATGGCCGGCAGCGTGTTCGGCGCGAGGCGCGTCCACGACGAGACGCACACGTCGCAGCCTTCCGTTTCGCCGCCCAGGTACTTGCCCCATGGATAGTTGATGATGTAGACCTCAGTCGGCGAGTTGAAGGGGTTCACGCCCGCCTCGCCGTATCCCCTGAGGATGACCGGGCGCACGTAGCACGGCCACACGCCGTTGTGGCCGACGGTTTCGAGCATGCCGTGGACGATTTCGTCGCGCGTGAAGGGAACCTCAATGCGATAGACCTTGGCCGAATTGATGAGCCGCTCGATGTGTTCCTGAGCGCGAAAGATGGCCGGGCCGCTGGGAGGCGCGTAGCAGCGGATGCCTTCGAAGACCGAAGAGCCATAGTGGATGACGTGCGACATCACGTGGATGGTCGCGTCGTCCCAGTTGATGAGCTTGCCGTTGTGCCAGATCTTTTCGGTCTTCTGGATGGCCATCGAGACTCCTTGTTGGATGCGACGTGCTCCAGACATTATAGCCGAGGCTCATGTGGGGACAGCCGCCCTCGTTAGCCTGCCCTGAGCGACCCGAGGGACGAGGGGAGTCGAACGGGTCGGGCGGCCCGGCGGTATCGGGCCGCGGGTGGCGGCCGGTAAGTGCTTCAAAATCAATGGCGGCGTGTTCCTGCAGGAACATAAGTGGGGTTTGCGAGGAATGTTCCTTCAGGAACACTCTTACAGACGTGGTTATACATACAATAATGTACATAGACACGTGGATTGCTGGCTTGCCATGTCGCCGGGCGGGTGGGGACGGAAGATCCGCCGCGTGCACCATGGGCTGGATTATGGTCTGGGTAGTGGCGCTTGTTTATGGCCAATCCAAATCTCGAGGACGCCGGGAGCAGTCTTGTCTTGTAATGGCGTCTTGCTGAAGTCCTGAGACTGCACGGCAAAGCCCATGTTCTTCATGACCTGCATGACTTTTTCGGCGTGTGGCTGATTGGCAGCCGAAAAGAAACGGACATAAGTATTTTGCGTGCCGGGTTTGACGAGTTCCATCTCGGGCACGTCATAACCATCCGCTTGCAGTTTGGTTGTCAGTTCACTCGCGTCGACCCGCTGTTGTTCGTCTGCAATCTCGATGTAAATCGTAGGAGACTGATTGGCCGAAGCCGGAGTTGGGCTTCCGGAAGAGTTCTGCTTGGCAGCAGCCAGAATGCTTTGCGCTTTCTGGGTTGCTGAATCGCTGGGACGTCCCTCCGAGATGGCTTCCACCACGGGTAACATCTCTTTGGAAAACTTGCCCTGCTTCTGCAGAATTTCGATCGTTTTGAGTCCCAACCGGCGCTCAGAGTCGTTGGAGCTTGCGGCAAGTTTGAGGACTTCATTTTCACGTTGAAATTGCTGATTGGCTTCGTCGCTCCTGTCTTTCTGATAGGTAAACAGGGCACCGGCTGCAAAGATCACTATCGGTATCAACAGCTTGGAAACGGTATCGACCCAATCTCGGCTCTTGTCGTCTGACATGTGCCCCTCCCAAAGAAAAAAGGGCCACGGCATGGCCGTGACCCCCTCACGTACGGCGTCCTTTGTACATCCTGGGGTGGGGAAAAGCAAGATTGGGAAGTGTTCGTAGTGGGAACAGCAGGTTCCTCGCCGCCGTGCGGCTGGGAATGACAAGAACACAGGAAGGCGGCGGACGAGCGGTTTATTGTCCGGGGGAAGAGAGTTGTCATGAGTCTTGACAGCCCGTGGGCGCGAGCCGAAAATACCCTCAACTTTCCTTTCCCCAGTAAGTCCCTTGGCTGAGTCCCCAAGCCCAGGCGCTTGCTTTCCGAAAATTTTCACGCGAGGGAGATACGAACATGCCATTCGATCTTTTGAACAAGGGAAAGCTGATAGAGGAAAAGCTGACAGAGGGAGCAAACACCCTGGCCAACCTCGGGATTGAAAAAGCGCAGGAAGTTCTGGCCGAAATCAATCTTCTGCTCGAACTTTTGCAATCGGCCGGCTACGGCGTCAGCAGTCTGGATTTTGAGCTGAGCCTGCCACCGAAAGTCACGATCAAACTCAAGACCGGTCCACTGGTGAAAGAAGAAAAGCTGAGCGCGATCCTGCATGATTATGCCGAGAAGAAGGTGGTGACGACGATTGTTGCATCGCTGATTCAGGCCAACCGGCTGCGGAGTTCGGTGACGGTTGAGTCGCTCCAACTGGAAGAAGTGGAGATCCTACTGACCACGACTCCGAACATTACGCTGCAGTGGAAGGATAAGGATAAAGAAAAGCAGCGCGCAGGAGTGGCGGCATAGTCCTTCGGCTGCGGTTGGTCTTTGCGCTTGCGCGCAAAAGACCAATCCTCGCTCAGGATGACAAGATTGCTCGTGGCGAGAAAAAGCAGGTTCCTCGCCGCCGATGCGGCTCGGATCGTACTGCTGGTTAGCGAGGTGAAAGTCTCGCGCTTATTGTCCGGCGGAGCGGAGTTTGAAGCCGAAGGGCAGCGTCACGATGGTGGCGAGGAAGCACCAGAAGGCGATGCGTCCTTTCCAGATTGGGGCGGCGTAGGCGAGGGAAGGGTCTCCGGCGAAAAGGATGCTGTCGGCGAAGGTCGGGTTATAGGCGATCTCGAGGCGGTCTCCGGGATGAAAGCGATGGGCCCATTCGAGCATGGGCTCGCGGTCATTCTGCGTGTAGCCAAGGTCGGCAGCGGCTTTCCATTGGCGCGAGCCTACCGGGTAAGTCACATGGCAGCGCATGCCGAAGACGATCGAGACGTTATCAGCCGCGTGGGTTTGCTTGTAATAAGTTTCGCAGAAGTCGACTGTGGCTTCGACGTGCGGCCAGTGGGTGAGGCGGTCGTGGATCTGCCAGGCCTCGACGCCGCTCGACAGCCCGAGAGCGAGGACGACCATCGAGGTCATGCCTCCGATAAAGAGCAGGGCCGTGCCGCAGAATCGGCGGTCCATCTGCTGCGGAGGGCCCGGAGGTTGGGAAGGTTCGGGGGTAGTCAGGCCAGCTTGGCGCTGGGCGTCGAGAAAGGATGAATCGGGGGTCGGCTCGGTGGATGCGGGCGAGTCGAGAGTGGTCCAGTCGTTGGTGGAGCGGTCGGTCATAGATATCTCACAAACGCGCGGGGACTAAAGCCCCTTCTCTTTCTCGCCCTTGACACGGCGCAAAAGCGCCGCTCTTCCACGGAGACCTGTCGAACTGTGAACAAAAAGCAGGTTCCTCCTCGCGTCGCTCGTCGGAATGACAAGTTAGAGGTATTGCGCATATTTCGGCACGGCTGAAGCCGTGCTCTTCCCGTTCGTGCCCCGCCCAATCTACTTCGCCGGCGTCAGCACGGCCTGGATGGTGGCGGTTGACATTTCGTCGCCGCGGAAGAAGCGGTCTTTCTGCTTCGCGTTCGCTTCCTTCATTTCAGGCATGGCTACGAACGGCTTGGAATAGTCGTTGCCGGCGTTCCAGAACAAGAATCCGATGCCGCCTTTGTTCTTCGCCGTCTCCACCTGAATCTTGATGTATTCGGGCGAATAGGTTTTCGTCCGCCAGTGGAAGGCCTGCAACCAGGGGCGGATGACGACGCCGGAACCTTTCGTGATCAGTTCGAAGCGGTCCATGGATTCGCCGATGAAGTGGGCGGGCTCGTCGCCAGGGTGGGGAATGTTATCCATGCCAAAGAAGTGCGAGGGATAGATCATTGGGCTGAGCACGTCGCAGTATTTGGCCATTTGCACGATGTCCTGGCCGGTGTGGGAGAGATCGACCTGGCGCTGCCAGGCCATCACGCCGAAGACGTCGAGTGAGAACAGGACGCCGGTGGGGTGAAGTTCGGCGTAAGTGCGTTTGAGGAAGCCGGCGATGACGTCGGAGCGTTGTGGGCCGCGGGGCTTGGCGTGTTCGGCGGTATGGATTTCGGCTTTCGGCTTTCGGCTACCGGCTTTCGCGTGAGATTCCGTCGACTGCTGGATCTCTACCGGCCGTGGTCCGCTCCCTCCGACGCCTTGCGGCGTCGTCAGGATGACGTCGAGTTTGGTTTCGGGTGCTGATGGCTGATCCTTCTGGAAGACGAACTGGGCATCTTGCTGGTCGCCTTCAGCTGGGAAGCGGACGTAATCGAACTGGATCTCGTCCACGCCGAGTTGGGCGACGTGCTTGGCGAGGGCGATGTCGTAGTCCTGAACCCTGGGGTTCGAGGGATCGGTCCAGACCAGCTTGCCGTTCTCGCGCCAGGCGGTGTGGTTGCGGCGCGACTGGACGGCGAGGTCGGGGTGGGCGACGACCAGGTGCTCGTCGCGGAAGATGGCGATGCGGGCGATGGCGTGCATGTTTTGCTGATGCAGAAAGTGAACAAACTTGGGCACATCGTGAATGTAGACCTTGTGCTCACCGAGCAACGGATGGTCAAAGGGAATGTTGACGCTGCCGTCGGAGTCTTTGATGTCGAAGACGACCGAGTTGCCGCCGACCTCGCGCCAGTGTTTGATGATGCGGATGCCGTGCTCGCTGGCAGCCATCACCCCGGTCAGGTAAACGGCGCGGACTTCGAAATCCTTAGGAACAGGAATGGTGTGCTCGGTGATGGGCGAGGCCAAGATGCCGGGAATGACGATGGTTTCGTTGGCTTTGAGAATGTTGGCCGCGTCGGATTTGTGGTTGATGGCACGGATGGCGTCGGCGAGTTCGGAAGAAGTCAGATATGCGGTGCGTCCGAGATAATGCCGGGCAATTGTCGGGATGGCTTCTCCTCGCTTGGCAGTGTAGAGTTCGGTGCCGGGGGCGGGGAGCGCGGGATCGGGAATAGTAGCAGCCTTGTTGGTGGTCAGGTTCACGGGTTGCAGTTGCGGCGACTGGGCGGAAGAGGCGACGGCAGGTTTCGCCGTCTGGGCCGGCGCAGTTTGCGCCTGGGCCGCCTGAGCCTGAGCGGCAAAGTCAGAAGCTGTATGCGGGCCGAGGCGCCAGGCAGCGGCTCCGAAAAGCAGGCTGGAAACTGCGGTTAAGGCGCGAACAGACGAAAGGCGCAAAGGTTCCTCCCCGCGGATGGCGAAGCTTCCCGCTAGTGGCGATGCTAGCTTTGGCCTTTGTAGCGAGAAAGTTACGGAGGACTAGACACGGTTGGGGACGAGTACCGAGTGGCCAGTACCGAGTGGCGCCGGACACAGAGAACCCTCGGGGGCTGGATCCCGTGTTTTACGAAGCCTGGCTTATCGCAGTGCTGAAGCGCTGGTCCACCCAAGAGCGAACTGAGGGCTAAGCCACGGTACTCGCTACTCGGTACGTGGTACTGGGGTTACAGCGCATGTTGCTTCCGCGATGGTGCAAAGTATTTCTCTTATCTTCCGCCGGGATAGGGGCGGGGCGCATCCCGCTGAGGATAAGAAGCCTCTAACTATCAGCGGATGCGGGAGTTCCGGAGGGTCGTGCAGGGCACGTTCCGGTGGCGAGTAGCTTGCTTATTCTTGAATGCGAACAAGAGCCCGAGATTTCTGGGAGCGATCGGGTCAGGAAAGTGATAAATTTGACGCCCCGGAAAGACGGCAAGAAACACGGAAAAAGGCGTAGCAGTCCAGCAGATCCGCAGACAAGAGCCGTAGAAAACGGCCAGAGGAAAGGAAAAATCCGGATGGGGTTTCCGGGCACGATCCTATGAGAACGAATCTCGCAACAGTGCTGGATCCGAACCGTCGCAGCAACGATGCTGGAGAGTTTGATGCCGCACTTCGCCGCCGCATTGTAGGGCAGGACCAGGCGATTGAGAAGGTGGTGGAAATCTACCAGATGTTTCTGGCCGGGCTGAATCCGCCGGGGCGCCCGGTGGGGAACCTGCTGTTCCTGGGACCGACGGGATCAGGCAAGACCCGCGTAGTCGAGGCCATGGCCGAAGCGCTGTTTGGCGATTCGCGGGCCTGCATCAAGATTGACTGCGCCGAGTTCCAGCACTCCCATGAGATTGCCAAGCTGATCGGCTCGCCTCCGGGGTATTTGGGGCACCGCGAGACGCATCCTTTGCTGACGCAGGAAGCGCTGAACCAGTGGTTCACGGAGAAGCTGAAGCTCTCGATTCTCTTGTTCGACGAGATCGAGAAGGCATCGGACTCGCTATGGCAGCTGCTGCTGGGAATTCTGGATAAGGCGACTTTGACGCTGGGCGACAACCGGCGCGTGGATCTGTCGCAGTGCATCATCATCATGACTTCGAACCTGGGCGCGGGCGAAATGACGAGCCTGGTGGATGGCGGGTTTGGGTTCGCTCCGAAAGCGGTGGAGGTCGACGAATCGTTCGACGACAAGATTCAGCGTACCGCAGTCGAGGCGGCACGGCGCAAGTTCACGCCGGAGTTCATGAACCGCATCGACAAAACGGTGGTGTTCAAGACGCTGCGCGACGAGCACCTCGAGCAGATTCTCGACATCGAACTCGGCATGGTGCAGCAGCGCGTGCTGATGGCGTCGGGCACGAATCAGTTCGTGTTCAACTGCACGTCGGCAGTGAAAGAATACTTGCTCAAGGAAGGGACCGATCCGCGCTACGGCGCGCGGCACCTGAAGCGCGCGATTGAACGAAATCTGGTTTTCCCGCTGGCGAATTTGGTGGCGACCGGACAGGTGAAGCTGGGAGATTTCGTGCGCGTCGACATGGCTTCGGAGAACAAGATGATCTTTGTCAAGGAAGCCGAGAACGCAATGGCGCCGGTGCTGCTGGAGCGCTATGGAGCGGCGGCGGCGAACCAGCCGAACGCCCGTGCAGCGCGCACGGCGGTGAACAGCCGCCGGGATTTTGGGGCTCCGTCGCCGGGTGTGGCGGAGAGCAAATAGATTTCAGATTGCAGAGTTTCCTTCTCGCTTGACCGCATCTCGCGAGTCGTATCTCCTTAGTGGCGCCGGTTACCCTTCCGGCGCCTTTTTTCGTCTATAGCCTGGGACGCGCGGTTCGCGGTTGTGAGCGCGACCGGGATTACTGCCGCCTGCTCCCAATCGGGTTCCGAGCGATAGCGGCTGGGGAGTACGAGATGTGTCAATGAAATGAGACCCCTCGCTGCGAAGCCTCCCAAGACGTCGCGCCAGGTCAGTCGGTCTCTAAGGCCGCGCTGGGAGTCTTGCATCGCTGGCTGAATTCCGCGAGCTTGCGCTGATGTGACGGCCAGAATCAAGCTGCCCCCCAACTGGATCAGAATTGGGAGACACGAAACGGTGAATCATTGTGCACTAAACAGCACACGTGCCGAAGTGCCCATCTGTGGATGATGGAGAAATAGTTTGCGAGAGGATTGGTCGAGACAAGACGGACACGCGAGGCTGCTTGGCCCAGGCCCACTTGCCGCGTTCTGGCTCTCTTCTTACTGCAGTTCTCCAGGTGCAGACCACGACCTTTCAGGTGCTCCGTTAGTAACGGCCCAATGACTGCCTCTGGCAGAAGATGTGCTCCTTGCCAAGAGCTGGTAGGCCGGATAAGTCGATTCTTAATCGCATCGGCCATCAAGCAGAAAAAGCGAGCAGGTTGGGAAAGCGGCGGCGACCGTTCTTGCCAGCCGAATGCCATCGACCAGGAAGGCTGTAAGTACAGTATCGCAACAGCGTTCACAGCGCATGGCATTGCGCTCCTGTATCCAAAGGCCCGGTCCGGTGGTGCTGCAGCGGACTCATGTGGTGTGGGCATTGGCCGATAAAAGGGGTACGCGTTTGGTGAGTCAGAATTCAGCCGAGTAGGACTGGCCTTGTCAGGGAGCGCCTCGGCAGCCAACTGCCTTCGTCGCGCGAGGCGTCGGGTGGGAGCGAGTCGTTGAGACCTCCGAGAACTTATGGTGTTCGTCTATGAGCGATGCAGAGATTGTTAAGGAATTCTTAGTTGAAAGCTACGAGAACCTGGACCGGCTCGACCAGGATCTGATCGCCCTCGAAAAAGATCCCGGCAGCCGCGACACTCTGGCCAGCATCTTCCGTACGATCCACACCATCAAAGGCACCTCGGGGTTTCTGGCCTTCAATCAACTGGAGGTTGTAACCCATGTGGGGGAAAGCTTGCTGTCCCGCCTGCGCGATGGGCTGCTCGCGCTCAATCCTGAAATCACGACCGCGTTGCTGGCCATGGTAGATGCGGTCCGGCAGATGCTGGGAAGCATTGAAGCAACCGGCAGCGAGGGGGAGCGCAAGGACCAGGAACTGATCGCAACCTTAACCCGGTTGCTTCAGGCAAAGGCGGAAGGCAGCCCGGTTCCTGAGTCTCGGCCCGCCCAAGCCGATGCCGAGCAGAACAAGTTGCCCCAGCCTGGACCTAGCGTCGTTGGCCTCTTAGTCGAGCGCGCCGCAAAGACAAGTGAAAACCAGGAAGCCGTGCAGCAGCAGAACGCAGCCGATCCGCTGCCGGTCGGCGAACATCTGGCTAAAGCGGGAATTCCAGGCCGTCCATCACAGGCATATTGATGTCGCAGAGGACGAGATCCACTTTCCCCTGACGCAAGACACCCAGGGCCTCCTCCCCATTCCCTGCCGGGAAAACCTGTTCGATGTTGATCCCCGCCTCTCGCAACGACCGTTCCACGATCTTTCTCATTACTGAGGAATCGTCGACGATGAGAACGCGTAACTTGTGCATGGCTCCTACCTCGTGTGACACCCTTAGCGGCGTAAAATGAGCCACAGCCGATCGAGCTTTAAACAAAATCATCGGCAGGTTCGGTGCGCCACTTTAGCTAGCGAAATTCAACGGCCGCATCCGGCAGCCACGCTCCTGCGGGCATGACAAACGCCGAAGCGGAGAGCCCACAGGCGATTGGCAACGAAGCTCCTTTGCCGTTCTTGCAGATGGCGCTATTGCTGCGGTTCATCTGCTAACCACGCAACTGCCACGACACTACCCTCCTACCCACAATCGAGTTAAAGTTTTTGGAGGCGCCGCACAGCGGGGTGCGCCGTGAACTTCCCCTTTTCACCCAGAGAGTTGGCAGGCGGTTACGAGGTCGGGCATGGCCTAGGCCAGTGCGGCATGGACCTCGAGCTTCGAGGTTAAAGCGCTTGGAGAAAAGTCGCGAGCGGCAAATGGGCACCGAATCGAAACCGCAACTGGTTGAGCAAATCAACAGCTGTCTCGATTCCGGCGACTACTCTCGCGCCCTGGATTGGTTGCGAGGCACAGCCGCCGACTTCCCCAACGATACAGAGCTGGCCGAACTGGAAAAACGGGCCGAGAATGGAGTCAAGCGCAACGCCGAAGCCGACCGTCTTATCACCAAAAGCCAGGAATTGTTCGCGGAGCGGAAGTCGGCCGAAGCAATTCGGTTGTTGCGCGAAGCTTACGAACTGGACAAGAACAATGCTCTCGCCCGCTCCATTCTGGCCAATGCCCTGGTGGAGCACGCGCACTCCATCGTAGAAACCGATTGGCTGGAAGCCGAGAAGCTGGCCAATCAGGCGCTCCAGTTGAATCCCGCGCACCCCACCGCCAAAACGATCCTCAACCTGATCGTAGAGCAGAAAGAAACAAGCTCCGTGGAGGACTGGGTTTCACAAGCGGGCAAGCTGCAGTCCTCGGACGATCTATTTGCAGCGCTGGCGTGGGTGGCAGAGGGATTGGCGGTTCATCCCCACGACCCCAAGTTGCTGCAGATCCAGGATGCAATCCAACGCGACCAGGACGCCCGGCGGCGCCAGACCCGCCGCGGCGACCTGGAAGACCTGCGGCGCTTGCAGCACGAGATCGATGCGGCTGCCGACGTTGCTGCGAAACAAGCGTTAGCCGAGCGCATACAAGCGGTGGCAGCGAAGTATTGGACGGATGGCGAAATCTTATCCATAGCCAACGCCCTGCTCCTCCGCTTGGGACTGGTTCCCCAGGACGGTTCCAGCGCGTTGCCACGGAAAGGCGCGACGGTAATTCTTCACGTCCCTCGCTCCAGCGCTCCGAAGACTTCACCTGCCGATACCACCCAGATTCCGCCAAGGGAGATTCCGCCAAGGGAGGTGAGGCCCAGGCCGGTTTTGGCCGAAAATGTTCCGACCGCCCCGGACTCTCCGAGCAAAGCCTCGCCGAGTAAAGGTCCCCTGACCACAGTTCTGCCAAGCACAGCTGCTCCGAGCACTGTCACGCCGCGGGAGGTACTGACCCCACCGCCAGCGCCGCCGGTCAAGGTCCCGACCAGTCCGCTAGAGCCGCCCCTCGCCCATTTGCCAGCCAGCACCGTTTCCACCTCCGAGATTGCCGCACTGGCGGCCAAAGCGACGTCCCTAGCTTCGCGGCAAGCGCAGCGCCCGGGGTCGCACTCCAGCTTGATCCTCGTGTCCGCAGCCGCGATCATCGCCTGCGCAGCCGTCTTTTTTTTCACGCGAAAACATCCCACTCTGCAGGTAGCAAAGACCGCCACAGCTCCGGCCGTCTCAGCGCCGGGGGCTTCAGCGCCCCCAGTCGCTGCCCCGATCATCTCAGTGCCGCCCGTGTCTGCACCCGCACCAACAACTTCCGAACCATCTTCGCCTGCTGCAGGCGTTTCGTCCGACATCAGTGCCGGAAAAGTCCAGCTCGATGATCAACCCACGGCCAGATCCGGCGTGGGCTCGCTCGTAGTCGTTGCCGGTCAAGAGGACGCAAGAGTTTTTCTCAACGGGAGACTGCAACGACAACTTACTCGGGGCGGCCAGTTGCGCCTACCGAATCTCGAGCCCAACGACTACGTCGTGCAAGTCTCGAAGAACGGGTTTCAGGATACTCCGCTGCAAAAGATCCGTATTCGCCAGGGCGAACAGACCACGCTCGTTTTCAACCTTCAACCGCAGCCTCCGCCCCAGCCCCAGCCCCAACCTCGCCTAGCCTCGTTGACCATCCAGGGCGGCACTCCGGGAACCACGGTTTTCGTCGATCAGACTCTCGTCGGTTCGGTTCAGCCCGATGGCACGCTCTCCGTCTCCACCGTCAATCCCGGAGACCATACCGTCGAACTGCGCAAAGAGCGATTCAAGCCCCGGCAGTTCAAGGAACGCTTCGTGGCGGGCGGAAGCATCTCTCTCCCGGCTGCGGATGCCGCGCTGGAAGCGGCTCCCGGCGAGTTGAAAATTACCTTCGCGCCCGCCGATGCCAAGGTGGCAATCGTGAAGGGCGACCTTCTGACCGTAGTAAGCAGCGGTACCCCGCTCAATCTTGCCCCCGGCACTTATACCCTTACTGCACGAACCGCCGACAAATTCACGCGCTGGTCCACGCTCGAAGTCGTAGCGGGTGAATCGAAGACTCTGGATTTGTCCCTCGCCCCGGGCGGTATGTCGAAGTGGGATGAACCTGGTGCCTGGAAGCCTGAGAAAGATTCTTTCATTCGCAAAGGAGGGGACTTCGTTTTGTACGGAGCCGTTCCTGCCGCGGGCACCTTTGTTTTTTCTGCGACGCCGAACAAAGGTCACCTCTTGCAATGGGTGCTCAACTACACCGATCCCAAAAACTACGTCCTTTTCCAAATGGACGACAAGAACTTCTACCGCACCGTCATTCGCAACGGGCAGAAAACGGACGAGATCAAAGTTCCCGAGAACGCCGACAAGAAACGCTTCTACGAGCTCCGCATCCGCGTTAACCCCACGGAGCTCATCCACCAGATCAAGCACGATGACGGTTGGACCGTCCTAGATCGCTGGACGCAGCCCGGCGCGAATCTCAGCCAGGGTAAGTTTGGCTTTTACATACCCGGCGACGACCAGGTCGCACTTTCCGGCTTCGCCCACTATGCTGACCTGAACATCCACTAGCTTGGTGCCGAAGAAATTCGTGAAGGAAGTGCGTAAGTGATCGAACGCATGACCTCAGGAGTTAAAGAAATTTGCTGTCAGGAATGCTCGCAAAGCGTTGCGAGCCCGCGGTCAGGAAACCGGGGCTCGCTGGAGTTACAGAAATAAGTTGATAAGGTGGCTGCGAGATTCCGAAGCTGTTATTTCCTCTTTCCCAATTTCTTTGAGATTTCCTCAACGATCTTGGGACGCAGATCGGCCAGCACGCTGTCGACAATATTGGCGATCTCGCCAGAATCGGATTCCGCGGCTGGCGGAACTTCCTCGGGAGCTTTTTCCGCGCCGGCGGCGACGGCCATGGCAGCCTTGTCCTGATTCCCAGCTGTAGCGGATTCTTCGCGCTCGAAAGCGGCTTCCTTAGGCGAGAGCTGGCCTTTTGAGCCGTCGGATGGCGGCGTGGCAGGCTTGTCTCCGACGTCGCGAATGCGGCGCCAGCTTGCCCAGGCGCCCGCGGCGGTCGCTGCGATGTCCGATTCTTTCTTTGCCATGTCGTCTGTACCTCCAGCAATAGGGTTGTCCGTCGGTTGAATTACAGGCGTTCCTGCTTCCCCTGCTCGCAAACGTGCGATGTACGCTTGTGCTGCCGCCGCCGCTGCGGCCACCGAGTCTGCGACAGTGGACTCGGGCACAGGGGAAGCTGCAGTCGGAGCCGGAGCAACCGCCTCCGGCGAAGCTTCGCGCGCCGCAACTTCATCCCTGACTTCTTCGAGTTTGGCCGACGGTGTGGCTGTGCCTAGATCCTCTGCCGCCGCTGCGGCGTGGATGGGCTCTTCCGCCTTTTCCTGAACCTTCTCGCTTTCAGCGCGGCCTTGTTCCGGTTGATAGCGTTCTGCTTCGTAGCTCGGCTCGTCTTTGGATTCGTATTTGGCTTCGGCGGAGACCGGGAATTCTGCTGCCGACTTTTCCTGCGTTGCCGGTTCTGGAGTCCGTTCCTGCTTCGGCGGTTCGATGTCGGTGGCGCTCGCTATCGGAGTTTCTTCTGCCTTGGTTTCGGTGGGGACGGAGGTTTGCGCACCGGTCTCCTCAACCACGTTGGGCACAGTGGATACGGGCGGCGGTTCGAACGGAGCAGGCGGGGTATCGATCTGAGCGGCTGAAACTTTCTCGAATCTCTTTGCCACGGCGTTGACGGCGTCGGTGGCAATGCTGGCCACTTCGGCGATGGCCGCCTGGATCGCGGATACGGGTGACGGCTCGGCAACAGGCGCCGGGAGCTTGGGCTCGGCTGGTGCGGGCACAGGTGCGATAGCGGATTCGAGTTTCGCAGGCTCGATCTTTTCGGGTTCGATCTTTTCGGGTTCGATCTTTGCGGGTTCGAAGTTTTCTGGTTCGATCTTTGCTGATTCGATCTTTGCTGATTCGATCGATGCCGACTCGGTCCTTGCTGGCTCGATCTTTTCAGGCTCAGCTGATGCAGTTTCGGCCGGGGATGTCGACGCCGCAGCCTGCGCCACCAGAGCTGGCTCTGAAGCCGGCGGCGCAGTTTGCGGTAGGGCGATGGGTTTCGTTTCGAGGGCTTCAGCGGCGGCGAAGGCTGCGCTGGCCTTCTGCATTTCGTTTTCGAGAGAAAGCTCCGCTTCTTCGGGAGCGAGGGTCACCGCAACGGCGGTCCAGCGAGACCGCGCCCAGGCGGATTCGGCGCCCGCGGCCACGGCCATGGTCACAGGCTCGTCAGAAGTTTCGCGGGAGCGGAATGCAGAGTCGAGCGCTGAAGCCGCGGCAGGCATCGACTCGATCGGGGCTTCTTTCGCGGCTGCTGCGGGAGCGGATTCTCCCTGCGCCGGGAGGGCCGGTACAAATGTCGATGCAGGCGGCTCGGCGGAAAGCAGGGCCCGGGTCGCCGCCTCTGACTTGGCCTCGAATTTTTCGATCCGAGGTTCCGGCTGGGCTTCGGTCTTTACCTCGGTCTGGGCTTCGCCGTGAGTTTCGATCTTTGTTTCGATCCGGGTTTCGAACTGGGTTTCTGCTTTGGCTGCGGCCGGATGTTCGGTTTTCTTCTCGGCACCGTCGGCGGTGCTTGCCACTTCCGCTGCCTTGGGCTCCGCGGGCGCGCTCAACACAGGTTCCGGCGCTGCTTCTGAAACTTTGGTCTCGCTGCCTTTAGGCGCGTCAGTCTTAATCTCGTCAGTTTTAATCTCGTCAGTTTTGGTCTCGGGCGCCGCGCCGGTGACGCGCGCCGCGGCCGCGGCCAGGGCGGCGATCTCTTCGGGCGTCACGTCTTTGGGCAAGCCCTCGGGAGCGAGCGCGCCAAGGTCCACTTTGCTTTCTTCGGGCTCAGCTTTCGGCTGCGCTCTGTGGGAAGGACGCTCCACTACGGTACGCAAGTCTTTGTTCACCGGGTTGTAGATGGCAGCATCGTCGGCGTCTTCGGGTTCGGGCTTCTGCTTCGCTTTTTTCCGGGAGGGGAAGTTAATGCGGCTCTTCCAGCCCGAATCTTCGTCGGCCGCGACAGTCTTGTCGTAACGACCCTCTTCGACGGCGGCAATGGCGCGCGCGAATCTTCCCGGCTTGGAGCCTTCGGTGTGCGGGACAATCTTGTCTTCGAGCTTGGTGAGTGCGCTCAGAAGTTCGCTGGCTTCAAACGGCTTGACGATAAAGCCATCGGCGCGGACGCGCTTGGCTTCTTCGGGCTTGAACGGTTCCAGTTTGCCGACCGTCAGCAGGATGGGAATGCGCGCCGTCTCGTTGGTTTCCTTGAGGCGCTGGCACACCTCAAGCCCGCTGTAGCCGGGCATATAAACATCCAGGACGATGAGATCGGGCTTCTGCTCGGAGACCTTCTTCAGGGCGGCGGATCCATTGTTGACCGCGATGACCTCGTAGCCGGCATCGGCGAGGATTTTTCGCCCCATATTCTGGGCGGTCACGCTGTCATCGGCGAGCAGTATCTTCCGAGCCAAAGGTATTCCTCTGATGAGGGGAGATATCGCGAAGGTAACCTGCCCTAGAACGTAAGTCAATGTCGCGAAAGGCAGGTAACAGGTTACTAGTGGCCAGCACCTTGTGGGGCTCTTAATGCAGCCGCCCTAATCCGATTATTGCGTTTGGCAAGGACCAACTGCCAGACCAGCGGCCCGAACTGCCGAAGGCACCAGGCAGCGAAAACGGAAAAACAAACCGTCTCAAATATATGCTCCCAACCCGCGAGTGCTTTCGATGCTACTTGCTTCATCTGTTCGATTGCGTCGCATGGAGGGATGCTTTCAGTCTCACAGCCGATGGTCAAGTGACCCACCTGGCAGTGGGCAGAGAGCTGTTTCAAAGCCCGGTAAAACAGAACCAGGGCTAGCAAAGAAGCATCCGAGGCAAGTACTCCAAACGGACCGTAGGTTTGTGAGCGCGTCAACGATAGCCAAAACGCAAACCATGCGAGGACAATACCGAGGACTGACATCCAGGAGTGGTCCCAGAGATTGAGGAAAACTCCGCTCTCGATCTTCCATGGGATGCAGAAATACAAACCTAAGAAGAACAAGACGATTAATGAGAAACGCACTAACGGAGCTATGGGCCCTATTCTGCCAAACCACCTAAGCAGGACGAGGGCGCCAGCAAGGGCGGCACAGCCCACCCAGACCCATGACCAGGAGGCATCTCCCTTTCCACTCTCCCAACACGGAATAACGAAGTACGTGAAGAAGTCCCAAACCAGGTAGGCAACTTGAATCCAGAGCACCCAATATGCGGCGTGCCCCGCCTGACGTGACCACCTTCCATAGGAACGACCGGCGAGGCGCGCTTCATTGACAACTAACACGAAGGCGAAGTACGTCCCTAATATCCAGAAGTCGACGATAAGGAGTAGCGACGTCGGGACAATCACCCCTTTCCCGATGTCAATTCCCGGAACATCGCCAAGCAAGAACGCGAGCGTCCAGCCCAGCCAGCTTGTCGCCACGATGAAAGCCGCAAGAGTTAAGTGGGACCAGACCGGGACGTGCCAGAACCGCGGCTTCGACCTCGAATATTCCGACCAGTGGAGAGACAGGCTTGAGAAGCGTTCCCCGATGCCAGCTGCGACCCAGGCGTAGAGGAACGAGACGAACACCCAGTAAGGGGTTTCACCCAGTGGTGAGGTGCTTTTGGCAATCATGGGTTCCGGGCCTCCGTAGGTCGGGGCCGAGATATGGGCAATTTCCGAGGGCGGAAGTATATGAGGCGAGTCGCTAGAACGGAACCAGTTTCTTCAGACCCTTCTTTTTCTTCTTCTTGCTGCTCGAGATGTCCTTGTCGCTGGCCAGGTCGGAATCGGCGGCGGCCTTAGCTGAAGACGAACCCTGCCCCGACTGGATTTCGTTTAATTGCGGCGGAGGAGGCAACGCCGCTGCACTGTCGATCGGCTTCAGTTCGTTGGGATCTTCCTGCGCAGCGGGTTGAGTTGCACTCGCATTCGGCGTGGCAGGCTGCATGTGACTGACGGCAGCCAGAGGATTAGCGGATGCGGTGGTGGTGGCCGGCTGATCCGAACGCGGCGCAGCCTCGTTGGGCGCCGGTTCGCCTGACTTCAGCACTCCCACCTGCAGGGCTTTCTCGCCGCGAGTGGAATTGATGGCGGCGATGGTATCGTTGCGCAGCACTTCCTGCACGCTCACCGGCGTGGGATCGACCAGAGTGGGGTCACCAACCTTGGCGGCCTGGGAAACGTCGGGGCCTTTGCGCACCAAGCCCATCAGCTTTTCCGCCGTTGTGGCTTCGCGGCGGCTGGCGTCTTCCGCCTTGTTCTGCGCCAGTGCAGCCTTGGTCGGCCGCGGGATCGGCTGGTGCAGCGCCTCCAGCCGCTTCTTGGCGTCGTCGGAGCGAACCATGATGGGATAGCGAGTCAGGATCAGCGAGTAGGCGTCGGCTGCCTTTTGGGTTTGCTCCTTAATGTAGATCGCCTTGTCGGCTTCGCGGACGCATCCACGAGGCAGGCCGTGAACGTCGCACGTCGCAGCTTCGCGCAGCCGGGCGATCTGGGCCTCATAATTCTGGCCGAGCAGGTAAAGGGCTTCGTCGGCCTTGCTGTAGAGCGGATACCTTTCGATCAGCGATTGCAGGCGCGCCATCGAGGCAAGATACGACTCGCGCAGGTAATAGAAGCGGCCTATATCGAACTCGCGTTCGGCCAGCACTTCCTGCACTTCGAGCAGGCGCTGCTTCGCCTCTGGCACCAGCTTGCTGTCGGGATACTGCGTGATCATCTTCCGGTATTCTTCTTCGGCGCGCTGGGCGTGGGTGTAGTCGCGGTCGGCCTTTTCCATCTGCTGGTAGTGGATGTTGGCGATCTTCAGTTGCGCCTCGGCCGCTTCCGGCATGTTGGGGAAGAAGGTTTCGAAGTCGTCGTATTCCTGCTCGGCCTGGGCCAGCGCAGCGGTGCCGCCCTCGGCGTACCACGAGTCGCCCACCGCCAGCTTGGCGCGCGCGATGAACTCTGAATCCGGGTAGGTGTTGATCAGGGTCTGCAGGGTCAGGCGGGCCACGTCGAAACGATTGTGGCGCATGGCGTCCATAGCCTTGTCGAACAGGACCTTATCCGGCTGCTTGGAGCCGACATTGGCCAGCGGGTTCTGCGACTTCTTGTTCGCGCAGGCTGTGGTCAACGCCAACAGGGTTGCAAGCACGACTATTAACGAAATTCGACGTGACATAAGACCTCGGGAGAACAACCTTAAACCTTCAACAGTGCAGCTTCCGTGGCGGCCTTGAGCAGGGCCTCCGCATTCTGTTTTGGATCGCCGCTGCCGAACACTGCGTTGCCTGCGACCAGAATTTCCGCTCCGGCGCGGACCACGTCGGCCACCGTGTCGAGCGCCACGCCGCCGTCCACTTCGATGCGGTAAGCCAAGCCACGTTGGCTGCGAATCATGGCTAACTGCCGCATTTTGTGCAGTGTGGACGCAATGAACCTCTGCCCGCCAAAGCCCGGATTCACCGACATGACGAGCACATAATCGACGATATCGAGCACTTCCGTCAGCGTCTCCACCGGAGTCGCCGGATTGATCACCACTCCCGCCAGACAGCCGTGGCTTTTGATCAAGTGCAGCGTGCGGTTGAGGTGCCTGACCGCCTCCTGATGCACGGAAATCCAGTTCGCGCCGGCGTCGGCAAAGGCCGGAATGTACTCATCCGGATTCTCGATCATCAAGTGGCAGTCGAGCGGCAACTCGGTCACTCGGCGCAACGACTTTACCACCGGCGGGCCGATCGTGATGTTGGGTACAAAATGCCCATCCATGACGTCCACATGGATGATGGTTGCTCCGCCATCGCGGGCGGAGCGGACGTCCTCGCCCAGCCGGGCAAAATCGGCCGACAGAATCGACGGTGCCAGTTCGATCAAAATGGGACTCTCAGAACCTGAAAGCCGAAACCTGGACGCTCTTCGCGCTTGCTATGAAGCCGACTGTAGAGATTCTAACACCTGGAAACCCGGTGCCGAGGACCGAATTTTGGCGCCGAGCTACAGCGAAGAGCAGCTATGGCCCACTATAAGAAAGGTCGCTGATTCAGCGATCGACATTCAGCCGTGCTTTAGTTCTGCGGCGTCGAGGCTCCGTCGCTGGGCTTGGGGGCGGGCCTTCCAGATCGCGCTTCATTTTGTTTTGCGCTTCGTCCAGATATTTGGAGAGGAGGGGCAGCGCGGCTTCCATGCCATCCCGCATGACGTCGGGCAACTCCTCGAGAACCTTCTCGCCCACGGGTGACGAATAAAACGCATTCATGGCCGTGATGTCGCCCTGGGTAAAGTGCTTCTGATAAGCCGGGATCATAGCCTGCACGAGATCGTCCGTGGGCATGCCATTCAGCATGTCAGTCATGGCTTTCTTGAAGCGGGCATCGAAATCCGGGGGCACTTTTCCGGTGTCTTTGAGGATCATGTCGTGGAACAACTTCTGCATCGACGCAGATTGTACCTCCATGGTTCTGCGCATCATGTCATGGGAGTGCATGGTGCGGAGCAGCAGAATCACGTCGTCTCTGGAGGCCGGGTCGTCGGCGTTTTGCGCGAGCGCGAGAGTGCTGAATGCAAAAGCGTTAAGGGCCAGACCCGCAAACACGATCAGAACGCGTTTCATGGCAACCTCCAGAGTGGTAATTCAGAGTATCCCAGGCGCAGCGTTTTTTCTATTAGGAAGGGAATAGCGAATCAGGAATGGAACGCCGTAGATTCTCTACGTGCGCGTGCTAACCTCGTGCTTCGTGCTCTTACTAAGTCCAGTCGTGCCGCATCAATTTGCGCCCGTGGCTTGCTCGGTGACCGCAGTGTTCCTGTGGGGAGCGGCGGACTTTGCGGGCGGGTACGGCTCGCGCCGTGCCAACGCCTTTGTGCTGACCGCTTTCTCGCACGTGTGTGCGTTCGCGCTGATGTTTGCCATCGCCTTCGCTCAGGGAGGCCCGCTTCCGAGCAACCCCAGCATGGCATGGGCGTTCGTCGCCGGCTCCGTGGGAGGGTTTGCGCTGGCAATTTTCTATCGTGCCCTAGCCTCCGGGCAGATGGGTCTGACGGCGCCGATTGCGGCGTTGCTGGGCGCGGCCATTCCGACGCTAGCCGACATCGCCGTGGAAGGCGCGCCCAACCGCTGGACGATCACCGGCTTTGTACTGGCCATCGTGGCCATCTGGTTGATCACACGGCCGGAGCCAGAGGGGAAGGCTAATGCTGGCCATCCCGCGGGCGTAGGCGCAGCGGCGCTCGCGGGGGTGGGATTCGCGACTTTCTATCTGTGCATTCACCGGGCGCACGGCTCGCCGGCCTGGATTGCCGTGGCCTCCCGTGTGGGATCGTTCACATCGACGGCGATCGCGGTGATGGTTGTTCGTGCTCCGCTGAGGCTCGACCGCCCGAGCGCGGGCTTCGGCGTCATTGCCGGATCCTTCGACATCCTGGCCAGCGCCCTGTTCATCTACGCCAATCAGCATGGGCGTCTTGATGAAGCCGTGGTGATCACGTCGCTGTATCCGGCGGTGACAGTGTTGCTGGCGCGCGTGGTGCTGAAGGAACATTTCAGCCGCTGGAGGTTCGTGGGCCTGCTGGCCGCACTGGCCGCCGTGCCGCTGATAGCGGCCGGTTGATCTGGTAGCATCCGAGCGTGGCGCTGATCGAGATTCGCAACTTGATGAAGGTATTTTCTGCTGGCGTATCTGCGTTCGGCGGAGGCTGGAAGGCCGGTGGCGCGGGAAAAACGAGCGAAGTGCGCGCCGTCAACGATGTCTCGCTTGATATTGACCCGGGCGAGACACTCGGCCTAGTGGGCGAATCCGGTTCAGGCAAGAGCACGCTGGGCCGGCTTATTCTGCGCCTGATTGAGCCCACGTCAGGCAGCATACGCTTCGCAGGCCGTGATTTGCCTACGACCAGCCGCGGGGAAATGCGCCGTCTGCGCCGCGATATGCAGATCATTTTTCAGGATCCGTTCGCCTCGCTTGATCCGCGCTTTCGCGTGGAGGACATCATCGCAGAGCCGCTGATTATTCATGGAGATTCGGGTGGAAACGGCGGTCCCGGCCTATCCGGCCGAGGAAAAATCGACACTCGCGCCCGCGTCGTCGAGCTCCTGTGCGCCGTGGGGCTGGACGAATCGGCCTTGCGGCGTTATCCGCATGAATTCTCCGGCGGGCAGCGGCAGCACATCGGCATCGCTCGCGCTCTGGCCCTGCGGCCAAAGTTCATTGTGTGCGACGAGCCGGTTTCGGCGCTCGACGTCAGCGTGGGGGCGCAAATCGTCAACCTGCTGGCTCAGCTGCAGCGGGAATTTGGCTTGACTTATCTGTTTATTTCCCACTCCATGCCAGTGGTGCGGTATCTTTCAACCCGCATCGCGGTCATGTACAAGGGGCAAATTGTCGAACTCGGGGATACCGAACAGATCACCGCGCGCCCGGCCCATCCCTACACCCGCAGCCTGCTGGAAGCCACGCCAGAACTGACGGCGTAGATGCACCTCGCTCGGACGACGCGCCTCAGCTTGGCGAGCGCAGCATCCAGGACCCATGCCATACTGACCCAATGTCACGCCCTGAGCCAAGCTTGGCCCGCGATCTGGTGGAGGTAATGGTCGGCTATGGGATCATCATGATCGCGATCTGGACGCCGGAATCGGTGCAGCGCGTTCTTTCCCCGGCTGCCCTGGTGGTAACGCTTGCAATCGTGGTAATCGACCGCCCGACACGCGAGGGACTTGGCTTCGGCCACCGCGGCTTGAGGGCGTCGCTGTGGATTCTGCCTGCCGCCGCTGTTCTCGCCACTGTAGGCGTACTTGTGGCCAGGCGATTTGGTACCCTGCACCCTCTGTACCATGCCGACTTCCGGCATGTGACAGGCTACATTCTGTGGACGATCTACCAGCAGTTCCTGCTGAACGACTACTTTCAGCCGCGGCTGGCGCGCATTCTGGGTGGGGAGACGGCCGCCATGAGCGTGACCGCAGTGCTGTTCGCGGCGGCCCACCTGCCCAGTCTGTGGCTCGCCTTGGCGACGCTGGCGTGGGGCGCAGTCTCGTGCGCGCTTTTTCGCCGCTATCGCAACATCTATGCGCTGGGAGTGGCACAGGGACTGCTGGGGCTTTGCTTCGCCGTGTCGGTCCCGGACCAATTTATCCATCACCTGCGCGTGGGATTGGGATATCTGCGCTACAACCCGACGCAATAAAGGTCCGAACTCATGGAGAAGGACAAGTTCCTCTATCGGCAAGCTGGCGACGGTGACATTGCGCAGATGGCGGAAATCCGCGCCGGGGATTGGGGTACGGAACCGTACTGGCAGGAACGCATTCGGCAATATCTGGCGGGCGATCTTCATCCGCGGGAGGCGTTGCCGCCTCGCGTGTCATTCGTGGGCGTGGAGGGCGATCGCATCGTCGGATTGATTGCGGGACATCTCACACGCCGCTTCGGCTGCGACGGCGAACTGGAGTGGATTTCAGTTCGGCCGGAGTGCCGCAGGCGCGGAGTTGCGGCCGAGTTGTTCGGCCTTCTCAGGAAGTGGTTTCTGGAGCACGAGGCGCGCCGCATCTGCGTGGACGTTGAGCCCTCCAATTTGACCGCCCGGCGTTTTTATGGGCGGCACGACGCGAGAGACCTGAAACCGCATTGGATGGTCTGGAAGGACATTGGCCAGACAATTGAAATCAAATTAGAAATAGAATAAGCGGGTTGCGAATCGGAATCGGCGGCAGCAGAATCCCCGGCTAGAACCACCACGACCACAACCAGTCCACGCAGGTGTGGGTGATCGTGGAGGCTGGAACCCGCCGCCGTTCGCGCCAGGCGCGTCCGTAGAAAATGCCGGCGATCGTGGCCAGGGTCACGTATGACCAATTGATGTGCCTGGCAAATGGATTTCTCTTGTTGAAATGAGATAGCCCGAACAGAATCGATGCAATGATCAGCGCCGGTCGCCGGCCGACACGGCGTTCCAGAAAATTCTGCAGCCATCCGCGGAAATAGAGCTCTTCGGGGACTGCGGTGAAAAAAAAGATTGCAATCCAGGTCAGAATCGCCTTCCACCATGCCGGCCCATTCGCGTGGGGATGAAGGAAACCGAGCGGGAGTCCTAGCAGCAAAACGATGGGAGCGAAGAAGGACAATTCGCGCAAGCCGCTTTTCCAGTCGGTCCACTTCAGGCAGAAATTGAAGCCCACGCCGTCGAGTTGCCGCACGGCGAGGAAACCGTAGAGACCCATATCCACCAGCAAAAGTTCGTTGAGCGCGCGCAGGCCCGAGGGCCAAGCGGATTCGAACCAGCGCAGGTCGACGGACAGACCGAGAATGAGCAGGATCAGAGCGTCGCGCCAATTGCCGCGCTGCGTGGGATCGGCTTGGGCCGCTTGTCCGAGCAGCCACGCGATCATAACCGGCAGCGCGGCATATAAGCCGAACCACTGCCAACGAAACATATGCTGCGAGGCAGCGATCACAACGTAAGGCACGACCAGGACCGCGGGAGCCAGCACCCGCGCCGCTGCCGGCCATCGCTGGATTCGTTGCCCGGTGCGCTCGGCTGCGAAGCCGAAGGCAACGGCGGGAGCAAGCTCGAGCGCGAGCGTGGCGATGGCGGCGGGCGTGACGTTCTGCATCAGGACATATTAACCAAGGTACGCTTGCGCCGCGTCAGGCGTCCGGCTAGAATTTCCCGGCTAGAATCTCGTGGAATTGCCCGTAGGAGGTACGCATGGCTGCCGCTCCAGTCTTGCCCGCTTCACCCGCTCCCACTCCCGAGCCGGCGCCCCTTTCCGAAGGCGCGCGCATTCTCGACACATTTATCGCGCCGTCGAAAACCTTCACCGACCTGCGCCGCAACGCCAGCTGGTGGGGACCGTGGCTGGTGATTTCGATCTTCTCGCTTGTCTTCGTTTATGCAATCAGCCGCCAGATCGGCTTCGACCAAGTCACGCGGAATCAGATCGCGCACTCGTCGCGGGCAGACCAGTTCGACCGGCTGCCGCCCGATCAACAGGCCCAGCGGATACAGGTGTCCAGCAAGATCGTGAGCTTCCTCTCGTACGGCAGCCCGTTGATGATTCTGTTTTATCTTCTGGTGGAAACGGTGGTCTTGTGGGCCACGTTCAAAGTGGGCGCGGGCGGGCAAACGTCGTTCAAAACGGCGTATGCCATTTCGATGTATGGCGCCCTGCCCGGCATTCTGGGCGCGATTCTCGCCGCGGTCGCCTTGTTCGCAGGCGTGAGTCCGGAGGGCTTCGACATCAACAATCCCGTAGGCACGAACCTGGGCTACTATCTCGACCCGGACACGACAGGCAAGTTTATTCGGGCGATGGCGTCGTCGCTCGATCTGACCAGCATCTGGAGCATTCTGCTCGTTGGCATTGGCTACTCCTGCACTGGCAAGGTCAAACGCTCGACCGCGATCGTGATCGTTGCTGGGTGGTATCTGGTGTTCAAGCTGGCGGCCTCGGCGCTGGCGGCCATGTAAGGCGGCGATGTAAGGAAGTGCTCGATGCGGGGGTTATAAGAAGCCAGGCTGCTTGTCGCCGTGCTGTCGGCTCTATGCTGGCTTCATCCTGCGATCGATTCGATGGAGCGCACAAATCCCGGCGCCAGCACGAGATTGAAACTGGCCAGGTCCTGCTGCATGTGCTCGGCGTTGGCAGTGCCGGTGAGGGGCACGATTCCGAGGGCGTGCGCAAAGCAGAACACAACCTGCGCCGGTGTGGCCTCCATGCGCTGGGCGAGCGCGATGAACGGCGGATGATTAACCACCTCGGGATTTGCCGTCAGGAGCGAAAATCCCTGGTAAACGATGTTGTGCTCGCGGCAGAAGTTCCGCACCTCGCGATCCCAACCGAGGCGTGCGAAACACCGATTCTGTACGAACGAAGGTAGTTCGTCATGAGCAGCCTGTATCTGCTCGAGATGCTGAAGAGAGACATTGCTCACTCCCAGCATTCGCGTGCGGCCAGCGTTGCGCTCGCCGCGCATCGCCTCCCAGACTTCGGCATCGGCGTCGCTCCAATGAAGAGCGGCCGGCCCATGCAGCACGTAGCTGTCAACGTGGTCCGTGCCCAGGTGCTCGAGGGAACTGGCCAGAGATTGAGTAACTTGAAGCGTGAGGCTGGCTGAGGGGTCGTACGGTAGCCGGTGGTCCTGGCCGCGCTGATACGTGAATTTCGTCTGCAGAAAAACTTTGGAGCGGGTGACCACACCGGTGCGGCAGGAGGCAGCCAGCCCTTCGCCGACTCCGGCTTCAAAATAGTGCCGGCGCTGGTTGGCAGTGTCGATCGCGCGGAAACCAGAGCGCAGCGCTAGTTCCGTTAGGGCTGCGGTGCGTTCTTCTTTCCAGGCCGTGCCGTAGAAAAAGGCCGGCACAGGCAACGATGGCTCGCTTGGCATTGCGGATGATTGTGCCACGGATACGTCTAAGAGATGCTTTCGATTCCGATACCTGTCCGTCTGAGACATAGTGAGCCACTCCGATTTATGATCGAGGGCTCAGGAGGCACACCCCGTGAAAAGCATCCTTCTCGTCGCGGTTATCACGCTCGGCGCCGCCATCAGTTTGGCGCAAGCCCAGTCATCCACGCCGTCCACGATCAAAGATCCGATAGCGACTTCGCTGCGCGGTATGCTGCCGCGCTCGCAATCCAATACGGTTGGAGCGCTGGAGGCTATGCCGGCCGACAAATATTCTTACAAGCCGACGCCCGATCAGATGACGTTTGCGCACCTCGCCGCGCATATCGCCGAGGCCAATAATTTTTTCTGTTCCAAAGTGGCGGACGTTCCCGCGCCGAAAGTGGACGAAGCGAAAGACACCGACTCCAAGGATCAGCTGGTAGCCGCGGTGAAAGCGTCCTACGCCTTCTGCAGTGACGCCTTGAGCAAAATGGACGACTCGAAGCTGGGCGATAACGTTGAGCTGTTTGGCGGCCAGAAGTTCCCCCGCGGCGGGGCGGCGTTGCGCCTGGCCGGGGCCTGGGCCGATCACTACGCGGCGGCCGCGATGTATTTGCGCCTGAACGGGATTCTGCCGCCGTCGGCGCAGCAGAAGAAGTAGCGCAAGTCGGTAGTGGGCTACTTTCGTTTTTTGGGGTCAGTTTTTCGGAACGAAACCAAAGTAGCCCACTGCCGCACAAGTCGGCTCTTATCCCCACCGCGCCCGAAGCGCGTAGAATTAGTGCGTACGGAGTGTCTCATCCAAAGCAAGATCGCAGGAGGACACCATGAAACGCGCCTGCGGTATTATCCTTTTCTTTGTTGCATCCGCGGTTCTCGCCCAGGAAAGAAGTCCGGTCACTTCGGCTGTGAAAGAAATCCTCCCGCATCAGCAGAAAAATCTGGTCGCCGCGGTGGAAGAAATGCCGGCCGAGAAATTTGGTTTCCATCCCACTGAAAAACAGATGACATTCGGCCACCTTGTGCTGCACATGATCGAATCGAACAATTATTTGTGCTCGAGAGTCGGAGATACGCCAGAAATCACGGCGGCGGTGCCACTCAAACAATCGGACGGGAAGGAAAAACTGGTGGAGGCGCTGAAGGCCAGTTTTGATTTTTGCACGGCAGCGCTCGGTAAGATCGATGATTCGAGACTGGCAGATGAAGTCGAGTTGTTCGGCGGCCACACCGGATCACGCGCCTTCGCTCTGATTGCGCTCACCAACGACTGGGCCGATCACTACAGCTCGGCGGCAATGTACTTGCGCTTGAACGGATTTCTGCCGCCGACAGCGCAGCCGAAAAGATAGCTGGGCGGAAGAGAACGGTCAACGCTCAGTGATTTGCACGAGCGCGTCGGCGGGAACTGCAGCGGGAACGGGAGGCGCGCTGTGCTGCGGAGCGCGCCAGGAGTCGAAGATGGAGACCTGGTGCACGCATGAGACAGTGCAGTGCGGAGCGCAGGATTTTTCCGTAACGTATTCGCGGCGCAGGTCGTCGCGCGTGTAGGTGGCGAGCGGCACTCCCGGGTAGCCGCGCTGCTGCGAGCAGTAATGCACTAATCCGTTCTCGCAGATATAGAGATAGCGGGCGCCGGCGCGGCAGCGCCAGTCGTTGGGCAAACCCTGCGCGATGTTGTCCTGAAAAGCGTTGACTCGGGTGAAGCTGCCTTTTTCGAGTGCCTGCATCTCGTGATAGATGCGGCGCTCTTCTTCTGTCAGCGGCTGCAACTGGCCGCTGCCGTCGTGAATAATGCCGACCGTTGAAGTAAAACCGAGTTCCACTGCACGCTTGCCGATCACCAGAGCGTCTTGCGGATGGGTGATGCCGCCACCGACCACGGAATTGATGTTCACGTGAAAGTCGGCATGCTCGGCCAGCAGCTGAAGCTTTTTATCGAGAACCTTCAGGCTCTTCTTGGAAACTTCGTCCGGATTCACGTTGTCGATGGAAATCTGCAGCCACTCCAGTCCAGCGCGATTCAGCCGCTGGATACGCTCGGCCACCAGCAGGTAGCCGTTCGTGATGAGCCCGGCGATCATGCCGTTGGCGCGGATGCGGCGGATCACGTCATCGAGTTCGGAGTGCATGAGCGGCTCGCCGCCCGAGATCGTCACCACCGATGTGCCCAGCGCGCCCAGCTTGTCAATACGGCGGTACATTTCCTCGATCGGGACGGGCTTTGAGAAATCGTCGAATTCGTTGCAGTAGGTGCAGGCCAGGTTGCAGCGCCGCATGGGAATGATGTGCGCCAGCAAAGGATGGTCGGTCGAGGCGAGCGCGCGGGCGGCCATCTTTGCCCCGCGCAGGTTGCGGTGCAGGGCCTTGGCCTGGCGGCGCAGGGATGTAAGAACAGAAGGCATGGGGTCCAGTGATTTCTATTACAACACAGATATAGGCGGACGCGCGGCTGGCCCACGTCGGACGGTGCGATTTTCGGCCTGGGCGGAAGCCGCAGGGCGCCGGCGATATCGGCACAAATTACTTGATCAACTTGCGCCAGGAGTCGTCCTTCGGCCAGAGTTCGTGGCCAGCCTGCTGCAACGCGTTCAAGGCCGCTCCCGCCCACTCCTCTTGAATCAACACGTAATCCGTGTCAAACGTCGAGATTGCAAAGACCGGAATGTTGTGCGACGAGAGTGGCTCAATGAACGACAGCAACACGCCAGTCATCGAGAACGGGAACGGGCCTTCGAGCTTCAGGCAGATCCAGCGATGCGACGAGTGCACGCCCGCCGGAAGGTCCTCCGCCAGAGACACGACGGAGAGTTCGTCGGTTGTGCGAGTGATTGAAGTAAATTCACCTTTTGTAGCCCATGCGGGAACAGCCGCATCCGGCTGCAGTCGCACGATCGCGTAGGCTCCGTCCAGCCGACGGAACTTGAGCTGCCGGCGAGTACTCATCTCAATCAACCCTCGATCGCTTTCTTCACCGCGGCCCTGGCCAGGAGGCGGGTTGAGTCGAGCACGGGGAGCGGAGAAGATTCCGGAGTCACCAGCAGCGGAATCTCCGTGCAGCCGAGCACGACGGCGTCACAGCCCTCGTCCTTCAGAGTGCGAATGACCTCAACGTGGTAGGCAAGCGAACCCGACAGAAACTGGGCGTTGACCAATTCGTCGAAAATAATCGAATTGATGCGCTCGCGCTGCTCGGGATCAGGAACCCGGCATTCAATGCCCGCAGACTTGAGCGCGTCGCGATAAACCGGGCCCTCCATCAAATAGCGCGTTCCCAGCACGGCCAGGCGTTTGAAGCGGCAGCGCTGTGCCTCGGCGGCCACTTCGCGCGCAATGTGCAGCCACGGCCGCGGCGAACGGTGTTCGACCAGATCGAATGCCTGGTGAATTGTATTGTCAGGGCAGACCAGGAAATCCGCATCCGCCCGAGCCAGTTTTTCCGCGGAAGAGAGCATCAATTTCGCCACGCCTGCCCAATCCCCCGAGTCGCAGAACTTCATGTACCGTGCCAGCGAGTGGGAGTGCAGCGACACCTCGGGATGGTCGTGGCGACCGAGCTGCCGCGCTCCTTCGAGCGAGATGGTGCGATAGCAAAGCGCGGCTCCCTCGGTGCTGCACGCGACGATGCCGATGTGCAACATAGATGTGCAACAAGGTTCCCAGTGGTTCTGTTCGCCAATGGTCAGTTTGCCAGACGCGGGCGCGGCTAGGAAACTCGAAGCAAAAAAAACCTCCACCGCCGTCAGCAGTGGAGGCTGGTCAAGCTGTAAACGTCCCTTATTTCTTTACGGAGCGAACCAATCGGCGAAGGCTTGGCCATTCGGTGTTCCTACGCCAGTTACGTTGTCCCAGCCAACGGCCGTCTGCAGTGCCGACGAACTATTGCACTCGGTGACGACGCCGAAGCCGTAGGCGGTTGTGCAGTCGGTGCCGAAGGAGATCGCCAACACAATGTTGTTGTAATCCGGATAGTTCCACAGGCCGCTATACAGCGTAGTACCTGCGTACCCACCCATAACTGCATCCGCATCGTAGCTGTCGGTGAGCGTGCTCGACTGTTTGATCGAGGCGATCACGTTGGTGGTCGAGTTTAACGGAGTCACATCGAAGATCGTGGACGACGGCATAGTGTAAACGTATTGAGAAGCCTGGCCCAGAGGGAAGCCGGCTTCTTCATTGGCAATCGCCCAGAGACCCGAGATCATCGGGGTCGCGAGGCTGGTGCCACCGTAGGCGAAATAGCTGACGCTTTCTCCCGGTTCGCTGAAGGCAATCACGCCGCCAGTAAACGGGTCCGCCAGCCAGGAGATATCCGGCAACTCGCGCCAAGACGATCCCAGTCCAGACTGGTACGACGGGGACGCGAAGAAGCCGCTCGCCCCACCTCCTGAACCAAAGTCGAAGCCAAACGCAAGTGGAGGATCAAAGATCAACCCTTCCTCTGCCAGAAGGGTTTCATTGGTGCCCCAGCCCGATTGCCAGGAGATGGTGTTGGAGGGAGTTAGCGCTAGGCTGACGCCGCCTACGCCCGTGGCATAGGGGGAATCGGCAGGAGTAGAGACGGTGGGTGGTATCCCGAAGTCGGTGTAGTCGCCGTAGTCACCGGTGGCAAACTGAGCCGAGATTCCGGTGATCGAGGCAATTTCCGCAATCAGATTCTCGGTATTAAGAATCGAAGACGCAACTTCCGATTCCGGCGCACCATAACTGCCAGAGATCGAGTTACCCAGAGCGTAATTCACGGCGTAGAAGAAGCCTTGATCTACGTCCTGGAAGCTGGCCGAGGGTGGTACGACCAGGTCAATGTTGGCGCCCGGGGCGATGGCATGGGCCCACTGGGTGTCGATGTTGATCTCCGGATCAGGGCCTTCGCAGGAAGACGCCGTCGGAGTGTAGATCGTCGTGAAGTTCGAGGAAGTGAACAGCGGCAACCCGAACTTCTTGTTGAAGACGTTGCCATCCGACTCAGCGGTCACCGAACCGCACCAGTCGATGATCGCGATGGTCTGACCGGCGCCGTTGTAGCCCTCAGCATACAACCCGTTGAGGTTGTACGCGGTATAAATCTCCGGGGGAGTGTAGGCGCAGCCCGGGTTGGTGTAGTTGGTGAAATAGTTGTTGCCGGTATACTTGCCCTCGGGCAAGGTGCCACCGGTGCTCGCCTGTTTCTCGGTGGTCGTGCCGTCGAAGCAGTTGGTGGAGAAGAACCCTCCCGTACTGATTTTCGGAGCGCTCGTTCCGCTGAGAACCGGGCGCTGAGCCAGGGGGTGGGTGTAATGGCCAGTGTCCAATCCGGCCACGGAGTGCACCAGCGCGGCCGTACCTTCATCGACCGAGGGATCGCGATCGTTGGCGCGGAGGACTTCCCCGCGCAGTTCATAGTTGTTGAGCTGTACGTGGAAGGCCGTCTGCACGTCGCCGACGGTTCCGCGCGCTCTCACGAAAAAGTTGTTGGGGCCGACATTGACGACCTTCAGGTTATGTGACTCGAAGAAATTCTGAACCGTCTTGGCCTCGGCCGCAGTTGGGGCAAAACGGGCTGCAACGTCGCGAGTCTTCAACCACTGACGATAAACGGGCGACGTCCGGTCATAGAGATCCTTGGCCAACTGATCCATCTCAGCGCGATTATGGGGGTTGAGCCAGATTGTGACGTCCATGGTTGCCGACGCATCCGCTGCGCCGAGGTTCTTCGCCGAAGTCACATAGGCGGGTGTGTTATGCGCAATCAGCTGCCCGGCGGTAGCCGGCAGTGTCACACCAGCAACCAGCACGACAGCCACGACAAACAGCCCCACCGTCCGCAACCGGCCGGTGTTGGCGGTTCGATACACTTCTCTCTTATTCATTGCTCCTCCTGGTTACCGACGCCTTGGCCAGAACAGTCGAGACCATTAGGGAGTGGACTTACTGCACCCATAGCCCAGGCATAATTTCATGCAGACATTTAGAAAGGGGAAACCAGATTCATGTTCAGTCGCCCCCACAGCCCGAGAGAGCGTCGTCGCGGAAAACATCATTCACCCCAACTACGTGCTCGGCCCCATCCGCGAGACCGCGCTATGGTAGCCCCGTTTGGCAAGGGTTGGCAATGGAGGAGAAAAATAAATTGTCTCTCCTTGGCCAGCAGTTGCAAGAACTTGCATGTCTGCATACAAACTTTTTCATTGCCGAGCCCGCGGGATCTTCGAATCTATGGAAGGATTAGTTCGAACGGGCTAGATGACTTCTACAGGTCACCTTGTGACTGTCGCGGGCGCGGGCGCATAAGGACTCGCCTGACGATGACGCTTTTCAAATTCCTCCCGCATGCAAATCGTTTTGAGGTCGAGCACACGGTCGATTGCCAGAATGCCGTCGAGATGGTCGATCTCGTGTTGCAGGAGCTCCGAGAGGTTGCGCTCGTCGCCGGCGCGGAGGTCACGGGTTTCGCCATACAGGTTCTGGTAGCGGACGGTGATCTCGCGGTGACGTTCGACTTGCATGAAGATGGAAAGGAAACTCAGGCACGCGTCCCACACGATGATTTTGTTGGGGCTGCACTCGATGATCTCGGGATTGATCAACGGCCAGGGTTCCATGTCCGGCAGCTTGAGGAAAATCACCCGCCGCAGCACGCCGAGTTGCGGGGCAGCGATGCCCCGCCCGTAGCCGGTGGTCGAGCGCCAATGGGCCAGCGTGTCGGCCAAATCGCGGACCAGTTCGCGGATTTCCGGAGATGCCGGTTCTTCTACCGGAGCGCACTTCTCGCGCAACCGCGGGTCGCCGAGTTGAAGAATGGGACGGATCGGCATGGGAACCCTCACCGCGCCGCAGCGGCATCGAACAAGCCGAGAAATTCGACCTTCTTCTCTGCGGGAAGAAAAGACGCCTCGAACGAATTACGCGCCAACTCGCGCAGATGTTCGTCGGTGAAACCGAACGCGTCCTGGGCCAGTTGGTACTCGCGCGATAGTGTCGTGCCGAACAGCGCCGGATCGTCGGTGTTCAGTGTGATCATCATCCCCTGGTCAAAATAGCTTTTGGTAGGGTGCTCGGACACCGACTTGCACACACCAGTGCGCAGGTTGCTGGTGATGCAGAGTTCCATTGGAATCTGGCGTTGACCGAGTTCGTCGATCAGGTCGGGGTCCTGGCCAGCCGTCAGGCCGTGGCCAATGCGCTCGGCGTGCAGGTTGAGCGCGCCCCAGATGGATTCGGCCGACGCGGTCTCCCCAGCGTGAGCGGTGAGGCGCAAACCGTTGTCTTCGGCGTATCCGTAAACGCTGCGGAAAAGCTCCGGTGGAGCTTTCTGCTCGTCGCCACCGATGCCGACGCCAACGACGTTGCGGTCCTGATAGCGAACTGCGAGTTCGAATACCTGCTGTGCGGCTTCGACCCCGAAGTGGCGCGTGGCGTCGAAAATCCAGAGCAGGGAGACACCAAAGTCGCGCGCGCCGCGGGAGCGGCCGCGCTCCAGGCCCTCGAAGATCGCGGCAAAGTCCTGCTTGCGAAACAGGCTGACGCCGACGGCGACGTAAACTTCAGCGTGCAGCACACTCTCATCTTTCAGGCGCTGCATGAGGCGGTACGTGATGAGCTCGTAGTCGTCGGGACCGCGCAGGTGCGCGCTGACTTCCTTGAACGCCATCAGGAAGGTCTGAAAATCGGTGTAACGGTAAAGGGATTCTGTCGTGGCGAGCGTGGCGTGATCGCCGTGGCGCTGCCGAAGTTCGACGAGCGTTGCCGGTTCGACCGTGCCTTCCAGGTGCAAGTGTAGCTCGGCCTTCGGAAGATGCTGGATGAAGGCGCTGGGCGGACGATCAGGCGCGGACATGATTCAGATTGTAGATTGCGCAAATGAAATTTGCGAGGATGATGGATGCGGCAAGTTTCAGCTACTTCGCGAACTCGCTCCTGTGACGACTGTAGAAGATGTAAATCATCAAGCCGAGCACGAGCCATACAACGAAGCGCACCCACGTGATGACCGTGAGGCCCGCCATCAGGCCCACGCAAAGCACGATGGAAATCAGCGGGAACCAAGGCACCAGCGGGACTTTGAAGACGCGTGGGCGATCGGGCTGGGTGCGGCGGAGGATAATCACGCCGAGCGAAACGAGCGCGAATGCGAACAATGTGCCGATGTTCGACAAATCGGCAGCGTCGCTGACGGCGAAAATGCCGGAAGGGATGCCGACGACAAAGCCGGCAATCCAGGTTGACACGTGCGGCGTTTTGAACCTGGGATGCACCGCAGAAAAGAACTTTGGGAACAACCGATCGCGCGACATCGCATACCAGATGCGTGCCTGGCCGTATTGAAAGACCAGCAGCGACGAGATCATTCCAGTCAGCGCGCCCACGACGATGATCGAACGCGACCACCGGCTCGCGCCCAGCACCTTCAACGCGTAAGCCACCGGAGCCTCGGCGGCTTCTCCCGAGACGAAGGTGGTGTACTTCATCATGCCGAGCAGCACGACAGAAACTCCGACGTAGAGCAGCGTGCAGATGATGAGCGAAGCGATGATGCCGAAAGGCAAATCGCGCTGCGGATTGCGCGATTCCTCAGCTGCGGTGGAAACGGAATCGAAGCCGATGTAGGTAAAGAAGACGATCGCGCCGCCCGTGACGATGCCGCCGAAGCCGGAGGGCGCGAACGGCTTCCAGTTGCCGGGACTGACCAGTGCGCCGCCGACCATCAGAAAAACGAGAATCGCGCCGATTTTGATCGCGACCATGATGTTGTTGGCTTCGGCCGACTCCTTGATGCCGCGAACCAGCAACACGGTGAGAATAAAAATAATGAGGAAGGCCGGAAAATTGAAATACGCGCCCGTCCAGTGGCCGGATTCCCAAACAGGCGTTGACCACTTATCGGGCAAGTTGAGCCCGAACGAGGCGAGTTGCGCCTTCGCGTACGCGCTGAAGCCGATCGCGACCACGACGTTGCTGACCACATATTCCAGGATGAGGTCCCAGCCGATGATCCAGGCGAAGATTTCGCCGAGCGTCGCGTAGGAATAAGTATAGGCACTGCCAGCGATCGGAATCATGGACGCAAGTTCGGCGTAGCACAGGCCGGCGAAACTACAAGCAACTGCAACCAGAAAAAATGAAATGGCAATGGAAGGCCCGGCCGGAGGCCGGCCATGCATGAGCACCTGTGCCGTACCTCCTCCGCGCAGAAAGTTCACGATAATGTCGAGCACCTGCGCGTGCAGGATGGAGGGCGCTTGAAAGTACTCTCCGGCGGCGGCCGTGCCGGTCAGTATGAAGATGCCGGAGCCGATGACGGCGCCAATCCCAAGGGCGGTCAGCGACCACGGGCCGAGCGACTTCTGCAAGCGCTGGCCGGGCGATTCTGATTCCGCGATGAGCTTGTCGATCGATTTGCAGCAGAACAGCTGGTTGTCGGAGGTGCGCCTGACCGGCGCCGGTTCGATGGATTGTGACAAGCGGTTGTAGTCTCCTGGACTTCAGCTCTCAGCTTTCAGTCGGGTGCCCCACCCTACGCGGCTTTCGTAGGGTGGGGATCTCCGTCGCCGAGTTCAATGCGTGGCGCCATTACCGCTTCGCCTGGCCGCGCGCCAATTTCTTGACCTTGGGCTTCTTCGATCCGCGCGGATAGTCGCGGGGTTTGAGCGGTTTTTCCGCTTTGCGTTTCTTGCGCGCGGCGCGTTTGGCTTGCTTGCGTTCTTCCCGAGACAGCTTTGATGTATTGGCCATGAGTCCTTTTTGATTCAATCGTTGCGCTTCACGCCCGTTCCAGCTGGGCATACTTCTCCACCAGCTTCTTCAGGCCGAAGCGAGGGAATTGTACCGTAATCTTGGCTTCTTCGCCTTCTCCTTCGCGCTGGTAGACCGTGCCCTCGCCGTATTTCGGGTGGCGCACGCGCTGGCCGGGACGAAATCCGCGTTTGCCGGTAGGTTCTTCGACGGGCGTTTTGGGGACGGTGAACTTGCGCCCGCGGCTTGCGAAGAACTCGGCGATGTTCTCGATGGAGTTGTAATGCGGCGCCGGAACTGACGGGCTGCGGGGCTTTGCCGCGCCGGAAAGCCCAGGGCGGCTGTCCCCGCGCGATTCGTGCCAGGCCGCGCTTTGGTCCTCGTCTTCGTAGGAGTAGTGGGCCGATCCGGAGCTGTCCTTTGCGGAGCTTCGTTCCGTCGGGCGGAGGAATGCGTCCGCCGCTACACGAGCGGTGCCGCGGTGAGTGCCCAGCTGTTCGATCAGCAATCCCGGCACTTCCTCCAGGAATCGTGACGGTACGCTGGCCTCCGGCAGATCGCTGCCGTACCTACGACGGTAGACGGCACGCGTGAGGATAAGCTGGTCCATGGCACGGGTCATGCCGACGTAGCACAGGCGCCGTTCTTCCTCAATGTCGTCGGGGACGAGCATGGTGCGGGAATGCGGAAAGAGTCCTTCCTCGAGGCCGCTAAGGAAGACCAGCGGAAACTCCAGGCCCTTGGCCGCGTGCAGGCTCATGAGCGTGATCTGGGCGCGCTCGTCGTAATCATCGGCGTCGGCGATGAGGGCGGCGTGGTCGAGGAACTGGTCAAGCGTTTCGCCGCGGTCGCGAGAATCCATGGCGGCATTGACCAACTCGCGTAGGTTCTCGATGCGCGAATAAGCCTCGGGCGTGTCTTCCTCTTCGAGCAGCTTGATATAGCCGGTGCGGTCGATGAGAAATTTCAGGATGTCGGCGGTGCTGACGCTGGGGGCGGGGAAGGCGTTTTGCGAATGACCGGTACCGTCCGCGGCGACCGAATCGTCATCCTGAGCGGAGGAGTCGAGCGACCTTGTGTTTTCGGCAGGGTCTTCGCCCGCAGCGGCACCGAAGTCGAACGTAAAATTTCCGAACTCCGCAGGATCGAACGCGGTCGCGCCGTCGGCCTCTGTGCCGTCCCTGGCGGGACTTGTTCCATCTTCGCGATCCACCCGGGACTTCCGTCCCGGGCTCTCACATTCCGTCCGGGCGGAACTCTCCGCTTTGCTAACGCGAGTGTCCGATCCCTCGTCAGCATTTGCGGGCGCTGCGGTCTGATCCAACTGCTCCACAAAAGTTCCCGCCAGCATGGCGCGCGCGTCTTCGATGAGCTGCTGAAAGTTCTTGAGAGAAGCTAGCGCGCGCGGAGGCAAGAGTTGCCGTTTGATCGCTTCCCCGATTGCCCCCCAAAGCGACAGGCCAGTTTCGAGTGCGAGTTGTTCGAGGGTGTCCAGCGTGCCTTTGCCAATGCCGCGCGCCGGCGTGTTGATGACCCGCAAGAGCGAAATCGAGTCGTCGGGATTCTGGATGACCTTCAGATACGAGATCATGTCTTTGATCTCGGCCCGCTCGTAGAACGAAAACCCGCCGACCACGTGATATTTCAGGCCATAGCGGCGCATGGCTTCTTCAAACAGCCGCGACTGCGAGTTCGTGCGGTAGAGCACGGCCGCTCGTGAGTTTTCGCCCCGCTCAACTGCCTCGCGCAGATACTTGGCGATGGTATCGGCAGCGAACAGCGCTTCGTTCTCGCCGTCGGGGGCTTCGTAGTAGCCGATCTTCGTTCCGCCCTGGCGCGACGTCCAGAGATTCTTGCCTTTGCGGCGGACATTATTGGCCACCACCGCCAACGCCGCCTGCAGAATGTTCTGCGTGGAACGGTAGTTCTGTTCGAGGCGGATGATTTTCGCCTCGGGAAAGTCCTGCTCGAATTCGAGTATGTTGCGGATGTCGGCGCCGCGCCAGGAGTAAATGGATTGGTCTTCGTCACCGACGGCGCAGACGTTGTGCCGGTCGCTGACGAGCAGGCGCATGAGTTCGTACTGTGGGCGGTTCGTGTCCTGATATTCGTCGATCAGCAGGTACTGGAAACGCCGGTTGTAGTACTCGCGCACCGGCGGGGCCGACTTGAGCAGGCGCACGGCCTCGAGCAGCAGATCGTCGAAGTCGAGCGCGTTTGCCTTGCGCAATTCTTTGCGATACTCCTCGTACAGGTGCGCAATTTTTTCTGTCTTGGGATCAGCCGACTGCAAGTACAGCTCCTGCGGATCGAGCATGTGATTCTTCGCCCACGAAATGCGCGCCAGCACGGTGCGCGGCGTGAGTTGCTTGTCGTCGAGGCCGAGTCGCTTCATAACGGACTTGACGACCGACTGCTGGTCGGCCTCATCGTAAATGACGAAGTTTTTCGTGTGGCCGATTGGCGGCTGGCCTGGCACGGTGGATGGGATGCGCAGCGCTTCAATGTCGCGGCGCAGCATGCGCACGCAGAAGGAATGAAACGTGGAGATCACCGGCTTGGCGATGCTCAGTCCTCCGACCAGCTTTTTCACACGCTCACCCATTTCGGCGGCGGCTTTGTTGGTGAACGTCATCGCCAGGATCGACTCCGGCATAAGGCCCTTGTGCTCGATCAGGTAAGCGATGCGGTAGGTGATGACGCGCGTCTTGCCGCTGCCCGCGCCGGCAAGGATCAGCACCGGGCCTTCGGTGGTTTCGACGGCCTCGCGCTGCTGCGGGTTGAGTTGGTCGAGAAAAGACAATGGGTCACCGGGATCGTAATTCGATTTTACAGGGAACAAGAAACCACAACCGCCGAGGGCCCCGAGAAGGCCGGCGGATTTTCGCAGTGGGCCGAGCTTTGCAGCCAGCGCCGGATCTTCCGCAGCCGCGGAGCGGCGGAATCGGAAAGCCCGGCACGGCAGTGCCGGGTACGGCCGGGAAAAGGGAGCGAGTCCCGTCGGGACGACACCTTGGCGTCACCCAAAGACAAAATCCGGATCGTACGGCACGCCGGATTTCCGCAATAACGTAACGAGCTCATCCTCGAACGAATACTTCCGGTGATGCGCGGCCTGGCGGTCGATGTATTCCTTCACGGCGGCGACGTTAGAGGCGCTCACGCTGAACGCGCCGTAGCCGTCCTGCCAGGCAAAATCGAATCCGTGCTCGCTGAGCCAGCGGGAGGAGTTGGCCTTGAGAACCTGGATGGCTTTCGCCAAAGGCACAGTCGCGGGCAGAGCGATCAGCAGATGAGCGTGATTCGCCGTGCCTCCCGCGCTAAGCACGGGAATGTCGTGACCCCGGCCAATTCCGACGAAGTATCGAGCCAAGGTTTCGTGCAGGTGTTCGGGAATAATGTCCCGCCGTTCCTTTGTGCTGAATACGCAATGGACGAGGATGTTGGGATACGAATGTGCCATCTCGCGTCGTCGCTAGGGGACTCGGTCCGCCGTTGTCGGCCTTTCCCGGCGCTTCCGCGCCGGGCTTTCACATCCCGCCGCTTGGGCGGCTGGACCTTCGGCGTACCGGAAATGTGTCTCCATGGAGGTGTTCCACGTAAGAGCGGTCTTGGTCTGTGACGAACGAACAAGGATTTGCACAAAACGCCGTCTAAAAGAGGAAGGCCCTAACTTCGTGCCGCGTTGCAATCCGGGCAGGGGCAGATTTCGCGGAGGAAGCGCCAGGAGTACAGGCCGAGGTCGTGGTTGTCGTTCCACATAAATTTGATGGCGTACTTGCCCACGCCCTCGGCCGAAAGCGGCTTGGCGGTCGGCTTGAACATGGGTAGTGCTCCGGGCGCGAGTTTCGGCGGGTCGCCGGGACGGCGTCCGGCCTTGGCGCGTTCTTCCTCGCACATGGCGCAAGGGCAGGCGTCGCGCAGGTAGACGAAGCTGTAGTGCGAGACGTGGCCGTCCGCCCATTCGATGTCCACGCCGGTTCCGCTGGTCAGGTTGACCTTGACTGACTTCGGATCAGTGGCCGCCGTGGGCGATGGCAGCGGGGATTGCATGAGTTCAGTATCGCACACGAAGTGCGGGGCCATTCGGGAAGCAAGAGGGATGGCGGCGCCAATGGAAGCGAGCCCAACGCGCGCTTGGCGGCGCGAAAAACCGCGCCGGGTCGCGCGGCTCGCCCGGATCCTTCGCTGCGTAAAGAACACTTGCTCAGGATGACAACTAATACAAAATCAGCGGGTCGAAGTGGAAGACGACGAAGAGGACGAACTCGAACCCATGTGGCCGGTGATCACACCGACGGCCAGGCCACCCAGCGCGCCGGCAAGAATGCCGATCAGAGCCAGCACGGCGATGCTGTCAAACACCGAACCTCCGAAAAGGGAACCTCCGCGGCTCATGGATCCTCCTGAAAGCTTGCTTTGCGACTCGCCTCGCTTTCCAACCAGCGAGGGGGCTTCCGCATCGAACGGCTCCGGCTAAGCGGCCGCCGGTGCATTGCAGTCATTCTACGCGAGCGGGTGATTCGGCGGAATCAGATTTGGCGGAAACCGGATTTCTCCTGTAGAATGAACGCTTAGCAAAGCATCCTCTAGCAGGCATCGCTTCGCAGTCATCCTCTGGCAATCATCCCTTGGCGGCCACTCTTTGGCAGTCAGCCATTCGGAATCAGCCGGGAAGGAATCTGGAACAGTCATGGCTCAACGATGTGCGATCTGCGGCAAGAAGCCGCAAGCGGGAAACCGTATCAGCCACGCCCACAACGTGACCAAACGGCGCTGGAACGTCAATTTGCGGCCGGTGCACGCCAAGGTCAACGGACAGGGCAAGCGCATCCGTGTCTGCGCCTCCTGCCTGCGCAGCGGCAAAGTCGCCAAGGCGTAAGACACTTACCGCCGAGAACGCAGAGTCCGACACAGGTTTTCCCTGTGAACCTCCGTGCCCTCCCTGGCGCCGCCTTTACTTCACCGCCAGCAGCTGCACGTCAAAAATAAGCGTGGCGTTGGCCGGGATGACTCCGGGATAGCCACGCTCGCCATAGGCGAGGTCGGGCGGAATGCGTAGCTGCCGCTTGCCACCGACTTTCATCCCGGCGACGCCCTCCTCCCATCCCTTGATGACCTGGCCCTGCCCGATCGTGAAATCGAATGGCTTGCCGGCGTCGACCGAGCTGTCGAACTTCTTTCCCGATGTCAACCAGCCCGTGTAGTGCACAGTGACCTTGTTGCCTGATTTGGCCTCGGCGCCGGTGCCGACCTTGATGTCCCAATACTGCAGCCCCGACGCGGTCTTGACGCCGTCGCCGGTCACCTTGGTGGGAGCGGAGTTGTCCGCTTTGGTTTGAGCGAAGAGAACTGTCACGGCAAAGAGAAGAACTGCTGACGCGATCATGTGCTTCATCCGAAAGATTCCTCCAAAGTTTCTGTTCCAGGAGATTGTACAGAATTTTCAGAGCTCTTATTCCAGAGCTTCCATTCGAGCGCTTCTATTCGAGGGCTACGACGTCGATTTCCACCAGCACGTCTTTGGGCAGGCGCGCGACTTCCACGGTCGAGCGGGCGGGAGGCGCGCTCGAGAAGTACTTGCCATAGACGGCGTTCATGGCGGAGAAGTCGTTCATATTTTTCAGGAAGACGGTGGCGCGAACCACTTTGCCCAGCCCGCTGCCGGCGGCTTCGAGAATCTCCGACAGGTTGCGCAGGACGCGGTCAGTCTGCGCGCTGATGTCTCCCGCGATGACGTCCTGTGTGGCGGGATCGATGGCGACCTGGCCGGAGGTGAAGATCAATCCGTTGGCCTTGATGGCCTGCGAGTACGGCCCAATGGCCTGAGGAGCGTCTTTGGTCGAGATTACAGAGCGCATAGTCAGTACCCAGTTGCCAGCACTTTTAGTAACGGTTCGAACAAAGATTACAGAGGGCACAGGGTATCACAGAGGTCGGTTGACTAGGGTTTCCCCCTATAGCCGTCAAGCATTTGCTTGGCGCCCCAAAGAAGGAAGACGAGAAATCCCAATATCCCGATTGAACGCCGAACCGTGACTCTGTGCGTTGCGAAAGCAAACACGATCGCCGCGCTCCACAAACAGAGCAGCAAACACGCCGCGATGAAGCAGAGCAGAAAATACGACCTTGACCAGGACATTCGCATGTGGAAAGTAGGGAGCGATTAGCGGAACTTCTTTTCAGCCGCTACAAGTGCTCCGCGGTTCTTGTCCAGCAACTGGAAAACATCAACGGGCTCATCTCTTTCTATTCGTTTGGAGATCATCGTAAGCGCGTTGATGTTGATACTCGTATTCTTGAAACGCAGGGTCGGGTCGGTCCCGTACTCATCTGTAATCATCACCCACCGCAGAGGAAGTTCGCTGGCCAAGACATCACCAAACACTACGCCCAGGGACTGCAAGTCGTAGGTCTGAGACCTCTTGAAGACCTTTTCATCGATCAGCCGCTGTATGATCGGCAAGTCTCTCTTAGTCCTAGTCAGCGCGTCCGTGCCATATCTCTGTCTGGCGACGGCGGCAACAAGCGCTCTTTGCTGATCCAGTCGTTCTATGTCCTGATGCGACAGCTCTGAGAACTTGGGTTCGCGTGCAGAGTCATTGACAGACTGACCAAACAGCAAGCCCGCAACACTCAAGAAGGCGATTGGTACCAGAAGCTTCATCGCATAGCAGCCTACCACCAACCTGCCGGATGGTGAAAAGACCGATTACTCCCACCGCTTGCTTTGTTGGGTACTAAGTACTGGCCGCTGGGCACTATATCTTCTGCAGCCTTTGCACTTCGTGCACGCCGGGAATCTTCCGCAAGCCGGCGATGATCGTCTCCAGGTGCTTCAAATCGCTGATATCAAGCACGACTTCTACGCTGGCCTGGCTGTTGGCGGTGTGGGCGGCGATGTTGCGGATGTTCGATTGCGCGTCGCCGATGACACCGGTGATCAGCTTCAGCATGCCGAAGCGGTCATCGCAATACACCGTGAGCTTAACGGGATAAGCCGTCGGCGTGGAATCGTCGCGAGCCCATTCGACGTCGATTTTGCGTTCGGGCTCGTACATCAGGTTGGTGACGTTGGGGCAGTTGACGGAGTGCACGGCCACGCCTTTACCGCGCGTGATGTAGCCGACGATCGACTCGCCGCGGATAGGATTGCAACATCGCGCGCGGTAGACGAGCATGTCTCCCTGGCCGCGCACGGTGATGGCGTTGTGGTCGCCGCCGAAAACGCGCCGCACCACGCTGGCGATGGCGCCGGGCTGCGAGGTCAGGCCTTCGGACTCGATGTCGCCGGCGATCGAGGGCGTGGCGCCCGCCGGCAGCAGGCGAGCCAGCACCTGCCGGGCGGAATATTTTCCGTAGCCGATGCCCGACATGAGATCCTCGGCCTTGCCCAGGCCGTAGGCATTGGCGACCTTCAGCAAGTCTTCGTCCTTAATTTCCTTCAGCGCGATGCGGTACTTGCGCGCTTCCTTCTCGATTAACTTCTTTCCGATTTCAATCGCCCGCTCGCGCTGGTGCACGTTGAGCCAGTGCTTGATCTTGTTTCTTGAGCGCGAGGACTTGACCAGGCCGAGCCAGTCGCGGCTGGGCTTGTGGCCGGGTTGGGTGAGGATTTCGACGATGTCGCCGGAATGCAGCTTGTGGCGCAGCGGCACCATGCGTCCGTTGACCTTGGCGCCCACGCAGGTGTGGCCGACTTCGGTGTGAATCGTGTAGGCGAAGTCGATGGGCGTGGCATCGCGCGGAAGGACGACAACTTTGCCTTTGGGCGTGAAGGTGTAGACCTCTTCGGGATAGAGATCGACTTTCAGCGTGGAAAGAAACTCGTTCGGGTCGCTGACGTCGCGCTGCCACTCGACGACCTGCCTCAGCCAGGCGAGGCGCTGCTCGTCCTGCGCCGAAACCGGGCCGTCTTTGTACTTCCAGTGTGCTGCGATGCCTTCCTCTGCCATCTTGTGCATGTCTTCGGTGCGAATCTGAATTTCGAACGGCGTGCCGTCTTCGGTGATGACCGAGGTGTGCAGCGACTGGTAGAAATTCGGCCGCGGCATGGCGATGAAGTCCTTGATGCGTCCTGGCACCGGCCGCCAGAGGTTGTGGATGATGCCGAGCACGGCGTAGCAGTCCTGCAGCGAGCGCGTCACGACGCGCATGGCACAGAGATCGTAGACCTGGTCCACTCCAATGCGCTGGCGCTGCAGTTTCTTGTGAATACTGAACAGCCGCTTGATGCGGCTTTCGACGCGCGCCTGGATACCCGCTTCTTTCAGCTTGTCGCTGATGATGGCCTGCATCTTGGCGAGGAAGGCTTCCCCCTGCTTGCGCCGCGCATTGACGGATTTTTCGACCTGCTCGTAGCCGAGGGGATCGAGAAAGCGAAAGCCGAGGTCTTCCAGTTCGCCGCGAATCTTGCCCATGCCCAGCCGGTGCGCGATCGGCGCGTAGATTTCGAGCGTCTCTTCGGCGATTTTGTGCTGGCGCTCGGGCGGCAGGTGCTCGAGTGTGCGCATGTTATGCAGCCGGTCGGCCAGCTTGATGAGGACGACGCGAATATCATCGACCATGGCCAGCATCATCTTGCGCAGGTTTTCAGCCTGCTGCTCTTCGCGAGTGGCGAAGTCTATCTTGCTGATCTTGGTAACGCCCTCGACGATGTGTGCAACCTGCTCGCCGAATTCCTTGCGAATATCGGCGACGGTGACCGAGGTATCTTCGACGGAGTCGTGCAGCAGGCCGGCGGCGATGGCGACCGGGTCCATCTTCATTTCGGCGAGAACCAGGGCGACTTCGAGGGGATGGACGAGATAAGGCTCGCCCGAAGCCCGGGTCTGGCCTTCATGATTCTTCAGGGAGTAGTCGTAGGCCTTCTTGACGATGGTCAGGTCGTCCTGCGGACGATTGGCCTGCATCCGCTTCATCAGGTCGCGGAATTTGGTCAGGGTAAGGGCAGTGGTCGCGATTTGTTGGCGCAAGCTCGCCATGAGGGATTATAGCCCGCGAGGGAGCGCGGGCTTGGACTGAAAGCACCAGGACGCCTCGACTACGCCGACAGCTTGAGAGTTGATAAGCGCGCTTCTGGCATTCGTGACGCGCGCCATACCGCCGTCCGCGTGCGGATGTACGCTTTGTAGTCGCTGCTGGTTTTCAGCACTGGCATCCTATGGTGAGTTCCGCCTCGCGAGTCGGCAATCGGAAGCTCGGACACGAGTTCAGCGTGTACTTCCTGCAAGTGCGAAGGCCGGTCCTGGTCCGGACCCTGTCCTGTAGCTACAGGAACAGTAACGTCCTGCAGCGGATCGTCGGTGCGCGCTGTTGCGAGAGTCAAGACGTTCCCCACATCAGTGGCAGCGGCATCGCGGGCCGTAAGAGCCGGCAAGTTCCAACGCACTTCAATCGTCTTCAAAATCGAAGTGTGGTCGAGCGGCATCGTGCCCTGGGGTACTCGGAAAACGGTGCCTGCCGGGATCAGCGGCGATACCAGCACAGTCGGAACCCGGGGGCCGAAGCGCGTGAAATCGAACCCATAGTCGCCCACGGAACTATCCGGCGGAACTGCCCCCGAAGGCGGCGGGACGTGGTCATAGCAGCCTCCGTGCTCGTCATAGGTAATAATCAGCAGCGTTTGGTTCCAGTTGGGACCATTGAACAAAGCATAGTAGACGTCGTGAATCAGTTGCTCGCCCAACGCAACGTTATAGTTCGGGTGTTGGCTGTTTCCGCTGGCATCCCAGCTCGGCTCCAGGAACGTGTAAGCCGGCAGTGTTCCGTTTGCCGCGGCCGTCTGGAAATCGGTGAATTGGCCGAAGTGGCTGTCATCGGCCTCGGTTGTATCGGTGAAGTCTAGACGTGTCAGCGGCGGCTCGTCGTAGCCATAGATACTCCAAGTCACGTTATTCTCGGACAGCAAACCAAAAATGCTTGGGCATGTGTATTTTTTGGTCTTGTCGTTCATGTGGCCTTGCGATGTTCCCGCACTCACGAAGGCCCGGTTGGGCAGGGTCTCGGTTGGAACAGAACCAAACCAGTAGTCGCAAACCGCGAACCCGCTCGCCAACCCCGAAAGAATCGGCAGCATCGTCGGAGGAAACACGCCCATGATGTTGTTGGCAGTGGTACCGGGAAGAATCGTATATCCACTGTCATTCGCCTCCCATCCCAGGGTGTAGCTGAAATCGGTGACGAAGCCACTGTTGGTCGCCACCGGTGGCGTAGGAGCGGTGGTGCTGGCGAATAGCTGAGAGTTCGTAGCCGAGTAGCCTTCGCCCGGATCTGCGCCGGGCATGAAGTAAGCATTCGAATCGGTTGGCACGATGGTGAACACTTGAACCGGTGATCCATCTGTGCCCGAATTCGACTCCTGCCCTGTCAGTCCTTCGAAAGGCTGACCGGTGGTGGGCGAAACATTGCCGTTCGCGGCATACAGTAGACCCAGCATGTGGTCAAACGACCGGTTTTCCAGCATTAGAACGACGATGTTGCTGATCGAAGAAAGCTGATTGGTGGCCATAAGCAGCTCCGATGCCCCTCTGCTGGTGAATAGTACTACCGACCTAGCACCTTGAGAACCACATTCTTCAAGCCGTAATCAACGCCAAGTCTTGGAATGTCCCTGTCGCCTCGTAGGTCGACTTTTAGGAAGTTAGTCTCGACCCGTCGACGCTAGTTGCAGTTCAAGAATGGGCCAGCGTCACCATGATGACCGCCGTAATTTGCCGCGTGCCTGGATCACGCCTACGCTCACAGGCAGACATGCCTTCGAGGTGAAACTATGTCGCGAATCTGGAACCGTGCGCTGCGGCTGGCCGTTCTGATCGCTGCGGCCTGCGCTGCATCTGCCGCGCAGAGCCTTCCGCCGACCACCTCGCCCCCGCCCCCGGTCACCTCGGGCGAGGACATTCCGGTACCCGGCCGCCCCGTCGCGGCCGATTATGGCCAGCTCTCCGAACACAACATCGAGTGGATGTTGACCCAGCCAGCGCAGACGCAACTGGAATTCTTGCTTGGGGCGGCCGTCAACCACGACCACGGCGCCACCGACTGGATCAACAAGCTGGTCGACGGTTGGCACGGGAAAGTAAAGTTCAGCAAGAAATTCGACGACCTCGACATGATCGCGTTCTATTCCAACGATCTGCGCGTGCGGGCGGCTGGCATCGAAACCAACCTGGCAATTTTCAATCTTTCCAAGACGGAAGACACCGCCGAGGGATTAATGGAACGCGCGCGTAAGTCGCCAGACTGGCGTCCATATGCCACGTGGGAGCTGGGTATGTTGGCGAACCGCGGCGTCGAGCCGGACAAGATTCACGAGTTCCTGCGCGGCTACCTGCACGATCCGAATGAGAAGACGCGCCACTGGACGGTCGAGGGCCTGGCACACATCGGGTCGGACGACACGATCCCGGATTTTCTGGACGTTTTCCGCAACGATCCATCGCTCGAGGTGCGCGAGCGCGCGGGCTGCAGCCTGGCCAAGTCGGGAATGCTGACGCGCGAGCAGCGCATGCTGGCCGTGCCGGGATTGATCGAGCTCGCCTATGATCCTTCGCTCGATCCCACGACGCGGTCCTGGGTCTACCAGGCGCTGCGCGAGATCACTAACGAGCACATCGGAAACGACCCGGCCGCATGGAAGAACTGGTACAGCACGATGGGCGCGAAGCGGCGGGAAGAATTCCGCCAGGGGGAGCAGTGGGCTGTGCTGGGAAATAGCTAGCAACCACGCCTCCGGGAAAAGCAGATTCCTCCCTCCGGTCGGAATGACAACCCCAAGAAACTCTTCTCATTCCGCACCACCCAGCCAACTCCGATGAGATTGGTCATTCCGAACGGCTTCAGCCGTGAGGAATCCGCTCTTTGCCTCCACGGTCGTCAGAACAACGATTCCGGAATGATGAGTAGGGTGACGCGCCCCTCAGTCTTTCAATCCTTTCGAATCGGTTGAATTCGTTGCGGTTTTGGCTGCTGGGGAGGCAAGCTGATAGAGTGGCAGTTTGTCTGCCTTGGTTTCATAAAACGGTTTCACAAAGATGATTTCGCGCATTCTTGTCAGTGGAATTTCCGGGCCGATCGGCTCGGCGCTGCTGCCATCGCTCAAAGCGCGGGAATATGAAGTGACGCGGCTCGTGCGTATGCCTGCTACAGGCGAGCGGCAGATTCCGTGGGACCCGGCAAAACCCATATCGCCCGAATCCGTCTCGGGATTCGATGCGGTAATCCATCTCGCCGGCGAGAGCATCGTCGGGCGCTGGACGGAGGCGAAAAAGAAGGCGATTCGCGACAGTCGCGTCTTGGGCACTCGCAATCTTGCGCTGGCCCTCGCACAGGTAAAGGACAAGCCGCATGTCTTTGTGTCCAGTTCGGCCATTGGCTATTACGGCGATCGCGGCAACGAGGTCCTAAACGAGCAAAGCGCTCCCGGCACGGGCTTTCTCGCCGACGTTTGCCGCGAGTGGGAAGCCGCGACACGCGCCGCCTCCGATGCCGGCATCCGCACGGTGCAGATTCGCACCGGGGTTGTGCTCAGTCCCAAGGGCGGCGCGCTGGGGAAAATGCTCACGCCGTTCAAGATGGGCGTGGGCGGCAAGGTGGGCAGCGGTCGCCAGTGGATGAGCTGGATCGACGTTCAGGACATGGTGAGCGCCATCCATCACATCCTGAAGACCGATCTTGTCCAGGGGCCGGTGAACACGGTCGCTCCCAGGCCGGTCACGAATGCGGAATTCACCCGGACACTGGCACGCGTGCTGTCGCGGCCGGCGATTTTTCCCATGCCGACATTTGCCGTGAAATTGGCCTTCGGCGAGATGGGAGAAACCGTCCTACTCGGCAGCCAGCGCGTGGAACCGGCACGCCTGGTGGCCAGCGGATACCCCTTCCGTTTCGTCGATCTGCTGGCTTCGCTGAAGAATGTCCTCAACCGCTAGTCGCACAGCTGCCGTCACGACCTACGCAGCTAGACAGGCGGGCTAGTGCCCGGGCACAGCGTTCGCCGTCCTGACCGGCAGCGCGCAGACCGCGCCTTCGCTGAAGTTTTCTCCCTCAATGCCGAGGGCGTGTGAGAAACGCGCGCGGTAGTTCTCCCACGCGATGGCCGAGGTCAGCTCGACGAGTTGGGCTTCGTTGAAGTGCTCGCGCAAGCGAGAGAACAGCGCATCGGGAACTTCCACCGGAGTCTCGGTCATCGCGTCAGCATATTCGAGCACGAGTTTCTCCAGCTCTGAAAAGCGGAAATCGGTTCTGTAGTGATTCAGATTGGCGATCTGTTCGGCGGTAACTCCACTTTTTCTGCCCACGGCAGACCCGATGTCGATTCAAAAAGGACAGCCCACCAGCGTGGCCACGCGTAGCTCGGCGAGTCCCTTCAGTTTGTGACTAACAAGGTGACTGCCCATTTGCGACTGCTCCATCTGCAGATATCCCCAAAAAAGCTTTGGATGGTGTGCCGTGACCTGGATGGGCATGATGACCCGGCCGAGCCGCCGCCGCGTCATAGAATAGACCAAGGATTTGAACAATCGAACCAGTGGGCCACCTTGATTGTTGGCCGCTCCGGAAATGCGCGCCATGGGGATCTCCTCATCAGTTTGGATTCACTCAATCTGATTCTCGGACGACGCGGCGCGCTTCATTTGTTCGTTGCTTTACTGGAGTCGCTTTATTGCGGTTGCATTCTCTGCTGCGCGATCCATTTTTCGGTCCGCGCCTGCAGCAGATCGAGCGGCAGGGTGCCGCCGTTGAGCATCTCATCGTGGAATTTGCGAATGTCGAACTTCGGCCCGAGCTGTTTCTCGGCCATTTCGCGCAGCTCGCGGAACTTGAGCTGGCCAAGCTTGTAGCTGAGCGCCTGGGCCGGCCACGAAATGTAGCGGTCGGTCTCGGACTGGATCGTCGGCTCGTCCACGGCGCCCGATTTCCGCATGAAGTCCACGACCTGGTCGCGGCTCCATCCCTTGGCGTGAATGCCGGTGTCGACCACCAGGCGCACCGCCCGGAAAAGTTCTGACGAAAGCCGGCCGTAATCGGAAACCGGATCCTGGTAGAAGCCGACTTCCTTGCCTAACTGCTCGGCATAGAGCGCCCAGCCTTCAATGTAGGCGTTGAATCCAAGCCCGTGCAGGCGAAACTTGGGCAGGCCCTCCAATTGCTGCTGCACCGAAAGCTGCATGTGATGCCCTGGAACACCTTCGTGATAAGCAACTGCCTCGTCATCGATGAGCGTGCGTTGGGCGTAGTTGGATACGGCAACTACCACGCGGCCCGGACGTTTGCCATCCGGTGTACCGGTCACGTAGTGAGTTGCGGCTGCCGCCTGGAAATCTGGAATGGCTTCCACAGTGACCGACGACTTGGGCAGCAACCCGAAAAGTTCGGGCAGTTTGGGCTCCATCTGAGCAATGCAATGGCGGAAGTAGTCGAGAATCTGATCGGCGGAGGTCGGAATGTACTTGGGATTGGTCTTCAGCGATTCGCGGAACGAAGCAAGATCGGCGAACCCCTCTTTCTTCGCGATCGCAGTCATCTCCGCCTGGATGCGGTCGATTTCGCGCAGGCCGAGCTCGTGGATTTCGTCAGCCGTCATGTGGGTCGTAGTGCGGGCGTAGATGTCGTTCTCGTAGCGCTTTTGGCCGTCCGGCAGAGACGTGACGGAGAGCGTGGTGCGGCCCTGGGGAGCGTACTCCGTGCGAATAAATTCCGCGAATTTCTTGTAAGCAGGCAGCACATCCGTATTGACAGCGTCGGTGATCGCCTGCGTCAGGCGCTTCTGGTCTGCCTCGGAGATGGAGGACGGATATTTCTTGGTTGGCCGCAGAAACGGGTCGGCAGAAATAATGCCTTCGCACTGCGTGGGAATCTTTTCCGCGAGAAATTTCACCGGCATGAGCTTGTCTTTCATGCCAGCGCGAAGCACCTCGGCGATCTGATTCAGCGCGCGCGGAATCTGGTGCAGGCGTGCGATGTAGTCCTCATAGTGCTTCACCGAGTCGAGCGGCACCGCCAGCGGCAGATCGGCAAGGCCGGTGTGGATGCCGCCCTGCTGATTGATCGGCATCTCGTATTCCTTGAGTTCGAAGTCGGCCATGCGCTGCTCGAGCACGCGAATCAGCAGATCGTGCGAGAGCTGATCCTGGTCGGGGAAATCGGCAGCCTTGATGTCACGCAGGCGGCTTAGAAAAGCCTCGTCCGACTGGTGATGCCGCATGATGGCGTCGAGCGAGTAGTCGTTGAGCTGGTCGTTGTAGCGATAATCGCCGAAGGCAGTCGCGCGCTCGGGGAAAAGCCGCAGCTCGGTCTCGTAATACTCGTCGAAAAGCGCATTCTGCGCGGCCAGGCGTTCGGCCATTGGCTTTTCTTGTGGTTTGGCGTCTTGCGCGAACGAGGAAACGGCAACAGCAAGCAGGAGGAAGCCCAGGTGGAGTCGCATAGGTATGTAAGCGTACCAGAGGAAGGGATGACGAGTGCAAACGCCGCGGACCGCGCCTGCTATTTCTTTGGCGCCAGATATGTGTGCGTGATGCGGTCGTGCCACGAGAGAACGTCCTCATCGAGAAACGCCCAGGCATATCCCATGCCGAGTGAAGCTGCCGAAAGATAAGAGGCCAGCACGCGCCAGCGCCGCAGCGAACGAGGCGTTGCTGTGCCGTCGAAGCGAACGAGTTCGAGTCCCACCGCCCGCAGCCCGGGGGTCGCACCCGAGTAAACCATCAGCAGATACTGGTACGCCGACCAAAGCAGGCACTGGAGGCCCACAGCGAGGCCGACTAACTGAATCAGAGGTGGGCGAACTCCCGTGATCTTCCAGAAAATAGCTCCAAACAAGACCGAGGCAGCCGCAACGATCAGGCTGTCGATTATGACGGCGAGCAATCGCCGTGCCAAAGAGGCGCCCTGCAACGGAATGTCGATGCCCGGCCGCTTTTCGGCTTCCGGCGGGCGAGCCGCTTCAATGGTGATCCCACCCAAAGCCGGCGGGGGCGGCTCGACTTCGGGGACTTCGAGAATGCGCGGAAGCGCGGTAATTGGGTCGGCCAGCTGGTCGGGCGGTGGCAGGGGCGGAGCCCATGCGGAGCGGGGAAATTCGATGATCTTTGCGCTGGTAGAACTGGTGCTGGTGGAACTGGCTCCCGAAAGACCGCCTCCTGCGAGGCTGGTGCCTGAAGAGTCAGATTCGCTGTCCAACTCATAGGAGTCCGCAATTGCAGTTGGCAGCATGTCTGCTCCTGCCTCGATTTCCGCAGGCCCTGCCAGCTGCACGCTATCCAGCGCCAAAGCATGGTTCGAGACCGCCCCAAAAAGGGGAGGCGGCGAACCCACCACTGCGCGCCCCGTGCCGGTGGATTCGAAGGAATCAAACTGCAGGCGAAGCGATGGGTACCGCGGCGGGCGCGCCTTGCGTCGGGCCCGGTAGCGGTTCAGCCGCGCGGAAAGCTCATCCCGCCACGCGGCGGACTCCGCTGCGCCGCACGCGTTCTGATCGGGCTCCTGCGGCAGGGCAAGAGGAGGGGGCTCCGAATGGCAACGGCAAATTTCTCCACACTGCGGACAATTCATGAAAACCAGTCTTTAAGAGTCGCGACCCGGGAACCCGCAACCCTGGAAGTCGCGACCCAGGAAAATCGTGGCCCGCTCCTCGCAGCGGACAACCGGCACATGGGCGGCCGGAATCCTAGCCTTGTTCGCCACTTTGCCGGGCCACCGGCGCCGTGCTAAGTTCACGATGCCGCGAGAAAGTTGCCGAAGAGCGCAGGTACGCAAACGATGATCCGCTGACGCCGGGCGCTTTTCTTATTTCAGCCGATGACGCTTCGCACTAGATTCCTTATCACGGCGATCTTCCTTTGTCATCAGCTTCTCACCCCTGCGCTAGTAACCAGTCAGTTGCTGTCGCAAAATTCCGGACCGAAAACGCAATCATCCCCTTCTTCCGCGCCGAAAAGTGCAGGCGCAGCCGCCAACACGCCTTGCGCCCAGCAAGCGGCGACTGAGGAAGCCGGCGAGACCACCATCTGCGCCCTGCAGCAGGAAAAAGTCGGCGACATCTACAAGCTACACGGCAATGCCGAAATTCACTACCGCACTTACATCATTCGCGCGGATGAAGTCACTTACGATTCGGACACCGGCGAAGCGACCGGCTCCGGACACTTCACGCTCGACGGCGGCCCCAACGACGACCACATCAAGGCCAGCCACGGAACCTACAATCTGACCACAGAAACCGGCCGTTTCTACGACGCCAGCGGAACCACCGGCCTGCGCTTGCAGGGCAACCGGGTCATACTGACCTCGACCTCGCCGTTTGCCTTCACAGGGAAGATGCTCCAGAAAAGAAGTCCCGACAACTACTACGTGTATGAAGGCACGATCACCACCTGCGAGCTTCCCCATCCCAAGTGGGAGTTCGACGCGCACAAGATTGTGGTCGAAGCAGGCGGCAATGCGCAGATTTATCACAGCTCGTTCTGGCTGCGAGGCATACCCGTCTTTTATTTTCCCTACGCCACGTACCCCGTCGACCGCGAGGCGAGAGAGACGGGATTTCTGGCGCCGACGGTCGGCAAGTCCTCCAGCAACGGCTACGAAGTCGGGGATGGCTTTTACTGGGCGATCGATCGCACCAAGGATCTTCTCCTGGGCGCAGAGTACTTCTCGAAACGCGGCTGGTCGCAACGTGGAGAATTTCGCGCGCGGCCGACCGATGCCTCCTATGTGGACCTGAACTATTCCGGCATGATCGACCGCGGTATCATTATCGACAACGATGCCGGCCAGCCCGTCCTGCTGCGCGAAGGCGGCGAAGAAGCCCGGCTGTTGGCCGAAGGCAACCTGTACGGTTTCCGCGCCGTCTCGAATATCGACTATCTGAGTTCCTTCATCTTCCGCCTGGCCTTCAACGAAATTTTCACCCAGGCCATCAACTCCGAGGTCAAGTCGCAGGTTTTCGTGGCGAAGAATGTGGGCGGGTTTTCTCTGAGTGGGATGGTCGAGCGTTATCAGGATTTCTTCCAGACCTTCAGTTCCAGCAACACGACTCCGCCCGTCCTGACGCTATCCAATCCACCGGTTTTCAATAACGTCCAGATCTGGCACGATCCCAGCCTCGATGCTTCCAGCGTCGATCGACCGCTGGGGCAGACTCCGTTCCATTGGTCGTTCGACGGATCGTTCGGGGGGCTGGCGCGCAGCGAACCGGGTTTTCAAACCAGCAGCCTGCTCGGCCGTCTCGATGTAACTCCGGAACTCTCGTTGCCCCTGCAGTTTCATGGATGGTCCTTGCGCCCGGCCTTTGCGCTCCATGACACCTACTACACGCAGCGGTTCGTGGAAAGCCGCGTCGTAAGCGATCCCACCAACCGCCAGGCCTTGGACGCTTCCGTCGAGCTTCGCCCGCCGGTGCTCGAGAAGGTTTTCGACCACGAGTTTCTGGGCAAGAAGTGGAAACACGTCATCGAACCGCGGGCGGTTTATAGACTGGTAACTGGTGTTAACGATTTTGCAAATGTCCTGCACTTCGACGAGCGCGACATCCTGAGCAATACGCATGAGGTGGAATACGGCGTGGTGACGCGCCTCTACGCCAAGCGCAAGACGTTGCCAAACGAGACTTGCCCAACTCCTCCCATGGCCGGCCTGGCAGTCGGCGCGGCTGCGCCGGAGCAAAATGTGCCCTGGCAACGGACCAACGTGCTTGAAAACCTGCCATGCATGCCGGAGCCCGAAATTCGCGAAGTTGTGACCTGGGAGCTGGCACAGAAATATTTTCTCGATCCCACGTTCGGCGGTGCGCTGGTTTCGGGGCAGCGCAACGTCTTCACCAGCTCCGAGGAACTGACCGGCATTGCCTTCCTAACCGAACCACGCCATCTTTCGCCGTTGGTGTCGCGCCTGCGTGCCGCCACCAGCAGCCGCATCGACACCGAATGGGATCTCGACTACGACTTTCAGCTCGGCCGCATCAATGCCAGCACGCTGCTGGTGAACTACAACCTCGGGCCGTTCACCGTGGGAGGCGGCGACGCATTTCTGCAGATTCCTCAAACCACCACCACGTCGTCGACTTCCGGCCAGGGCACCTGCGGCTCCACCACAACCACCGTCCAGGCAACCTGCAAGTTTCAGCAATTTCGCGTAGGGCTCGGATATGGCGGCCTGAACCGCCGCGGCTTCAGCGCCGCCACCAGCTTCGGCTTTGACGCTGAACTCAAGCAACTGCAGTTCGCCACAGCGCAGACCACCTACAACTGGGACTGCTGCGGCATGACGATCGAATACCGCCGCTACGCCATCGCCAACGTGCGCAACGAGAATCTGTTCCGCTTCACCTTTACCCTGGCCAACATTGGATCCCTCGGAAACCTGAAGCGACAGGAACGGCTGTACTAGGGCAAGCGTCAGGGCTGCTACCATATGCCCAATGCCTCCAGCTCGTGATATCGCGTCCAAAGAATCGGACTTGCAGGAGCGCCTGGGCGGACTCGGCCGTCTGCTGGTCGCTTACTCCGGTGGCGTCGATTCCGCGTATCTCTCCTGGGCTGCCCACCGCGTGCTCGGCAGCAATATGCTGGCAGTCATCGCCGACTCGCCCAGTCTGGCCCGAACTCATCTTGCCGACGCGCTAGCGTTTGCCGGCGAGCGCGGCATCCCGGTCGAAGTTGTTATTACGTCGGAACTCGATCGTTCCGACTACGCTCGGAACGACGGCCAGCGCTGTTTTCACTGCAAAGATGAACTGTTCACGGTCATGGAGCAACTCCGGGCCGCCCGCAGCTTCGACACCATCGCCTACGGCGTGAATCTCGACGATCAGGGCGATTTTCGTCCGGGGCGACGCGCAGCCGAGCAGCATCACATAGCCGCACCGCTGCTCGAAGCGGGCCTCACCAAGAATGAAATCCGCCAACTGGCGCGCCAGGCCGGCTTGCGCGTTTGGGACAAGCCCGCCTCCCCCTGCCTCTCGTCGCGGATCGAGTACGGGCGTCCGGTCACGCGCGAAGCCCTCGACGTGGTCGAGCGCGGCGAAGACGCCCTGCGCACTCTCGGCTTCCGCCAATTCCGTGTGCGGCATCATGGAGAGATTGTCCGTCTCGAGATCGCCCGCGAGGAACTCGAGCGCGCTCTCAATCCTGCTATGGCCGCCGAGTTCGCGAGAATCTTTAAGGCTCTAGGCTTCAAATTTGTTACTCTGGATCTCGAGGGATTCCGCTCGGGATCGCTCAACGCACTGGTGCCGGCTGAGCAAATCGGCCGGCGCGCGTAACATCTGTGTGCCCGGCGGTAGTCGTGCAGTCTGGTTGTCATTCCGAACAAGCGTTCTTTGCGCCGTGAGGAATCTGGGCGGGCAGCGCGACGCGTCGCGCTTCTTGCGACGCCCTCATCGTGCGTCTGGCTCGCTTCCCCATTTAACCGCACCACTACCGCCCGGCGCCGCTCGTCCTGTCGCCGCTTCCCCGTGTGAGATAATCGTAGGGTTCATTCGCATGCTGAGGCAGTTTCTGGTGACCACAATTCGGCGTTCTTTGCTCGTCCTCCTTTTGATTTGCCTGGGCTGCGTTGCCCAGTCCGCACCTCCAGAGATCGCCCAAAAAATCGAGCGGCGCGTGCGCACTTTCTACGACGTCCCCCCGGACGTGAACATCGCGGTCGGCGCCATCACGCCCAGCAACGACTGGCCGGGATACGATTCGGTTGCGGTTACCCTGACCAGCGCCGGCAGTTCCAAGAAACAAGACCTGAAGTTCCTGATCTCCAAAGATCGCAACACCATGCTGCGCATCACGAGGTTCGACCTGACGCGCGACCCGTTCGCCGAAACCATGGCCAAGATCAACATCAACGGCCGGCCCACGCGCGGAGCCAAATCGGCCAAAGTGGTCGCGGTGAATTTCGACGACTTCGAGTGCCCCTACTGCGCCCGCATGCATCAGGTGCTGTTTCCGGAAATCCTGAAGGAATACGGCGATCGCGTCACGTTTATCTACAAGGACTTCCCGCTCGATGACATTCATCCCTGGGCGATCCATGCCGCCGTAGACGCCAACTGCCTGGCAGCGCAAGACACCGATGCCTATTGGGATTTCGCCGACTACATCCACTCCAACAAGAAGGAAGTGGATAGCGAGAAGACGCCCGGCGCACGCCTAGAAGCAGTCGATAAGATTACCGTGCTACAGGGTCAAAAGCACAAGCTGGACATCGAAAGGCTGACGGCGTGCATCAAGGCTCAGAATGAGGACGCGGTCCGGGCCTCGATGAAAGAGGGCGAAGCATTGGGCCTGAACGGTACACCGGTTCTGTTCATCAATGGCCGGAAGATTGACGGGGCCGTACCCCTGAGTGAGATCCGCGCCGCCCTCGACAGCGCTTTGAAAGACGCCGGGGAACCGGTACCTGAGCACCCGCCCGCCGCGACGCCCGCTTCCAAGTGATGCTTTCGTGAGGACGGCAGGCTCGGCATCGGGGGCTGGGTTTCGCCGCGATCCGGTTCACTGTGGTCTCATTGGATTGTCTCGTTCTAAGAAGGGGTAAGACACGTGGCAAAAAACTCAAACTATGCGGTCGCGCTCGCCGCGGCCCTTCTGCTGGCCGCCCTTGCCGGATGCTCCTCGCATCCCGGCGGCGATGTTGTCGCCAGCGTGGATGGCCGCAACATTCTCCGCTCCGACCTCGACAAGTATTACGCCGCGCAGGTCGCCTCAGCCCAGCAGTCGCCAACTGGAGAACAAGCCACCGCGCTGCGGCTCAACATCCTGCACCAGATGATCGATGACGAGATCCTGATGCGCCGCGCCGAAAAACTTGGCCTGCTCGCCACCGACGAGGAAGTCGACCGCAAATACAACGAATACAAAGCGCCGTTCACGCAGGAGGAATTCGACCAGCGCCTGAAGGACAAGAAGATCACGCTGGCCGACTTCAAGCGCGACATCCGCCGCTCCATCACGGTCGACAAAGTGATGAACAAGGAAGTTTCCTCCAAGATCAGCATCACCGACCAGGACATCACCGACTACTTCAACGCGCACAAGGGCGAGTTCAACCTGATCGAACCCCAGTACCATCTGGCCCAGATCATGGTCACGCCCATGCCTAATCCGCAGGCGCACAACCAGAATGAGAAGGCGCAGAACGAAGCCGACGCGCGCAAGAAGATTCAAATGATCGCCAACCGGCTCGACAGCGGCGACGATTTCGCCACGCTGGCCATGAAATATTCGGAAGATCCGGAAACCAGCGGCAACGGCGGCGACCTGGGCACAGTGCCGGAATCTTCGCTGCGCAGCACTGACCCGTCGACGCGCGACGCGGTCATGAAGCTCAAGCCCGGTCAGTACAGTGCCATCATCAGCATTGTCAATCCCGCGACTCGGCAGGCGCTGGGATTCCGCATCGTGAAGCTCGTGGCAAAAGAACCGGCAGGGCAGCGGGAACTGGCTGATCCGCGCGTGCAGCAGGCGATTCGAGCGCAACTTCACGACCGCCGCGAGCAATTGCTCAAGGAAGCCTACTATGAGGATTTGCGCAACGAGGCCAAAGTGGTCAATTACTATGCGAAAGATGTCCTGAAAAATAACGGGATGGCGAACTAGCAACGGGTTGCCACTTCATCTCGCTTATCGTGCGGCGCGCACAAGTTTTTCACTCCACGATTGCCAGCACATCTCCGGCGTTCACTGGAGCGCCCTCGCTGACCAGGATTTTCTGAATCGTTCCCTTCTTTGGCGATTTGATCTCGTTCTGCATCTTCATCGCTTCGACCACCATGACACCCGCGCCAGCCGCGACCTCTGTTCCGGCAGTCACCAGCACGCGCACCACTTTACCCGGCATGGGCGCTGTCAATTTTCTCGGGCCGTGATCATCCACCGCGCGAGCCCGCCCGCGCAGAGACCGCGGATCGCGGACTTCAACGGCAAAGCGCGCGCTGCCCACCCACAAATGCTGCTCACCGCCGACGCGTTCGCACTTCACTTCATACGCTTTGTTACCAATGCGCAGTGAGAGCACATCGGGGCGCGCAAGAACTGCATCAACTTCAATCTCGCGCCCATCCAGCCGGCATGACCACTTCTCGCTGGCCCTGTTGAGTTCCAGTCGGTGGTTCTTGCCGTCGATGATGACGTCGTAAATCATGGTCTGAGTGACCAATCCAGCGGGTACCCCACTTCTGCCCGCTTTTGCCAGAAGTGGGAACTTTTGATTCTCACCGCACGGCCTCCTGCTGCGCCGCACTCTTCCATTTGGAGACTGCTTTCGGACTGCTGGGAGCAGCACCGTCCCCCGAAGCCCGCTCCCCTGCTCCGGCTGCAGCCGACCCGAGCACTGCGAACATTCCTGCGGCAATCGCAGCGACCTCAACCGCACTCTCATCCTTCCCCGATTCGGCTTGCAGATCGGCGTTCTGCTTCAGCATGCGGTCCAGAAATCCCGTATCCAGCTTGGCAGCGAGAAAATCCGGATGCCGCAGAATGCGTCGGAACAACGCAATATTTGTCTTGATGCCCCCGACAAAATATTCATTCAGCGCGCGAGTGAGACGGCTAATGGCCTGCTCGCGGTCCGTGCCATAGCCGATCAGCTTGGCAAGCAGCGGATCGTAATCCATAGGCACGGTCCAGCCTTCGTACATGCCGCTGTCGCGGCGGATGCCCGGCCCCGACGGCTGCAACAACAAAGTGATCTTGCCGGGGCTGGGAAAATAATTGTTGTCGGGATCTTCCGCATACACACGGCACTCGATGGCGTGGCCGCGAATCTTCATATCTTCCTGCGTGAACGGCAGTCGCTCGCCCGCAGCGATGCGAATCTGCAGGTGCACGAGGTCGAGCCCGGTAATCAGTTCCGTCACCGGATGCTCTACCTGCAGCCGCGTGTTCATTTCGAGGAAATAGAAGTTTTTGTCCTGATCGACGAGAAACTCCACTGTGCCCGCGTTCGTGTAGCCGGCGGCCCGGGCCACGCGCACGGCAACTTCGCCCATTCTGCTGCGCATTGCAGGATCGACGATCGGCGATGGCGCTTCTTCGACCACTTTCTGGTGGCGGCGCTGCAGCGAGCACTCGCGCTCGCCGAGATACACCGTGTTCCCGTGCTCATCAGCCAGCACCTGCATTTCGATGTGCCGCGGATTGATGATTGCCTTCTCGATGTAAACTTCGCCGTCGCCGAACGAGCGCTCCGCCTCGCTGCGCGCGCCTTCCAGCGCCGATTTTAGATCCTGCGGGGCCTGCACCAGCCGCATGCCCTTTCCGCCGCCGCCCGCCGCCGCTTTCAGCATCACGGGATAGCCGATGCGTGAGGCGACTTGCTCCGCCTGCTCGATCGACTCCAGCCCGCGCGACGTTCCCGGCACGATCGGCACGCCCGCCCGTTCCATGGCCTGCCGCGCTTGTGTTTTCGATCCCATCGCATTCATCGCCTGGGCCGTCGGGCCGATGAATTTCACACCGGCCTCGACGCAGGCTCTGGCAAACCTCGCATTCTCGGAGAGAAATCCATAGCCGGGATGAATCGCCTGCGCACCCGAACGCGCCGCCACGTCAAGAATCTTCGAGATATTGAGATACGATTCCGCAGCCGCTGGCGCGCCGATGGGATATGCTTCATCGGCTGTGCGCACATGCAGCGCTGCGCGATCCACGTCGGAGTAGACCGCCACGGCCGCAATGCCCATCTCGTGGCAGGCGCGGATTACGCGGACAGCAATCTCGCCCCGGTTAGCGATGAGAATCTTCTTGAACATGAATTTCTGAACAGCGAATTCCTGGAGATCGAATCCTGCAAGACGGATATCGTCGGCCGTGCCTGCAGGCTTTTCAGCCCTCGGTCGGGACTGGATATTTTACTTGAGGTCGGAGCCGGGCGGTGAACTCTTCTCTGCTACTTGCTGCGGCCGTTGTACCGCTTCGGTCAGCAGAAAGACGCCCAGAATAAACAGTTCCGGCTCAATCGCGTGGCGGTAGCGTGCGTGCGGAAACACAAAGTAGTAAGTGGTGGGATAAGCCAGAACCAGTTCGGCGAAAAGCCATGCCCCGCGCCGCTTCTGGCGCAGCGCGCGCCCTAAGCCCCAGAGCGCGAGCACGGAACTGGCAAGGAAAAGAGACGTGCGGAAATCCACCGGCGCCACGCTGCTCGTTTCCCGCGGAACGCCATTCCAGTAGTAGAAGGCGCGCTTCAGGCTCACGATGACAAACCGTTTGGGATCCTGGCGGATCCACTCCAGCGCCAGGCGTTTGCAGTCGGCCGAGTAGGCCAGCTCTCCCATGCGCTGAAATTTTTCAAACTCGAGCTTGTTCTGGCTGGGTTGGAAATAGGCCATCAGCATGCCGTCGGCATAATTCCAGTTGCCCAGCCGGAATTGCAGGCCGAAATCGTCACGGATAAAAACGAAGCGGCCGAACACTTCATAGTTGCGGATCAGCCACGGCGCCAGCACAGCAAAGAAAATAACCGAGGAGAGCACCACTCCGGCGAGGGATGGCAAGCCGCGTTTGAACCTGCGCCGCCACGCCCATAAACCGCAAAAAGGAAGAAACGCTAGCATCGCCGGATTGGCCAGCGCGCCTACGCTCCACAGCGCGCCGAACAAAATCCAGCCACGCAGTCCCGGCCAATCTTCCATTTCCAGCGAGACCAGAAAAATCAGGCTGATAACCAGCGGCGTGAGCGTCGCATCCCACAACCAGTGAATGGACCAGTACCACACATACGGCAGCAGCGCCCAGGTGCGCGCCGACCAGATCGCTACACGCGCGCCGAACACGCGATCGGCGATCAGATACACGGGAATGCATGTGAGGGCCGACAGCAGGCTGTTGAACGTTAGCAGCACCCATGCCGAAGCGTACGAGTAGATACCGAAGACCTTGAACACTCCGCCCATGAAGTACGGATACAGCGGCGGTTCCCAGGCGGACGGCCCGGTGTGCCCGCCGTACGGACTGCTGAAGCCTTCTCCTTGCGCGATGGAGCGCGCGATGCGGCCCATCTCCCAACCGAAACCGAAATGGTCGTCGCCGCTGCGCGTCTTGTATTGGCGGAAGATTCCGATCGCGGCCACCTGCAACAAAAACGACAGCAGCATAAGCCGTGCGAGCGACCTGCGGATCTCTGGAGAAATGTGAAACCGCGAGCGGTTGGTGTTCACCGGACTCTATTCACCGTAGCTTGAACCATCGCCACATGGCAATTCTTCGAAAGGCTTTGACCCGGTCAATACTCTCGCCGATGCTGTGCCGCGCCCAGACTTCGTCGCGAATCTCGTCCTTGCCGAGCTGGCGGTGCTTGACCCGCTTGCCCACGCTCCCCAGGCAGTACGAACACGATTTAAGCGGCGTGGCGCGGTTGAAATACTCCTCCGCCTTGGAGCCGAAATCATCGCCGTCGTCGAGCTTCAGGCCGTCTTCCTTGCTGAAGTCGCTCGGGATCGCGCCTACTTTGTACAGCTTGTACGCTATGAACGGCGCGCGGGAGCAACGGTAGACGTAGCCATCGTGCAGGGCGTAGCAGCGCTGCGTCCAGGCCACAGTGCAGGTGTTGAATATGCCGTCCACCAGTCGCGTGTCTTCATTCTTGACGCCCACAATGCTCATGCTGAACTTCGGCTGATCGAAGATTTCCAGTTCGACGGAATGCTCGCGGCATTTTTCGCGCGCTTTCTCGATCATCTCCTGCTTCAGCGGCAGCGATGGATAAAAGCTGATCGTAATTTTGTCTACGATTTCGAAGAGTTCGTCGGGCTGACTGGGAAGCAAGAATCCGTTGGTCACCAGAACGGTTTTGTCGGCGATCTGGCTCGTCTTCGCCAGCTTCAGAAAGTCCAGAACATTCTTGTGCAGAAGAGGCTCGCCGCCCAGAATTAGAAATTCTTCAGAGTGAACATGGCGGGCTAAGATGCCGACCTGCTTTTCGAAATTCGCCAGCGAGATGGAACTGTTAAATTCAGTGTCCTTGGGGCCGAAAAACGGGGAAAGGTGGTCGCAATGGTCACATTTCAGGTTGCAGTGATGGGTGACGTTGTATTCAAGCTTGTGGACCAGACACTTGTTACCCATTCGCTCCCCGACAGGACGGCGTTGAAAGAATTATACATGCGTGAGTTTGCGGCGCGATGACGCGCAACGCGCGGGTAGTTGTCGAATGGCCTTCTACGACGGCGGCAAGCGAAGAAAGCTTACGGCAAACGGCAGCGCCGCATGCTCCTCGCCCGTTGCGGGTTGAAGCCATTGCGACCGCGACACAAACCGGTAACGGATTAGCGTCCAGATCGCCAGCCATCCATCCGAATGACGGATTTTCTTCCCTTCCACCGCAGAGCGCGGGTTATACGAGATGGGCACTTCGTCAATCTTCTCGCCCATGCGACAAAGCTTGGCGGTGACTTCGGGACAAAATTCAAAGCGTTGACACTCCAATTGCATGCGTTTCAGCAACGATCGCCGGATGGCTTTGTAACAGGTCGCTTCATCGTGAATGCCCGCCCCGTAAAGCAAATTGGTGAGATGCGTCAGCAGCTTCGCGCCCAGAAAGAAGCGAAGCCCTCGCTCCGGACGGTCCGGCCGCACGCCATACACCACGTTCGCCTTACCCGCTTCGAGCGGCCGCAGCAACGCCGGATAATCCTGCGGATCGTATTCGAGATCGGAATCCTGAATCAGCACGTATTCGCCGCGGGCATAGGCAAGGGCGGTACGAATCGCGGCGCCCTTGCCGCAGTTCGTTTCATGAAACACGATGGTTACGTCATCCATCGCCGGCATCGCCTGCAATTTGTCACGTGTGCCGTCGGTTGAACCGTCGTCGACGATGATGATCTCTTTCTTGAAGGGGGAAGCGTGAATGGCCGCGAGCAATTCGTCCACATGCGCCACTTCGTTGTAGACAGGCACGACGACCGACACGCAGCCCCGCCAGCTATTGCGCACCGGTTCGTTCGCATCCGGCGCCGGAAGCGTGCTGACTCGCGTTGGAATGTGGGAATTCGTAGGAACAGAATACATCAGCGAGGTTGCTTTCTCCGCAACACATAAATCACTTTCGATGACTGCGGCCGGTAGTCCTCTGCCGCAGGGCCCCAGACGTACTCAGTCGTGGCCCCCATGTCAGCGACGCCCTCTCTCACATATTCCTCGTCCATGAACTTGTCGAGCCGCGCCAGAAATGGCTCGGCCTGCGCGACACCGGCGCGCTCGCCCCAGGAATCCCACACATCCACGTAGGCCACGCATTCCGGCTTGTTGGTTTCGAGTTCGTTCATGAACTCTTTCCGCATGCGTGCGGTGTACTTCTGTTTCACGATCAGGCTGTACATGTAGAGATACCCGGTCGCTCCGCGGCGCTGCGCATAGAAATATATCTCCGGCTCGGAACCGATCACGGCGATACGGTCTGCCGGCGTGGTGTGAGTCTTCACATAGTCGGCGACCTGCACCGCGGCGGCAAAAGAGCTATCCGAATAGCTCGACGCAAAGACCGCCCGCGGATCCCTGAAAAAATATGCCTGTCGCTGAGGAAGGATTCCCGCACCGAAACAGATCAGGAAGATCAGTGCAGGCAGCGCTGTCACGAACCGGAACGGAAAATGCTCCTCCAGTTTCTCTGCCGCCGCGCTCACCGCTGCTCCGATCAGCAAGGCCACTGCCGGCAAGATCAAAATGAAGTAATGCGGACGAAAATACGCCCCGGGACAAAGTGACAAGAACGAGCAGACAAACAGCAGGATGACGAATTTGCGGTGCGGTCGAGCGCTCCGACCCCACCACAACGCGCTGAATCCAACCGCGGCTAGCACCCAAATCAAGACAGCCGGCGCGACCACTCCGCTTGCGTTCTCCACAAAGGCGCGAATAGCTCGCCGCAATCCCACCTTCGAGTACTCGCCGGCGTAAGAAACGGTCCAGAACCAGAATTGCGGAAAGACATTTGCGCGATAAATCAGGGCGCAAGTCAGGAGATAAGGAAACACTGCGCCAACCGAAAAAATTGCGCCTGAGCGCATGAGAGACCTTATCCCATGGCGTTTTTCACGTACTGTGACTCCCAGATAAATCAGGCAGAAGAGCGCAAACAATGCTCCATGCTGCTTCATCAGCACAGCGACGCCCGAAGCCACGCCGCTGGCAAACAATAGCCAGGAGCTATCACGATCCAGCGCATACAGAAGCAGAATGATTCCGAGAATTGCCGGCAGCGCGACAAAATTTGTCGCGTGAGCCTCAAACCCCAGAACCGAAGCGGAAGTCGAAAGCAGCAACCATGTCGCTGCCGCCACCAGGCCTGCCAGCCTTCCAAACAAGAGTGTGACCAGCCAGTAAATCAACAAGGCCGTGACTGCATTCACCGCCAACAATCCGAGATGAATTCCCGCCGGTGTTTCCCCAAAAACTGTCAGAATGCCCGCGTACACGGCGTAGATGCCCGGCAGTTTCATGTTGTAGGCGAGCTGGTACGGAGGAACTCCCTGCAAGAGCAACTGGCCGGAGTAGGCGTATTCGCCCTCGTCCCGCTCCAGCGGCATCTCGCGCAGGCGGTAGCGGATCGAGCCGAACAGCACAAGCAAGAGCACCAACACTGTGACAGCGATGACCGCGGGCGGTTGCAGGATCCTTGCGGCGTCGCGGGCGCTCAATTCCGCTCGCGTCTCAGGAGTCTTCGCTGTCGACATGCGGCCGGTCCAGGCAGTATTGTATCCAACATCAACGAACTGAAAAGTTCGACCGCAGTCGACGCGTCCGTGGGGGAAACCTCCACAGAGCGTCTGCTTGCTTTGCTGGTGTTTGCCGGCGGATTCATCGCGCGCTTCATTCACGCGAAGGCATATTTTCTCAACCCCGACGAAGCACTTCACTACCTGCTCGCCAGCCACAACACCACCGCGCTTACCTGGGAGGCGACGCAGACTACCGCGCATCCGCCGCTTTACATTTTCGTGCTGAATTGGTGGCATTTCCTTCTACCCAGCCATCCGGGCCAGTCGGAACTACTGTTGCGCCTGCCCTCGGTTCTTGCGGGAACGGCCGCCAGCTGGTTCACCTACCTATGGCTGAGAAAAGTCACGACCGACCAAACCCCGCTTCTGGGGCTGATTCTGGCCGCATTGGCTCCGTCGCTGATCGAGCTCTCGGCCGAGATTCGCCAATACGGGCTTTTACTTTTCTTCATCTCGGCTTGCCTCTACCTTGCGGAGAAAGCGTTACAGCAGAACTCGTCGCGGCTCATGGCGTTGTTCTCTCTGTCACTCTACGGGGCTCTGCTCACGCACTATTCGGCGCTTCTGTTCGCTTTTTCGATCGGCGTATACGTGTTACTGCGGTTCTGGCCCTGCCTTTACTCAGGGGGAAGGCCAACAGGTCTGTTCCTGACCTGGGCCGCTGGTCAGGTCGTGGCGCTTGCTATCGTGGCTTATTTGCTGCTGACACATGTGCCGCGTCTGCGCCAGATGGGGATGGCGCAAGGCATCGCAGAGACCTGGCTGCGCAAGTCGATCTACCACCCCAGTGAAAACAACTTACTGTTGTTCCCGGCGCAGCAGACCTTGCGTGTATTTACGTATATATTCAGCCACGGATTTTTGGGCGCCGTTGCACTATTGGTTTTTCTCGGCGGGATCATCTGGCTCCTTCGGCAGAAAGTCTCGCAGTTCGACACATCCCCCATGCCACACTCCACTCCGCGCCAACTGGCTCTATTGATCGCCCTTCCCTTTGTAGCAAACTGCGCCGTAGCCATTGCTGGTCTGTACCCTTACGGCGGAACGCGGCACAACGTCTACCTGGCGCCGTTTGGGCTCGCGGGAGTTGCCATCGGAATCGCCGCATGGAAACCGCGGCCGATCTGGATTCGCACCATCGTTCTGCTGTTCTGCCTGGCCTTTTGCAACTGGTTCCCGGCGCCGCCGCCGATGATTCGCGCCCGCAATCACCAGCGCGCGCTTATGGATCACGCCGTCGCGTTCCTGAGCCAGAGCGCGCCCCCAGGCTCGATTCTGTTTGCCGACTATCAGAGTGGATTGCTCCTCGGCTATTACCTTTGCGGTCACCGCGTGGTCGAGGAGTTTGGCCCTCTCGATCCATACTTCCGCGCGGAGTGCGGACCTTACACGGTCATCAGCACACAGCCGCAGGAATGGAAGTTTTATTCGACCGACTTGCCGCGCCAGCTCGCAGGCGCCGCCAGTATCTTCTCCCTCGCACCCGGGACGAAACTGTGGCTGTTCGACGCCGGCTGGATCACCGATTCTGCGCCCCCGCTACGCAAGGAATTACCGCATTACGGTTGTCCAGCTCCGTACGATTTCGGGGAAAATATTTTGATCTGCGAACTAACCGTGGGCGGAGATACCAGCCGGCAGCCTTGAAAGAAACCCTCTGCGTGAAGCAGAGGGTCCGAAACTCCAATCGTTGAGTGATCTTTACTTCGGCTGATCCTACTTCGGCTGATCCACCGTGATGCCGCCGGAACCTTGCGCAGCCTTTTCGGCCTTCGCTTTCTTCACCCGCAGCGTCTCATCCACCCAGTGGTCCGCCGTCTTCAGATCCTCCTCGCGCTTGGCCAGATCGTCGCATTCGACGTCAGCTCGTTCGCGGTACATAAGGTTCATGTATGCCATGGCGTCGTCGTAGTCAGGACGCAACTGAATCGCCTTATTCAGGGTGTCGATCCCTTCCTGAATGTAGGGCCCGTTCTTTTCCTTCAGTTCGTCGCAGACTTTCTTCTGGTCCTTGTTCTTGGGATTCAGGTGCTCTTCCGGCTTCAGGCCCAGCTTGGCGCGTTCTTCCATGCGCGGCTGGTAGCAGGCCGTCCAATCAATGACGCCCACTGAGTAGTACGGTTCGGGATCGTTCGGATCCAGATCTGATGCCATGCGGTAGTACTTCTTGGCATCGTCCCACTTTTTCATGTTCAGGTACAGGTAAGCGATGCCTTTCGCGCTGTTGACTTTCTGATCGCGTGAAGGATTGGCGTCGATGACCTTCTGATATTCGTCAATGGCTTGCTGGGCGGTGCGCAGGTTGTCGGGCGAGTCCACGCCCGGGATGTATTGCGACACGAAAGCCGTGGCCAGGTACATGCGGGCGTTGATCAGGGCCGGATCCAGTTGCACGGCCTGCTGGAAGTGATCGATCGCCTGCTCGTAGTGCGAATTCTTGTAGGCTTCCACACCCTTGTTGAGCTGGTCGCGGGCTCGCAGCTTGTTACAGCCCACAGCGGAGAAAAGGGCCAGCGCTACTGCCGCCAGCGTGAGCAGTCTAAGATTCTTATTCATTGCGGTATAAGTCTCCCTCGCCACAGCATCCTAGGCCCAGAGACAGCAGTTTGACAAGCGTGTGCGCAGCTCGTGGGTACGCCATCCTGACGTCGCATTACACGTTCTTTCCGACGCCGATTGGGAAGCGCATCGAAGGCTAGTTGCCCGCTTCGATCTTTGCGGTGATCAGGCCGACTTTGTCGACGCCGGCAGCGTGCGCGATGTCGATGACATTGGCGACGTTGGCGAAGGGAATCGCATCATCGCCCTTCACGAACATCACCTTTTCCGCGCGCTGTTTGTAGATGTCTTCCAGGCGGCCCTGCAGATTGTCCCAGGTCGCATCTTCGTTGTTGATCTTCACGCCCGGATCCTGCCCGGCCCCGCGATCGATCAACTGCACCACGATGGTGCGGTCGGGCGTGTTGTTCTTGGGCGCGTTCGGCGGCGGCGGCTGGGGCACCAGCGCATCCAGTCCCTTAGGCGTTACCGGCGAGATCACCATGAAGATGATCAGCAGCACCAGAAGTACGTCGATGAGCGGCGTGACGTTGATATTCGCACTCTGGCCTCCGCTCGGGCCAACTGCCATTCCCATGGTCGTTCTCCTCTTACTCCTCTTAAATCATTGCCCGGGCGCGGCCGGAGCCGGCGGGGCGCTTGGAGTAGTCTTCCTCTGATCGGTGAGCAAGCCCAGATCATCCACTCCGGCAGCGCGCACCGCATCCACCACCTGCACTACTTCGCCAAAGCGGGCGCGCATGTCCGATTTCACATACACGCGCTTGTCGGGCTTGTTTGCGAGCCGGTCTTTGACCTTGGTCGTCAGGTTATCAATCGTAATCGTGTCGGCGCCAAAAAACACGTGACCGTCCCGTGTGATGGACACCAGCAGGGCATCTTCCTTGTCGGCGTCCTCCATGGGTGTGGGGTTGTTTACCTTGGCCAAGTCCACGCTGACGCCTTTCTGCAGCATGGGCGTGACCACCATGAAGATGATCAGCAGTACCAGCATCACGTCCACCATTGGCGTGACGTTAATATCTGAGCTGATCTTCGCTCCTTCGTTTCGCTTCGCTAATGCCATACCTAATCTCCCAAAGCTGCCCGCCCGGTGACGCCTGCGCCATCGGTTAAACGGGAAAGCCCGACGCTGGTATCGTAGCCAGCGCCGGACAAGCAACTCACTCGATCGCGAATCAGGGCGGAGTGCCCCGTCTCTCGCACCCTGGCGCGGGAAGCGGGGAATGGAACCTTACCGCCGATCGCCGCGCTTTTTCAGGAAGTAGTCGATCAGTTCACTCGACGAGTTGTCCATTTCCACGTCGAACGCTTCCACGCGGCCGGTCAGGTAGTTGAACATCATCACGGCCGGAATGGCAACCAGCAGCCCAATGGCCGTCGTCACCAGCGCTTCCGCGATACCGCCGGCCACAGCCGCCAGACCGGTGGCTTTCGTGTTAGCAATGCCGGTAAATGCGTTCAGAATGCCCATCACCGTTCCGAACAGTCCCACGAAGGGAGCGGTCGAGCCGATGGTGGCCAGTCCGCCCAGTCCGCGCTTGAGTTCAGCGTGCACGATGGCTTCGGTGCGCTCCAGAGCGCGCTTCGAAGCTTCGATCGTCTCGCCCGGAATGGCCCCCGGGCTGTCCTGGTGAGCCTTGAATTCCATCAGGCCGGCCGTAACGACCTTGGCGAGGTGGCTCTTCTTGTTGCGTTCGGCCACCTTGATGGCTTCATCAATGCGGCCATCGCGCAGTGCGCCCGCCACTGCCGGAGCAAACGAGCGCGATTGTTTGCGCGCGGCGCTGTAAGCCATCCAGCGGTCAATCATCACGCCGATGGACCACCCCGACATGATGAACAGAATGACGACCACGGACCGCGCCACCCAGCCCATTTGTTTCCATAGGCCCAGGGGGTCGGTCGGCATGCCGCCGCCTTCCTGAAGGACCCAGGTGGCCGCGGCCGGAATGTAACTGAGAATTACTCCCACGTAAGCTGCTAGCATGAGTTGCTTTTCCCTCCTCGGAACTCTCTACTGTGCTTAGACACTCTGATGCGCGTTGCTGGGCCAGACGGTGGCTAGAAAACTGCCGCCCAACGACAACGCCAGCCCCGAACCGGGCTGCTCCACACCTTAGAAGGAAATGGAAAGAACAGCAGCCGTGTTCAGGCTGAAAAGCCCCTCCCGGCCACCAAGATTGGGCGGGAATGGGAGGGCTAATCCTTACACACTTCTACATTTTTGTCACCTCAGCAGGCTGCGGCCGCCGAAAGGATGTCACGCGTCCTGGCCGTCTAGCTGCCCGACAGGGTGAAGTTCACCTGCACCTGCGTCTCGACTTCGACCGGCTCGCCGTTCAGCAGGTACGGTCTGTACTTCCACTGTTTCACGGCTTCAATCGCTGCCGGAGCCAACATCGGGTGCCCGCTGATCAACTGCAGGTTCTCGATATTGCCGTCCTTGCTGATCGTCGCCTGCAGCAGCACCACGCCCTGAATGCGCGCCTGCCGCGCCAGCGGCGGATAGTTCGGCTGCACCCGGCGCACCAGAAGTCCTTGCGATACGCCCGACGATACGCGCACGCGTTGCGGCGTCGCGATCTTGGGCACGGCCACCGGCGTCGCGCTTAACACGCTGCCAATGACGCCACCCATCGAGCCGCCCGGAACTCCACCCGGAACGCCGCCCAAAACGCCCGAACTCGCCATGACCGGCGGTGGCGCCTCGTCTTCCTTAATCATCTGAACTTTTTGTGGAATCTTGGTTGGCGTGCGCAACTGGCCATTAACGATGTCGGTCTGGATCACCTTCACGACCTTGACCGGAGCAGCGGCCGGCGGTGGAGGCGGTGGAGGCGGCGGGGGGGCCACCAGGAATGTCATCAGCTGCGTGCGTGGCAGCGCTTCGGTAAAGATCAGCGGAATCAGGATCATTACGCCGATGATCATCACCTGGATGGCGAACGATACCAGCGACGTCCACCCGCGTTTCGTTTTCAGCTTGCCACCTGACTCGATCAGGCTATCTTCAAACATAAGCTTCTCCCCTACTTCAGACCCCTACGGAAACTTAGACACCGACTTGCCTTGCTTTGCTCCCGGTTTCCCGATCTGCCCCGCCAGCCACCCGCGCGGCTGCGGAGCCGCGAGCAAATCCTTCTAAGTTCTTACGTAAGAAGGCTTAACACGAGATCGCAGTCTGCCGTCCCGGCTTATTATTTGGCCTTGGCCCCGACGGCCGTTTTCCCAGCGCTCACTTTCCCGGCACCAGGACCCATCACGACTCCCGGGCGCCTTCCCCGTTCCAACCGCCAATCCTGGTAGGCAACCAGGATCGGAGCGGCAATGGCAATCGAAGAATACGTCCCGATTAAGATGCCGATCACCAGAGCGAGGCTGAAGCCACGAAGCACCTCGCCGCCGAATAAAAAGAGTGCGAGTACGGTAAGGAACGTAAGGCCCGCTGTCAAGATCGTTCTGCTCAAAGTTTGATTAATGCTGCGATTGACGATGTCCGACAGCTTTTCGCGCCGCATGAGTTTAATGTTTTCCCGGATGCGGTCAAATACCACGATCGTGTCGTTATTAGAGTAACCAATCAGGGTGAGGATGGCTGCGATGACCGTCAGGGAGATGTCGGTCTTCGTCAGCGAAAACGCGCCTACCGTGATCAGGGTGTCGTGAAATACGGTGACTACCGCGGCGACGCCATAAATCCACTCGAAACGGAAGCCCAGATAGACCAGCATGCCGGCCAGGGAATACAACGTGGCTAAACCGGCCTGCCGGCGCAGCTGACCTCCTACCTGTGGGCCGACAATTTCGACGTTGCGCACAGCAAAATCCGAGAGGAAAAACCCTTCGTTCAGCGATGCCACCACCGCCGGATCGGCGCCCGGCGCGTTCTTCAGCTGATCCATGGAACCGAATACGCCACCCAGCGTCTGATCTCGATAGTCTGCAATGACGGCCGCCTGATCCGTATATTTCTTGTCGGCATCAGAAAAGAGCCGCATCGGATCCTTGTCCATCAGATAGTTCTTGATGGTTAGCTTGCTGGCGTTGTTCAGATCCTGCTTGCCAGCCGGAGAATTGGTTTCGAGCGCCCCGATAATCTGCAATTTGCCCTTATCGAGCGCCTGCTCGCTGGTTTCTTTCTGCGCCAGGTCGATCAGCACCTCGTTGTTCGAAGGGACGCCGTAGCTCTGAATCTTCGGATCGCGCAGCCCCGCCCGATCCATGGCCGCACGCACGTCGCGCAGATCCGGAGTGTGCGAAAACTTCACATACACCAGGGTGCCGCCGCGGAAGTCGACGCCCCACGGAATTCCATGCCAGAAGAGCATGGAAAGAACTCCGGCCACGCTGAAGATCAGCGAAAACGCGAGGAAATACCACTTCTTGCCGAGAAAATCTATGTTGACGTCGTGAAAGAACTCCACGCTATAACTCCAGGTTCAAGGTTCTAAATGCTCAACGCTTCGCCGCGCTGCTTGCGGCTCAGAATCCAATCAAAGATCACGCGCGAAACGAAAACCGCCGTGAACAGGTTCGCCAGCAGACCGAAGGTCAGCGTGGTGGCGAATCCGCGCACCGGGCCGGTGCCGAAGATGAACAGAATGGCCGCCGAAACGATGGTGGTGACGTGGGTGTCCACGATCGTGATCCAGGCATGGCTGAAGCCCTGATCTACCGCCGAAGTCGGCGTCTTGCCGTTGCGCAACTCCTCGCGGATACGCTCGAAAATCAGCACGTTCGAATCCACACCCATGCCGACCGTCAGGATCACGCCGGCAATTCCGGGTAGCGTCAGCACCGCCTCGGAAAAGCCCATGAATCCCAGCAGGATAATCAGGTTCAGAAGCAAGGCCACATCGGCGTTGATGCCGGCCCCGCGATAATAGACGAGCATGAAGATGAGCACCGCCGTCATGCCCACACAGGCGGCGGTTACACCCGCGTGAATCGAATCAGCTCCCAGGGATGGGCCTACGGTGCGCTCTTCCAGATACTTGATACCTGCCGGCAACGCGCCGGAGCGCAGGATCATGGCAAGATCTTTCGATTGCTGCTCGCTCATGCTGCCACCCGAGATTTCCCCTCGATCGCGGATGGCATCTTTAATCAGGGCAACTTCCTGCACCTTATTGTCGAGCACCACTGCCAGGTTGTCCTGCACGTGCGCGGAAGTGAAGTTGTAAAACCTCTGGCCGCCTTCGCCCGTCAGCGTGAAACTCACGCTGGGCTGGCCATTCTGGTCGCGGCTGGGCTGGGCGTCGCGCAGGTCTTTCCCGCTCACGGCCGACACGCGCGATACCACATACCAGGCCGGGCCTTCCATCTGCGCGCCGGGCATGCTGTGTCCGGGCAGCAGCATCCCGTCCGGCGGCAGAATGCCCGGAGTCTGCTGCGCCTGCAGCGCCGCCTGCTCGCTCGGATACGGTCCACCGAGCGCCTGCTTGATCTCCAGCATGGCCGTCGACTGCATGATGTCTTTCACACGCGCCGGATCGTCTACGCCGGGCAACTGCACCAGGATCTGATACTGCCCGAGCCCGTGCTCTTGAATGGTCGGCTCGCTGACGCCGAGCTGATCGATGCGGTTGCGGATGGTCTCAATCGCCTGCGCGACCGCTTTGTTCTTCAGGTCGGTCAGCATTGCCGGCTTCATCGCCATGCTAAAACTATTCTCCGCGCCTCCCGTGATGTCGTATTCCGGCAGGTGATCCTGCACGATGCTCAACAAATCGCCGCGCGCGCTGGGCTGCACGCCTTTGATGGAAATGTGGTCGGGATTGTTCTGCGGATCGGGCTGGGAAATGTCGGCGAAGCTGATCTTGCGCACATTCAACTGCTGCTTCAGAACCTCGATCGCGTTCTGCGCATCCACGTTGATGGCGTCGTTCACCTGCACCTGCAGGATCAAGTGCGTCCCGCCCCGGAGGTCCAGGCCGAGGTGGATGTGATTGCCCATGGCGGCGACCAGGCCTTTACCGCTAAAGCTCTGCGGAACGCCAAAGATTCCAAAGAGGAAAATCAGCAGCGTGCCCAGTATGAGTCCCAGCTTCCAGAGAAGAGTCTTATTCATAAGAATCAGTCCCGAGTCCTGAGCTTCGGGTCCCAAACATCCGCCGGCCGCGAAGACTCCTTCCTCGCGCCCACAGCTCGGGACTTATTTCGTTTTCGGTTCTTCGTCCGCCGTCGTCACCTGCATGACCGACGCTTTGGTCACTTCCACGCGCAGGTTGTCCGGGGGAACGCGTAGCTGCAAGGCGTCATCTTTCAATGCCAGAATCGTGCCTCGCAGGCCGCCGCTGGTCGTAACCTTGTCTCCCGGCTTCAGTTGATCCAGCATGGCCTGCCATTTTTTCTGCCGGCGCTGCTGCGGAAGCACCAGCATGAAGTAAATGAGCGCGATCATGGGCAGAAACATGATCAGCAATGACAGACCGCCTCCGCCCTGCGCTTGCCAGATGAACAGTGCTTGCATGTTTTCGAACGTGTTTTCGAACGCCTGACTCGAACGTTGAAGCGAATGAATCCGCGAAAAATCGCCTGCGCGCCGCTCACGCCGCGCGGCCGGTTATGTCACCACGGGGTTTGGATCAACTTCGGCCGGGTTCCTTCAGTTCCGGGGAAATCCGGAGAGGTCAACGGTCCTGGTTCAGGCCAGACGTTGAGGCCCGACGTCGAGACCAGACACTTGAGAAAACGGGACTCTTCCCCAAGTTAGATAGAATGCCGTACCCGCCGCATAGTGTCAAGGTAGAAACTCAGGTTGTGGAGGGTGTTTAAGACCTGCGCCAGCACCTCGTTGGCTGCATAAAGATGCCGCAAATACGCTCGCGAATAGCGGCGGCACACGCGGCACGAACAATTCGGATCGAGCGCGCCTTCGTCATGCGCGTAGCGCGCCTGCTTGATGGAAATTTTTCCCTCAGACGTGAACAGCAGCCCGTGACGCGCTGCCCGCGTCGGCAGCACGCAGTCCATCATGTCGACGCCGAGCTTTGCGTACTCGACAATCTCTTCCGGCGTACCCACGCCCATCAGATAGCGCGGCTTGTCTTTGGGCAGATGTTCGAGGGTGGACTCGACAATTTCGCGCGTCCTCTCGCGCGACTCTCCCACGCTGAGCCCGCCGATCGCGTAACCCGGAAAATCGATCTTGATCGTGCGCTCCGCCGATTCTTTGCGCAGTTCGCGATCCATCCCTCCCTGGATGATGCCAAAGAGAGACTGCGACTGACCGGAGCATGTAGGCACAGTCGCCCACGGCTGTGCGGGCGAGCGGTAGCTCGGCGGAGATGCCGCGGAGCTTCGCTCCGCAGGACAGCCGGGGGCGGCTGTCCCCACATGTGCGTTGCTCACCCACGGCACTTCATCCTTATGCTCCTCAAAATATTTCTTGCTCCGCTCCGCCCACCGCAGCGTCAGATCCATCGACGCCCGCACACGCGCTGGTTCCGCCGGATACTCCGTGCAGTCATCAAATGCCATGATGATATCGGCCCCCAGCCCGATCTGCGCAGCGATCGCGCCCTCCGGGCGGAAGAAATGCGAGGAGCCGTCTAGGTGCGAGCGAAACGTCACGCCTTCGTCGCTGACCTTGCGCAGTTCGTTCAAACTGAAGACCTGAAAACCGCCGGAATCGGTCAGGATGGCCCGCGGCCACGACATGAATCCGTGCAGCCCGCCCATTTTCCGCACGGTCTCGACCCCTGGCCGCAAATAGAGGTGGTAGGTGTTGGCGAGAATAATCTGCGCGCCGAGTTCTTCCAGTGTGTCCTGCGGAATGCCTTTCACCGACCCGAGCGTTCCCACTGGCATGAACACTGGCGTCTCGATTGCGCCGTGCGGCGTAATCAGCCGCCCCGCACGCGCCTTGCCGCTGATCTTCTCGATGTGAAAAAAGGCGGACATTCCTCTGCGATTGTAAATGGAGCGGCGGAACCCTCGTCCGCCGTCCGATCTCTGTTGTCATTCCGAGGAGTAAAGCGACGTGGAACCTGCATTTGGAATCCGCAATCTGAAATCTTCAATCTGCAATCTTCACGATCTCGCCGCGCACCGTGCCACCTTTCACGACCAGCCTGCCCACTGTCACCGGCAACCTGAACCTTCTCGGCCCCGCGCTCCCGGGATTGAAGTAGAGCACGGCCGCGCGCACTTCCTGCTTGGGAATGTGGCTATGTCCGGAGATCACGGCTGCGAATCCGGCGGCTTCGGGCTTCAGGTCGAGCTCGGCCAGATCGTGCAGCACATAGATGGAAATGCCGCCGACTTCCAGCACTTCCGTCTCCGGCAAACGGCGCGCCCAAGCGCCCTTATCCACGTTGCCGCGAATGGCCGTCACCGGCGCGACTTTCGCAAGCCGCTCCAGAATCTCAGCTGCGCCCACATCGCCCGCATGAATGATGCGCTCCGATCCGCGCAGCGCCTCGATCACCTCCGGGCGAAGCAGGCCATGCGTGTCGGAGATAACGCCGATGTGCATTGCAATGCTTTTGGGTTGGCTCGCCACTCAAGACTCGCGACTCAGGACTATTTCGCAAACTTCCCCAGGCTTACCACGGCCCGCCCAACCGTGCCGCGTCCGATCTCTTGTGCGCGGTCGCGCGCTGTGACGTGCAGCGTGTAAAAGCGCCCATCGAACGAGTCCAGCACCGCTTCCGCCTTGATGGGCGCGCCGATCCGGCTGGCGGCGCGATGTTGAATGTTGATGGAAGTCCCGACCGTGATTTCGTCGCCTTCGCAGTAGGGCTGCAGCGCACGAAACGCGGCCGTCTCCATCAGCCGGATCATATCCGGCGTCGAATAAACCGGCGGCAACTTCGAATCATGAGCTGTCAACGTGTGCTCGAATTCGACCGTTTCTTCGGCCTCGCCCCGCGCGCCAATGGGAATCTCTTTGGCCACGATTATTCCCCCTTTGGAAAGAAAATGAGCCAACGATTCTATCGAATCGTCGGCTCGATCTCCCCATGATCGCGGAGCCTTACGCAGCCGCCACGGCTACACGTCTTGCCTGGATGCCGTCCAGCGCCTGCCACAGCATGCGGGCGGCGTTCTCGGCTGCGTTCAGTGCCGCTTCGGCGGTTTCCGGCTTCTCGGCGATGCGTTTCTCCAGTTGGCTGCGCCACACGCGCGAGTGATACATGTCGGCCGATGCATGCATGGCAAAGTATCCACAGGTTTTGTCGTCGGCGCCGTAGGTTTCGCGCAGTCCGCGTTCTTTTTCCCGCGCGATGCGCGGCACCTGCGATTCGTACGCGTAAAATGCGGCCAGCGCCTCCTCGGGCGTGCCTTCGCTGGCCACGCGGTGGAAATGCTTGATCAGTTGCCGAACCTCCGGCACGGGATTGTGCCACTCCAGATTGCGGGTCGAGCCCATGCCCTCGGCAAAGTCGAGCCACAACTCCGAATGCGGAACCGCACCCATTCCCGAACGCCCCTCGACGCCTTTTTCATCGCACAAGTTCGCCAGCACGGCGCGGCGCAACTCGCCTTCTTCCAGCCGCAGGCCAAGCGCCGCCAGATAGGAGGGGAACGCCACCACATGGTGGTAGTAATCCTGCGCGTACGCGCGCAATTCTGCGCGAGACAGCCGCCCCGCAGCCCAAGCCTGGTAGAAAGGATGGCAGAGGAGGTCATACCTCGCGATGCGGGTTTCCAGTTGCTCCACGAACCTGGCGGTGTTCATGATTCCTCCTGGATTCGAGTGAAGATGGACACGGATGAAAACGCTCCACTATAAAGCCGGGGCCACGAATCGGCCTGTGATGGCGGTCACTACCGCTGGCAAGTTGCTAGAATGAAAGAGGAAACAGTGGCAGATTTCTTATCTGGGTTTCGCTTGTCAGCGGTGGAGTTTACGGAGAGATTTGACGTTGAGGCGTTTGCGCGGCCCGTTCGACAGCCTCGCCTCGCTCGCCTGCTCAGGGCAGGAGAACGGGCGCAGCGGGAGCCCGGATGCGAAATCCTGAGCGGAGCGAGGGACCTAGCCGAGCAGAAAAAATGCAGTACACGGAAAAATTCGATGCCGTGGTAGTGGGCGCCGGCCATGCCGGATGCGAGGCCGCGATGGCCGCCGCGCGCATGGGCCTGAAGACCGCGCTTTACACGCTCAACGTCGACCTGATCGCGCAGATGTCGTGCAACCCTGCGGTCGGCGGCATCGCCAAGGGACACCTTGTGCGCGAAGTCGACGCCCTAGGCGGCATCATGGGCGAAGTGACCGACGCGGTCGGCATCCAGTTCCGCCTGCTGAATACTTCGCGCGGCCCGGCGGTGTGGTCGCCGCGCGCGCAATGCGACAAACAGGCGTACCGCCTGAAGATGCGCGAAGTGCTTGAGTCGCAGCCGAATCTGAAAATCAAGCAGGCTGAGGTTGCGGATCTGATCGTTAGCAAAGTACCGAGTACCGAGTATCGAGTACCGAGCGCCACGGAGAACTCGGTACTCGGTACTCGCAGCTCGGTACTGGGTATAAAACTTCGCGACGGCCGCACTGTCGGGGCGCAAACTGTCGTCATCACCACCGGGACATTTCTCAATGGCCTGATTCACTGCGGCGAGCAGCAATATCCCGCCGGGCGCTCGGGCGAACCCAATGCGGTTTTGCTCGGCGAGGCGCTCAAAAAGCTCGGCCTGCGCGGATGCCGCCTCAAGACCGGCACGCCGCCGCGTCTCGACGGACGCTCCATCGATTGGTCGCGCTTTCCCTTACAGCCCGGCGATGATGATCCCACTCCGTTTTCTTTTCGCACCAGGCGCGTGGCGCATCACGATTCGCAAGTGCCGTGCTACATCGCCTGGACCACCGCCGAGACGCATCGCATCATCCGCGAAAACGTGCACCGGTCGCCCATGTACAGCGGACAGATTCAATCGATCGGCCCGCGCTACTGCCCTTCGATCGAAGACAAGATTGTCAAGTTTCCCGACAAGGAAACGCACCAGCTCTTCCTTGAGCCGGAAGGTCTGAACACGCACGAAATCTACGTCAACGGCATGAGCACATCGCTGCCGGTCGAAGTGCAGCTTGCGATTCTCAAGTCGATTCCAGGACTGGAGAGCGCCGAAATGCTGCGGCCCGGTTATGCAATCGAATATGACTCGATCGATCCGACCGAACTGGAGCGCACGCTCGAAACGCGCAAGATTGCCGGCCTGTTCCTGGCTGGCCAGATCAACGGGACTTCAGGTTATGAGGAAGCCGCCTGTCAGGGACTGATGGCTGGCATCAACGCCGCACTGCAGGTGAAGCGCGAGCCGCCACTGATTCTCGATCGCACCGAAGCCTACACGGCGATCCTGATCGACGACTTGATTTCGAAGGGCACGAACGAGCCCTACCGCATGTTCACGTCGCGCGCGGAGTTTAGACTGCATCTCCGCATTGACAACGCCGACCGCAGACTGACTCCGCACGGCCGCCGTGTCGGACTGATTTCGGACGAAGCGTGGGCCGATTTCCAGGCGAAGCAGGAACGATTGGAGAAGATGAAGAAGCTGCTCGAATCTACCCGCCTGACGCCCGATTTGCTCTCACTGTTCGCGCCTGAAAAAGAAAATTGTCATCCCGAGCGCAGTGAGGCGCAGCCGAACGCTGTCGAGGGACCTGCTGTTTTCCAGACATCTGCAATCGGCCAGTCTCTCGGCCAATTCCTCAAGCGCCCTGAAGTCACGATCGAGCAACTTGCCCCAATTCTGCGCGAAGTCGCTCCCGAATTCTTTTCATCTGTCATCCGGAGCGAAGCACGAGTCGAGTCTGGTGCGCAGTCGAGAGACCTTGGGCGATCTTCGGCGGTGCGCAACCAGCTCAAGTCCGTCGAGACCGAAATCAAGTACGAAGGCTACCTTGTGCAGCAGCAGCGCGCCATGGATCGACTGAAAAAAGCCGAGCAGCACGCCATCCCGGAGTGGTTCGACTACCGCTCGGTCAGCGGCCTGTCGCGCGAGATGCAGGAAAAGCTCACGAAAATTCAGCCGCGCACCATCGGCCAGGCCTCGCGCATTCCCGGCGTCACGCCCGCGGCCGTGTCGCTGGTGAACGTATATATCGAAATTCAGGCCCGCAAACGAGAACAGGCACCCGCCTTCTAGCTACAATGTCCTCCGTATGATTGCCCACCTGCGCGGAAAATTGCTGGTCAAGCATCCCAACCAGGCGATCGTCGAAACCGGCGGCGTTGGCTACGATGTGACCATCAGCGTGCCCACGTTCTCCGATCTGCCCGCCGCCGGCGCCGAAGTCGCGCTGCACATCCACACGCACGTGCGCGACGATGCGATTGCGTTGTATGGATTTCTGCGCCCGTCAGAAAAAGGGCTGTTCGAGAAGTTGATCACCGTGAGCGGCATCGGGCCGACGCTGGCCATTAAGATCCTAAGCGGCGTGGCGGCCGAGGAAATGGTTAGCGCGATTCGCGGCAACGACCTGGCGCGCCTCACACGCATCCCCGGTATCGGCAAAAAGACTGCCGAGCGCATGGTCCTCGAACTGCGCGACAAACTCCCCGAAGCTGGGCCAGCCACGGCGCCTGCCATTCCCGCGATGAGCGCGACCGAGGAAGACGTGCTCTCGGCGCTGCTGAATCTCGGTTATCAGCGCGGTGCCGCGGAGAAGGCGCTGGCAGTCGCAACCAAGAACGGCAAGAGTGGATCATTCGATGCGCTGTTCCGCGAAGCGTTGGGGGCATTGTCGAAATAGAAAGTGGGGATCAGTGCTTATGCTTGCCGATTTGACTCTCGGATAGACGAAAATTTCTAAGCACCAGCTGAACGATGGGGTGAGGCCATGACTCAAAGTCACTCAGTCCTGCTTCGATTGGAAGGATGCTGGTCTTAAGTATCCCTTGTTTGCCAGGGACGGTCATAAGCCCGTCGACTTGAAGTCTCTGTTTGAGCCGATTCTGGATCGTGAGCATCGTCATCACCGGTTCGAGTTTCTTCGGCTGCTCGAAACTGAACCAGACGTCTGCTTTCTTGATGTCGGGCTGGTAGGTCACATCAGCAGCGCCATCACTCCGCGTGTTCAGGCTCACGCCGAAGCTCTCACCGACAAACAAATAGACGTCGTTGTCTGAAACGTAGGGTATGGGCTTTTCGTAGCGCTCCTCGTAGTAGTGACTCTTGTCTACACGAACATGCAACGTGAACGGCTCACGAAAAACGCGGGAGTCCTGGGACGGTATGGCGGAAGGTGGCACATCTTGGGTCGGCGAGCCCTGTAGGGTGAGGCTGAGAGCGATTACGACCCAAAGCGCCGAATTCATAATGCAGCAATGCTACTACTTCCCGATGCAGAACGTGCTGAAGATCAGATTCAGAATATCGTCGGTCGTGGTCGCGCCCGTGATCGCGTCGAGCGGGCGCAGCGCGTTGTAGAGATCGAGCAGCAGCATTTCGTGCGGAATTTTGCCGGCGACCGCCGTTTGCGCCGCGCTGAGCGCGGCGAGCGAGTCGCGAATCAGGCCCTCGTGGCGAACGTTGGTCAGAAATCCGGATTCGATCTGTGTGCCAGCTTCTCCGCCCACGTGCCTCAAGATTTCCGTGCGCAGCTCGGCAATGCCTTCACCTGTTAGTGCAGATGTGAAGACTGAAACGTGGCTGCCCCACCCTTGTCGCGCATTTTGCGACAGGGTGGGCACCTTCTCTATCCGAAGGTCGCACTTGTTTTCCACCACGATCGCGGCGCCTCGGATCGCTTGGGCGATCAACTCTTCGTCTTCCTTTGTTTGCGCCTGCGATGCATCGAGCACCACCAGGACAAGGTCAGCGTCGGCGAGAGCCTCCATCGATTTGCGGACGCCGATCGACTCCGCCTCGTCGAGTGCGTGGCGAATGCCCGCCGTGTCCACCAGTTTGACCGGGATGCCTTCGATGGCGACCGTTTCCGTCACCAGATCGCGCGTGGTGCCGGGAGTCGCGGTCACGATGGCACGTTCGCGCTCCACCAGCCGGTTGAACAGGCTCGACTTGCCCACGTTAGGCCTGCCAACGATCGCGAGCGTAAGGCCTTCATGCACAATCTTGCCGTAGGCGAAGCTAGCAGCCAGCTGCTCGAGCGGGGCGCGAACCTGGGCGATGTGATCGAGAATCACGGCGTCGGGCAGCACGGATACATCGTCTTCCGCGAAGTCAATTCCTGCTTCGAGGATCGCGATCAACTCAACCAGCTTCTGCTTGATCGGCTGCAGCCGCCGCGAGAGCGCGCCTTCCAACTGCTGCGCCGCCACCTTCGCCTGATACAGAGTCTGTGAGTCAATCAGGTCGCGTACGGCTTCCGCCTGCGTCAGGTCAATCCGCCCGTTGAGGAACGCGCGCATGGTGAACTCGCCCGGCTCGGCCAGGCGTGCGCCCGCGGCTACGCACAGTTCAACAATATGGCGCAGCACAACCGGAGAGCCGTGCGCGGAAATTTCAACGATGTCGTCGGTAGTGTAGGAGTGCGGCTTGGCGAAGTACGTGACGACGACCTCGTCGATCTTCTCTGTTTGTGTAGGGACGGACGCATTCGTCCGTCCAGCCGAGCGCGGCGAGGCTGTCTCCCGCGGCTCAAGCAGCTCCCCGAACACGGCCCTCCCCGGCTCCAACTCGTGCTTCAGCCGCAACATGGGTAAGGCGATCCTGCGTGCATCCGGGCCGGACAGCCGCACCACGCCGATGCCGCCACGCCCCGGCGCGGTTGCGACGGCGACAATGGTGTCGTCCAGATTTGGCCCAAGGTTCACGCGCCGATTGTAAACTGACTAGTCGCTAGCAATTCGCGTTGTCATTCCGAGGAGCGAAATGACGAGGAACCTGCTTTTCCGCCGGCAACGCCACTGCAGATGAGGTTCCATAAGATTCAATATTCGACCACCGACCCAGGAGCCAACCTTGTCCGTCGCCGATGAACTTCTAAGAGCCAACGAAGAATTCGCCCGCAACTTCACGCTGGGCGAACTGTCCGTGCGCCCCAAGCGGCAGGTCGCCGTGCTCGCCTGCATGGACTCGCGCATCCTGTTCGAGCACTGCCTCGGCCTCAAGCCCGGCGACGCGCACATGATCCGCAACGCCGGCGGCATCGCCACCGAAGACGCGCTGCGCTCGCTGATCGTGTCGCATCATCTGCTCGACACGCAGGAGTTCATCATCATCAACCACACCGACTGTGGCCTGCTGCGGGTGAAGGAATACGAACTACGTTCGCGCCTGGCCGAGAAAATGGGGACGGTCGCCAGCGAACCCGCGCACTTCTACGCCTTCGACGATCTCGAAGCGAACGTGCGGCAGCAGGTGCATCGCGTGAAGTCGCACCCATGGATTCCGAAGCCCATTCCGGTGCGGGGATTTGTTTACGATGTGAAGACAGGAAGATTGAAAGAAGTAAAGTGAGCAACTGGCGAGGAATCCTAGTTGCGAACCGGATTTACAGCCCACCCTTTGGGCGCTTCGGTCTCGAAAATCCGACTTTTCTCCACTGGCATCTTTTTGAACTCGGCACCGTTAGATGTGCCCAACAGGCATACCAGAGTCCCTCGATCCGTCAACCGGCAACGGTAATGATGTTCTTCGTAAACCTCACCGCCAAAATAAACCTCGGGGAATTCGACGCCACCCTCATCGTTAGGCTTCATTCTCTCCGTTTGGGGGCCTGCCATGCCAACCGCATGCAGTTCGAGTGAATAGCCGTTAGCAATTAACACAAACTCTAGCTTGTTCTGCTGTGTTACGCCTGAGCAGTTCAGGCTTATCGGGAAATCCACCGGCCCATCGTGGATGTCACCAATTTCCACCCAACTCCCCGTCATTTCGGACGCGAGCGGCCGACGGCCCTTTTCGTAGGAAGCAGTCATTTCCTTAAGCGACCTCGGTTGGTCAGCACAGGGCGAATTCTGGGCGACGTAACCTCCTTGTTCCTCTCCCAAGGAAGAAACACGCGGGGCGGTGCTCTGAGCTTGCGCAAGGCCGGCTGGTGCGGCGAGCAGGGTGGCAATGCGCAAAACCGCGATCGGAAGGATGGGCAAGAGGGGAAGGATGCGCATGGTGGCCATTCTGCGCGATAAGCTGCCATTCTCGAAGAGTACCGAAGTACTCGCGCGCGTTCGCGCGGGCATGAGTGCCCGCACCACACTCTACCGCACCACCTTCTCAATCTCTCCCCTCAACTCCGCATATGGCACGGCGCCGGGGTGGTACCAGGCCACTTTCCCAGCGCGGTCCAGCAGCACGAGCGTGGGCGTGGTCGAAGCGCCGTACACTTCGAAATTGTACTTGCTGATCGGCACCGGCATGTCGAGAAGGCCGCTGTAGAAGCGCCGCCGCACGGCGTCGATGTAGCTGAGTTCGTCGGCGGGCGCAGCGTGCTCCACCTGCGCCGTATATCCATAGAGTCGCGTGGGCCCGATCACCTTCAATCCTTGCGCTGCGAACTCAGAGCGCAGCTGCGTGATGATGGGCGCTTCGGCCTTGCAGTCGCCGCACCAGTGCGCCCAGAAAAACAGCAACACAGGAGAGCCTTTCAGTTGGGCAAGCGTGGGCAACGTGCTGCCGAGCGACTGCTCGGAGCGCAGCGCCGGAGCCAGTTTCCCCTGAAACGTGATCAGGTTCAGATTTTTCTGCAGCCGGTCGTGAATGGACGTATTGCCGTAGGTGCGCAGCGCGGCCTGAAGCACGGCGATGGCTTGCATGCGCTGGCCCCGCGCGGCCAGCACTTGCGCCTGAACCTCGTACGCTGCACCCAGCGCGATCGGCAAATGCGGTTCAGCGTCCAGCGGGCGCTGCTTCAGTTGATCGAGTGCCAGGGCCTTGGTCTGCTTGGCAAACGCCGCCGCCTGATCGTATTGTCGCTGCTCGAGCGCCGCTCGTCCCAGCCACGAATACGCCTCGAGATATTCCGCGTTCACCCCCTGCCGGCTGCGATACGAATTCAGTTCAGCTTCGGCGACGGAAAAATTGTTCTGCGCCAGAGCCATGCGCACGTCAGTGACGATTCCCGCCCGCGCCGAGGCGGTCAGCAGCGCGGCGGTCAGCAAGATGCGATTCAGCATTCCCCTAATGATGAATCGCGCGGTAGAAAAGTGGCAAATTCAGGACTGCAGATTTTAGATTGATGATTTCAGATTTGCCGACTTGCATCAAACTCCGGCAAGTCAGTTACTTAGGGTCCGCCCTTTAGAAATTATGTAGCAATTTCGTGACAGTTACCGTATAATTACTATGCGTTTGATCTTTAGAGTTCCTTCGCAGTACAAGCATCTCCGCTTAACCCAGCGTGTGACCTGCCTGCAGAAGACCCGAAAGTTTCAGCGCTACATCAAGAAGAAAAGGAACATTGCATCAACATGGAAACAGGAACAGTGAAGTGGTTTAACGACGCCAAGGGCTATGGTTTCATCAGCCGCCAGAATGGCGAGGATGTCTTCGTGCATTTCTCCGCCATCCAGGCCAGCGGATTCCGCAGCCTCCAAGAAGGTCAGCAAGTGCAGTTTGACGTGGTCAAAGGCCCCAAGGGCTGGCAGGCAGAGAACGTCAAGAGCGTCTAACACCGCTTCGCAACTGACAATCCGAAAAAGGGCGGCCAGAAATGGCCGCCTTTTGATTTTTGCGTTTCTACCTCTGATCTCGCATCAGCACCACATCCGACTCATTGTGCCCACGCACCAGAGCCAGCTTGCTGCCGTCCGGGGACCAGTGATAGTCCCAGATGCGCTCGGAGGTAAAGTTGGTGAGTTGCTTGCCGGGCGAGCCATCGATCGGCTGCTGCCATAGATTGTCCACGCCCTTGTCGCGCACGGTATAAATCACCGACTTGCCGTCGCCCGAGAAGCGGATGAGGTTGTTCATGATGGGGCGCTGAAATTCCATTATCTTTTGCGTCTGGCCGGTATCGGTCGCCACCAAAGCGATTCGCTCCACATGCCCGGCTGCATGGTCGACCACCGTAAACACGGCGGTAGCTCCGTCAGGAGAGATGTCGAAGAAGCCTTCCATGGGCTCTTTTGTTAGCTGTTGAGACGGCCCACCGTCGATGGACACCTTCATCAATCGGCGCGTCGATTGGTCCATGTAATACACCCAGCGCGAATCCGGCGAGCACACGGGAAAGTCATCCAGCTTGCCGCTCGAAATCTGCTTCAGATTGCCGCCAGTTGCGTCCATCCGCCAGATCTGCTCGACGGCGCCACCTCCCGCAAACGCGAAGCTGAAGAGAACATGCTGCCGGTCCGCGCATTCCCAGGGATCGCCCGCGGCCGAGTCCGGCCTAGTGTTGATCACACTCTTCGCGCCGGTGTCGGGATTGACCGAGTTGAGTTCGCCGTCTTTGTCATCAAGAATCCGGCCATCGTGCGTCCAGCTAAAGTTGGTGAATTGCGCAGCCGGAGCAACCGGCCGTGCGTCAGCTCCGCCTGACGCGGCTGTTGTCAGATAAAGATTCCATCTTCCTTCGGTTAGCACCGTCGCCAGTAGCCGGCCATCGCTGGCGAGCCCAAGGTCGGAATAGCTATTGGTATCGCGCGTCAGAGGAGTGATTTTCCCATCGGGGTAGGAGATAAATACGATCTGGTTTCGATTGAAATGGGAAGATCCGTCCATCTGGAGAGCCAGCAGTCCGCGGCCGTCGGGCATCCATGTCGGGAGATTCAGAATACTGCTCGAAGTGACCAGCATCCCGCGTTGCCCGCTGCTCACGTCCACTTCCGCCAGTCCGGTTAGAGAAGTGGCGTTAGGCTGGAGTTGCATGCCCAGAATCCTCTTCCCATCGGGCGACCAGGCCGGGGAATAAGGCTGCTCGCTGTTCGGCCCGCTGATCAGCACCTTCTCTTCTGCGCTATCTACAGGGCGTACGATCAACTGGTACTTGCCGGGTTCGGGATTGTCGTTCCGGAGGAAGGCGAGCTTGCGGCCGTCGGGAGAAAAGGTGACGTTCGAGTCCACGTCTGATGCGACCCGCTCGGGCGCGCCGCCCAGCAGGGGCGCACGGTATAAGTACTTTAAGTTGCTGGCAGCCGAATCGCCGCGCACGAAGTACAAGTAGTTTCCGTCGGGAGAAAATCGCAGCCCGTTGTAATAGACGTCGGCGGGGGGCTCGACCTGCGTGACGCTGTTCGTCGGCACGTTCCGCAGGGCAAGACTGGCCAACCCGTTCTCGCGCACCAGGCTGAGAATGTACTTGCCGTCGGGCGAGATCGCTACAGCCACCGCATTGCCGTTTTCCGTCACCTTAGTGACAGCAAGATTCTGGAACGGGGCGGAGCGTTTGTTCGAGAGCAGCGAGTATATGCCATATCCGGCGGCCAGCAGAATCAAGACGCCTAACACAACGGCAACACCGGCTCCGGCTTTGTGCTTGCTCGCCGCAGCTACCACGGCTGAACTCGACGCGGCGCGACTCGCAGCCGACGGAGTCGCCGCCGATACGGCCGCCGCGGTTGCCCCTGCCCCAGCGGACGATGGCGCTGACGACGCTGCCGGCGGCGATGTAGTCGTTGACGCAGCCTTCCGCCCCGACTCCGTGTCGCGCTTCAGCCGTTTCAGGTCGCCGCGCAGATCGGCGGCCGACTGATAGCGGAGGTCGCGATCTTTTTCGAGCAGCTTCTCGATGATCTCTTGCAGCTTGGGCGGGAGCGTAGGATTGGCCTCCATCAGAGGAGGCGGATCGAGTTGGAGAATGCCGTTGAACACCACCGCTGTCGTCGCGCCCGCGAACGGCAGCCTGCCCGTTGCCATCTGGTACATCACCGTGCCGAGCGAGAACAGATCAGAACGCGTGTCGAGTTCCTCGCCGCGCGCCTGCTCCGGCGACATGTAAGCGATCGTGCCCACGGTCGAGCCTGGACTGGTCAGGTGCGCTGGATGCGGCGAATCCAGGGTCGCACCGATGGTCTCCATCTCCAGTTCCGGCCGCGAGAGCTTGGCCAGGCCGAAGTCCAGAATCTTCACACCACGTTGAGTGATGAAAATGTTGGCCGGCTTGATGTCGCGGTGAATGATGCCTTTGGCATGGGCAGCATCGAGCGCATCAGCCAGTTGTATGGCGATGTCGAGCAGCCGATCGAGCGGCAGCGGAGCGCCCGCGATTTTGTGGTCGAGGCTCTGCCCATCGAGCAATTCCATAGCGATGAATGACTGCGGCTTGCCGTCCTCGCCCATGGCGTTTTCGACCGCATAAATCGTGCAGATGTTGGGATGATTCAGTGCCGACGCGGCCCGCGCCTCCAGCAGAAAGCGTTCGAGCGCGGTTTGATCGCCCGCCAGTTGCGGAGGCAGGAATTTCAGCGCGACCTTGCGTCCGAGCGTGAGATCCTGCGCCTCGTAGACCACGCCCATCCCTCCGCTGCCTAGGCGACCGGTGATGCGGTAATGGGAAATGGTCGTGTTGATCATGCGGGCCGCCGTAACGAAGAGTGTCGCTAATCTTATGGAGGAATGTAAGGGACAGTCAATCACTGCACGGGTGTTCCCCGATCACTGCGCTTTTGGTTTATTCTACCTAGTTTGCCGTTTCAGGTCGTTCTTGGTCCGAGGGGGAGCAAGTGATCCGATCACACGCAGTCCTTTGTCTGCTCGTTTCTTTTCTGATTTTTCTTCCCGCACCCGCAAGCTGGAGCCAAGCTCGTGAAACCCAGGTTCCTGAAAGCACCTACCAGGATCTGCACTGGCGCATGATTGGCCCGTTCCGCGGCGGACGCACGCGCGCCGCATGCGGCGTACCCAGCCAGCCGAACGTCTTCTATATGGCCCAGGTCAACGGCGGCGTGTGGAAGACCGACGACTACGGCCGTACCTGGAATCCAATCTTCGATCAGGAACCGACGCAGTCGGTCGGCGCGATTGCGGTCGCCCCTTCTGATCCCAACATCATTTATGTCGGAAGCGGCGAAGGACTGCACCGTCCCGATTTGTCAGTAGGCGACGGCATTTATAAGTCGATCGACGCGGGCAAGACGTGGACGCACCTCGGCCTGCGCGACGGGCAGCAGATTCCGGCGCTGGCGGTCGATCCGCGCGATCCCAACAAAGTTTTTGCCGCTGTGCTAGGGCATCCCTACGGCCCCAGCGAAGAGCGCGGTATCTATCGCTCGACCGACGGTGGGCAGAGCTGGCAGAAAGTCATTTCCAAGGATGAGAACACCGGCGGCTCCGACGTCGAGATCGATCCTTCGAATCCAGACGTGGTTTATGCCTCGATGTGGGAGGTGCGCGAAGGTCCATGGGAGGACGGCAATCTGTACAACGGGGCGGGCGGTGGATTGTTTAAGTCGACGGACGGCGGCAATACCTGGCATCAGTTGACGAACGGCCTGCCGAACGATCTATCACAGGTTTACGTCGGCATCGCGCCCAGCGATTCGCGGCGTCTTTATGCAACTCTGGCGACCGCGTCGGGAAAACTCGCCGTTTATCGTTCCGACGACGCGGGCGACAGCTGGTCGCAGATCACCAACGATCCTCGGCCTTCCGGCCGAATTGGCGGCGGCGATCTCTCGGTCCCGCGAGTCGATCCGAAGAATCCTGATCTTGTCTACGTGGTCAGCACCGTCACCATGCGCTCGAGCGACGGCGGCAAGACATGGTTGGGCTTCCGCGGCGCGCCCGGCGGCGACGATTACCAATATCTCTGGATCAATCCCAACAACGGCAACATCATTCTGATCGTCAGCGACCAGGGAGCCATCATCACGGTGAACGGCGGCGAGAGCTGGAGCTCGTGGTACAACCAGCCCACAGCGCAGCTTTATCACGCCATTGCGACGACCAATGTGTTCCCTTATCGCGTCTGCGCCGGGCAGCAGGAGAGCGGTTCGGTGTGCATTTCGACCCGAGGCAACGACGGCACCATCACCTACCGGGAATGGCATCCCGTGGGCGTGATCGAGTACGGCTACGTCGCGCCCGATCCGCTCGATGCCGACATCATTTATGGCGGCGGGCGAACCGAGGTTTCGAAATTCCACATTTCGACCGGCCAGGTACAGAACGTCACGCCGATTCCCCTGCGTGATCCGAAGTACCGCACCGACCGCACAGAACCATTGATGTTTTCTCCGGTCGATCCGCACACGCTTTATTTCGCCGGCAACATGCTGTTCAAGACCATCGACGGCGGAAATTCGTGGCAGGCCATCAGCAACGACCTGACGCGCGAGAATCCGGGCGTGCCGGCGAGCGTGGGCAAGCTGGTTCCCAAGGGCGCAGAGAAACAGCGCGGCGTGATCTACGCGCTCGCGCCATCGTTCAAGACCACGACCACGCTTTGGGCGGGCACCGACGACGGGTTGATCTGGATTACCCGCGACGGCGGCAAGAACTGGAGCGGCATCACGCCCAAGGACCTGACGCCGTGGAGCAAGGTCACGCAAATTTCGGCTTCGCATTTCGACGAACAGACCGCTTACGCTTCCGTGAGCCGATTCCGCATTGGCGACATGCATCCCTACATCTATCGCACGCATGACGGCGGCAAGAACTGGAAGCTGATCACTGCGGGCCTGCCCGATCTCGGCCCGGCGGACACAGTGCGCGAGGATCCGAGACGCAAGGGTCTGCTTTTCGCCGGCACGGAAAATGCCGTGTGGGTTTCCTTTGACGACGGCGATCACTGGCGGTCGCTGCAACTGAATCTGCCGCATACGTCCATGCGCGACCTGTGGATTCATGACGACGATCTGGTCGTGGCTACGCACGGGCGCGGATTCTGGATTTTGGATGACATCGCGCCCTTGCGCGAGGCTTCGGCCACCCTGGCAAACGCCGCGTATCTGTTCAAGCCCGCTCCGGCCTGGCGGGCGCAGCGCGACACCTACACCGACACGCCGCTTCCGCCGGATGAACCGATGGCGGCCAATCCGCCCGATGGCGCAATCATCGACTACTATCTGCCTGAGGCCGCAAACTCGGTCACACTCGAAATTGCCGACGCACAAGGCAAAGTTGTGCGGCGCTACTCGAACACCGACAAGCCGGACATTTCCGAAGAAGAATTGCAGAAACAGCTGATCCCGCTGTACTGGGTGAAGCCGTGGCGTGCGCTCCCGACCGTCGCCGGCATGCACCGCTGGGTGTGGGACCTGCACTATACGTATACGACTCCGGCTTCGCCGCGGCACGACTACCCGATCTCGGCCGTTCCACATGACACGCCGCGGTACCCACTCGGGCCCAACGCGTTGCCGGGGACGTACACGGTCAAACTTACCGTCGACGGAAAAACTTCGACGGCGTCGCTCACGGTCAAGATGGACCCGCGCGTCAAGGCGACGGCGCTGGCATTGCAAAAGAAGTTTCAGTTCGAAACGCACATGGCTTCCGTGATGAATCAGACTTCGCTGGCCATTTTGCAGGGCGGTTCCATTCGCGAACAACTGGACAAGCTGAGTGGCCAGGACAACGCTGGGGCCAAGGAGGCCATTGAAGCATTCGGGAAGAAACTTAACGCCGTGGTTGGCGCGCAGGCGGGCTTCTTTGCTCCTCCGTCAGCGGACGTCACGCTGAGGCGGGTCAACGGATCAGCCGGCACGCTTTACCAACAGGTGTGGGGAGCCGATGCTGAACCGACTACCCCGCAAATGCAGGCTCTGGCTAAAACTGAACGCGAGAGCGGAGACGTGCTGAAGCGCTGGGAGGAACTGAAGGGCACAGAGTTGGCCGCGCTCAACAAAGTTCTGCACGAATCGAAAGTTCCGGAGATCCAGGTGGAATCGGAGGTTCATAGTCAAGAGCCGGAGTCGGACGAAGAATAGGGCTGGCGAAAGTGCGTCGCGAAGGCGTTCGGGGCTAGAGATTCTCGACGGCCTTCTGCAGCTCGGCGGCAATCCTTTCCGGATCCGCCTCCGGCTGAAACCGGATTGGCTCGCCGATGCGAACGCGAATCTTCCACGGCGCGGCAAATTTCCTGCCTGCTTGTTTTACTTCAAAGAGTCCATCAATCCGCATGGGCAGAACCGGAAGGCCGAGATTCTGCGCCAGCAGACCAATTCCGGCGCGAAAAGGAAGCATCTTGCCGTCTGTGGTGTGTCGGCCTTCGGGAAAGACAAGTACGTTGTAGCCGCGATCGACAGCCTCGCCCGCATAGGCGAAACTTTGCCGGAAGCCGGCCGCGCGGGGCAACGGGAATAGGTTCAACAGCGAAACTCCCAGGAACCATTGCAGGCGGTCGTAAATTTTCAGTAAAGAATTGCGGTTAGGCAGCGGCGTGCGCAGTGCCTCCAGTGCCTCACCACCGGTGGCAATCGCCAGCCTGTGACAAAAGCGCGCCGGCAGAGCGGTGAGGATGAATCCGGGGTCCACATCGTCGATGTGATTCGAAACGATGAGCAGCGGCCCATGCGCGCCACGCAAGTGCTCACGGCCTTCGATGCGCGGCCAGCCCAGCAACAAAATTGCCGGGCGCATCAGCAGATAATGCGCGAGGAATCGGGCCCACGTTGCCGGCCAGTGCAATGCCCACGTGGGGTAGTGATAGCCCGCGCCTGGGGCGGCTTCTCCCCGCAGCATGCGTTCGAGATCGCCAACGGTTTGAAGCGAACTGAATCGCGCCTCGCTCAGATCGACCTGGTAACGATCCTCGACGGCACTCAACAACTCGACGCGATCGAGTGAACTCAAACCCAGATCGGAATCGAGCCGGGCGTCGGGGCGCAGGGCAGGTGCGCGTCCAGAGACGCGTGCGACCAGGTCAGTCAACGGGCTCTCGAGGCCGGGGCCGCTCTCGAGGTGAGAAGTATTTTCGTGCGATGCGATCCGCGCCTGCGTGATTTCTCGAATCAGATTCCGGCGCGGCTTCTGCGTGTTGGTGCGCGGAAAATCGTCCTGCGGCCACGTGACCCAAATCCTCATTCGCTGATATTCCGCCAGCGACTGATTGGCCCGCTGCACCACTTTTTCCGCCTGCGATGGGCCTTCCGGCTTGGCGTCACCGCGCAGAATCAGCACCGCGCACGGCTCTGCATTTCCGCCGCGCTCGATGCCAACCACGACGCAGTCTTTCACCTCCGGCTGCAGGCGGAGCGCCGCTTCCAGGTCGTCGGGGTAGACTTTCATTCCGCCGGGAGTGACGATCACTTCCTTCTTGCGCCCTTTGAAATAGAGATTGCCAGCGGCGTCGAGAGCACCGATGTCCCCGGTGCGATACCACCCCTGTTCGTCGGAAAGTCTGCCCGTGGCAGTGAAAGCATCGTGGCCGACCCAGTAGCCGCGGGCCACGCCTCCGCCGCGCACTAGAATCTCGCCGTCTTCGGCCAGCTTCACTTCGCGGCCGGCCAGTACTTTGCCGATCGATCCTCTGCCCAGCCGAAACGGATGGTTCACGCTGATGAGCGAAGTGGTCTCGGTCAGGCCGTAACCCTGAATTACGGCATATCCGAGACGGTGCCAGAATTCTTCGGTCTCGCTGTCGAGAGCGGCGCCGCCGGAGATGAACGCCCAGAATTTCCAGCCGAATTGGCGGCGGATGGCGCGGAATGTCCACCAGCGATGCAGAAAATGTCGTTGCGCGGATGCGGCAAATCTTTTGCGGAACGGTGTCATCTCCCCGCGGTCTTCCAGGTCGCGCTCGATCTTCTGCTTCAGCGACTGCAGCACGCGCGGCACGCTGACTACAACGGAGACGCGCTCGCGGCGAACCGTGCCGATGATCTCCGACGGCTTCAATTCGTTTTGAAAAATCACTGTGCCAGCAAGCAGCGGAGGGAGAAACATGCCGAGAAACTGTCCGAAGACGTGGCTGAGCGGGAGCAGGTTCAGAAACCGCAGTGGATGCATCAGTCGCTCGTATTTGAGATAGCGGCGTATCTCCTGCTCGAGAGGTGCGATGTTGGCCAGGACGTTGCCGTGCGTAATGACGACTCCACGGGGCTCAGCCGTGGTGCCGGAAGTGAAGATGACTTGCAAAATATCGTCGCGGGTGAGGGCACTCTTCGCCGGCGCCGGAGGGTTCGCCGTCTCGGGCCAGTCTTCGAGCGTGAACGTAGAAGGAGATTGCAGACACGACTGTATCGCAGCGGCACATTCGTGAAGATGCCGCCGCGAGCCGGCCAGCATCTTCGCTTCAACTTGCCGGAAGACGCGCAGGGCGAAGTCGGCAGACGCCCCATCGTCCATCGGAACAACTACAATTCCGCACAAAGCACACCCGAAGAACGCCGCCACCCACTCGGCCGAGTTTTCACCCCACAGCATGACCCGGTCTCCCTTCTGAATTCCTCGCGAGCCGAGTTCGCGAGCGAATTCGAAAGCCTTGTCCACAACCGCGCCGTAAGTGAAGGATTCTGTGCGGTATCCACGGCGCTGCAGATAGGCGCGTTCGCGCCGGTGCGCGGGAAAGTGCTCGAGGAAAAACTCCGCGATCGAGTCGGCCATGGCGGTGCAACGGAACTCGCAGAGGCAAGTTCCACAGACCCAGTGTAGTGGAACGCACGGGAGCCACGTCCTCTCCCCTCTCGGAGCTGGCCAACAATCCCTATGGCGCCTACCCCTCCGACTGCGCCGCCTTCGACCAACTGGGAGTACGCGTGCCCTTTATCACCCTCGACTCAAAAGAACTTCGTCGCCCTGTTTTCCCATGCCGTCACGAGCAGGCAGGTGATCAGTAGAGCGCTGTATTCCCAGCCCCCTTCGCCCGGGCCGACAACAAAGAAACCGTGATGCCGGTGGAACAGCAGGATGCCGGTGAACAAGATGAGCAACAAAATCAGCGCGACCGGCAGAACCAGCAGGCGCATCGCTAGCAAGACCGTGCCTCCGGTTTCGGCGAGACAGACCAGATACGCCAAGACCACGCCCGCGGGGAACCCGCTGTCCTTCAGAATACTTCCCAGCCCAGGAGCGCTTCCTTCATAAAGCCGGTGAGCGCCGTGCGTAAAGAGGATCGCACACACGACTAGACGTAAGACATCTGTCCCTGCCGATTCTCTCGAAAATATTCTGCGCAGCAATTTCATCGTTCCCCTCGGCTATACGCATTCGAGCCTGAGCTTGGCGGGCCCCCTTTCACTTGGCGGGGGGAGGACCGTCCGCTTCCACGTCGATTTCGATCTCGACGTCCGGCCCCGTCAGGTGCGGACCAAATTCTCGGAGGCTGTCGCGCGTCATGCCAAAATCATCCCGCTTCGTCGCTGCCGAGCCATGGAATGCGGCGCGCGCTGGCTCGCCCGGCGGATGGTGGAACAACCCTTTGTAGGTGAAAGTCAGCGGCACGACTTTTGTGACGCCGCGAATGGTCAGAGAGCCATCCAGCGTCCAGGTGTCTTCCGAAACACGGCGGATGCCGCGGCCGTGGTACGCCATCGTCGGGAATTTGATGACATCAAAGTAGGCTGGGCTCCGAAGGTCATCGTCGCGCTCGCTCCACTGCGTGTTGATGCTGTAAGTGTCGATGGTGACGTCGACACCGCACGCGGCCAGGTCCTGCGATACGGTGATGGTTCCCGTAACCTTGTCGAAACGGCCACGCACCAGCCCGACGAAACCGTGCACAGCACCGAAGTACGCGAAACTGTGGATCGGATCGATCTTGTACGTCCCTGGAGGGGGGAGCGCCGGGGCTTCCGCCTTCTCCTGGGCGGGTTCAGCCGGAGGATCCGCGGCGGCGTTGGTCGAAGGCACTGCCCAAATCCCGATAAGCAGCGCTCCAATTTCGAAAAGATTGAACGCTTTGTTGAGGATTGTATTGTTGAGGATCGTATTTCCTCTATTCTTCCTACCCATCTCTATTACCTCGAATCTGTTTGCAATCCGCAATACGGTCGTACGATACTCGGCTCAGGCACGAGAAGTCCTGAACTTGGCCTGAAACGTTCTGAATACTTCTGAAATAACGTTGCTCGTGTAAGCGCGTACTCCCGCCGCTCGCGTGCAGCGCCACAAAAGTCAGCAAGGTACCCGCTCTACGCCATGGTGTTGGTAGAATCAGCGAGCACCGTTTTCTGTGTGAAAGACAGAGACGTAGATACGATCCTGTATGCAACGCCCAGCCACGACAGTACTTCGCATTGGCGCCTGGTGTGTCAATCCAACGTCCGGGCAGATTTCGCGGGATGGAGAGGCCACTCGGCTCGAGGCGCGGACCATGCAACTGCTGCTGTGTCTCGCCGAGCACGCTGGCGAGGTCGTCAGCATCGATGACTTGCTCGACCAAGTCTGGTCTGGGGTCAACGTCAGTCCGGACTCCGTCTATCAGGCAGTGACATCGCTCCGCCGCGTACTCGGCGACGACGCCAAGCAACCCACTTACATCGCGACCGTGCCGCGACTGGGATATCGGATGGTGGCGACGGTCTGTCCCTGGGCGGATCGTGTCAGTGAAGATCAGCCCATCGCGCAGACGGGCTCTGCGCGGGACACAGACAGCGAACATCCGACCCCGGCGGCCACCGATGTGGCGGAGAACGATGCGCCGACGCCCAGTCCGCGCAGAACCGGCGTCATGTGGGCAGCCGTCGCAGCGCTTTGCCTTGCGCTCGTCGTCGCTACTGCTTTCCGGCTCCACTTCCACGGCAAAAACTACAATAACTCGGCCGTAACCGTTGTTCCTCAGTCACAGAAATCCATCGCGGTGTTGCCGTTTCTCGACCTGACCGAAGGGAGGACCGAGGGGACCTTCGCCGACGGCATGACCGAGGAACTGATTGACAAACTCAGCAGGATCCCGGGCTTTCAGGTACCGGCTCCCACATCTTCCTTCTATTTCAAGGGGAAACAAATACCAATCGCCGACATCGCTAAAACGCTAGGTGTCGCTTATGTGCTCGATGGGAGCGTGCGCAAGTCAAATACAGACGGTTGGCTGCGGGTCGCCGCGCGGCTGATTCGTGTCGACAACGGTTACGTTGTATGGTCCGAAACCTACGACCAACCATTGGACGACATCCTGATGGTCCAAGACGACATAGCCGGTGAAGTAACGAAAGCGCTGAGGGCGTCCATTGAAGCCATACCGGCCCGCGATAAATCGCAGTGATGTGGTCGGCACCCCGCGAGCTGTTGGCTTTTCCGGTTCCGTTGGTAACCCCGGTACACTCCCTTTCGGTAACCCTTGGTAACCATACGGTTCATGACGCACGGTCGTACAATTGGCCTTGTCCGGCCGGAGTTCTGCCGATAAGCAGATTACGCCCGAGATCTTACCCGGAATGCCGCCCCCCCCCCGGCGTTTAGCGGGTTGTTCTAGACGTCAGTTCTAGGCCCGGGTCTGGAGTTCGCGCTCTTATGGCATTGTTCGGCTTCAACAAACAGAAAGTCCTCGCCAATGCGGAGAAGTATGTCCAGCAGGGCAAGCTGCAGAATGCCATCTCGGAGTACGAAAAAATCCTCAAGAACGACTCCAAAGATCTGACGGTCACCAACACCGTCGGCGATCTGTACTCGCGTATCGGCGAAAGCGACAAAGCCACCGAGTGCTTCAAGAATGTGGGCGATGCCTATGCCAACCAAGGATTCACGGTCAAGGCCATCGCTATGTACAAGAAGATCAGCAAGCTCAAGCCATCGCTTGAGAGTCTGCTGAAGCTGGCCGAACTCTACACGCAGCAGGGCCTGTTCAACGACGCCCGCGCCCAGTATCTGCAGGTTGCCGAAGAATTTTTGAAGTCGGGCGAGCTGGAGAATGCCGTCCGCATCTTCCAGAAGATTCTGGAGATGGACCCGGAGAACAGCAACATGCGGGTCCGCCTGGCGGAAGTCTACGTTCGCCTGGGCAAGAAAACGGAAGCTTGGCAGATTTTCTCTTCCGCTGCCGAGAGTTTGCGCGCCAAAGGATCGCTCAGTGCGGCAGACGAGATCCTGCAGCGCATGCTGGCGATCGAGCCCGGCAACACTTACGCCCTGCTGATGCAGGGCAAGAACCTGCTCGAATCCGGCGATGCCGCCGGAGCGGTCGCAACGCTGCAGAAGGTCGCGGACATCGACAACAATCCCGAGGGCCTGAAGGATCTGCTGAAAGCCTATTTGCAGTCGGGGCAACTTTCCGAGGCCGGGACCGTCGCCAATAAGCTGCTGACGGTACACAACGATCTGACGGCGATTTCCAACTTCGCCGACGCCTTAATGCAAGCCGGTCAATTCGACACCGCGCTGCAGGTTTACGATCAGCACGCCGAGCGCCTGCTGGCGGAGAACTCCGACAAGGTTCTGCAACACCTGCACACCATCATCGGGCACGTACGAGAGAATCCCGATTCGCTGCAAAAGCTGCTCGACCTGTTCGACAAAGCGGGCGAGACCACGCACGTCAGCGAGGTAATCGAGTTGCTGGCTCATGCCAGCGTGCAGGCGGGCGACCTGCCCCGCGCCCGCGACCTCTACCAGAAACTGGCGCAGCTCGAGCCCCAGAATCCGCTGCACATGCAGAATTACCAGCAGGTGGTCAACCAGCTTGGCGGCGGCAGTTCGGACACGAAGCTGATTACGCCGGAAGAGGCGGTTGTTCTCATCGACGATCTGGAGGCGACAGCGCCCTCTGTTCACCAGCATTATTCCGACGAGGTCGCGCTCGCGGTGCGTTCGGCGCTGACCGACGCTGAGCTGTTTATCTCTTACAACATGCCAGCCAAGGCCCTGGGCCCGCTCTTGGCGGCGTTGCCGATGGCGCCGGATGATCAGCGCCTGAACCAGCGTCTGGCCGCCCTGCACACCCGGGCCGGGCGCTTCGCCGAAGCTGCGGTCTGCTGCCGCACCCTGCAGAAGGTTTATTCCGAATCCGACCATCCTGACGAAGCCACGCGCTACGGCGAACTGGCCGAACGTTACGAGCAACGCAGCTCCGCTCCCGTGCTCAGCATGGCCACGGAAGAGGCTCCCATTTATCTCGACGCTGCGCCGCAGGTCGAGGAAGCGCAGGCAGAAACCCCAGAGTTTTCAGTGGCCGAGGAACCCGCCGAGGTCACAGTCGAAGAAGCCACCCCGGAAGTGGAACAAGAAGAAACAGCTCAGGGAGAGGTGCCGCAGGAAGCAGCAGTCGAAGAAGGGCACGCCCCCTGGCCTGCTGCTCCGGCTGAAACGGCTGCGGAAGAGATTGCGGTCGAACTGGCAGAAACAGAGTTCGCGGTTGCCGAAGATTCCTCGGCTACTGAACCGACCTCCTCGGGCGAGATCGATCTGTCTTCGGAGTGGGACGACACGGTCACCATCGAAGACGGCACTACAGAAACCACAGAAGGCGAGCCAGCAGAAGCCGAAGCAGCTGCCGCCGAAGCGGTCGAGGATCACGCTGTTGGCTACGATCCAGCCAAAGCTTCGGAGACCATCGACGAAATCCGCTTCTATCTCGCCAGCGGAATGCCCGAGCAGGCTATGGCCGCGCTGGCCAAGCTGCAGACTCTCACCGACGATCAGGCCAAGCTGGATGAATTGCGCGGCGAAGTCGATGCAGGTGTGGCCAGGGCCGCCGAGCAATCGGCGGAACCTGAATTTGAAGAGCTGACGGCGGATGACATTCCTTCCGCCGAGACCGCGAGCGAAGAAGCCCCGGCTGAAGAAATTACGGTTGAAGCAGCTGCGACTGAAGAAGCCACGCCGGTCGAGGAAGCTGCGGCGGCCGAGGAAACTGTCGAGGTCGAGGAAGCTCCGGCGGAGCCAGAGCCAGTAGCCGAGGAAATCCCCGTCGTCGCCGAAACATCGGTCGAGCCCCAACCCGTCGCTGAAGCTGAACCCGAGCCCGAACCTGCAGCAGCTCAGTCCGGTGTCCTGAAAGAGTTTGTTTCCGACCTCGAGTCTTCCCTGGGAGAAGGCTTCCTGCCCGGCACGGTGAGCAAGCCGGCAACGCAGCCTGCTCATGCCCCTGCCGCCCGGAGCTCGGCTCCGGCTGTCAAGGCTCCGGTCCTGGGAGAGTTTGTCGCCGACATTGAGGCTTCGCTCGGCGAGGATTTCCTGAAGGCCGCTCCGGTTGCCGGAGGCAAACCGAAAGCTCCTGCCGCGAAGGCGAAGCCGGAGCCGGCGGCGGCAACAACTTCTGCGGCCGCGGCTCCGACACCGGCTGCGCCACCGAGAGTCACGCCGCCACTGGCGGCCAGCGCCGCAGCCTCTGCTGCACCGTCATCCCACGCGGCGGCTCCGCCCACGCCAACGGCTTCCGTCGCCTGGTCTGCCCCCGCTGCGGAAGCCCCGAAGATGCCGCCTCCCATGCCTGCCCCGGCTCCGTCTGCGGGCAAGACTTCTCCCTTTGGCGAGGATGCCGGCATCGACTTGGCGGAAATGTTCGGCGAACTAAAACAGGATCTGGAAGCCGATGTCGCCACCGCGGACGAGGATCCCGAGACGCACTACAACCTCGGCATCGCATTCCGCGAGATGGGCCTGCTCGACGAGGCCATCGGCGAACTGCAGAAGGCCTGCCAGTCTTTTGACCGCGGCCATCCCTTCCCGCAGATCCTGCAAACTTACACTTGGCTGGCGCAATGCTTCCTCGAAAAGGGCGTGCCCGAGGCCGCCGTGGGCTGGTATGACAAGGCGCTCCTAGTTCCCGGAATCGATGGCGAGACCCGCGTCGCCCTGAACTACGAACTCGGCGGCGCCTTTGAAGCCGCCGGCGACAAACCTGCCGCACTCAAACACTTCACCGCGGTTTACTCCAGCAACATCGACTATCGCGACGTTGCCGAGCGCATTCAGGCCCTGAAGTCGTAGAATAGCCCGATGGGTTCTGTCCCACTTTGTCTCGGAAGGGGCTCCTGCGCGCACTGCGCGGGAGTTAATCCCCTTTCCCCACAGGCCGCCTGGGCCCGAATCCTCGTATTCGCCCGAGAGCGGGGGACCATGCGATGACAGATCCCACGCCGCTCTCGGCCCCTGCGCACCCGAGTTCCAGGGACACGGGCGGCGACGCCCCAGACGGTGCAGCGCCGCGCACAGTCGTGCTCGATCCGCCAGCCCAGCCTCGCGAGCCCAGCCGCAAACAGGTCTGGATGCATCGCATTTCCGTCTTTCTGTTCGTCTTGGTGAGTGCCGTGGCGGGAGTGCTGCTGATCATCCTCCCCTGGACTCCAGAGTGGACCGACAATTACCTTTTGCTGTCCTATCCCAGCCTGCGCGTACTAGTGGGCAGTGGATTTTTCCGCGGCGTGTGCAGTGGCCTGGGCTTGCTCGATATCTGGATCGGTTTCTGGGAGGCGTTCCACTATCACGAGCAGCAGTGACATGGTGTAGACCGACGTATTCGTCCGCCCGGGCGAGCGAAGCTCAACCGGATTTCTCAAGGCGCCTCTCTTTACGAATTCTATCTATGACTGACAAGCTGAAATCCGCTCCCGTTGCCTACCAGAACGAACCGTTCCTAGACAGCCCGGATGGCCGCATCCTGCGTATTCTGTCGGAGTATCAGGAGCCGCTGGCGCGCTTTCGCCGCGAACAGATTCAGGACACGGTCGTCTTTTTTGGCTCCGCGCGTTTTCAGGGCCGCCAGGACGCCGCCAAGACTCTATCCACGGTAGAGAACAACCGCGACGCGGTTTCTTCCGCCAAGCTCAAGGAAGATCTGAAAGTCGCTCAGGCGGGGCTCGACATGGCCCGCTATTACGAAGACGCCCGCCGGCTCGCCTACCAGCTCACCAAATGGTCGATCGAGATTCCCGCGCGCCGCCGCCGCTTTGTGGTCACGACCGGCGGAGGCCCCGGCATCATGGAAGCTGCCAATCTTGGCGCGCACGAAGCCGGCGGCAAGACCATCGGCCTCAACATTCAGCTGCCCTTCGAGCAGCATCCTAATCCCTACGTCACGCCGTCGCTCAATTTTCAGTTTCACTACTTCTTCATGCGCAAGTTCTGGTTCGCTTATCTGGCCAAGGGACTGGTCATCTTTCCCGGCGGCTTCGGCACCATGGACGAGCTGTTCGAAATCCTCACGCTGGCGCAGACCGACAAGCTGGCCAAGAAAATTCTGGTCATCATCTACGGCAGCGAATACTGGAACAAGATCATCAACTTCCAGGCCTTTGTGGACGCCGGCGCCGTCTCACAGCAGGACCTCGACCTGTTCAAAGTCGTCGACTCGCCCGACGAAGCTTTTGAGTTTCTGCGCGAGGGTCTGACGAAACATCATCTCGGCGGCACGCCGAAGAAGGCCGGCGAAGGCTTGCCCGAGATCGCCAAGACCAGGCCGTGAACCGATGTCCGCCCGCTGCCTCCTCTACTACATCACCGACCGCAACGCATTTGCTTCGGACGAACCTACGCGCCGCGCCCGCCTGCTTGACAAAATCGCCGAGGCGGCCCGCGCCGGCGTGGATTACATTCAGCTGCGCGAGAAAGATTTGTCGACACGCGATCTGGAATCTCTCGCGCGCGAAGCCGTTCGCGTAATCCGCGAAACCCGACGGCTGGCCCCTGGCCCCCGGCCCCTGCCCCCTGTTCTCCTCATCAACTCCCGCACCGACATTGCTCTCGCCATAGGCGCCGACGGTGTCCACCTGCGCTCGGACGACATCTCCCCGCAGGAAGCGCGAGCAATCTGGGAGAAAAGTTATGCAGGGACAGCTGCCCTCAGCTGTCCGGCGGCGCGAAGCACTGCAGAGGGCGTCTGCGAAGCCCTGGCACGACCTTTGATCGGCGTTTCCTGTCACTCGCCCGAGGAAGTCGCCCGCGCCGCAGCCAACGGAGCCACCTTCGCCGTTTTCGCTCCGATTTTCGAAAAAAAGCTGTTCGAAAAAAAAGATGCTCCCCGGGCGCATCCCACCGGCCTCGCCGCTCTAGCGCAAGCCTGTAAAGCAGACATCCCCGTCCTCGCGCTCGGCGGGATCACACTATCGAATGCGCGATCGTGTCTCGAAGCGGGAGCCGCTGGGATCGCGGCCATCCGTCTGTTCCAAGAAAATGACGTCGCCACGGTCGTGAGGGAGTTACGTGGAAGAGCGGCGCTTTAGCGCCGCGTTAAGAGCCCAAACGTGAGGGGCTTCAGCCCCGGCTATCCCGTCCACTTCGCCCCTGTCTTCAATACCTGCATCACCTTCGCGAGCCGCCGCTTCTTCGTTTCTTCCTGCTTCGCGCCCGCAATCGCATTCGCCATCTCCTTCTTCACCGTGAACGCGAGTTCGTCCCAGCGGGCTTGCGCTTTCTTGCTCTTTCCCAGTTCTTGCTTCAATTCCGCTGGAGCCTCCATTGTGCGCTCTTCTACATCGCGCTCCATCACAACGTCCACTTCATCGCCGACCTGCACCTTGGCACCTTCGCGCATGCTCTTGTTCACGGCCATGCAGTACGAGCCGCCCATCGGCATCAGCGACGAGCGGAACGGATAGCCGTTAATCGTCCCACGGACCGGCACACGCGCCCGCGTGCCGAACGTTGCCGGGACGTCGAATGGCGCAATGAAGCCGGTCGCCGAGCTGCCCTCCTGCCCGATCAGCGTCACTTTGAACCGTAGTTTCTTCTCGGCCATCATGAACCTCCGCGCCGCGGCGCTGGTAAACTTTAACCCTGGAGTTTGGATGGCGACAACCGCCGATATCCGGCTCCGCAACCAATCTGACATTCGCATGACGCTGACACAATCGGAAAGCTTGACGGTGGCGATGCAACCTGCGCTGGTGCAGATTCCTGGGGCGTGGTTTCTGATGGGCTCCGACTCCGGCCAAGATTGCGAACGTCCAATCCATCGCGTTTGGGTGGACGACTTCCTGCTCGCCGCCACGCAAGTCACAAATGCGGATTACGATCTTTTTCTGCGTGCCACGGGGGCTCTGCCACCTCCATTCCGGCACGACCCGCACTTCAACCATCCGGAGCAGCCAGTGGCCGGAGTTTCGTGGCATGAGGCCACGCGCTATTGCGAATGGCTCAGCACGCACAGCGGCCGCGCGTATCGCCTGCCGACCGAAGCAGAGTGGGAGTACTCTGCCCGTGGTGGCCTTGAACAAAGACAATTCCCCTGGGGCGACGAGTCGCCGCAGTCGCTGCCCGACTACGCCTCGCGCTGGCAGCACGGTCCCGAGCAAGTGGCGCGATACGCGCCCAATGGCTTCGGCCTTTACGACATCGGCGACAACGTCCACGAATGGTGCAGCGACTGGTATGATCCGAATTACTATGCGATCTCGCCGGAACGTAATCCCCGCGGGCCGGAGCAGTGCCCCTTGCAGCCTGCACGCAAATCATCCCGTGGCGGATCATGGCGTCATCACATCAAAGTAGCGCACTGCGCCGCGAGGTCGAGCATTCCGCCGGAATTTCATTACGCCGACTACGGTTTCCGCGTTGCGTGCGATTGATTGACTGGGAGACCGATGCCAATTGATATGGGAAATTGGTGGTCCAAGCGTAGGTTCGGCTTGATTTCGCTGGCGCTGTCTTTGACTGAGTTGTTGATTATCTATGGCGCTGTGGCTTGGATTTTAGTGTCGAATCCGCAACATACGCCTCCCTCGATTCGGAGCCTCGCTAGTTCTGCTTGGTTAATCGGCGGACTGGGCTCGCTCGGCTTCGCGGTTGCCGGCTTAGTTGCAGATTCGCATCGTCTGGTATCACTCATTGCGGTGGTCGTCACGATACTGATTTTCTTCGTTTGCGGATTTCAGATGCTGGTGTGAGAATTCTTCTGGCCGAGCGCCGGCCCAAATCACTCGTTACAGATTTCCCAATTACTCAATTCCAATGTTCACTCCTGACCTCCTCAAGAACAAGCGGATCCTCATCACCGGAGGAGGAACTGGCCTGGGTAAAGGCATGGCCCGCCGTTTCCTCGAGCTCGGAGCGCAGGTTCATATCTGCGGCCGCCGTGAAGACGTGCTCGAGCAAACCGCGGCAGAACTGTCGCCCCACGGTCGCATCCATGCCATTCCCTGCGACGTGCGCAATCTCGACGCCGTCGAAGCAATGATCGATTCGATCTGGCGCGAGGGCCCGCTTGACGTGCTGGTCAACAACGCCGCCGGAAATTTCATCGCCCGCACCGAAGAACTTTCTCCCGGCGGCTGGAACTCGGTCATCGGCATCGTTCTGATGGGAACTCTCAACTGCACCATGGCCTGCGGGCGCCGCTGGCTCGCGGCAAAGCAGCCCGGCATCGTGCTCAGTATTTCCGCGACCTATGCGCCAGTGGGATCGGCGTACGTCGTTCCCTCCGCCGTTTCCAAGGCCGGAGTCGAAGCGCTTACGCGCAGCCTGGCCGTCGAGTGGGGCGACCGCGGCATTCGCATGAATGCGATCGCACCGGGCCCAATCCCCACGCAAGGGGCGTTCTCGCGCGTGCTGCCGCGGCCCGAACTCGAAACTCTCGCGCTCGAGCGCAATCCGCTCCGCCGCTTCGGCACGGTCGAAGAACTGGCTAACCTGGCCGCTTTTCTGGTGAGCGACGGCTCGGGCTACATCAACGGCGAAGTCATCCGCATGGACGGCGGAGAATTTCTGCAGGGCGCGGGTGAGTTCAGCAGCCTGGGGCGCATTCTCAAAGAAGAAGACTGGCAAGCGCTCAAGCCGAAGAAGGCCGCAAGCCCGAAAAGCTGAATGGGTACACCGAGATGGGGTACACCAATCGAAAAGTTCGCGGCATCAATTTCTCATTTTTCTTCGCTGCCCTCATTTTCGCCGGATGGTCCCTCTACTGCCTCCTCTCCGGGCGCCCACGCAGTTTTCATGGCGCCAGCACTGCTGGCTCCATTCTCTTCGGTCTCGCGGCCGTGTTTTTCACTGCGTTCCCGCTCATCTGGGGGCGGTATCCGGCAAAGCATCCGGTCCATCACGAACTCGCGCGCTACGGCAAGCTCGGGGAAATGTCCGCCCGCCTCGACTCTGAAATGTCGCAAACCGTTCAGGTTCTCGGCCCATTTCGCTTCACTGCGACTCTGCTGGTTTACGACTCCGGCTTGGAATTTCAGCTGGTCCCTTACGATCAGATTGTTTGCGCGGAGCAGGCCTCTGACGAGGGCACTCCCGGCGTCGTCGTCCACACTCGCGGCGGCCGCCGCTATCAGTGGTATCGCGGTTGGTTTCAGGGAAATTTCAATCCAGAGCGGGTGCTGGAGAAGATTCGTGCCGCCACATGCCTCGATAACCCGCCCGCCAACGCTACTGCTGCTGATTCTTCTTCGGCCTGACGATCCACTTCAGCATCATGTTCACAAGACTAAGAAGGATTGCCCCGATAAACGCCGCCCAGAAGCCGCTCACGTGAAATCCTGGCGACAGCAGCGCCGACGCCAGCTCCAGCATGAGCGCATTGATGACGAACCAGAACAGCCCGAGCGTCAGCAGTGTCAAGGGAAAGGTAAGAATCTTCAGCACAAAACCGATGGTCGCGTTGATGAACCCGATGACGAGCGCGGCGACCAGCGCCGCAGTCGCGCCGCGCACCGAAATTCCAATCCCGAGCTGCGCCACGAGCCACACCGCGAGCGCGCTCAAGACCCAACTGACTAACAGGCGCATGCCGGTCTCCAGACCCTCCCAAGACTTGGATCAATGCGACCGCAACACTATAAGCTCAGCGCGTCATCTTGTCATTTATGGCGTACCCGTACTGGCGAGGCAAAAACAAGCGATGGAACTTTGCCGCAGGCGCCGACGTACAATTAACAGAGAGCCACGAGGTCTCATCTTTATGTTCACATTCCTGCTCTGGTGCATTCTCTTCGTTCTCTGCTGGCCGCTGGCGTTGCTGGCCTTGATCGCTTATCCGTTCGTCTGGCTGCTGCTTTTGCCGTTCCGCATTGTGGGCGTAGCTGTGCACGGCGTGCTGGAAGTGATCTATCTAGCGATCACACTGCCATTTCGTCTGCTGGCAGCGCCCTTCCGGATTTAACCCGGTCTGCACGGAAAACCCGGTAACGCGTTGATCTAAAATGGATGCCGGTCGAACCGTCAGATGCCGTTCATCCTCACCAACATCGAAACCCGCGTCCTCGGCTCGCTGATCGAGAAAGACATCACCACGCCCGATTACTACCCGCTGTCGCTCAACGCTCTCCTACACGCCTGCAATCAGAAAAACAATCGCGACCCGGTCATGAACCTCGACGAATCCGCGGTACGCGACGCCTTGACGAGTCTGCAGGAGAAACGGCTCGCTGGCCCCGCCGGCGGCGCCGACAGCCGCGTGGCCAAGTTCGAACATCGATTGCAGGAAGTTTTCAATTTCGACCGGCGCGAAACCGCCATCATCGGCGTGCTTTTATTGCGCGGTCCGCAAACGCCCGGCGAAATCCGCAGCCGCGCCGACCGCATGTATCACTTCGAAGCGCTCGACGATGTCATCTCCACGCTTGACCGCCTCGCCCAGCGCGAACCGCCTCTGGCCTGCATCCTGCCGCGCCAGCCGGGCACGAAAGAATCCCGCTACGCGCACCTGTTTTCGGGGGAGCCGCAGATTTCCGCCGCCGCGGAGAGTAATGATGCGGCGAGCTCGGCCGCCCATGCAGCCACCCCTTCCACAGACGACCGGGTGACCGAACTGGAAGCCGAAGTCTCTCGCCTGCGCGCCGATCTCTCCGAAGTGCAGCAGCAGCTCGCTGCCTTCCGCAAGCAGTTCGAATGAACCTTAAAGGCACGGCGTCAGCGGCGTGTGGTTTTGAAGGGATGCAGCCTGGACCGTTTAGCTCTCCATCAGCTTCAACCCTGGACTTACTATCAGCCGCGCCTCCGTCGCCCGCTGCACATCGTCAGCCGTCAGCCCAGGCGCGACCTCCTCCAACACGAGCCCTTCGCGAGTCACCCGAATGTAGGCCATCTCCGTCACGATCGTCTCGACGACGTGCACGCCCGTCAGCGGCAGAGTGCAGTTCTTCAAAATCTTCGGAGCGCCTTCGCGCGTGGTGTGCTCCATCGCGACGACGACCCGCCGCGCGCCGGCGACCAGATCCATCGCGCCGCCCATGCCCTTGACCATCTTTCCTGGGATCATCCAATTCGCCAGGCTGCCGGTTTCGTCGACCTCCATCGCGCCGAGCACGCTCAAATCGATGTGGCCGCCGCGGATCATGGCGAACGAGTCGGCGCTGGAAAAAAAAGATGTGCCCGGCATCTCGCTCACGGTTTCCTTGCCGGCGTTGATCAAATCCGGATCTTCCTGTCCTTCGATCGGATAAGGTCCAATCCCAAGCATTCCATTCTCCGATTGCAGAATGACCTCGATTCCCGGCGGGACATGATTGGCGATCAGCGTCGGCATGCCGATGCCAAGATTGACATAGAAACCGTCGCGCAGTTCGCGCGCAATGCGCTTCACGATGCGTTCACGCTTATCGAGATCTTTGGGAGGTTTGGTCACGATCAATCGAAGGCCTCCGTGCTTTTATACGGCGCAGACCGGCCCGCACGCTTTCGCGGAGCGTCCGGTTCCCTAGCTTTGGCAGCACCCTGCTGCCACCCTTGGACTCTCAAGCCAATCCCCCGAGCGGCTAGTTCGGTCAAGAAGGCGGGCGCGATATGTAACTCGAAGGACTTGTCCCCCTCTTCCTCCTGTAGGCCAACCGTGTGATTCAGAATCAATTCCACTTGTCCGCTCCCGCCCTTGAATTCGTCCAAGAAGGACGCGTTCTTGCGCAGAAACCGATAGGCATGCTTCAACGCGCGTTCGTAGCTCGAGCTTCCAGTTCCCTCGTGCAGACGCGCGTAGAAAAAGCTCCGTTTCGCACGAACCTTGACGAGACTTTTCCCCACCCGCCAGGTGGCTACGGGCTTCAACGAAAGGGCCGCCGAAATAATCTCCGGGCTGTGGGAACTGTGGCGAAGGAGGATGTCGATGCTAAATGAATCTTTGGAAATCTTCATTGAATTACTTATCCGCTCTTCTCACCGTTCGTCGTTCAATTCTCCGCTCGTACAATTCTCCCTGAAAGATTCTTTTTACGTAAATCGACGGAGTATGGATCTGATCGGGATCGAGTTCGCCCGGCTCGACCAAGTGCTCCACTTCAGCGATGGTGATCTTGGCGGCGGTGGCCATCATGGGATTGAAGTTCCGTGCCGTTTTCCGGTAGATGAGATTGCCCTGCCGATCGCCCTTCCATGCTTTCACGAAAGCAAAGTCGGCGGTAAGGCCGCGTTCCATCACATAAGTGCGGCCGTCGAATTCGCGAGTTTCTTTGCCTTCAGCGACGCTCGTGCCCACTCCGGTCGGCGTATAGAAGGCTGGAATTCCGGCGCCACCGGCGCGAATGCGCTCGGAAAATGTGCCTTGAGGGGTCAGGTCGAGTTTGATCGTTCCCTTTAGCACCATCTCTTCCAGCAGCTTGTTTTCGCCGACGTAGGATCCGATGTGATGCACGATCTGGCCGGCCGCGAGCAATAATCCATTGCCCAAGCCGTCGACGCCAACATTGTTGCTGATGGTGTGCAGATTCTTCGTGCCGCGGCGCACGAGGGCACGAATCAGATTTTCCGGAATGCCGCACAGGCCGAAGCCTCCGATCATGATGGTCGCGCCGTCAAAGACGTCGCGAATGGCGTCGTCGGCATTGGCCACCACTTTGTTCATTGCGGCAGCATTGTATATGAACTTCTCAGGAAGCCCTCACGGGATATTATAGAATTTCTTTGGTTCGCTGCTGTGCGATCGGATGATTCTGGCGGCAATCGGATGATTTCTTGCTTTCGACTGAAAACCGGTTCGCTCTGGATTTTCACGATCAGCGCCACTGTCGTCATCGTGCTGTCGTCGTTGTATGCGCAGTCGCAAGCGCGCGGCACAACCGAATTGTGCGGAACCGTGCGCGATGGTTCAGACAAACCTGTCGTCTCGGCGACGGTATTTCTGCAAGCTGAGGGCCAGACGACGCCGCTTCTGGCGCAGACCGACAAGGGCGGACAATTCAGTTTTCAGGACTTGAGCCAGGGAACCTACGCGCTGCGGGTGTCGGCGGCCGGATTTGCGGAAGCGAGCTTCAAGGCGATCTCGATTGTAGAAGGGAGCAAGACGTTCGATGTCAAGCTCGCAGCACTCGAATCCGGCGCGGCAAGTTCAAGCACGGCTCCGCAATTTTTCGATCAACCCCAGTTCACCGTTTCCGGCATGACCGATACGACGAACCTGGGCGGTCACGGTTCCGGCCCGGTTGTGCGCAATCGCGAAGCAGTAGAGAAAGACGTGGCGTCGTTAGGCGGCACGTCCTCCGTTGCGTCGTCAGGGTCCCCGGCGAACGCTTACGATCTCGCACGTTCCTACGCGAATGCCGGCGAGTACGCACGTGCGCGCGATCAATTACAGACCTTGCTTGCCGAACACGACACAGCGGAGGCGCATCATCTGCTGGCGAGCGTCGATGAAAAACTAGGGGATTCTCTCGACGCGGTCCATGAATACGAGCGGGCGGCGGAACTCGATCCGAGCGAATCGAACATTTTCGATTGGGGATCGGAACTTCTGCTGCATCACGCCGCGGAACCTGCGATCGAAGTTTTCACCAACGGCAACCGCCTGTTTCCACGCTCCACACGCATGTTGATCGGGCTCGGCGTCGCCGAATTCGCGGCCGGTTCGGATGAACGGGCATTCCAACGGCTGTGCGCAGCTTCCGATTTGAATCCTCGCGATGCGCTTCCGTATTTGTTTATGGGCAAAATTGAGCGCAGCGAAAATGCGGTTTCTGCTCAAGTTGTGGGGCGCCTGCATCGGTTTCTGACCTTGAGACCTGATAATGCGCAGGCGAATTATTTGTATGCCGTTGCGCTGTGGAAACAGAACGGGCAGAACGCGGACGCGCAAGTTTCGGCGCGGGTCGAGTCTCTATTGAAAAATGCGATTCGCAAGGATCCGGAATTTGCGGAGGCATACCTGCAGCTCGGCATTGTCGACGCCTCTCAGGGGAAAGCGGCAGCTGCGATCTCCGACTTTCAGCATGCGATCGAAAATCAACCCGATCTTGAGGAAGCGCATTATCGGCTGGCGCAGGCGTATCGTGCCTCGGGCAAAATCGAGCAGGCGAAGGCCGAGATTGATGTCTACCAGCGATTGGCGCAGCAATCGGCGCAGGACAAAGAACGCGAGCACCGCGAGATCAAGCAGTTCGTATACAGCCTGCGCGACAAACCGGCGACGCCGATTCAGTGATCGGACAGCGGCTGAGACGCGCACGTGCACTCTGCTGTGTGTTAAACTCTGTGCTTCAAACTGAGAACAGCTGCAGCTTCGACGCCCGATCCGCACATGCTTCTTTCCAAAGAATATGTGGGCTATCTAGCCCGCGAAGTTACCAAGAGACTCATTGCCGGCAAGCTTATCGAAGCGGATGCCGTACCGGCCGTAACCGAGCGCGTACATGCGGCCTTACTCGAGGAAATGTCGCTCGAAGACCGCATCAACGATGAAGTTCGCGTGATTCTGGAAGCCTATTCCGAAGAGATGCGCAAAACGGGGGCGAACTACCAGGAGATGTTCCGCAAAGTGAAGAGCGAACTGGTGCGCAAATACAAGGCGGTGCTGTGAGGCTGAGCCGCGACAAAGTCAACGTGTTGGCCCGCGCGGTCAGCGAAGTCCTGAAGCAGATGGACGACGTGGAGTTCATCGAAGACCCCAACACCATCCGCCAGGAAACCCGCAAGATTCTCGAAGACCTGCTCAATCAGGAAGAGAAAATCGACCAATCCGCCCGGCAGAAAATCGAGAGCCAGAAACGTACCATTCTCGAAGGCTCGCAAGAGTGGGACATCCTCTATCGGAAGTACTACAACGAGGAAGTCAAGAAACTCGGCGTGTAGTTCGCGCGTCGACGTGCCCACAAAGCTTTGCAGACCTACGCTGATGGCCTGTAAGACTACACTGCTTCACCGCCTGGCGGCGCCTTCTATTGATGTGACGCGCTATAACCTACGGCTGCGCCGCTGCCGGCGATATTCACCAACGAGACGGCTCGCTCCAGTTTGTAGTGGCCGGTTCGGTGAAAGAAATAGCTCAATCCCATGGTGGTCGCGAACTCTCCGGCGAAGTTGCAG
>JASHNU010000010.1 GCA_030041475.1 Candidatus Sulfotelmatobacter sp.
GCCAGCCGATAGTACAAATCCTGGCGAAACTCGCCCTTGCGCACGGCTTCGTTCAAGTCGCGATTGGTGGCCGCGATCAGGCGGATATCCACCTGAATTGGGTGCGTGCCGCCCACGCGCTCGAATTCGCGCTCCTGTAGCACGCGCAACAGTTTCACCTGCAGCGCCGGGGCCAGTTCGCCGATCTCATCCAGAAACACCACGCCGCCGTCGGCCACCTCGAGCCGGCCTTTTTTCTGGCTGACTGCGCCGGTGAATGCGCCGCGCTCGTGCCCAAACAAGTCGCTTTCGAGCAACGATTCGGGAATCGCGGCACAGTTGATCGCCACAAAAGGCTTGCCGCTGCGCGGGCTGTTGCGGTGGAGGGCTCGGGCGGCGAGTTCCTTGCCGGTTCCGCTCTCGCCTTCAATGAGAACGGTCGAATTCGTTGGCGCGACTTTTCCGATTAATTGGAAGATCTCTTTCATGCGCGCGCCTTCACCGACCAGGCTTTGATCCTGACTGGCCTCGAGCGTTAGCCGTTCGTTTTCCTGCTCCAGCCACTGCAGTCGGCGCGCATTGTCGAGCGCCACGGCGGAGATTCCGGCGATCGCGGCCATGAGCTGCAGGTGATCCTCCTGCAGGCGTGTGCCAGGCTTAGTGCTGTCGAGATAAATGCATCCGATCACGCGCTGAAACACGGTCAAAGGAACGCACAGCAGCGAACGCACTTCCGACGTCGCCAAACTCTCAACGTTGCGCAGTTGGCCGCTGGCCGGAACATCCACGCTGAGGATGGCGACATTCTCTTTCATCGCCTGGCGGGCGACCGTGCGGCTAACCCGCACCAGTTGCGGCTGGCCGGTTGTGCGGGTGCGAGCATAAAGCGAACTGAACTCCTGCCCGCCGGCTTCAGCCAGAAGAATCGCGCCACGGCCTGCGGGCACGACTTCAAAGATCAAGTCGAGCAATTGCGCCTGCAGTTCCTCAAGGTCGCGAATCGCGTGGACCACGCGGCTGATTTTGAGTAGCGCGCTCAGATTGCGAGCCACGGGCGAACTCGCGGGCAACTCGCGCAGCAGGCGGTCTGGCTGCAAATAGAGAACTTCCTTCGGATGAATGACCTTGGTTTCGGCCGGAGGTTGGGTGTCGTCGAACTCCACGCGGCCACCGGCGGGCGGGGCGCCATCGTCGTCTAGAAGAAACAGGAACACCGAATCGCCGACGGCGATCTCGTCGCCGTGATGCAGCCAGTGCTCTTTCACGGCCGAACCGTTCACCAGAGTGCCATTGCGGCTGGCCAAGTCGCGGATCTGGAAACGGCCGTCCTCTTCGCGGCGCACAAGGCAGTGCTTGCGCGAAACCGAGGGATCGATCACCGGAACCGCATTCGAGGGCTCGCGCCCGAGTGTGACTTCTCCGTCGGGCAACGGAATGGTCGAGTCTTTGAGGGGGCCGGCAGTAGCCAATAACCTGGGTCGCAAGCAGGGGTCTCCCATTCCGCCAGACCTTCTTATCACAGCTTTCGAGGAAATGCATGCCCGGTGTGGCGGGTTTCGAATATCCGAACAGCTAGTGGGACTATCCGATCGGATAGCTCGGCCGCCCGGGAGTCTTTGGCGAGGAACCTTTTGGAAGCTGCAAGAATGTTGCTAAGTGGATGAAGGAAAGGGGGTTTGCATGCCGAAAGGAGAATCCGGCGTCGCGCTCCGCATTTTGGAAACCAGCATGCACGGGTGTAGGTTGCGAATGCTCGGCAAAAAGCGATGGGGGAAGCGCTTTCAATCAGTTTCCGCCGGGATCGCCAAGTCAGGAGTCCGAGGGACCCCCTCATCGGGCTCCTGGCTTTTTTGTTTAGTTCTCTGCTAAGCAAGCCGAACCCGGCCTTATACAGCAGCCTCTCTCGGGGCAACGTCCTTAGACTGAATCTGGGCAGCGTCTGACACGGCAATTCCATCCCGATAACTGACGGACTTGCCCGAGATCGCGGGAGTCCTTTCACCCGGCACGAGAATTCCAACTAGGTTCAGCGGATCAGCGGCTGAGAGCGTGATGGTTTCGCCGCTGAGGGGAAGGTTGCGCATGGCGCGCACCGATTCGACCGCGATCGGCAGCGCGAACTGCTCGCCCAGGAATCCGTCGACGAAACGACCGCCGCGAATTTCGCCGCGATCTTCGAGGCGCCGGAATCCTGTGAGCAACTCGCGCCACGAGGGCAGATTCGATTCGCGCGCGAGCAGGTCGCGAATGACAATTCCATAGCGACGCAGGAGCATCCAGCAGGCGGCCTCGACGGCGCGAGGACGTTCCGCCGCCACATCGGCATGAAGCAGTGCCCACCGCCCCGCGCTATGCCGAGGGCGCGTGGTGCGCCCGCTTCCCTGCCCGGCGCGCCGCTTGGGATCGATCAGCGAGCGCAGGTTGTCGAAACCATCGGCCGTGACGAGGCCCGCCGCGACGAGTTCCCAGAGTGCAGTTTCAATTTCCGCCTTCAGTTTGCCCGTGCCGCGCACAATGTCGGCGAAGAACGAAGCGCCGCGCTGCCGCAAGAACTCGAGAACGAGTTGCGCGCCGTGACTAAGCCCGCGACCCTCCGAGCTGTCAGGTCGCCCCACCCCAGTCACCTCTCTTGCGACAGGGTGGGAATTTCCAACAGACATCCAGTCCGCTTCTTCGCGCACAAAAAACGTGATCGGAGCCACGCTGGTCGGGATGACGCGCCGCTGACGAGAGGCCGCCTCCGGTTCGCCTGCCTTGTTCCCCCCGGAATCAAGCGTCGCGGGATGCGGCGACAATCTTCCCCATCCCACCGCGCCGGTCAGGCACAGGTGATCGAGCCATTGCGGGTCGTAGTCGGTGATGCGGCGCACCAGCACCTGCCGCTCCCAGGCGTTCGCAGGAATTTCAAAGCCCTGTAACTGCTGCAGCACTTCCAGCGCGCCGCGCTCCCCCGCAACCTGCGTTCCGGGCGCGACATGCTGCCAGCGCATGAGCCAGCGCATGAACTGCGCTGCCGTGACGGGCTCGATCTGCTTGCGCAGCATGCCAACGGTAAGGCGGTGAATCCGTGCCAGCAGCCTGCGCTCACACCATTCGGTTTCTTCGGGAACTGCCCCAACGAATTTTCCCCGCAGAACCGTTCCGCTGGCCTCCATGCGCAGCAGGGCTTTTTCAATCTCCGTGGCGGGAAGCCCGAGTGTCGCGCCAAGCTGGGATGCCGTTGTGGGGCCAAGGTGTGACATCCATCCTGTCACGAGCGTGAGGGCGGCATCGTCGCGAGAGACCGGCGTTGATTCAACGTCAGCCAGCGTCTGCTCAAATTCCGCCTCTGGAAAGAGTGCAAGAAAACTCCGTGCCCGCTCAGCCGCAACCCAGTGGCGCCGGCCGTTCGAGATTGCGATTCCGGCCCGCCCTGCCTTTACAAGATTTTCGAAATGGAAGCTCCATGCCACGCCCATTTCTAGCGGAAGCGTCGCGAGCGTGTGCAACACATCATGCAGCTCATCGGCGTCGCGGACATCGGGCCAGGCTTCATCGCGCACCTGCGCAATGGCCTCTGGATCGAGCTTGCCCACTTCCTCCAGCACCGACTCGGGCAGAACGCGCCGCATCTCGACCGCGCGAGCACGGCGCTCTTCGAGCGGCGCGTCGTCGAGATACGCATACGGATTCGCGTTGAGAATTTCATGGGAAAACTGCGAAGGCACCGGCGTGTCGACCGCGAGCACGCGAATTTCGCCCGAGGCCATGCCGCGCAAAAGCGTCTTCAGACCCTCCACGTCCATCGCCTCGGTGAGGACATCCTTCATGACCTCGGCAACCAGAGGATGGTCGGGAATCTGGCGGTCGCCTTCGATGTTTTCGAAGCACGCCGCAGCATCGGGAAAAACTGACGCCAGCAGATCATCAGAGCGCATGCGCTGGATCTGCGCCGGAACTTTTTTGCCGCCCTGAAAACGCAGAAGCGCCAGGGCACGGTTCGCATCCCAGCGCCAGCGCGTGCCAAAGATGGGAGAGTCGAGCGCGGCCTGCTCCAGGATCGGCTGCACGCTGTCGGCCTGCAGGAAATGAAACACGTCCCCCAGCGGAAAACTGTGCTGCTCGGCGAGCGCGATGTTCAACCCGTTATCAGTGGCCGCGGCCTGCAGTTCGAAGTTGAAGCCGCGGCAGAAGCGCTTGCGCAGCGAGAGGCCCCAGGCCTTATTGATACGGCCGCCGAACGGCGCGTGGATCACGAGTTGCATGCCGCCCCCTTCATCGAAGAATCTTTCTGCGATGACGGTGGTCTGCGTCGGCACCGCGCCCAGCACCGCGCGTCCTTCGAGGATGTACTCAATCGCCTGCTCGGCGCCCGAATCGTCGAGGCCGTATTCCTCTTTCAGCCAGCTGACCGCGTTGGCCACTTCGGGCTGCGTAGCCGAAAATCCCACCGGCGAAGTGCGCGGCAGCATCTCGCTGATCTTCTCCCTCAACTCGCCCACATGCGCGGAGAGTTCCTGCGTGCGCGCTGGAGCTTCGCCGCGCCAGAACGGCACCGTGGGCGGGGCGCCATGCGCATCCCGCACCAGCATGCGCCCGGCATTGGTCTCGATGCGGTGAATCATCCATGAAGTGTTACCCAGCAGCATGACGTCGCCGCGGTTGCTCTCGACGGCGAAGTCTTCGTCCACCGTGCCGACGACGACCTGATCCGGTTCGGCAACCACCGTGTAAAGCGAGTTGTCGGGAATCGCACCGCCGCTCGTGATCGCAGCCAGCCGCGCGCCGCGCCGCGCCCGCAGCTTGCCGTTTACTTTGTCGCGATGGATGTAGGCTCCATATCGCCCACGCCGCGCGGCAATTCCTTCGGCCAGCATTTCGAGGATGGCGTCAAACGTCTCGCGCTTCAGATTGCCATAGGGGTAGGCCCTTCTGGCCAAAGCAAACATCTCTTCTTCGCCGCATTCCTCGGCCGAGCATGCGGCTACAATCTGCTGCGCCAGAACATCCAGCGGAGATTCGGGAATCATGAGCCGGTCGAGATCGCCGTGCTTGACGGCTCGTGTGAGAGCGGCACATTCGATCAGATCGTCCCGGGTCGTGGCGAAAAAACGTCCTTTTGGCACCGCGCCACGCCAGTGCCCCGAACGTCCCACGCGCTGCAGGGCTACGGCGATGGCGCGCGGCGAGTTGATCTGCACCACGAGATCGACGGTGCCCACATCAATTCCCAGTTCGAGCGAGGCCGTCGCGACCAGCACCCGCACCTGGCCTTCTTTCAGTTTCTTCTCTGCGGCGAGACGCAGTTTGCGCGAAAGGCTCCCGTGGTGCGCCGCAACGTTCTCCTCGCCCATGCGCTCGCCCAACTCATGACAGAGGCGCTCGGCCATGCGGCGGGTGTTCACGAACACGAGCGTGGAGCGATGCTGATTCACGAGCGCGACCAGGCGTTCGTAAATCGTGTCCCACATTTCATTGGTCGCGATGGGGCCCAGCGGCATGGGAGGAACTTCAATGCCGAGATCGAGCGTGCGTCTGTGGCCGATGTTGACGATGACGGGGTCGGCCCGCATCTTCTTAGTCTCAGAGCAGCCCGTCAGGAAGTGCGCGACCTCTTCGATCGGCTTCTGCGTGGCCGATAGTCCGATGCGCACCGGCTGTCGATGCGCCAGCGCGTCCAGCCGCTCCAACGACAAGGCCAAATGCGCTCCGCGCTTATCGTCGGCCACGGCATGAATTTCATCGACGATCACCGTCTCGACATCGCGCAGAATCGCGCGGCTGCTCTCGGCGGTGAGCAAAATGTAGAGCGACTCGGGCGTGGTCACCAGAATGTGCGGCGGCCGTTTCAGCATGGCGCGCCGCTCGGGCTGCAGCGTGTCGCCCGTCCGCACGGCGGTGCGAATTTCGGGCATCAGGAGGCCGCGCTCGCCGGCGAGGGCGAGAATTTCTCCCAGCGGCACTTCGAGATTTTTCTGGATGTCGTTGCCCAGTGCCTTCAGCGGCGAAACGTAGAGGACTTCCGTTCGATTCGCCAGGTCGCCCGCGAGCGCCTTGCGTACGAGTCGGTCAATGCAGGCCAGAAATGCGGCAAGAGTTTTGCCCGAGCCGGTGGGCGCCGAGATCAGCGTGGTCCGCCCTGCCAGAATGTGCGGCCAGCCCTGCTCCTGGGGCTCGGTGGGTGTGCCGAAACGCCGCACAAACCACTCCGCCACGAGAGGATGAGCCCAAGACAAAGAGGAGGGAACGGCCATCAGCGTATTCTAGCCGGAATTTGTAGTTTCGCCAAGCATTCGCCTTGTGTCTGGATCTTGGCGTCCTGCAGGATTGAAATATCAGCCCGGCCTGCATGAGCGATCTCGCCACATCCACCTTGACTTTGCCATTGCCGGGATTATCGTAGTGCGAGCCGATTTCGGGCCCATTCCCCGGCCTGCCTCGGCTGCATTGATTCCTGTATGGATCCCTGGGGTTCGCTCGCGACGAGCAACTTTTTCACCAGAAGTTCAGTCGAAGCTCCCGGCTGAAGGAGGCCACGATGGCCGCAAATCCCATTCCACTTCCAGAATTGAGCCTCGAAACCGTTCGCAGTCCCGAAGAGACTCTGGTGCATTGCACCGGAAGAATCACATCGGCCACCTCGGTCACGCTGACCACGACGGTGCGGCCGCTCATCCCGCAAACCCGGCGCCTGGTGCTGGACTTAACTGACGTGACCTATCTCGACAGTTCTGGCCTGGGAGCTCTGGTCGGAATTTACGTTTCCGCCCGGCGGCAGGAATGCGAACTGAAGCTCATCAACCTGAATGAGCGCCTGAAGCATCTTTTCCGAATTACGCAGCTGGCGAAGGTGTTCGAGGGGCATGACGACATGCTGGGAATGACGCCGGACTAGGCGCATACGGCGTCCTGGTGTTCCCCTGGAATCTCACTGAATCTGAAACGCGCACCGCACACTCGCTCGCGCAATCATCAGCGAATGTATCAGGAACCGGCGCGTAGCGAAGATGCTAGAATCGCCGCCGATGCCCCAGCGACTCTCCGCCCAGGCCCGCGCGCGCAAAATCAAGCTGCTGTTTTTCGACGTGGACGGCGTCCTGACTGACGGCAAGTTGTACTTCTTACCCCGCACCTTCGACGCGGATTCGCGAGCCGATAACCCGGCGTTGTCGGCACGAGACTCGATCGAATTCAAGGGTTTCCATGCCCATGACGGAGTCGCGATCTCACTCGCACGGCTGGGCGGGCTCAGGAGCGGGCTCATCACCAAGCGCTACTCGGAAACCGTCGCGTTTCGCGCGCGACCTGAAAATTGAATTCGTGCGCCAGGGAATTCAGGACAAGGCCGCTGCCCTTACGGCAATCGTCAAAGAAGCCGGGCTCAAAGTTGAAGAAGCCGCGTTTGTCGGCGATGACGTGATCGATCTTCCCGCGATGCGCGCCGCAGGATTTGCCGTTTCAGTGAAAAACGCCCGCTCCGAGGTAAAGAAGCAAGCGCACTACGTCACGTCGCAGGTTGGAGGCGAGGGCGCCCTGCGCGACGTAGTGGAATTTATTCTGAAGGCGCAGGGAAAATGGAAGCAGGTCGTGGAAGATTACATCTGCGGGAAGAGCGGGAGTCACGGAAACTAGATCGCCCAATTGGCAAATTGAAAAAGGAGATTCCTCACCACTGAAGCGGTTCGGAATGACAACGTCGACAAGTGCCAGTCCCAAGTAAAAAACCCGCCGGATGCTTGCTTGGGGCGTGCTCGGGTCAGCATCCGGCGGGCTACCGTTTCTCCTTACTCACCCTGTTGTTTTCAGGAGTATTGTCCTCATTAAACCCCGTATCGGGGCGAAGTTTCGTCTAGTTTTGTAAAGAGTTGTAATTTTCTGACGCCGATTCTGGCGCGGCGGCTTTCACGAATGTTTCGCCTGCCGTAACGAATCGCGGGAAGCTGCATCTATTCAGGAAGCACCGTCGTCCGGGAGGCCATCAGTTCGACAAAGCGTTTGTCTTTGCGCAGTTCGGCAAATTCGGAGTCGCGGTACACATTCTTGAAATCCTTGTATCCCTCTTCCATCGCTTTTCTCAGGTACTCGAGCGAGCGATCGGAGAATCCCATCTTGGCATAGAGCTTGGCAACGGTGTAGTCGTAGCGGGCGCGATCCTCGGGGCTGGGCAATTGCGCCTGCACGCCGCCGCGTGAGCTGCGCTCAAAGACTTCGGGATCAAGCTCGAGTGCGTGCTGGTACGCCGCCACGGCCGGCGGGAATTCCTTGCGGGCAAAATAGGCTGCACCCAAATTACTGAAGAACGAGGCGGATTCGTTGTCGATTTCGATGGCCTTGCGATACTGCCGAATCGCCGCGTTGAACTTCGCCTCGCCGTAGAGCGCGACGCCGAGATTGTTGCGTGGGTCAGCAAAATGTGGATCGGCTTTGATGGCCTGCTCGCAACTTTTCTGCGCGTCACGCCAGTGCGTCATCATCAGCTGCGTGCGGCAGATTTTGTTGAGGACCTTCGCGTTGCGTGGTGACTTTGCGAGAGCAGCGCGATAGTAGTCGATCGCGTCGAGGTACAGCTTTTGCTCATGCAATTCGTCGGCACGCGCTTCCAGATCGGCAGCCGTCGCATCCGGCGCGGGAGGATCGACCATTCGCAGCGCCGGCGGTTTGATCTGCACTTGTTCGGAGGTCTGTGCCGGCGAAGCAACCGCCCAGGCACAGACGAAGAAAGCCAGAAGCGAGACGGAAACGAACCAGAATCTCAGGCGGGACATAAGCCACCCCCAAAGTAGCTCAGTTGCCCACATTCTGGCACAGTTTTGTTGGGGCGGCGAAGAAATTAAGTCGCGCACCCGAAGTCGCCTGTTTTCATCACCGAAAATGGTCACTTCGTCCCTAATTCGGAGGAGGGGAAGAGCCCATTTGCGAGTGTGCTAGTGGGGCGCCGACTGCCCGTTGTCGGGGGGTTTTGCGGCGGGTTGGGTCGTCTTGTCGTCCTTGAACAGGCCGGCCACCTTACCGAAGAAGCCCTTCTTCTTCTGCGCGCTGGGATCGCCGTTGATGGGCATGGGGGCCTTCTCCCCACCGCTAAACAAATGCGAGAAGAATCCGCGAACGCCGGTCTGCTCGTCGCAGGTTTCGTGCGGCTCAGTTCCGGCGATAAAAGCGGACGTGTAATCATCGGGGCAGGCTGGAGTTGCCAGGCGGTTGGTGATTTTGTCGAGTTGCACGTCGACCACGCCGGAGGGCTGCGAGAATTCATGCATGTCGGAATACTGCGGCAGGTCGGCGGCCTTCTTCATGAACTCCGTCCAGATGGGCGCGGCCGTCATAGCGCCGCTCAGGCGCAGATCGCTGTAGTCGTCGTAGCCGACCCAGACGATGCACAGCAGGTTCGAGGTGTAGCCGGCAAACCAGCCGTCATGCGAGCTGCCGGTCTTTCCCGCCGCGGGCGGCGTAAATCCGCGCAAGCGCACGGCTGTATACCCCAGGCCGTTGTTGATGACGCCTTCCATCATATTGGTCATTACGTAGGAGATGCGCGGATCGAGTACCTGCCGCTGATCGGTCGAGTAGTTGGCCAGCACGTCGCCTTTGGCGTTGCGCACCGAGCGCAAAAGAATCGGCGACAGCCGCACGCCATTGTTGGCGAAGGACGTGTAGGCTCCTGCCATGTCGACTGGAGAAGCATCATAAGACCCAAGCGCCATGGCCGGCGTGGCTTTCACCGAGACGATCCCAGCCGAGCGCGCCAAGTCGGCTACTTTGTCGTAACCAACTTCTTCCGCGACCTTCACGGTTGCGTTGTTCAGCGACATGGCCAGCGCGTACCGCAGCGTGACTTCGCCGTGGTATTCCTCTTTGTAGTTGCGCGGCTCGTAAATCTGGTCGCCGTAGGCAAAGCTCGAAGGCGCATCGGTCACCGTGGAAGCCGGAGTGATGACCGTGGTTGAGCCGTCAATCCCCGTGTTCATGGCCGCGGCATAGACGAAGGGCTTGAAGATCGAGCCTGTTGGCCGCTTGGCAATGGCGTGATTCAGCTGGCTCCAGCCGTAGTCGCGTCCTCCCACCAGCGCGAGGATTGCCCCGGTGTGCGGATCGAGTGCGACCAGCGCGACCTGCGCCTGCGGGCCGGGCTCGACCTGGGTCTCGATTTTCTTGCCCACCTTCACTTTCTTGGTCCGCAGCTTCTTCACTTGCTCATCCACCAGCTTGATGCCCATCTCGACCGACTGCGCTGCGGCTTTCTGCAGATCTGGATCGAGCGTGGTGTAGATGCGATAGGACTGATCGTTCAGCTCCTGCTCGTTGAACCTGCCAATGAGCTGATCGCGCACCATGTCTACGAAATATGGCGCATCACTGGCTTCCACGTTCGGGGGCGCGAGCTTCAGCGGCATCGCCTTGGCTTTCTCCGCGTCCTCGCGCTTGATGATGTGCGTCTCGACCATCGCTTCGAGCACCACATTCCGCCGTTCCAGCGCGCGCTCCGGATGCCGGTAGGGCGAGAGATAACTCGGCCGCTGAATCAATCCCGCCAGCAGCGCAGCTTCCGGAAGAGTGATGTCTTTCAGGTCTTTGTTGAAGTAGGCCTTCGAGGCCTCGGCAAAGCCGCTGATGGCAAACGATCCGCGCTGCCCCAGATCCACCCAGTTGGCGTAGAACTCGAAAATTTGCTGCTTGCTGAACTTCTGTTCGAGTTCTTCGGCAATCAGCATCTCGACCAGCTTGCGCTTGACCGTTTTCTCGGGGGAGAGGAAGAATCCGCGCGACAGCTGCATGGTAATGGTCGATCCGCCCTGTTCGTGCCGGCCGCGGACCAGGTCAATCCACGCCGCTTCCGCCATGCGAAAGAAATTCACGCCGCTGTGCTCGAAAAAGCGGCGGTCTTCGATCGCCAGCACGGCCTGCACCATGACCGGCGGAATGTCGTTGTACTTGACCAGCTGACGTTTCGAGCGCTGCTCGGCGTCAAACAGCGCCGTCACCAGTTGTGGCTCAAGTTCGTAGGCGGAAAGATCACTGCCCTTGCTGGTGATGCGGCTGACGAGGCCATCCTGCACGCTGATGTGCGCCGGTTCGGGGCTATGGTAGGACTCGGGTCCGGGCGTGACGTCAATGCCGTCGCTGACCAGCCGGAGACTGCCCAATGCGGACTGCGTATCTTTATCTGTGTGTGCAGCGTCAGAGTAGCCGGCGCGGCGCAGATCGGCGGCAATTTCCTTGGCCTCGATCTTCTCTCCCTCGCGCACAGTGCGGGGCAGGGCGTAGATCTTTGCTGAATTGCTGAAGACCGGCGTGCGGAACCGGCGCTCGATGATCCGGTCGTACTTGACGTAGTTGTAAGAAAACACCACCGTAAACGACACCGCCAGGATCAAGAACAGGACCACCGCCGCGCGCAGCACAGGATCGCGCGGCAGCCCACGGACTCCGTTTTGCTGGTTATTTGCCTTCGGAATCTTGATCCTGATGGTCACGGTTTCCGCTGTGCTTCGGACACTGATCTAATCAGAGCCTGAACGATCAGACGCTGCTCTGTCAGACGCGTCTTTATAAAAAAGCGTCTTTATAAGACGAAAACTGGCGCAAAAAGCTTTTTGGTCGACCTTCCTTGGCCCCGCACGCCGCGACTCGGCAAAATTCGGCCGACAACTCGGCGGCCTAACACAGGCGAAGGGATGCTTTTATTGTACGCCCCGCCCTGTAGACGCAAAGAGACCCGCAGTTCATGCGGGTCTCCGTAGAGTCAATAGGCTGCAGCCTGCGTCGGACCGCTATGGGATGTCCGAAACCGCCCAGTAGCCGCTCGTTGTCAACGAAGTAGTGCCTGTACTCTCAGTAAGGACGCCACCGCTGCCAACATTCAACACTCCCATAAAAATGTCAGGCGCAGCTCCGATATAGATGAACAGGTATTGCCCACTGGGGTCGAACTGCCCCCAGGCGGATGCCGTCAGGTTACCGAACGGAGAACCGCCGACGACACTCAGCGCTCCCGTGGTTGGGTCGAGTTGGTAGGCCTCGATCGGATTCGCGGCTGTGAAGTCATCGTTGACGCTGAAGGAATACACCGTTTCGGAACTGCCCGAGGTTCCCAGTTCCGGCTGTATGGCAAGAGTAAACGGGGCATATGCCGTCAACCACGGCGACCCCGGGGCCTCGCTCAGCGCACCAGTGGTCTGGTTAATGCTGTATACGTGAATATGAGGATCATCGGTGCCGAAGAAGAACGCCGTCTCTCCGGTAATGCCCAGCATGTATTTGCCGGTTGGCTCTCCCTGCATCTCCCAGATGGGAATCTGTCCCCAGGTGAAGTAGTTCGGGATCGGAGTCAGCACACCCGCGGCCGACACCGAGTAACCCACAACAAATGCGCCCGAGTGATCGCCCGAGTCTTCGCACACGTACAGATACTTGCCTTGGCCATCCATCGCCATGTTCTGCGGCTCTAACGTTTGCGCGATCGTAGAAAATGGCGCACCCGGCGCCAGCGTGAGCGCGCCCGTGTTGGAGATCTGATAGACGAAAATCTCTTCTGGAATAAACTGGTCGACGAACAGCAGAGTGCCGGCCGGGTTGGTGATGACCACCTGCTGGTTGTACGGTTCGGATGCAATTCCAGTGAGCCCTGAGATCGTCACCGGAAAGCCGCTCAACGCCGTGAGGCTTCCGCTGGCGCCGATTTGCCAACCGAAGATCTGCTCCGTGTCCTCAATCACCGCGTAGAGATACTTGCCTTGCGCCACTACCACGCCAACGCCGCCGGAGTTGGTCGGGATCGTGGGAGCAGTATAGTTAGAAATTTTGCCAATCGAGTTGGCTGAGGCGCTGAATGCGTATCCGTCCATGGTGCCGTTCTGATCCACCACGTAGGCAAAGGCACTTGGCGTGCTGCCGCCGCCCCCGCCACCGCCCCCGCCACCGGTGCCTCCGCCGCCAAAGCCTGAGCCGCCCGAACTGGAGCCCGAGCAAGTTGAGGAGTTGCCAAACGTCACCTGCGTGCATCCCGGCGCGCCGGCGCAGTTAACCAGAAGCAGAGTGGCCAGCGCCACCAGCACACTCACGAGCACTCGATACACATTCTTCATGAACTGCCTCCACCTGCGCTTTGCCGTGCGGACGCCCCACGGCCACAAACACCGCGAGAGCGTGAGGAAAGGTCTCTCCTTTCGCGATGTTAGGAGGCAGGTAATGCAATGGCAACGTTACGAATGTCATTGTCCTAAGCGCGGGTCACCGCGCAGCCGTGGAGACAGGACGGAGAATTACTTTTGATCGCGTGCCTCTTGCGTGATCCCGAGCGCCGCGCTTTCTCCGCGGAGCGAGGGATCTCGCGTGAAGCTCTGGACACCTGCGCGCCAGGTCCCTCGGCCCGCTGGAAGGAACGCGGGGCCCTCGGGATGACGCCTATTCGAAGACCGTGAAGCCGACATCGTCCTGAACACTTCGTTCCGAAGGTAATGACATCAGCAGCAGGCCGTTCCACAGGGCGACCCGACTCGGACGATTCTCGTTCTGTGCAGTATTCATGCGGGTTCGGGCTATCTCAAGGCCGGAGTAGCCTCGTCGTCTGGTGACCATCGGACGTGCACGTCCGTTCCTTGCGCCACGTTACCTGACCTGACACCATGCAAAGTGAAATCTCGCGGAGGGCTTTCCCTGTGAAACGTATATCGTTTGTGACCGTAATTCTCGTTGCCATTGCGCTCCTGTCGTCGAGCTGCGGCACCTCAGACTACATGCAATCGATCCAGCTAAGTTCCACGGGCGCCACTGCCGGCGGCTTCTACAACCTGGCCGGTGTAGATGGAGTCCTGCAGCTGCAGGTCATGGCTGTCTATCACAGCGGGAAAATGATCGACGTAACCAACAACTCCACATTTACGATGGTGCCGACCGGTACGATCTTCACCACCGCCGATCCCACGTACCCCCAGGGCGGCCCGCTGCCGGCTCCCGGTCCCAACACCGTTACCATCAGCCCGAACGGCCTGATGACGGGCATTGCGGGAATCTGCACCTGGGCAGACGGCTTCACGACCACGACGACGAATGGTGTGACCACGGTTACGTACGACAACCCGGCGGTGTGGATGTATACGGGCTACTATCAGACCACGGCGACCTACCGAGGGTTCACGTCGCAACCTGTAGGCGTTGGCATGGGCATCGCCGAAAGCGATGCGCCCAGCGGCGGCTGCGGCCCGTCCTAGTCCGCGGCGTCCCGCACCGGTTCGCTCAAGCTACAAACTGTTGTGATCCTGAAATGCAGCCTCTCCGCGGGCTGCATTTTAGTTTTGGGGCTGCCTCACCCGAGGCGAGCCACAACCAGCCCTCTACCCGCCATTCGTTGGTGTCATGCCGAGAGCGGGGGTCTACCACAGAGCGCTTCGCGTGGGTGACTTCAGGTGCGGCTCCCTGCCAAATGAGTTGCAAAAATCGCAAGAATTCTCCCCTAGCGTAGAACAAAATCGAGCGGTCGGACAAATGAGGATCGGCGAGCAGATTGAGCAGCCAATTCTTAGGTCAGCAAGAGATGGGAACTCCGGGCGGAGACCAACTTTTCGCAGCCACCGCCGCACGACGGCCCGCGTTACAGGCCCTTATTTCCGCTCGAAGGAGTGAAGTGCAAAGTAAAGGAATATCCCGGCAAACTGATCGGCACAGTGTAGTCCGCCGCCACATAAACCGCCGGCGCGCCCGGCGTTCCAATGTGCTGCACGATGACCTGTTCAGGAGTCAGCGTAATGCCGTGTTCTCGCGCCCTTCTCAGCGCAGACTCCAGCAGGTCCTGGTCGGTTTCGTGCGGGTTGGCCCCGCCGGTCAGGGCGATATTGCGGAGGTCGTCCTGGAACGAGTAGTTGTTCAGTTCCGGCGGAACGACCTGGAACCCGGCATAGACCACGAAGATGATGGCCAGAAAACCGACAATCGCTTTAACTGTTCCCATATCTCAATCTGCCCGGTCGCGATCGGATCGAGACAGGGAATGGCTGAATCCTGAAGTCCATTCCGGCAGACTCACCCCGCCCGGCCAAGCAACTCCTGAAAATATTCGACAACCCTCGTGATCGTAGCATCGCGTACTTCATGGGTCGACCGAATAGCAACCTCCACAGTGCCTTCGGTAACCTTCTTTCCCACAGTGATTCTGAAGGGGATACCGACCAGGTCGGCGTCTTTGAACTTGACGCCCGGGCGCTCGTCGCGGTCGTCGAGAATCACATCGAAACCGGCTGCTTCCAGGCGTTTTGCAATGTCCTCGGCCGCCTTGCGCACGGCATCGTCCTTCATGTTGACCGGCGACACCACGATCTCAAACGGGGCAATCGCGGGCGGCAGCCAGAAGCCATTTTCATCATTCCCCTGCTCGACCGCCGCGGTCAGGATGCGCTCCATGCCGATGCCGTAGCAGCCCATGATGGGCATCATTTCCATGCTGGTTTTGTCGAGCACCCGCAGCCCCATCGATTCGGAATAGCGATAGCCGAGCTTGAAAATGTGACCGATCTCGACCGCCGTATCGATGCGCAGCGGCTTGCCGCAATTGGGACAAGCCTCACCGGCCGTCACCGAACGGAGATCGGCATAGGCCGTGGGAATGAAATCCTTCCCCGGCGTGAGATTCTTCAGGTGATAATCTTCCTTGTTCGCGCCGGCGATCAGGTTCGCTCGGCCTTCAAGCGCTTTATCCACGAGCAGCACAGGCTTGTCGGCATCTTTGTGTGGAAAGAGCAACCTGTGAAGTTCTTTCGCCCACTCGATGCCCATCGGCCCAAGATATCCCGGGGGAGAATTGAACAAAGCTTTGATCTCGCCTTCTTCCATGGGGCGAGTTGCAGCGCCAACTGTGGCGTTCAGCTTGGCTTCATTCAACTGATGATCTCCGCGCATGAGTACCACAATCTGTCTTGACTTCTTCTTGCCCTCGTCAACTTCGTCGGCCATCAGCGCCAGCGTTTTGATCTTGTTTTTCGGCGAGACGCCCAGAAACTTTGCAACATCCTCGATTGTCTTCTGGCCCGGAGTGTGGACGAGGAGTGGCTTGCCGTCGCCTTCTGGCGCGAGATCTCCCCAAGGCTCCAGCTTCGACGTGGCTTTTTCCATGTTCGCCGCGTAGTCGCACCCATCGCAGCTCACAACCTGGTCTTCGCCCGCCGGAGTGCGCACCATGAACTCGTGCGACTCCTTTCCGCCCATCGCGCCGGAGTCGGCTTCGACCACCATGTACTTCAACCCGCAGCGATCGAAGATTCGGCAATAAGCGCTGTAGTGCTTCTTGTAGGAAACGTCGAGACCTGCGGCGTCGATATCGAAGGAATACGAGTCCTTCATCATGAACTGGCGCACGCGCAGCAGGCCGGACCTCGGCCGCGGCTCGTCGCGAAACTTGGGCGCGATCTGATACCAGATTTGCGGCAGCTGTTTGTAGCTGCGCAGATCTTTCAGCGCAATCGAGGTCATGACTTCTTCTTCGGTCATGCCCAGCGCCATGTCGGCACCCTTGCGGTCTTTCAGGCGAAACAAGTTTTCGCCCACAACGTGCGGCCAGCGTCCGCTGGCTTCCCAAAGTGAGAGCGGATGCAGCGCCGGCAGATAGAATTCCTGCCCGATCTTGTCCATTTCCTCGCGGACGATGGCCATGATCTTGTTGAACGACCGGTTGCCAAGCAAGAGATACGAATAGATTCCCGCTGCGAGCTGGCGAATGTAGCCCGCCCGCACCAGAAATTTGTGGCTGGCGACTTCGGCATCGGCCGGCGCCTCGCGGAGAGTAGGAATAAACAGTTCTGACCAACGATGCATAGTGTGAGTACCGAGTAGCGAGCTGCGAGTCGCAAGCAGAAACAGCCAGCACGCGCCGACGCCGCAAGGGAATTTGCTATTGTACGTGGAAGCACGGCGATTCTGCCAAGTAGGGACAAGGAAGGTTTTGTCCTAATCGCATCTCAGGACAAGACCAACGATCCGCCGCAGCCACCGCCCACTTGATCGGGCGAGAAGGCGAAATAAAGGTTCACCCCGCCAACTGCCTCAAAATCTCTTTCCCCAGCTTCTGCGCTTCGCCGAAAAGTTTCTGATACTCGACGAACTTCCGGTTCAGTTCGAGCGCCCGGTCGGCCGATGGGTGCTTGCGCAGAATCATGTCGCGCACATGCACGGGGTTCGGCAGGGTCGCATCTTCCGTCAATTCTTCCAGCGCCGTGTTTGGATCGTAGTGATACATGCCCACTCCTAGACTAATTCGGTTCCCCACAAATCGTGCAAATGCACGATGCCTTCGAGCTTGCCGCTGCCATTGACCACCATGAGAGACGTAATGTGCTTTTCTTCCATGATCGCGAGTGCGGTCGCTGCAAACTCCTGCGCCCCGATCGTCTTCGGAGTGCGCGTCATCGCCTCGCCAGCGGTCAGGTCCATCACATCTTTACCGCGCTTTTCGAGCAGGCGCCGCAAATCGCCGTCGCTGATGATGCCCACCAGCTTCTCGCCTACCACCACCGCCGTGACTCCCAACTTCTTCCGCGACATTTCGTAAATCACGTTAGACATCTTCGTTTGCGGGGTAACTCGCGGCAAGGCGTCGCCCGTGTGCATCAGCGATTCCACGCGCGCCAGGCGCTTCCCCAGTTTTCCGCCGGGATGAAGGTTGGCAAAATCTGCTTCCTTGAATCCGCGCCGTTCGCTCAACGTAACGGCCAAGGCGTCGCCCAGCGCAAGCATGGTCGTGGTCGAAGCCGTTGGCGCCAGGCCGAGGGCGCACGCCTCCTGCGCGATAGAACAGTCGAGCGCGACATCGGCGGCAGAAGCAAGCGTTGAAACCCTCTTTACTCCTTTGTCATCCCGAGCGGAGAGACTTCGTTCGCTGGCGAACGAAGTATTGGAGTCGAGGGACCTTGTGCTTCTCTCGCAAATCTCGTCGCCAGTCATGGTAATCAACGGAACCTGCAGCCGCTTTATTGTAGCCAGCAGCGCGAGAATTTCTTCCGTTTCTCCGCTCGCCGAGAGCGCCAGAACGACATCTCCCCGAACCACCATACCCAGGTCGCCGTGCAGCGCCTCGACCGGATGCAGGTATAGCGCCGGAGTTCCGGTGGAACTCAGGGTGGCTGCAATCTTGCGCGCGATCAGCCCGCTCTTTCCCATGCCGGTGACCACCACGCGCCCCGCGCAATCGAACATCAGATCGACCGCGCGCTGAAATGCCGCTGCCATGGGCCCGCCAATGCGGTCCGCCAGCGCGCGCAGCGCTTCAGCCTCAATGCGTACGACATTTTCGCCCGTGTGTTTCATTTCGTCGAAAGCGGAAAAGAAATGGTAGCAAAATCTCGTCGCAGACAAATTCAACCGCGGTGCACCCTAAAAGTGATCGAGATCGCCGCCAGTCAGCGGCGTCCGCGGCTTCTGGCCCAGGATCGCCAAACCCTGCGCCTGAATCAGTCGATCCCACGGTCCGGCCTGCCAATTGTCGCGCGCCTTCTCAGCATGTCTCCACGCCGGGAGGGTCAGCATCAGGTTGCGCGCTGTCGAGTGCACGTACGGTTCATACATCGAACGCAATTTGGTCAGTTTGCCGCGGGCGGCGTCGTCGCTCTTCAGGTTCAATCCCACCGTGGCCAGCACCGCGCACAATGCTTCGAACTCGGCATCGGGCAGCCGTTCCGGCGCCGCGGGATCGTACTGCGCATTGACCACCTGTGCCAGATCGACCGCTGCGTGGCGGGCCATGGCGAATGTCAATTTCGCCTGGCCGGGATGCACGCCTTCAATTCCGGTCAGCACCAGCGAGGTCACGTCGAGCATAGTCGTCAGCGCGGCTACCCACGACTGGTTGCTGTGCTGCGAGCGGAAAAACGTCAGTACTGGATAAGAAATCTGGCTTTCCAGCAACTCCGCCGACCACACCTCCCAGTGACGCAAGACCTCATCGAGAATTCTCTGCTCGACTCCGGGATCCTCCGATCGACCAGCCAGCCGCACCAGCAATTCTGCCGCCGAGGGAGGCGACCCCGCGCGCGCATCCATGATGGAGATCTCAATCTCACGCCGCGAAAACGACGAATACACCACCGGAATGTAGCCGATCACCACGCCGAGAAAGGCGAAGCCCATGCCGGCCTCGATCACCGAAAGCGCGCGCGCCGCGCCCGAGGTGGGCACAATGTCGCCGTAGCCGAGCGTGAAAAACGTTTCGCCGCTGTGATAGATAATCTTGCCGAAGGTGAGCGGCTCGCCGCTGAGCTGTTCATGCCCCCCAATGCCGTATTGAATGAAGGAGAAACCAAAAATCAACCCTGTGGCCCAGAAACCCAACAGCAGAATCAGTGAGAGCGGACCGAAATAGCCGAGAAAATTCTGCTGCCGGGAAACGGTCTTGATGCGGGCCGCGATTCTGCGCCAGGGAATCCAGGTGCGGCGGTAGAACCATGCGGTCAATTTGAAGTGGCGCGTAACTCGCCGCGGCAGAACCACGGTCTCAAAGGCGTCGAGCAGCACCGCACCGATGATGACGATGCCGAAGATCACCGCGCTGATGTGGCCGTGCGCAGGCATGGATGAGAATGACACGAAGGCAAAATCCAGATGCGGGGAAGATTAACAGATTCGGCGGCTACTGTGGTTTGGTGGTTTGCTGCGAGGTAGGCGGCGATTGGGGCGGAGTCTGCCCGGCCGCAGGTTTAACAGTCAAGGGCGGAGTGGTCGCCGGTTTCGGTGCCGGCTTTTTCTTGACCGGCGGTTTCTTCGGCGGCTCGTTGTCATCTACAAGAGTTTTCTTCGGGGGCGCGGCCGGAGTTGCTGCCTGTGCCGTTTTCAGCTCAGCCCGCAGCCGCATGATTTCCGCTTCCTTCGCCGACGACAGATTCTCGATGCGCCCGGCAAACTGCTTGCGTGCGCCTTCAAAGTTGTTCAGGTCGTTCGAGAGCGACTGAAAATCGTCTTTCGACCCGAAGGCACCGGCCGATTCGACCACGCTGCCGAGCACGTCATAGAGGGCGTCGAGATTGCGGTAGAGCTTGAAGGTGGCGGGCACGTCCTCGGGAGCGGCGCGCAGCTGCTTCACAATCTCGGGCAACGCCCCCTGCAGGTTGCGCTGGATCGAGTCCACGTTGGTGAGGGCCTGTTTCTTGTAGGCCGTGTCTGTCCTCCAGCGCTCAACGCGCAGCTTAACCAGATCCCCCTGCGTGTCTTTCGACGCCGCTTCCAGTTGCGCCAGGATGCCGTTCAACTCCGTCACCGAGGCGTAGGAAACTGGAGTGGCGGCCGGCTGCCCTTGCACGGAATAATGCTGGGTTTCGGCGGCGGGGATGGGCAGGTCTTTGTTGGTGTCTTGCTGAGTGGCTTGTGGAGTGTTTTGTGGAGTCTCCGGTGACTGGCCGAGTGCAGACACACTCATGAAAGCCGTGCACGCCAGGAAGTACACCGACAAGATAGAGGTCCGTTTCATGGATTGAGCGGTTCGCAAGCGACGGCGGTCGCCCGCGCGAACACAGCATACTATCACGGTCGACGACGGCGTGGTGACGGATCGAGGCTCAGAAACCGGCTCGCCGCTTTAATTCGCCGGCAGCAGAGGGGCGCGCGCAATCGGCGTCCCATTTACGACAACCGTGTCAATCGCGTCGTAGGCAGTGATCGTTTTCAGCGGATCGGCGCGCAACAGCAGCAGGTCAGCCCGCTTCCCGACTTCAATCGTGCCGAGATCCTTTGCTAGTCCAAAGGCGATGGCATTGTCGAGCGTGGCGGCGCGCAGGATGCGCGCAAGCGGTACACCCGCGTCCGCCCAATGCCCTATTTCCATGCGGCCGTTCAGCCCCGGCGGATTTCCGATGCCTTCTCCAGCCGGCGTATCGGTGCCGAAGAGAAGCTTCACGTTATCGGCCAGCATAAGGCGAAGCGTCGCGGTGACGCGAGTGGGCCCGATCGACATGGCAGTCGTCGGATCAACCGACGGCCCGAGAGTTTTCGAAAGCGCTTGCCGGTATTCATGGGCCATGGCACGACGCGCGGCCTGCCCCTCGCTGCCTTTGAGGTAGGCAATCACCGAATGCGGAAGCGACTCCGCCAGGCGCGGATCGTCGAGCAAGGACGCATCGAAAACCGACTGCTCGCCATAGATGACCTGCAAAGTCGGCTGAACCCAGATGCCTGCTCGGGCCGCGGACTCGATTACCTCGCGCACTTCGGCTGGAGGCGTCGCGCTCATGCGATCGCCCGGCCAATGCCAAAGCCCGTGCGCGATGACGTCAGCGCGCGCGCCGAGCGCGGCCTGCCAGCTTTCGACCGCGTTTGCGTGAATGACGAAAACCAGTCCTCTGCGGCGAGTCTCGGCCCGCAGGGCATCGAGTGTCTCAGCGGTCGGAACCGGCCAGTGAAACACACCGCCGAATCCGGTCTCTACGAAAGTCTTCAAGCAGATGCCGCCAGCTTCGACCACGCGATCCACAGCGCGCGCCGGCGTGTAATCCCGAGGGTCAAGCGCCGCAGGCCAATCTTTCGCCTGCGAGGATTGATAGACGATATTCATGCGATTGGCCGCAGCCGTATCCTTGGGAATTCGTTGCGCGGTATATCCGCCAATCACGCGTACGGCCTGCCCGCAGTGGTAGAGGGTGGGATGGATCGGCGCCCGGTTGAACCAGGAAAGCGTGTCCGGGGCGAGATTAAGGTCCACCAGCGTCGTGAAACCAAACGCCAGAAAGGCCCGTGGAAGCTGCGCGCGGTAGGCCTCTAGAAGTTCGGGATGCGCCGTAACCGCGTCGTCGTCGAGTGGAGCGATGTCGCCGACATGCACATGCGTGTCAATCAGGCCGGGGATCAGAAAACGATCTCGCCCATCGATCCGCTGCGCATGCCGACCGGCTACTAGACCCGTTCCAATTTCGGCAATCCTGCCGCCGCGAATCACCACAGTCGCATGGGGCAGGGGAGCCGGCCGCTCAGAAGAGATCAGGGTCACATCTTCGATCACGATCCCGTCATCCATCATCTTCGCTGCATCCGGCCGTGCCTGCGCTCCGCCGAGGGACATGCAGCTCGCAAGGGCTCCCGCAGCACACAAGAGACATCGTGTGATTTGCATCATGACGGCCAACCTCCGGGCGCGGCGGCGCAATCGTACAATGCAGTTATGAGGAATCGCCGCCGATTCACCGCCGCGCTGTTCGTGACAGTCCTGCTGCTTGTCGGCGTCATTCCGGTCGCAGCCCAGGAGCTGTCGCGCCGGCTCATCCTCAAAGACGGCTCCTATCAGCTTGTGACTAAATACGAAATCAAAGGCGACCGGGTTCACTATTTCAGCTCAGAGCGAGAGGAATGGGAAGAGTTGCCCTCGGCGCTCGTCGACTGGCCAGCCACCGAGAAATACGAGAAAGACCGCGCCGCCGGCGCATCGGTTCCCGAGGCCGTGCAGCTCGACAAGGAAATCGAAGACGAGCAGGCGAAACAGGAGGCTGCCGAGCCAGAAGTTGCTCGCGGACTCCGCCTGCCGTCGGATTCCGGCGTGTTTCTCCTCGACACTTTCCAGGGCCAGCCGCAGATCGTCGAGATTCAGCAGAACTCCGGCGACGTGGCCCACAGCAGCAAGGCCAACATTCTCCGCGCCGCCATTCCGGGAGCGGGAGTAAAACAAAGCATCGAGATCGAGGGCGCGCACGCTGCTGTCCAGTCGCACGTGGACGTTCCCACGCTTTACATCAACCTCGAGGAACCTCCGGACCAAACCAGCCAGCTAGTCGTCAACATGGATTCCCCGCGTGCTTCACAACGCTCCGGACAGACGCAACAACCGCAGCAGCCCCAACAGCCACAACAACCGGAACAGCCGCGCGTGCCGTTCGACCGTTTCCGGATCGTGCGCATCGAGACCAAAGGCGATAAACGCATCGTGGGCGATGTAAAGCGCCAGGTCACTGGCAAGATCACCGAGGAGCAGCACGTCATCAAATCGACCATCACCGAAGTTAAGGGAGGCTGGCTGAAACTGACTCCTACTGAAAGCCTGGTGCCGGGAGAGTATGCGGTGGTCGAGATGCTGAACAAGGACGCGATGAATCTCTACTTCTGGGATTTCGGTGTGAACCCCAAAGCCGCCGCCAACGCAAATGCGGTCAAGCCGGAAGCGATGCCGGAAACGAAAACCACAACCGCGGCCCCGCCAAAGTCGGACAAGTAGCCCGGCCTCAGCACATTATTCTCCGCTTACTGCCGCCAACGACCAACGACGGACGGCTAACGAGTGTTTTACCGCAGTACGCCGCGTTGTGCGATGCCGATGTTGTCGCGGGTAGAGTTCTTCACCATGTACATCATGCCGTCGGCCTGGCGGATGACGTCATGCGCGGTGCGGGCATCGTGCGGATAGGTGGCGAGGCCAATCGAGGCGCGAGCGTTGAGGTTCAATCCTTCTTCGCGGCAAAAACTGCTCGAGCGCAGCGCCTCCTGCAGGCGCTTGGCTACAACCAGGGCCTGATCTTTTCCTGTCTGCGGCAGCAGCACCACAAACTCGTCGCCGCCATAACGGAAGGCAAAGTCGATGAGCCGCAGCTGCGCTTTGATGAGGTAGCCAATTTCAGCCAGCAGCTTGCTGCCGATCAGATGGCCGTGCGTGTCGTTGACCGTTTTGAAGTGATCCAGATCGATGAACAAAATGCTGAACTCATAGCCGAAGCGCGACGACCGGTACACCTCGGTGTCGAGGGTCTTGTAGAGATGGCGCGCGTTGTACAGGCCGGTGCAATCGTCGGTGATCGTCAGCTCCTGGATCTTCTCGACCCAGCGTGCGTTCTCAATGGCGATGGCGGCGTAGTCGCACAGCGACTGCAGGAAGAACAACTCGCCTTCCTTGAATCGCGTCATGTCGACGTTCACCAGCTGGATCACGCCCAGCACGCGCAACTTCGAGCGCAAAGGCACGCAGATCACCGACCGCGTCTCCCACTTGGTGGTGTCGTCGACGCGGCTGGCAAAGTAGGGATCGGAACGCACGTCGGGCACCACCCGCGCCTCGCCGTTTTTCGCCACCCACCCGGCAATGCCTTCGCCCAGCTTCAGGCGCACATTCTTGAGGGCTTCGGCTTTGTCGCCGACGGCGATAGCGAAATACAGCTCGTCGTGCGCCTCGTCCACCATGAGCAACGACCACGTGTCGGGGCGAAAGTATTCCGCCATTTTGTCCATGATGGTCTGCAGAATGGAGTCGAGGTCCAACGACGACGTGAGCGCCTTGGCCACGTCGTGAAAAATCGTCAGTTCCTGGCTGTGGCGCGTCAATTGAGTGCCGGCCTCAGGCATGCAGAAAATCCGTTGTTCCTCGCTGGACGGGGTGACAGTTCCAAAAATTATATTCGGCACTTTCGTGAAGGGGCAATGAACGTTGGTAACAGGAACCCGTAAAGCCAATGCCCTGAACCTCTTCGAGTCTCCGTGCATCCCGATAATGGCTACGGTACTCTTAGTGGACATGAAGGAAATCAGACTTCGCCGGCTCGCTCTCGTTGTGATGGCCCTGTCTGCCTTAGCCTTTTCTCAGACAGACACCAGTTCTAAGCCTCAAACCGGTCCCTCTCAGCCTGCCAGTAGCACGTCGCAGACCAGTGGCGTACCCGATCCTCACGCCGTCCCTGTGCTCGACGGCGGCATTGGACCGTGCTCGGCCGACTTCACGATCACCTCCGACGCCGCCAGCACACCGGTCTATGCCGCCAAGGTGAACGTGCATATCGCCTACGGATTCATGAATGTCCGCAAGCTTGATCTGCAACTCAGCACCAATGTAGACGGGAAGGCCCGCTTCACCGGCCTGCCCGACCGGATCAAGCATGGCATCTATTTCCACGCGTCGGAAGGCGACCGCACCGGCGAAGCCTTTGACGATCCCGCCAACACCTGCAAAGCGCAGTTCACCGTCGTTCTGCAGAAGCGGACGCAGTAGTAGCGCCGGTTGAATTGGGAGCAAAAGGGATCGGGAAGGGCACGACCTCAGTCGTGCCGAAGAGGCGTTTACTTATGCCGCGGCGTTAGCCGCCGCGGTAATTTATCCCCTGACGCTGATCTTCGAGAACGACAACACTGCCCGGCTCGGCGTCGGACGGCCCATGGAGAGCGCCGGACGGAAAGTCGTGAAAATCAGCATGCGCTTCACTTGCGGCAATACTTGCTTGGCCTGTTCCGTGTCGTCAGAGAGAATCCGGTAATCCTGCACGCGTCCGTTCGCATCTACGTAGGCTTCGACCACCAGGGAATCGGCGTTGATGCTATCGAGCGTCAGGCCGAATGCACTCGGCTCCAGCTGTGGCGCGGTATTGACCATAACCAGCGGCACATCGTTGTCGGCCTGCAGCGACGATGGGGCAACGAAATACGCCATCGCCACTGCGAAAATGATGACCGCGCTCAAAAAACCGGCTGTTGCCGGCACCATGTGGGCGCGCACCGCATTTTCCAGTCGCACCAGCCACCCCGCGAACGGACCGCGCGACGCTTGGGCGCGTTCGTGCGAGATGGCTACCCGCAGGCGCAGCGCCAGATCCTCGGGCGCCTTCGGCCGCGGCACGCTCATGACCAACTGCTCGGTTCGGCGCAGTTCCTGATAGCGCTCGTGGCAAGGCGTGCATTCCGACCAGTGATCCTGCAGCGCAAGCATTTCCGTGCCCGTCACCGCTCCATCCAAATATGGAGAGAACAAGCGTAGCGCCTGCCGGCATGTCAATGCTGCTTTCGCGTCCTGTGTGCCAAAGATTTTTGCAATCATGGCATCACCTCTGCCCTTCTACCCCCTCCAGCAACCTGCACCCGCGCTTCTTGTTCTCCGTTGTCCAATTCCGGCGCAGTTAGCCCCAGCTCGTGCCCAACTTCGCGGACAAACGGCGTCAGCCGTTGCCGCAACATGTCGCGGCCGCGCGTCAGTCGCGATTTCACCGTACCCAGTGAAATCTCGAGCACCTCGGCAATTTCTTCGTACGACATCTCTTCCAGGTCGCGCAAAATCAGTGTGGTGCGGTATGGCTCGTTCAGCTGCCGCAGTTCCTGCTCCACGCGGCGCTGCACTTCGCGGTGGGCCACGTTGTCAAAGGGCGATTCCGCAGGATCGGTCAGGGCTGCCTGCATCGCCCCTTGGGAACCGTTTGGGCTGTCCGCTTCCGCAGGAGCAATCGAAGTTTCCTTCGCCTTGTGCCGGAACCACCAGCGCTTGCGGTTGGCGGCCTCGTGCAATGCGATCCGGTAAATCCAGGTCTTCAGGCTGGACTCACCTTGAAAATGTTTCATCCCGCGAAAAACCTTCAGGAAGACATCCTGCGTCGTGTCGGCCGCGTCGGCTGGATCGTTCACGATGCGGTATACCAGCCCGTAAACCGGCTGCTGGAATTCGCCAATCAGCCAGGCGTATGCCGCCTCCGAGCCTGCCTTCAGTTCGGCAACTATGGCCGCTTCTTCCTGCGCCCGAATTCCTATCGCACTTGCCAGATCACCCAAGGTGGTCGACTCCCCTCGCCCACATAATCCTCACATTATAGGATTTTCCACCCCACCGCACCCTCGAATTTCATGGCCCAAGCCGAATCCGGCCTGACCCGCAACCAAGGCCGACTTCCTCATTAAACATAGACGCCGCCAGTGAGGCAGGAGTTCCCATCTTTAAGTGATTTATTTTCATGGGGCCGGAGGGATGAATGTCAGGCGATCCCGCCGGGTTCACCATCAGGAGTTGAACGCGGTCCGTAACCAGATCGAAGTTACCGGGGATTGGCGCACTGTGCAGCCGCAAAAGGGCTGGCGGGGACCTCGAGGTTCAGTCCCCTCATGATCTCGGCCACAGCTTTCAGCAGGGAATGAGGACCTCTGTCTAGAGCGAGTTCGGCCTTTCCGAGAAATGCGAAGGCGCCGTCTTTACGCAGCCGGTCTTCGTTCTTCTGCGACATTCCAGAAAGGACCACTACCGCGATCGCCGCCGTGGCAGGATCGCGTTTCAGCGCCTTCAGCACATCCAATCCGGCGATCTTGGGCAGCAGCAGATCCAGCAGGATCACGTGCGGCATCTTCTCGCGCGCGAGTTGCAGCGCACTCTCGCCGTCGGCGGCCGTCACAACCTCATAGCCGGCGTGGGCCAGCGCCCGTTCGGTCGCCAGCCTCAGGAACTTGCTATCTTCGACCAAAAGAATTCTGGTCATGATCCGCTCTGCCATTCCATCGGCAGAACGGGCCGAGGGAATGAGCATGCCCAGACATCGCGGGAATGAGGTGACTCTAATCCCTGCCTGCGCAAAGACCTATCTCATAAATGCACTCCGCCACTTTGCATGCCATCGCACATAGGTTCTGAGTTGCCGTCATTCGCCCGAAAGGATCTTAGCGCTTTTCGCCCACGACGCCATCTGCTTCCGACGCAAACAAGTGCGTCTCAGCGGTATGATGTTTTCGGCTTCCGATGCGCTCCACGCCGATCCCCACCGGACTCGTGGTTGTGGCCGTCGCTGGCCTTCTGGGGTCAGCGGCGCTTCCGCTATGGCTGTCGGGCAACTGGCGCTGGGTGGAGGGCTGGATCTTCGGTGTCTGGTGGGTATTCTTCATGGCCACTAATCTCTTCTGGCTTCGCTACAAGGACCCAGCGCTGCTGGCCGAGCGTATGCGGATGCCGGGCAGCGGCGGTGAATCGCGCTCGGATGTAGCTATCCTCGTGGGGATCAAAGTGTGCGGCCTCGCCTGGATCGTCGTGCCGGCGCTGGACAAGCGTTTCGGCTGGACAACCCGCCTGCCGCTGTGGAGTGAGGCCTGCGGGGGCGCGTTGCTCCTCGGCGGTACTTTCTTCATTTTGCGCGCGCTCACCGATAACACCTTTGCGTCGCAGCTCGTTCGTATTCAAAGCGAGCGCAGCCAGTACGTCATTGACACCGGCGTCTACGGCTTTGTGCGCCATCCCATGTATCTTGGAGCAAGTCTGATGTTTCCTGGCGGCGCGTTGCTGTTCGGCTCCGTTTGTGGCCTTCTCGCAGCTCTCGCCGAGATCCTGTTGCTAGTGCTGCGCATCTTCGGTGAAGAGAAGCTGTTGGCACGCGACCTGAATGGATACCGGGAATATCTGAAGAAGGTGCGCTACCGGTTGGTACCACGCATCTGGTAAGCACCCCGTCAATTGATTCCTCGTCTCAATGAGGCAGTGGTTCGCAGCCATTTTCCGGGGCATGCTTCAGTGCGTCGCTAAGCGTCGGGACACTTGGTGGAGAATCTGCCGGTTCCATCGAGCAGCGCTTGCAGGGCTGTTCGGCACGCGCAGCGCAGTTCCTCTTCATGCCCCTCCGGGACGGCTTTCGATAACAGGAGAGTTGTGGTTCCATGCACCAAGGCCCAAACGGCCAACGCCATCTGCGTATGATCTCCGGGTGCGCCACCCAGCCGTTTGGCCAGCCTCTGCTCAAGTATGGCGAAGTTTGGCCTGAACTCCCGGATCGCCCGAAACCTGCCCCGGGGCGGTGTCAGTTCGTGCACGTTGGCCAGAAACAGCTCGTACTCATGCGGATCGTGCAGGGCCTGGTCGACGTAAGCCTCGGTGACGTCTTCGATCGTCTCGCCTGCCTGGAAAATCTTTCCGATGCGGGTAATGGTGCGCAACAACAAGCCCCGCACAATCGCCTTGCGGTCCTTAAAACGGCGGTAGACTGCCGGTGTGTTTGTACCTGCAGCCCGCGCCACTGCTCGCATGGTAAGCGCCTTGTCGCCCCCGCGCTTCCATAGCCGGGCGGCGGCGTTCAGGATACGTTCTTCGAGATCAGGATCGGGATGCCGCGGCATCGCCAGCCTCCGGAGCCAGGGATGAACTCCCAATATATTGACACCGTTCACATAACACTGTACAGGTGACTAGAAAGACCCTACCCTTCCATAACCTTGGTTTTTCCCCAATCAGGCTTCCCGTCAGGAAAGGCCGCAGTCTACTGGGCGGGGCCGCGCGATCCTCACGGATCGCTCCTCTGCGTCCGCCCTTTTCGGCCGGTCCTTGCGCCAGGAGCACCCCCAGCCATGGCCCGTTGGTAACGAGCAGCCTCCCGATTATTATGTTGACAGTGTATACATAACGGTGTATAAGGAATTGATATTCGGCCCCCGTGCGTGTTTGCTGATCCGGATTTAAAGATGGAGCTGTACCCGATGTACTCCTATGAAAACCCCGAGGACAGGGTTGCCATTGTTCAAATGAATTCGGAGCTGCGCCACGCTCAACTGGAACTGTTGAGTGCCCACTGCGCTACCCATCAGCTCCGCCTCCACTATTCTGCCGACGACCTGGCCCGCTTCGGCCGGCGCGACGTGCTCCGCAAATCCGCCGAGGCCGCCAGCGCCTTAAACGACTTTTACTCCTCGCTCGAAAGGCAGATGTACGAAAAGCAGCCGGCCACAGCCCCTTGCCCCGCGCCCACTGAGGAGCAGATCGCCCAGGCTATCACGTGGCTCTCCTCCTGCCTGCGTCACGGCCGCGAGCGCTACCTGCCACAGTCGCAGGCGCTCAGCAGCCAGCAGATCGCGACGTTCTCACCCTACTTTCCTGAGGCACTGCTGAAACGGATTCGCGTCACGGAGCTCAACGGCGCGCGCTTGCCCGAGCCCGAACTGGTCGTCAAGGCGCGCGAGATGGGATTCACTAATCTGCCTGACTTGCCGCACATGGAGTCGCTCACGTTCATTGATCTGGTGGTCTTTAACGAACAGCTCACCGAACGGGCCCTGTTCCACTCCTTGGTGCACTTGGTGCAGATTCAGGCGGTTGGCCTGGAGCGCTACGCTGAACTTTGGGTACGCGGTTTCCTAAGGACGCGCGCGCATTTCACCGTGCCGCTGGAAGTACACGCGTTTTCGCTGGCCTCGCGCTTTGCGCGTCCTGAGCCGGAGAAGTTTTCCGTCGAGGACGAAGTCCTGCGCTGGGCCGCCGACGAGCGCTACTAGCACGCGCGCGATTCGACGAGCGCAGCTGGCGCAGGCAATTGCAGTGATGATGCAACGCAAAGCAGTCAAGCGGCTGGCGCACCGCAGACCAAAGATCTGACTTTCCCCCAACGCACAAACCACAATGAAGGGGCGGCTAAGCACCGCCCCTCGCAATGCCCCAGCCACTCACTTCATCCGCTCATTGGCAGAGTGAAATCCCTCCACTGGTCGCATCCCTTGAAGCGGCCTTCGAAAGCCGCGCCGGGCAGGCCTCCGGCATCTACAATAGAAGAAGCGGACACCATGGCTGACGACTCGATCATCGTTTCGCCCGGCCCGAAATTTCGGACGGCCATGCTGCTGGCCATCGTGGCCGACGCACTGTAGCTTGTCGTTTTCCCTCTGTTCGTAGAGGGCGCGCTATCGCCCGCCGACGACCTCCTCGACATCTGCGTCGCCATGGCGATGGTTCGCCTGCTGGGCTGGCACTGGGAATTTCTGCCATCGTTCCTGGCGAAGCTGGTGCCGGGCGTGGATCTCGTCCCCTTCTGGACGCTCGCCGTGGCCAACGTCTGGCGAAAAGCGAAGCGCGACGCCGATGTGGCCGCGCTCAGCAAACAGCCGGCCCTGCCCGAGCGGTAATTGGCTTGGATCCCAAAAATCAAAGCGGCCCGAAACTTCCGGGCCGCCGGACAGCCGAGGGCAGCTGTCCCTACATGTTCCTCATTAACTGCCCTTACGCGGCGCTGAAGCGCCGCTCTTCCACTAACTGCTTTATGTTCCTTCCGACCAGCCCGCCAGATACTCTTCCTGCTCGGGCGTGAGCTTGTCGATTTTGATGCCCATGGATTCAAGCTTCAAGCGCGCGACGCGCTTGTCGAGTTCGTCGGGAACGCGGTAGACGCGCTTTTCGAGCTTCTTCGCGTTCTTCACCATGTATTCAACCGAAAGGGCCTGGTCGGCGAAGCTCATATCCATCACGCTTGCGGGGTGGCCTTCGGCGGCGGCCAGGTTGATGAGGCGGCCTTCGCCGAGCAGGTTGATCTTGCGGCCGTCCTTGAGCGAGTACTCGTCGACAAAGTTGCGCGTGGTCCGCTTCGACGACGACATGTTTTCGAGCGCGGGGATGTCGATTTCGACGTTGAAGTGGCCGGAGTTGGAAATGATGGCGCCGTCTTTCATCAGCGCAAAATGCTCTTTGGTCAGCACGTTCTTGTTGCCGGTGACGGTACAGAAGACGTCGCCGAGCTTGGCGGCTTCGGTCATGCTCATGACGCGGAAGCCGTCCATGACGGCTTCGAGGGCTTTTGTGGGATCGACTTCGGTGATGATGACTTCGGCGCCGGCGCCGCGGGCGCGGGAGGCGAGGCCGCGGCCGCACCATCCGTAGCCGGCGATGACGAATTTCGATCCAGCGAGCAGAAAATTGGTGGCGCGGATGATGCCGTCGATGGTGGACTGCCCGGTGCCGTAGCGGTTGTCGAACAGATGCTTGGTGTCGGCATCGTTGACCATGACGATGGGATACTTGAGCACACCTTCCTTGGACATGGCGCGCAGGCGGATGACGCCGGTGGTGGTCTCTTCCGTGCCCCCGATAACCCCTTCGAGCGCGTCGGTGCGCTTGGTGTGCAGGATGGTCACGAGATCGGCGCCGTCGTCCATGGTGATGTGCGGCTTGTGGTCGATGGCGGCGATGATGTGGTTGTAATACGTGTCGTTGTCCTCGCCCTTGATGGTATAGACCGGAATGTTGTGGTCGCGGACCAACGACGCGGCGACGTCATCCTGCGTGGAGAGAGGGTTCGAGGCGCAGAGCACCACTTCGGCGCCGCCATCGCGCAGGCAGATGGCCAGGTTCGCGGTCTCGGCGGTCACGTGCAGGCAGGCCGAAATTCGGACGCCGTTGAGCGGCTGGTTCTTGATGAACTCCTTGCGGATGATCTGCAGCACCTTCATGGACTGATTCGCCCACTCGATGCGCTTCTTGCCCAGGTCGGCCAGTTCTACGTTCTTGATGTCGCAATTCACTGCTGCTGTTGACATACTTCTCCTCTTTTTTAACTCAGTGGCGTTTTCTTGCTCAGTGGCGCCCGTGAAGCGGCAAAAACTATTTGTCATCCTGAGGACGCCGTTCTTGCGTCCGAAGGACCTGGGCGAGCCACGCGAAGCGTCGAGTTCCTTGCGACGCAACAATTCGCGCGCTCGGCTCGCTTCCTTGTTCAGCCCACAACCCACTTTCGCAGAATACACGAACCGGGGGAGTTGGTCAGGATTACCCGCCTGATCGTTCGGGATACAACCTTCGGACTATTCCGCGAATGGCACTTCGGTTCGTCGGTATGCAAAGCCCAAGCAATTTGTCATTCCGAGCCGCTTCTTTGCGGCGAGGAATCTGCTTTCTTGGCCACCGAGCGGACATCAGATTCCTCGTCGCTCTGCTCCTCGGAATGACAAACAAATCCTACTTTCGCACCGCAACGGGCTCACGGAGGCCGGCATCGTTGGCGAGTTTCGCGGCTTTGTCGGTCGCTTCCCAGGTGAAATCCGGATCCTTGCGGCCGAAGTGGCCGTAAGCGGCCGTCTTCTTGTAGATCGGACGGCGCAGGTTGAGCGATTCGATGATTCCCCGCGGCGTGAGCTTGAAGTGCGCACGAATCAGGTCCGGAATGATCGCCGGATCGACCTTCTCGGTGCCGAAGGTCTCGACCAGCACGCTGACCGGATCGGCCACGCCGATGGCGTAGGCGAGTTGCACTTCACAACGATCGGCGAGGCCAGCGGCGACCAGATTTTTCGCGATGTAGCGGCCCATGTAAGCCGCCGAGCGATCCACCTTGGTCGGATCTTTTCCGCTGAAACAGCCGCCGCCGTGGCGTCCCATACCGCCGTAGGTGTCGACGATGATCTTGCGGCCGGTCAGGCCGGTGTCGCCCATTGGCCCGCCGATGACGAAACGTCCCGTGGGATTGATGTGGTACTTGGTGTCCTCATCGAGCAGCTTGGCCGGAATGACGGCCTGAATGACGTGCTTCAGGATGCTCGAGCGCAGTTCGTCGTTGGTCACGGTCTCAGAATGTTGCGTGGAAATGACGATGGCATCCACGCGGAGAACCTTCTTGTTGGCGTCGTATTCGACCGTGACCTGAGATTTGCCATCGGGGCGAAGGAAAGGGAGCGTTCCGTTCTTGCGGACCAGCGCGAGTTGATGGGTGAGCTTGTGCGCCAGCGAAATGGGAGTCGGCATCAGATCCACATTTTCGTTGACGGCATAACCGAACATCATGCCCTGGTCGCCGGCGCCGCCGGTGTCAACCCCCATGGCGATGTCGCCGGACTGCTTGTTGATGCTGGAGATGACGGCGCAGGTGTTGGCGTCGAATCCGTAAAGCGCATTGTCGTAGCCGATGGAGGCGACGGTGCCGCGAACGACGGTCTGGAAATCCACGTATGCCTTGGTCGTAATTTCGCCGGCGATCACCACCAGCCCGGTGGCGGTCAGGGTTTCGCAGGCAACGCGGCTTGCGGAATCTTCTTCGAGGCAGGCGTCGAGGATGGCGTCGGAAATCTGGTCGGCAATTTTATCGGGATGGCCTTCGGTCACGGATTCGGAAGTGAATAAATAGCGGTTCTTCGATTGGGTGTGGGATGGCAAGTTGTGTTTCTCCTTAAAATTCCACGCGGCAGGCGGCTCGTCGCGCTGGCCGGTTCTTGATACAAGTCTGCAGCGTGTCGTTGCAGTAAACTCTGGGCTCTTGGTCTGGTGGGACCAGGGGAAATTTCGCGGCCGCTACGCAGCATTTTCTGCGTAGGGGGAAACGTCAAGAAAGCATACCAGACCCCCTAACGGCGTGCAACGATTATTGCCTTAAGTGACGCAGAATCAACCGAATGGAAGAATTGAGCCGGCAAATGGGGGAAATTCTCTATTGATTGGGGACTGGCTGGTTCGGAACCGGGGGTTGATTGGGCACCTCGCGCATGCCTTGCGCGTCGAATACGAAGGTCTTGACCTCGGCCTCGGCGCCCTGGGCAGGGATCTCCTGTCCATTCCACAGGAAGCTGACACCGGCGGCGTTGCCGATGCGGGCGATGATCTCGCGGCTGGCACGGACCGACGTATGCGCGGGAGCGATGAGGGTTTCATGGCCGACGGGCTGGCCATCGGCAGTGACTGAGATCCAGGAAGTTTCCGAGGCGCGGATTACGAGCGTAAGAGGAAGAGCCTCGGTCGAAGTGCCCGAGGAAGTGCCTGAGGAGGGTGCAACCGGCGAGGCTGCCTTCGCTGACGATGCGCTCGGCATCGCTGGCGTTCCTGCATTCTGCGGCGGAATCGCTCGCGTCGCGGCTTCATTGGCAGCGGTGTTTGAGCTGGTCGAATAATTTGATGGAGGCGGTGCTCGATGCGTTGTTTCTGGAGCCTTCGCAGCGGTCTCGTCCAGGCTCGATGACGCCAGCAGTCGAGGCGTCGATGTTGCCTTGCTATTTGAGCGCGAGGGCAAGGTCTGCGTCGCTGTGGTGGCGATGGGCGTTGCAGCGGGCGCAGACTGCGCCGGAGCAGGCGATGTGGCCGTGGGGGCGCCAGCCGCTTGGGCGCCAGATTGCGCATGTCTGCCTGACTGCCGGAACCACAACGCCGCCACGAGAACAACGACCACGGCGGCGGCAGCGAGAAGCGTCCAGGGCACGCCGCCGCGCTTCTCGACGTAGTCCCTCCGCGGAGGACGAACGTCTTCTGCCCGAGGCAGGTGCAACTCGGGGAGTTCCTCAACTTCGGCCGGCGGCTGCTTCTTCAGTGCCGGCTTCGCGTATGGGCCTCGCGGCGCGGGCGCCGGTCGTTCCTCGGGTTGCCAATTGGCCTGGGCATCGATCTGCGCCTGGCGCAGGCACGCCAGATAATCGGTGACTGCTTCCTCGTCGTTCAGTCCCAGATGCTTGGCGTAGGCGCGGATGAAACCCCGGTTAAAGACACCGCCGGGGAGCAGGTCGAACTGCTCTTGCTCGATCGCCTGCAGCATGCGCGAGCTGATCTTGGTGACGTTCGACACGTCTTCCAGCGAGATGCCTTTCTTCTCGCGCTCTTTGCGGAATTTGTCTCCGAATTGGCCCACTTCTGCGCCGCCGTGCCGTGCGGGGCACTCACTGCCCGGAAAGCCGTTTTGCCCTCAGCTTTCCGCGATCATCATAGGACAAGTCCACGGGCAGCGCCATTCGCCATCGGTGCTAGGACGCAGTAACCGCTGGTAGGACCAAAGGCAGAAATGTGCCCTGATGACGAACCGCCGGCTCGCCTGCACCAGCCCTAAGCCCAACTAAAGCCGCTCTTCGCCAAGGGTAATTTGCGGATTCGTGTTCCCGTAGCCGCAAAGATCGCGTTGCACAACGCCGGTAGCACCGGCGGAAGCGCGGGCTCTCCTAAGCCAGTCGGCGAGAAGTCCGTTTTCAAGAACTGCACCTCGACATCCGGAGGCGTCTGGGAAATGCGGATCGGCGGATAGTCATCGAAATTGCTTTGCTGCGCGCGGCCCTTGTCGATGGTGATTTCGTACCCCATCGCGTGACTCAGCCCGTCGATTGCCGCGCCCTGTGCCTGGCTCTTCGCGTTGCTCGGATTGATAATCTGGCTTCCGATGTCAGCCGCCACCCAGACTTTGTTCACTTTGAGGCGTTTTTTTTCGTCCACCTGTACGTCGACGACTTCCGCGAAATATCCCAGGTGACTAAAGTGGAAAGCCGCCCCCATGCCCGATCCCTTTGCCGGCTTGCGCGTTTTCCATCCCGACTGATCGCGCACTGCCTCCAGGACTCCGCGTGCGCGCTGAGTATTGAACTGAGTGGCTGGTGGTCCAGACTCGGTGAACGGCAGCGGTGCGTTAGCCAGCAGCGCCAGGCGGAAGTCGATCGGATCTTTGCCGGCGGCGTGCGCCAGCTCGTCGAGAAACGACTGCACGGCAAAAGCGATGCCGTTGCTTCCCGGAGCGCGCAGGGCACCGGTGGGCACGCCGAGTTTCATCACTGAGGAATGCAGCGCGTAATTCGCAACGAATCGCGCCGGGAATTCATCGCCGTCAATGCCTGCGGCCGGCGCAAAGTGCTCGCCTTCACCAAAACTCACAAAATGATCGCGCCATGCAACGATTTTGCCTGCGCTGTCGATGCCTCCCTTGAAGTAGTGAAATCCGGCCGGCCGGTAGAAGTCGTGGCGGATGTCGTCTTCGCGAGTCCACAGCAGCTTCACCGGCGCGCCGACAGTTTTTGAAATCCACGCAGCCTCGGCCATGTAGTCGTCAACCAGGCGGCGTCCGAAACCGCCGCCGATGCGGGTCATGTGAATGGTGATGTCACCGGGACTCATGCCCAGAGTTTTGGCGACCAGGGGCAGACCGCGCTGCGGAGTCTGCGATGGCGCCCACATTTCCAGCTTGCCATCCTTATAGTGAGCCGTGCAGTTCTGCGGCTCCATGGGAGCGTGGGCCAGGAAAGGATAGAAATACGCCGCCTCAACGACTCTTGTGGCGTTGGCCAGAGCAGTTTCGACGTCGCCGTCTTTGCGCAGAGTGCGTGCGGGAGCCTGCTTCGAAAGCTCTTCGGCCTGGCGGGCAAACCCCTCGCTGCTTTGCGCCGCGGTTGCACCTTCGTTCCATTTGACTTCAAGCTTTTCGCGCGCGGTGCGCGCGGCCCACCAGTTGTCGGCAACAATGGCCACACCGCTGATCAAACCTGTCGGATCATCTTCGCCGCGAACCACAAACGCATGCCGCACTCCCGGCTGACTTTCGACCACATCGAGATTGGCGCTGACCGCCTTGCCTCCGAAGACCGGGCACTTCTCGAATACCGCGTAGAGCATGCCCGGCACGACCACGTCAATTCCATAGAGCGGCTTGCCGGTAACGATGGCCTGATTGTCCACTCCCGCAAGTGGCAGGCCAATGATCTTGTAGTCTTTCGGATCTTTCAGGCGGAGGCTGTTCGCGTCGGGCGTGGGAATGGTGGCAGCCTTGTCCACCAAAGCGCCATAGCCGAGAGAACGTCCCGATGATTTGTGCAGCACGCGGCCGGAATCGGTGGCGCAATCCGCCGCCGACACGTTCCAGGTTTGTGCTGCTGCAGTGACGAGCATCTGCCGCGCGGCCGCTCCGACGCGCCGCAAAGGATCCCAGTGCAATGGCGTGGCGCGGCTGCCTCCGGCAAACTGCACGCCGTATTTTGATTGGTCCACGTCGGCTTGCTCGATGCGAACGTCTTTCCATGCCACGTCGAGCTCTTCGGCAATCAGCATGGGCAGCATGGTCTTCACGCCCTGGCCGACTTCAGGATTCTTCGCCATGATGGTGACCGTGCCGTCGGGGGTGAGGCGGACGAACGCGTTGGGCAACAGAGGCGCTGCCGGCTGACCCTGGCCGAAGGCGAATGGATCGATGTAAAGGCTCAACATGAAACCGCCCCCGGCCAATGCGGTGACGCGAAGAAATGATCGGCGGTCCATGCCGTGCTGCGTCTCGTCTCTATCGCTGCTCTGACGGTCGTTGTTATGAAGATCACGCAGAATGGTTGCCATATTCCCTCCAATATGGTCAGCGCGCCGAAGCGGCGGCGCGGTGAATGGCTTCGCGAATCCGCAGATAGGTTCCGCAGCGGCAGAGGTTTCCATCCATCGCTTCGTGAATCTGGGCCTCGGTGGGCCGCGGCGTCTTGGCCAGCAGCGACGCGGCCTGCATGATCTGGCCGGCCTGACAATAGCCGCATTGCGGTACGTCGAGTTCCTGCCAAGCGAGCTGCAGGGGATGCGTTCCGTCGGCGGACAGGCCTTCGATGGTCGTGATTTTCTTCCCGGCAACGCTGGAGACGTCAGTCATGCAAGAGCGTGCGGCCTCGCCGTCAATCAGCACAGTGCAAGCGCCGCAGAGCGCCATGCCGCAGCCGAACTTGGTGCCTTTCAGATTCAGCACGTCGCGAATTACCCACAGGAGCGGCATGTTCGCTGGAACATCTACTTTGGCGGAATGATTGTTGACTACGAATTCGTAAGGCATGGTCTCAACTCCGTAAGCGATGAGCGATTCGGTAGAGCTGCGAAAGACTGATGAAGTGGAGCGATGAGAGCATCCACCAGGTTGCAGCCGCGAGATGAAAGCCGCGAACCGCAGAGGAATCTGCGAACGGAGAAGCCGTGCGTTAGGGCCAGCAGCTTTCAGGGGCTGATCGTCTCCATTATATGACTCGCCGAAGAGTAGTGCCGCCTCACCCTCGTTTGGCCGAAGGCGATCCGCCCAGTCGAGTCGCGGTCGGGGCCAACCATCGCCGTGCGCAATGCAGGAACGTTCACGTCTTCGCAGGGGCTTCCCAAGAGCTAGGTCCAAAGGCTTAAGAATTTTGTCTTTATGCGGAGGTATGGCTTGATTCTCGCTGAGGCTGCTGTTAACAGGCATAAACACTGATTGGCCTAGCCCCCGCGCGCCGGAGCTTTTCTTGGAGTTGCCATCTCAGCCGTGACATGCTTCACAACTCAAGTCTGGGTTGATCTTCGGATTTCAAATGATCGGTCGCTCAATCGTGGTGCAAGAGACTACGTACGTGGGTGTATGGGTCCTGCTCGTTGCGATCTTGTTGTGGGGGCACCTCAAAGCGTCCAATTCCGATTCAGTCTGACGCGCCCAGGGATTGTTGCCGTCTTGTCGATGAGTGTAATGGCGACATAGCACCAAGGACGAGAAGTCGCCCAGAGGTGTCGTTTCAGGCGAACTGAGCTTATCGTACCTCACCAGTAAAGGCTCGTGTCCATTCGTGGCCTTTCACTTCGAAGGTCTTTGAAGGCATCGTCCCTGCGGGCGACACCTCAGTGACGCGGATTCGCATTCCGAGATTTCCATCTTTCAACCCCCCACGCCGTTTGACGGGTAGGTGTATACCGACGGCAAAATGGACCCTCCCCCCTGGAACGTAATGATTTTGACTTTGGCTGGGCCCTACGCCTGCTGCATGGGACTCGTGCGTCCGTCTGCGAACGCGCCATGTACACTGGTGCGAAAGCGCGTGGGTGAGAGAAGCATGTTGGCGGAATGAATTAATGGTTGAGCCCGATACTACTGTGCGCGCGTTCATGGCTATACTTCCGGTTCAGCGTTAAAATCCTTTTTCTTGAGAAGATGAAGAAGTCTCCCGATGCTGATTTTGAAATGGCTGGCAACAAATTGGAAAGACCTGGTCACCGCTGTTCAGTCGGTCGTCACAACGGTGTCCGTCATCGTCGGCGGGGTATGGGTCTACCTCAAATATATTCGGCAGCAGGAGAAATATCCGAACGTTGAATTTTCCGCTGATTTGAATCTCGTTGGCAAGCAGGGAGACTGGTGGGTAGTCGAGATCATCGCCATAATTGACAATAAGGGAAAAGCTCAACATCGGATGAACGATTTTGCCTTCGAGCTCGATGGAATTTACTCAGGCGATCCCATTGAAACCAATGAGCGCTGGCGTAATCAAGTCGACTTTCGACACTCGCTTGCGAAAGGATCTTTTCTTCCAACAGACTTGGAGTACTTCTTTATCGATCCGGGTGTTAAGTCGAAATACTCCTTCGTAGTGCGGGTCCCAGTTAAAACGACCTTCCTCATCCTTCATTGCTGGTTCTCGTACACCGGACGCAAGCGAGCCGCCCACGTCGCTGAAAAGACAGTCAAGGTGCCTGAGGAGTACTGAGCAGTCCGCTCGGGAGCGGATCGAGCCACTTATCCGGGCCGGGCCCGCCCGCGCGCGGGGCAGGGCGCGTTGCGCGCGCGGGACTGCAACACACTCAGCAGCCCTGCTACCATGAAAGCGAATATCAGCAGGAGAATTTAGAGTGGCACGCATCCCCGTTCCCGGAGATATTCAGGATCAAGTAGTCCTGCTTTCTCGCCGTCGCTGTTGCGTTTGTTTCGGACTCCACGGCAACGTTGAGGTGAAAGCTGGTCAGATTGCCCACCTTGATCATGACAATACGAACTTTGTGTTGGACAATCTCGCATTCCTCTGTCTGGAGCATCATGACGAATATGACAGCAAGACGAGTCAAAGCAAAGGCTTCCGCGAGAATGAGGTAAAACAGTTTCGCAAGGAGCTTTATGAGAACGTCGGCGCTGCACTGTCATGTGCAGAACAGAAGTTCCTGAAGCTCTTTGGTGACGATAACGCGGGAGTCGACCTTGCAGAATGGTTCAAACGTCTCCAAGACACGGCTCTGGTACAAACGGCAACCGTGCAGTGCTTGGGCATGCGAAATCCCTTGCCGTTCGACACCATATACCAACCCACACGGGTTATCGTTGCTTCCAACGATGATGATGCCACAGGCGATTCCTACGTCTATGCGGACCGAGTTAGCCGCTCAATTCTGCGCGGACGCGCTTTCGATGAAAAATCAATCACGATCGATGAGTTCATATGTCGTGACCATGACGCCCTTATTTTCAGTGGTCCTGGTTGGGGGAAGACTACGTTCTTGCATCACATATTTCGCTCAACGATCAAAAAAGAAGATGTGCTGCCCGTACTCATAACCCTAGGCGGTCCCGATTCGGCAGAAGCGAGAAATCCTTATGCGTAATGCCCTAATCCTCCTCGCCATCAGGGCAGTCGCGCTTCTGACCTGTTTTTTTGTCCTGAGTTGTGATCACATCCGTGAGGGGGGAGGGTCCATTTTGCCGTCGGTATACACCTACCCCCACGCCGTTTGACGGGTTAGGAGACAGAAGCCCGCGAAAGTGCACCCCCCCGCCACAGGCCCCGCCGGGGTTGGTTCGCCCCCGCCCCGCCCCCGCGCGGCGCAGGGGTCAATGAGTCTAATTGCCTGTTAACAGAAGTTACTATCGGTGAATGAGAGGGTCAGGTTGGTAAGCGCGGAAGGAATCGAATCCGCGAAGGAACGCAATTCCAAATAGATACAGAGCACGGCTGGCCCTGAAAGTCGATTCGTAGCACAGTGGTAGTAGCGTTAAGGATCACAATAATGCACTGTGATCTGGCTTACAGACTTTTCCGAACCATCGCTTTAGACTACGCGTTCTTGACTCATCCCGACGGGAGGAAAGCTGTGAAACGCCCCTTCCTACTCCTGCCCTTGCTCGTACTTTCCACAATGGCGCAGAACGGACCTTCCAAAGCACAATCTGCCCTTACCGCTCAATTGTCTTTCAACAATGCGTCGGAACAGTGTATGGCTATGGTCCGTCAACGTTTTAACAAGTTAACGATATGGCCGTGGTCTGGAACATTGATGGACGGCGCTAGGCGACTCTATCAGCAGGACAGCAGGCGTCTGGTATTGCCCTTGGAATTTGATGTGCTGGGCACGGACACAGGAAATGGTGAAGCAATCTGTGTTGTCCGAGGTTCTTCAGTCAAATTGAAATCTGTGCAACTGGGCATTATGCGGTATGACTTCAACGATGATGGTAGCGTGCAGCCCGATGTACTGTCGCCGAATATTGCGACAGGCGGCGATACGCACTACAAACGTTTCGGAATAGAAAATTCATGGTGCACTGGGTTTGCGAGTATGGAGTTTCCGGGCATGGAGTTTCCTGCATGGGGAGGGATGGTGTGCGAAGCCTTAGCCGTCGTGAAAACGACAGATGGGAAAATTGTAAAATTCCATCTTGCTTGCAGTATGCGATGGGCGACGTGTCAACGGTTCAAGATTGGGAAAGTCTTCGAGTTTAAAGAAGTGCCCGATGGACAATACCGCGAATGCGGTGTTGCTACCGAAGAAAAGGTTTGCCTACAGATTTTTGCCAAACCTCACGACGCAATCTATGCGTCGTATGTGGTTATGGCTGAGCAGCCGCAATAACCACTTGGTGGCCCATGTTCCGATGGCTCTTTCGGCGGGTCGAATATTTGCCGAAGGAAAGTGCAAATGGGATGCCGGGCACAGGGGTGAGCCAACTTCAGCGGGCAACTTCGTCCATTTCTCGCTTTGATCAACAAATGCCATGCTCGCATTATCGCGCTTCGAGATGGTTGGCGATAAATCGCCATTACACTCAACGACCTTCCACCTCGGATTCGCTTGCCAGTCCCGCCAAGACAGAGCATTCGCGGATTTAAGACGAATGTAGGATAATCTCGACCGTGCCGCGCCTTGAACTACGACATTTGGTCGCCCATTATGCCTACGCAGTCGTCAAATATTGGTATGCAATTATTGCTGGCATCGCCCTAGGCTGGGTGGATGTGTTTGAACGGATGTTTGGTACATGGTGGATATTTCCAGTATGGCTCCGGCTAGCCACAGGGACGCTGGGACTTATTGTTGCTCAGTTTCTGGCATATCGCGACCTATACCGTGAAGGAGCTGCGAAGATCAAGGAGCTTGAGACAGCTCTCGAGGCGTCCGCTGAGAGGCAACGAAGAGAGCGGATGCCACCAGAGGTATTCAACGTCGGCGGATCTCCGAACCCCATACGAATCTCGGGCTCACAGCACTCGGTGCACGGACCTTTTATGGATGTTTGGGCCGGCATCACAGTTGTCAATCCTACGCAGGCCCACATGAAGATTGCCCTGATCCGCTTGGTGATCGACGGTGCGGAATGGGAATTTCAGTGGGCTAGATTTCATTTGAAATCAGATGACCGTGAGCGGTACGACAGGATCAGCATGATGGGTAACGAGAAACAGGACTATAACCTGCACTTTCTGTTTCCCGATGGTAAGGTGCCAACGGGAAAAGAGGGTGAGCTTTGGATGATGAGCAGCAATCGGGAGGATGAGCCCTTTGCCGTGCCGATCAGGTTTACCTGAAAACCTCTTCGAATCGTGATCAGTGTTGAAACATCCCCATTACACTCAAAATCCACCAATGGAGCGTGGAGGTGGCCACAGCTAGAGCCGCGATTGTTAACTTTGGCCCGGAAGGCGGTCCACCAACTCGTTCATTGTGTAGTGCACGAATTGAGAACCAAGTTCTGTAAGAACATACGTTTTTGTGTCTTCGAACGCGGATTCCATCGTACCGGTCGACGCGGACCTCCGAGGCGGTCTAGGCCTTTTCTTGAACCTGCCATCGTAATCTGTTTCCCTCGGCTGACGAATCACCCCTCCTGTGCTCAGGTCTCTGATGAACATGCGAAATAGGTCGGCTTCCGCTGAATTATCTTTTGGGACAGGTTCTCCGTAGATCCCGACCCAGATGTCGTAGCGAGTGGGGGGGTCATTACGTTTGTTGTATATTTCCCGAATCACGGCGAAATGTGCCTCGTGATACAACTCGATCCAATCAAGGAACAATCGCACAATGTCGTCGGAAACGATGCGGGTTCCACCCGCATTCATGATCAACTGAACCAGAAGCTTCCGCTTCTCCTCCGTATCCGCTTCATCCCACTGCCTAAACGTCTTGCGAACCAGCGTAAGATATTGCTCGCTCGTGATTCGCCGCTCTACTTCGTCGCCGAAAGAATCCAGTCGTGACACTATTCCGTTAAGCGTTAAATGCAACGATTGCAGCTTCTCTTGGTGTTGTTGCAGCCAATCCCGAAAGAGGCGCTCTTTCTCGGCTGTAGCCTCACCTGTTTTGATCTTGTCGGCAGCTACCGAAGCCGCTGCTATCACTCCACCGACCCACGGGATACTTCCAAGGGCCGCCAATGCTATGGCTTCGAATATCCGCTGCCGCCGGGAGGGGCTGGCAAGTTCTATCTCGGCTTTGATCGACTCGACGACATAATCGCGCGGAACGAGCTTGTTATCTTCTTCCATACCGCAATTAACCTTCATTGAGATTGCTGCTTCAATGCGTCTTCTAGAGCGCAGCTGTTTTCGTCCTTGGCGTCGTGTTTCCAATCGTATTCAGTTGTGAGCATCAGGCAGATTTTCCCACTCGCCGTATCCAATCTCCATGTGCGGGTACCTTCTCGATGAATCTGGTATCGTCCGACACTCTTTCCAAGTTCCGCATCACGCTTAAGCTGATCGTAGTCTGCCCTTGTGAGGACTACACCCGAATTGCAAGCATCCATCTTTGCCTTCTCTGCAATGGTATAGTTGTCGCAACTTGTTCCCACGACGCT
>JASHNU010000087.1 GCA_030041475.1 Candidatus Sulfotelmatobacter sp.
CGGGCGAGCAGGATGTGCTCGCGGGTCTGCGGCATGGGTCCGTCGGTGGCGGCGACGACGAGAATGGCGCCATCCATCTGGGCGGCGCCGGTGATCATGTTCTTAATGTAGTCGGCGTGGCCGGGGCAGTCGACGTGCGCGTAGTGGCGCTTGGCCGTCTCGTATTCGACGTGCGAGGCCGCGATCGTGATGCCACGCGCTTTTTCCTCGGGGGCGTTGTCGATCGAATCGAACGAACGGAATGCGACCTTGGGATTGTGCTTGGCGAGCACCTTGGTGATCGCCGCCGTCAGCGTGGTCTTGCCGTGATCGATATGCCCGATCGTGCCCACGTTGCAGTGCGGCTTGGTCCGTTCAAATTTCTCTTTCGCCATTTCCGTTCCTCAGGGGCTAAAGCCCCGTGCCTTATGATTGCCTTCATCGGCACGCCTCAAGGCGTGCCCTTTCAAATCTATTTCGTCGTCCCCTGCACCTTGGCAATGATTTCCTCCGCCACCGACCGCGGAGCCTCTTCATAACGCGCAAAGTGCATCGAGTACTCAGCACGGCCCTGCGTCGAAGAACGCATGTGGGTCGCGTAGCCAAACATCTCCGCCAGCGGAACGATCGCCTTGATCACCTGCGACCCGGCGCGATGTTCCATGCCTTCAATGCGTCCGCGGCGCGAACTCAGATCGCCCATGATCGTCCCGGCATAATCTTCCGGCGTTACGACCTCGACCGCCATCACCGGCTCCAGCAGCACCGGAGAAGCCCTGCGCGCGGCCTCTTTGAATGCCATCGAACCGGCGATCTTGAACGCCATTTCGTTCGAGTCGACTTCGTGGTAACTGCCGTCGTAAAGCGTCGCCTTCACATCGACCATGGGATATCCGGCGAGAACACCGCCTTCCATCGCTTCCTGCATGCCCTGGTCGATTGGCTTTATGTATTCCTTCGGCACCGAGCCGCCGACAATCTCGTTGATGAATTCGTAGCCCTTGCCGGGCTCGTTCGGCTCGAGGCGAATTTTGGCGTGACCGTACTGGCCGCGGCCGCCGGTCTGGCGAATGTACTTGCCCTCGGCTTCGGAATTTTTGCGGATGGTCTCGCGATACGCCACCTGCGGCTTGCCGACGTTGGCTTCAACTTTATACTCGCGCATCATGCGATCGACAATAATCTCGAGGTGCAGCTCGCCCATGCCGCTGATGATGGTTTGTCCGCTGTCGGGATCGGTGTGAACCTTGAAGGTGGGATCTTCTTGCGCCAGCTTGCCCAGCGCCATGCCCATTTTTTCCTGGTCGGCCTTGGTCTTCGGCTCGACCGCAACTGAAATCACGGGCGCAGCAAACTCGATCGATTCGAGCGCGATGGGATGCGCTTCGTTGCAGATTGTGTCGCCGGTCGAAACGTTTTTCAACCCGACTGCAGCGCAGATGTCGCCCGCGAGAATTTCGTTGATCTCCTCGCGCTTGTTGGCGTGCATCTTCATCAGGCGCCCTATGCGCTCGGTCTTCCCGGTGCGCACGTTCAGCACAGAGTCGCCGGTCTTCAACTGGCCCGAGTACACGCGAATGAACGTGAGCTGCCCGACAAACGGATCGGCCATGATCTTGAACGCCAGCGCCGAAAATGGCTCTTTGTCGTCCGCCTTGCGGGCGACTGGTTGTCCGTTGTGGGGATTCTTGCCGTGGGTTTCGCCCACATCGAGCGGGGAAGGGAGGTAATCGACGACGGCATCGAGCAGCGGCTGCACACCCTTGTTCTTGAATGCCGTCCCTACGACCACCGGAAATACCTTCAATTCGGTCGTCGACTTGCGCAGCGAAGCGCGCAGTTCGTCGGCCGTGATCTCTTCACCTTCAAGAAACTTGTGCAGAATCTCGTCGTCGTTCTCGGCAATGCTTTCGACCAATTGTGCGTGGAAGGCTTCGGCTTTCTTCTTCAGTTCGGCGGGAATCTCTTCGGTCGTGTACTCGGCGCCCATCGTGTCGTCTTTCCACACGATGGCCTTCATTCCGAGCAAATCGACAACGCCTTTAAATTTGTCTTCTTGTCCAATGGGAATCTGAATCGCGACGGGCTTGGCACTGAGGCGCTTGCGGATGGTATCGACGGCGTGCTCAAAATCAGCGCCCATCTTGTCGATCTTATTGATGAAGCAAATGCGCGGGACGCCGTATTTATCGGCCTGGCGCCAGACTTTTTCCGACTGCGGCTGCACGCCATGCACGGCGTCAAACACCGCAACCGCGCCGTCGAGCACGCGCAGCGAGCGCTCGACTTCGGCCGTGAAATCCACGTGCCCCGGCGTATCGATGATATTAATGCGGATGTCGCGCCACGTGCAGGTGGTTGCCGCAGACGTGATCGTGATGCCGCGCTCCTGCTCCTGCTCCATCCAGTCCATCGTGGCCGTGCCTTCGTGCACCTCTCCGATGCGGTGAGTCCTGCCCGTATAAAACAGGATGCGCTCCGTCGTAGTGGTCTTTCCGGCATCGATATGCGCCATGATGCCGATGTTCCTGCAACGCTCTAATGGGACTGTTCTGGGCACAACCTAATTCTCTTTCTGGGCTCCGAAAAACTTCAGCTGTCAGCTCTCAGCCTTCAGCTATCAGCAAAATCTTGCCGTCCTGAGGCGACATGCCTTTCGTCGCCGAAGGACCTGGGCGCGCCGCGCGATCAATTTCGCGTTCTTTGCGAAATTGCTAAATCACTTGTTCGGCGCGCTTCCTTACTACCACCTATAATGCGCGAATGCCTTGTTCGCTTCCGCCATGCGATGCACGTCTTCTTTTTTCTTGATGGCCGCGCCGCGGCTGTTGGCCGCATCCAGCAACTCATTCGACAGCTTGTCGATCATTCCCTTTTCGCCGCGCGCCCGCGCATAAGTGATGATCCAGCGGATCGCCAGCGACGTCCGCCGGTCCGCATTCACCTCGACCGGGACCTGATAGTTCGCGCCGCCCACGCGTCGCGTCTTCACTTCAAGCAGCGGCTTCGCGTTCTCCACCGCCTTCTTGAACAGCTTCAACGCCTCGTCGCCGCCCTTCGCTTCCAGCTTGGTGAGCGATTCGTAAAAGATGTTCTCGGCCGTCGAGCGCTTGCCCTGCCACATCATCGAGTTGATGAACTTCGTCACCAGGTCTGAGCCATACACGGCATCGGCCGCGACCGTCCGCTTTGCGACATGTCCTTTTCTAGGCATCTCAACTTTGTCCTGTCGAAGCTTTGTCCTGTCATTCCGAACCGGGCCGAGCACGGTCAGGAACCCGCTTTTCGACTACCCTTTCTTCGCTCGCTTCGCTCCGTACTTCGACCGCCCCTGCATGCGATTGGCAACGCCCACCGCGTCCAGCGTGCCGCGAATCACGTGGTAGCGGACGCCCGGCAGATCCTTTACGCGGCCCCCGCGGATCAGCACAATCGAGTGCTCCTGCAGGTTGTGCCCGACGCCGGGAATGTACGTCGTCACTTCAATACCATTCGTCAGCCGCACACGCGCCACCTTGCGCAACGCCGAGTTTGGCTTCTTCGGCGTCTGCGTATAAACGCGCGTGCACACCCCGCGCTTCTGCGGACATCCCTGCAGCGCCGGGCTCGCGGTCTTGTAACGCGGGCGCTTCCGGCCTTGGGCCACCAATTGATTGAATGTAGGCACTCTTGATTGCTCCTTGGGCCGCTCCTTCCAAAGGAAACGAACCAACGACAAACGAACCGGGTCTCAGCCGCACGCTTGCGCGCACAACCTGCCGGCCCTGATTTCTCCTCAGGACGCGCATTTGCAGGCATGGCCGGTCGAAGCCGACCATTGCTTCTCGCCGCGCAACTTCAATTCCTGCAAGCTAACGCTGGAGAGATTCTGGATTCCTGTTCAGACCCGCGCTGCCGACGGTGGCGCCCGGCCAATTTCCGGGGGCACTCCGTTTCGTCAGCCTTGTCCTGCATATCCTTCCGCATTCGCACGGAAGACGCCGCAGGTACGTTTCAGCGAGGAAAGTTCCCAAACCACAACCCATGTCCGGAAACGCGTTTCTCAAAAGCTCCGCTGCGAATCACCGCGTCTGTCAGACCAACGTTTTCAACACACGCGCACAACAAACCCGCAGCACACAGCAAGCCTGGGATGAACTCGCGGAACCTCTCTACTATAGCAAGGGAAAAGAAAAAACGTCAACCCGGCTTTGGAGGGACGTACTTTCGGGGAGCAGATTCAGGAGGGCTCGGCACCTCTCGCTGAAATGGAGCCGTACCAGTATTTGGTGGGCCTAGACTATGGGAGAGGAATTCGGGTTGACGTTTTCTCGAAGTAGGGTCATTCTGACTGAGGGCACGCACGAGATGATCTCAAAGACCTGTGAGCAAAGCCAGCCCCGTACGCTTCACAGCTGCTGCCCCGCCGCCCCCACCCCACCCTTCGCCCAGGCTGAAGCATTCATACACTGCACCACTCCGTCGATCACGCTAGAGATACCCTGCCTAAACTGCTCAGGATTCACGATCTCCCGCGCCGCGACCGCATCCGACATGGCCAGCGCGCTCTCCAGAAAGGACATTGCTGCATCCTTTTTCTCCGCGCCCGACTTGCTGGCGAAAAGGCCCTCAATACCGTTGACCAGCGCCGGAATGAAGGCGATCCCGCGCAATAACTGATTCAGAAAATTCATGCTTCCCTCCCGATTGAACAAGGTTTGCAACCAACGCTCAGTCTCCGCCATAAGTTCACCCCTTAGGTCAGACTCGCCAGAATGTTGTTAAGGGTGGTCAGGTTCGGATCGGCCGGATCTGTGTGCTCGACCAGAAGCGACAAGCAAACCTTCAGTTCGAGCGCTTTCATCAAGCCCAGCGCCAGCATGCCGTTCACGTCGAGTCCCGCTGCGTTCGAGTCCGTGATCGTGTTAGCGGTTGGCGGAGTTACGTTCTTCAGATTAGTAACAATGGTCGTGCTCGGTGTTGTGCTCATGTTTTTCTCCTTCTCAGAATTTAAAATTGAAGCCTGCAACGATCCTTCATTTCCACCACTTGCCCATCCACCTTATTTCTGCGGCTCGATCACCTTCTTGCTCGCGCGATCATGCGCCTGAATCAAGGCCTTGATCTCCGTCTGTCCCTCGCGCAGTTGGCCCAGCTCGACTTCCGTCTTGATGCGCCCCTCCGTGTTCACCGCCGCAATTCCTTCGAGCGTCGTCACTCGTGCCTTCGTCGCCTCAATATCGGCGTCGCGCTTCGTGGTATTCCGCGCATCCTGCAGCACGTAGCCGGTCATGGACAACGCAATCGCCCCAATCGCTACCAGCGTGCGCCCGTCAAATCGCAGCAGCTTGCTTTGTTCCCGGTCTTTCGCGAGCTCTTTGGTCAACGACTCTTGAAGAGCCAGCGTGACCGCCTGCATTTCTGCCAGCTGCCCAAGTATCTCCAGCTGAAAATCCTTCGCCGTGTAAGGCACTGCTCGCGCCTGCTTCTGCCCCGCAATCAATCTCTGCTTCCCCAGGGAATCTTCATCGCTCATAGCGGATAATCGACATGCAGCGCAGCCGCGGGCCCAATTGGTATATGACCGTGTAATATGCGCCTGCCGGAGTCGCTCCCGCGTTCGGCACCAGCGCCACGCTCAGCGCTCCGCCCGCTCCCAGGGTCACGTTCGTTGAGCTCGCCGAGATTTGTGCGCCGCTTGCCGTTACGAATGCCGGGCAGGTGATGATCAGCGTCCCCGCCGCTGGCGCGCCATTGGCCAAATAAACCGTGTCCGCTACGGTCGTGGTCGCTGGCCCGCCTTGACCCGCGGCACGGGTACTCTTGCCCACGATCGCAAACCCCAGCACAAAAGCCAGCGCCCAATAACAAAGCCGCCCCATCGGGCGGCGGCTTGCGTCACGCATGTTCTCCTCCATCGATGTCTGGCTTGTCATCCTCAGCAAGCGCTTTTTGCGCAGTCACTCGTCTCCTGGCTTGCGAGACTCCGATTCTAGCGCCGACCCTTCGGCGATTTCTGCGCGCTCGGCGGTTGGTAATTCCCAGCTGCTCTTCCCCAGAAACTCCTCCACGCTCCGCACGTACACCTCGGCGAAATCCGCCACAGGACGCCGTTTCTCAATCAGATCCATCGCCTCATCCACATCCCATCCCGTCGAACCCAGCAGGGCCAGCGCCATCATCGGCGCGCGATGCACTCCCGCCGCGCAATGTATGAAAACCTTCCCCTCATTCCCATCCAGCGCTTTCTGAGCGAACTCCACTCCACGCTCGAACAGCTCCGCCGGCTTGGCTTCAAAGTCATCGTCTGTCGGATTCCACAGCACGTCGATCCCATGCGCAGCCCCCAGCGCCGTATCATCGAACTCGATCTGCATGTCAATGATGTGCGTGATCCCCGCCGCCGCCACTTTCGCCATGTTCTCTGCGTTCCAGATCCCGCCGCCGACCGCAATCCGGTCGGTCAACCACGTAATGTCCATGCCTATCTCGCGCCGAGGTCGATGTTGGGACAGCCGCCCTCGTCTGTCCTGAGCGAGGTCGAAGGATTTCTCCCTTCGCGCGCAGCTCGACGGCGGTTGCACCCAAACCGCCACCCCTGCTTCTCGTCTCACGTCCCGCCTCATTCTACGGCATGTCTGAACTGACTACGTTCCGGACGAACTACGTTTCTGACTTTGTCATCTCGAGCGCAGCATCCGATTCCGTCTCTGGCGTACTCGCCTCGCCGCCGTTCTCGACCTCCACCACCGTCGTTCTGTTCGCCTCTTCCTCCGCCTGCGCTTTCACCGGTGGCTTCAGCCGATCCAGCAGCATTTTCGCCAGGCAGTCCTCCTCCTCCGTGGCCTGCGTCCCATCCGGCGCTGGCGGATAAATATTCGCCATCTCAAACAGGTACTTGACTGTCGCCAGCTGGCCCTTTTTGCCCTCGCCGATCACCGCGCTGGTCATTGCCACTGCTTCCGACTCCACCATTTTCGAGACTTCCTTGCGCACTTGCGCCGGATTCGTCTCTTTCCTCGCATTCGCCGGACTCTCTTTCTTCGCGGCCTTCTTCGCCGCCACCTTCTTCGCCTTTTTCTTGATCATCGCTCCGGCACCGATCCCCGTTGTCATCCTGAGGCGGGCGCATTTTGCCCGCCGAAGGATCTGGGCGAGCCGCCCGATGCGGCGCGCACTTTGCGCCGCGACAAACGCACGCTTGGCTCGCTTCCTTACCAAGCCCCACCACCATCTCCCGCAAAAAAGCAGAAGGCGCGCCCGCAAGCGCGCCTTCCATTGGAGACTTCTTTTTTCTCACTCTCTAATTTCAGAATAGCAAATCGCCCAGGGTAAACCGGAAAAATTTTGAAATTTAATTTTGGTAAATATATACTTGACACACGCGACGAAAAAGCGTACATTTGAACCATGAAAACGCCACGGACTTTACAAGAAGCCATCGTTTACTTCTCCGATCCTGACCGCTGTTTTGAGTACGTGGTTAGCCTCCGCTGGCCGGATGGCAAGGTCGCTTGCCCCCGTTGCGGCTCCGAAAAGCACTATCCGATCAGAACCACCAGTAAGAATAAGGATGGCGAGGAATTGGTTCGCCGCCTGTGGCTCTGCCGGGGATGCGATAAACAGTTCACGGTTAAAGTCGGAACGATCTTTGAGGATTCGGCGCTGAGTCTTGACAAGTGGATGACGGCCTTTTGGATGCTGGTCAACTGCAAGAACGGCGTTTCCAGCATGGAGATCCACCGCACGCTTGGCATTACGCAGAAGTCGGCGTGGTTCATGCTGCAACGCCTTCGGCTTGCACTTCAAGAAAAGTCGTTTGTGAAACTCGGTGGGCCGGGTTCGGAGGTGGAAGTCGATGAGACGTTCATCGGCGGTAAAGCACGAAACATGCACAAGGCAAAACGGATGAGACTCGCTAACATCGGAATGCAGGGCGGACACGGCAAAGCCGTAGTCATGGGAATGCTGGAACGCGACGGAATGGTCCGGGCGAAGGTTGTACCAGATCGCCGCAAACCAGCACTGCGGGATGCGATCTTTGGGAACATCGAAGCAGGTTCGCTGCTCTATACCGATGAGCATCCTGCCTACACTTCGATTGACCAAGAGTACATTCACAAGATCGTGAATCACCTTGAGAACTACGTTGACGGCACAGTTCACACCAATGGAATCGAAAATTTCTGGTCGCTGCTCAAGCGGCAGTTGAACGGTACTTACATTTCGGTTGAGCCGTTTCACCTGTTCCGATATGTCGATGAGCAGGCGTTCCGATTCAACACGCGCAAGGACGTGTTCGGAAACAAGATTTCCGACTCTCAGCGGTTTGCAGATGCGATGTCTCGCGTGTTTGGTCATCGGCTCACGTACTCTCAACTAACGGGCAAAGAACAATCGCCGCGCCACGACGCGACAGGGACGGGGACAGCGGAACCGTTCTAGTCCTTGTCGGAAAGTCGCGGTTTGCGTACACTCTGGGCGCGGGAAGAAGCCTTCCCCATCCTCTTCTTCTCCGCCTTTACAACTTCGTCTTTGGAAACTTTGAAGAGGGCTTTCATGCCTTCTTCGAAGTTCTGAGTCGCTGTCGGCCCTTCGATGTATTCGGGTTGTTTCATATCAAAGAGAATAGCCCTATATGGAAGATGACGATACCAAAAACAATCACTCCAATACTCCCCACGATCTGGAATCGCCCAGTTCCGTTAAAGGCCAACGCCGCCAAGCAAAGAACAATCCCCGTAGCCGCAACGATGGAACCGATACCCAAAAAAAGAAATCCTTCAAGCGGAGTTGGCGCAAGTCTGGACCGGTTGCGCGATGGACGTTGGTCTTTGTAGGACTTACCGCTATTGCCGGGATAGGCTATCTCTTGGTCTATTTTGGTGTAAGCGTAGTGCAACACTTCCAATCCGAGCGGCAATTCAACACCGAGCACAGACCCCGCATCGAGTTCGCCCGACCTCCAGCATTGATTGGAACGTATTCCTGCGACGTTAAAACGAGAGACATCTCTTCGAGTTCTGGGAAAATACATACATGGGTAAAAAACGTCAGGACTTCCAGTGATGCTGCGAGCGTATTCGTGGCTGGCCCATATCTCAAACTTGTTGCCGACCCACCTACGGGGAATCCTTACCTTGATTTGATCCCTCCAATAACAAACGACAGCTGCAGGAAGATTGTGCCACCGACGATGAAGATGTTCCCACTTAATGGTGGTCGACAAATGATGATTGAAACGAAAGAAGGATTCGGGAATATCACCTATATCAGCAAGTTCGAACCGTTTGCTATTCCATTTTCTCAAAGTAAGCGCGGAGTCGATTCGGTTCCCACCGGTATTATTAGCAACCAAACCAGATTCCAACTGTACGCTACTAGTTGCGTTTACTACTCTTGGGAGGATGACGTTAAATACGGAACCTGTGCTACCTATCGACTCAAGACGCCCAGAGAAACGTATACTTTTGCTTGCCAAGACTCCCCAATTAGCGGTGAGTTTGAAAGGACCCTCGGCGGTTCCTGCGAAAATTAGCCCTGTCACGGCGGGACGGTTAGATGGTTGACGCACATGAACTACGCTGATCCCCAATTCATCGCGGCGGTTAAGAAAATTGTCGTTGGATTGCTGGATAGTATCCGTGATTCCATCCAATCCTTGAGCGATAGGCTGCTGCAAACACAAGAGCAGCCCACAAAAGAAAATCAAAATGCCAAAGAAGACCGCCAGTATCCCCCAAGTACAAGAACCGAGCTTTACATCAAGCCATCCGAACGCTATAAGCAGGAAGCCAAGGACACACGGGAGTCGATAGTCGAATTCTGGAAAGCCTATGCCGAGATATTGGGTATCTTTGCGGTAATCGCCTACACCACCTTCGCTGCTCTCCAATGGTCTGAAATGAAAGCTGCCAACGCTACGGCTGCTGAGCAGATTGATGCTGCCAATCGCACGGCTGCAGCTGCAGAGAACAGTGTTACAGAACTTCGGAAGCAAACGGAACTCTCTAACCGAGCTTGGATTAGTCCCGCCGTTGGCCATAACCCTCTCAAGATCGGCGATCCCTTGTCGGGAAGAATGCAACTTAGAAACCCCGGTAAAGGCCCAGCCCACAAAATATCCGGATATGTCACTATCAAAATCTATGACATGGGCGAGCTTCCATCGTTCAAATACGGCCCACATCTGCCTCTTAATTGGGTTATGTCCGATGTGGCCTTTCCCAACGACCCACTTACTGCAACTATTAGCATATTCGATTACGATACTCCGAACGATCTTCATAAACTTACGCAAGATGAGGTCGTCGGCTACAACCAAGGCACGAAGTACGTTGCCATTGATGGAAGAATCGAGTACATCGATCTCTTGTCGAAGAAGACTCACTTCGTACAGTTCTGCATGACTGCTTATAACAAGTCGATCCCGCGCAAGGTCGCAGATGCCTGTACTGCTCATTATCAGATTGATTCCAATTAACCCCAGCACGGCAAGCACTATCGCTAGCGCCGCTTTCCAGTCCGCCGTTTTTGTTTTGGTTTTCGCTGTTTCAATTTCCAAACCACGAACGGGCCGAACACCGTGACTAAAGCAGTCAATAGGCCCAAGACTGAGACTACAGTCTCTTTCGGCATCTGTGAGAAGCCCCCACAAATACCTAGAAAGTGGATAAGAAACAGAAAGCGCCCAATCACTGGCATATGCACCAGCGCACCGGGCACGGCGAATTGAAGAAATAAGCGCGTTATGAACTGCAGTATGGAGTTTTCTCCATACGTGCGTCAAATATATATTCGCCTTAATTTTTCCCTTGCCCACAACAACTTACGGAATTCTTGCTCTCCAGACCCCCTTGACAATTTTTTTCCCAATTCGAGTCGCTGGCGATGCGCACCTTCCATCGGATCCATCAACCCCACGTCCAACAGAATCCCGCTCAGCATGTCCAGCACAATCGGCATGTAGGTTCGCACCGTCCTGTCCGCACAGCCCAGCAGCCTTGCAGTCGCCGCTTGATCGTGCTCCTGCAGGATATGCCGCGCAATCAGCTGCCGCGAAAACTCGTCCAGCCGTTCCAGACAAATCTCCATGTCATGCACGAAGATGACGCGGTCCTCAAATGTATTCACGCGGTACGACGTCACCTTCGCGCGGAAGAACTCCACACCCAAGAGTGACGGCAGCCTTCCCGTTTCCATCGAATAGCGCATGTAACGCCGCAGCATCGCAACCGTCCGGCTGCGGTAGCTTCGCCTGTGCCGCTCTTCCTCTGGATCCACGCAGTGCAGATCACCAGGCTGCTGATCTGTCGTTGGCAGATTCGCAATCTCGGAATCCACGCTCTTTGGAAGTTCGACTGGCTCATCCCGCTGTGATCGAAAAAGACCACCAGCCATGTCGGGACGTTCGGCTTCGGCCACAATCCGCGCAATCACGCTGCTCATGCTGCACCTCCGGCTGCTTCAAAATCCATTCCATTCTCGGTCTGGCCAAACCCGTATCCTTCCACCACGGTCCGGCCTCGCACCGGCAAAACCACCCGCTGCGGTTTCTTCTTGGGAATGGGCAGGTCTGCAACCTTCGGCTCGCATTTTGGACAATACACCGTCCCTGCTCCGCACTCGCGCAGCCAAAGCCCGCCACAGTGCTCGCAATACTTCAACTCCACTCGCGACTCCTCGCTGTTGTCTTTCTTGTCCCTCTTCATCACTCCTCCCGCTTCCTACAGGTTCGGTTTCAACTCCTTCGGGCAGGCTTCCATGGAGCAGAAGCGCCGAAACGTCCTCAGTTCGGACGCCCAAAAAGAAAAAGCCCCGCGCTAGTTCCCAATCGGTCTGCGGGAACTGAACGCAGGGCTCGTTTCTATTACGACGACCTGCCTGAGCTATTTAGTTTGGATATGTTCGCGTGAGAGCTGGTTCGTTCTATAGTTTGCCGTGAACCCCTCCGGTTTACAACTTGCGCGCGATCTCGTCGTCTACGCCCGCAACGCTCCCCACCGTTTGGCGGAAATAACTTTCCTCGTAGCCCGACTTCAGAACGCGTCCATTCTGCATCACCACGCTCACCCGTCCTGTGAAGCGGAGCGACAGCAACAACCGCTCCATGGACGCCGACAACACCTCCGCCGACTTCACCTTTCTGCGAAACTCACCGAAGTCCTTCTCTTCATTCGAGTTAGTTAGGTTACTGGTCATTGCCGTCATCCCTGGAGCGTATTGGTCCATACTTTGCCGCGATCCTATAGCTGTGGATTTTCTCAGTCCTGCAAGAGAATCTCCGGAAGATTCTCTGGCAACGGATCGAGACAGGCAAACTCACCAGCCTCCTCCTAGCCCAGCAGACTGGATTCAAGCAGGCCCACATCTCCAACTTCCTCAACCGCAAGCGCGGCCTGAGTCTGGAAGGCATGGACAAAGTCCTCCTGGTGCAGCATCTCTCGGTACTCGACTTGCTCGATCCCGCGGAGGTCAACAAACGCGCCTCCATCGCCTGCCCACGGGCAACCAATTCGAAAATGTTGCCCTCGTCGATGCCTCCATCGCCACCACTGAGCCGGTCATCGCCGCCATGCACATGAAAAAGATGGTCAGGTTCCGTAAATCCTTTCTCTGCCGCCTGCGCCTCGCCCGTTGCCGAACGCTCTCGCTGGCAGCGCTTCGTGCTGATCAGGCTCAATGCTCAGGAGGCTGCCAGCATGTCTCCCCGCCTCGCGGCCGGCGCCGTGCTCCTGCTTGACCGTCATTACAACGCACTTACGCCCTATCTCAAAGGCGAAACCAATATGTACGGGGTTACGAAAAACGGAACCTGCGTGGTCCGCTATGTCGAACAGATGGGAAATCGCTTACTCTTGCGTCCCCACAACCGGTCGTTTCCCATCGAAACCGTCGCCATCGAGGATGGCAAATTGGCCCAGCAATTACCTGGTCGGCCGAGTCTGCTTTGTGGGAATGGAAACTCCGCTAGCCTCCACTTCGTCGAACACACATCGTCGAACAGACATACCGAACACACCTAATCAGACAATGCGCAAAGCTTCTGATTGGCGGTAACGGCCTCATTGGCCGCTCTGTCGCGGGGGCGCTTCAGCAACAAGGCCATTCCGTGCACTGTTTCATCGCGGCAGATCGCCGGCCTCGTCGAACCCCAAATCGCTCTTACTTGATGACCCCTGTTACGGCAGCCACAATGAGTGGAATTAGTATCCATCCGGCGACGCGGTGGAGTTGCGCATAATTCCTCAATAAATTGTGTTTCGCCCTCCATTTTTTCGAGACCCCAAGATCGATCGGCGATAACAGATCCAAACTGAACCAGAAAGGGTTGTACCAGTTGTCGGTACACTTATCATCGTCTTGTTCCATTCGGTGTCTTTGGAAAATGAGCGCTCCGACAATTACGAGACCGAGGGCGATCAGAGCGGCCATCCACAGTTGGCGGCCATAGCCAACCAGGAATTCTTCGATCCAGTCAACGGATTTGCGCAAGGCGGAAAGCCCCTTACGCTCTTTGCGTCGCATGCTGAAGTAGACCTGATCTGCGTAGTCTGTACCTCGGCGGTTGCGTAGGAACTGCTCCAGTTCCTCGTAAGGTTGTGGACTAAACGGCCCCCCATTGATCAGCGCCAGCCAGTCCTTTTCCGGAGGATTCGTCTTCGAATCTGGAAACTCAATCGAGTCGTACTTCAATCCATCCAGCTGGATTTTCTGTTCGTCTTTCAACCAAGCGCCGATGCCAGTAACGTTCAAGGCCTGGAAATGGCTTCCGTTGAAAAATGTGCGTCCCTGGGGCTGGACATTGTGCAGATCGGTTTCGCCTTCCACATCCGTCATGCGGGCGCCGAAGCCAGATAGGGTGAGGTTCTGTACCGCGAGGCCCTTGCTGATGGTGGCATGGTCGATGAGAAGATTCAGCGGGTTCGGCGGGTTGGAGGACCCGGCTGCGCCGCCGTCGATGACAAGATTCGCCAATTCCGCGCCAGAGAGATCAAGCCCTCCCTTGAAGTGAGATCGCTGGAAGGATGCCTGGCCGCCGACCTTGACATTATTGAAGTCGGCTTCGTCCTGCTCAGACTCATAGCGGACATCGTCGGATTCGAGTCCACCGTCGATGGACGCACCTGTGAAATCCACTCCGTTGTGGAAGGCGGTGCTGTCGAGGCTCACTTTGTTCGCGAACCTGCTGCTTTGAAAAGTCGGCGGCTCCTCGCGGGATGAGGACGAGCCGACCACGCTATTGATCAGCAGAAAGTCGCGCGAGAAGATGTTCGAGCTGAGGTCGAACCCCTCCTCGAATTTGCAGTTGTCAAAGGTCAGCGGGTAGGGAATGGTGACGCTGCCCACCGAGAGCCGCCCGTCAATGGTCGCGCCTCGAAGCGTCAGCCCGTAGACAGCAACCGCGGCAACCGGTTGGGAGTTGGTGATCAGATCTTCCAGGAACTTGTGGCTGATCGCCTTGTTTGGCAGGTCAGACTTGTTGAGATCCGCAACGCCATTGATCTTGACCTGATCCAGAACGAACTGCTCAGCGGGCCGGCTCGCGATTTGTCCAGACGCGGTCGGTGGTATCGTGGCGACGATTCCTGCAAGGAGAATGAGCACCAGAGTTTGCGGCGTGCGCCCCCGGCGCAGCCTGTAGATGAACTGCCAACGTGGCGTCATGGAATGAATCCCCCTTTCTTTTCGTGGAACGATCCTCCTTTCCAGGCCGAGGATGCCGATATGTCTCCCATCCTCGCGATCAGGGTTTCGCGAGGATGGGAACTCTATTGGCTCTGGATTGGCTCTGGCTGCGCACCCAACTACTTCAGCGCGTTGAGTAGCGCCTGCCCGTTGGGCGTGCCCCAGCCGGTGCAGGCATCCCAACCCGGCCCAGCCGGGAATTCGCCATTGAGCAGGCCGTCGGTGTCGTTGTCGCCCTGCGTGATGTCGTTCAACACCTTGTTCGGCCCGATCGTCGAGTACAGCAATGCGTTGAAGTTTCCCACTCGCGTTGCCAGTTGCTGATTGCACAGCGCAATCAGCGAAGCCCACAGCGGCGCAGCCGCGCTGGTTCCACCCACGGTGCCGAACTGGCCGCCGGAGTACATCAGGTATCCGGTGTCGGGATCGGCGTTCGCGGCCACGTCCGGAATCGCGCGTCCGGCAAAGTTGCCCGGGTTGATCGATGTGGGAACACCCGGGGTGCCGGACTGCCATGTCGGTATCGGAATGTAGTCGCTCACTCCGCCCCCCGTGCCGCTTCCCGGGCCGTCGTTCCAGACCACCTCGTTCGCGATCGTCGGCGGACTGCCCGTGGCATGCAGCGTCGTGCCTCCTACGGCAAGCACGCTCGGATCCGTTGCCGGATAGTTCACGTGGGCGCGGCCATCCTGAATCTGCGCCTCCGAGCCGTCGTCACCGGTCGAGACGCAGACCGTAATGCCGAGTTGCGCCGCTGCCAGGAAGCTCTCGCCGATGGCATCGATCGCCGCCGGAGTCCACAGGATGGAGTTTTGGAACGGCTGGTTCTCGTCCCATCCCCAGCTGATGGAGCACACTGACGGATCGTTTTGCTTGTCGGCGATCACCGCGCTGATGGCGTCGATCAGCCCCTTTTCGTCGAACGTGGAAAAATAAACGGCGATCGTGGAACTGGGACAGATCGAGCCCGCGACTTCAACGTCGAGCATGACCTCGCCGGTTGAATCCGGGTCTGAAGTGGGATCAGTCGAGACGTTGTCGACCGGAATCGTGAGCACATTCGGTGCGGGAATGTTCAGGTTCTGGAAGTAGGCGGTGATGCTGTCCGCTTCAACTCCTCCCCCGAACTCGAGCAGGGCAATGCATTGGCCCTGGCCATTCCCAGCGGGGAAATTGTAGAGAGATGCTACTTGCGGCGGCGTGAAGGTGCCCGGCTGGGGCGACACCATGGCCGCCGAAGTTTTTGGATGCATGACAGTCACCGGCGACGAAGGCGGCGCCAGGACTGTTGCCTGGTTTCGGCGCAAGTGCCGATGATTGTTGAATCCGAAGACACCGGTCACCAGCCCGCTGAGTTCCTGCGGCACAGATAACGGACCGGTGTGGGCGTGGAACGAGCCCAGCTTGTCGTGCTTGTAATCGAACAGCGAAACGCCGAAGGCGGAACTCACGTCCTGCACTGTGCCGCCCAGGCGAAGGCGCGCTGCACCCGGCTCGACCCGGGTCACTTTCATGTGGTGTGCGGTTGCGTAGTCGGTGATCGTCTTGATCGCATCAGTACTCGGCCCATAGTCTTTTTCGAGCTGGTCGCGCGTCATGTACCTGCGGTCGCGCGGTTTGAGTTTTTCCATAGCGGCCAGGCTGGGAAGCGCTCTCTGGCGCTTCAGGCCGAGTGTGACTTCAATCCATTCGCGCGGGCTGGTCTTGCGCTGGAGCACCGAACCAGCGGGCAGCGTATGGATGCTGTTGGCAAGTTGCACATTGGGCATAACTCCTCCTAATCAATTCGGACGATGCAGCCGATGAAGGCCGCGGTGAAAGCTCGACTGCGGCCGCTGTGGCCCGCGTATCGAGGTGCGATGGGGGAAAGACTGCACAAACCTGCTGGTTACAACACAACTTATTTCAGATCCGCCAGGTCTTCCTGCAGCTGTTGCAGGCTGAATCCTGCCGGCGTAGTTTTCTTTCCTGTCAGATAGTCGGTGCTGATAATCGCGTACGCTTCGTCGCAATACGCTTCCCAGAACGACCACGTCATCATTTGCAGCGCGCCCCAGGTCACGACCGTCAGAGCGCGGGCATCGTATGCCACGACGGGAACGGCGTGGCCTCCCCAGGAACCGGGCTTGCCGTCGCCGGTCGGCCCTCCGGGGGGCACCGACCACGGCTGATGGTTCTCGGTCTGCGCCTGTGCGCTCTTGGGCAAGGCCAGTCCGATGTAGCAGCCTTCGAACATGTAGACCGCGTCCATCACGTGCGTGTGGTTCGACGGCTCAAGCGCGACGAAGGCGCCAATCTTGTCACTGGCAATGCCCGTCTGCCGCCAGTAGTTGAGCACGTCGATTTCCTGCGCGCCGTTGTCGTTGGCGCCGGTCGCCGGGTTGTAGCCAGTGATGGCCGAGTAGGCCGCGATGATCTGCTTGTCCGTCGGCGTCACCATTTTCTTCTTGGCGTTGGCCGTCCACTCCATGATGAGATGCCCGGCCGCGGCGCAGGTGCAGTCGCCGATCTGGTCGTTGGCCATCATGCCCCAGTTGGCGCCCACCTTCGCCGTCAGGTCGCAACTCGCCGGCGGCGCAGGCAGCGCCGGCGTCATGTAGGAGGCAAGCAGCAGCGTGCGCGGATCGTGCCGCGCCGGCTGCTTGCCCAGTTTCAGTTTGTGGGTATCAATGCGTGTGGGATCGCCGCGCATGACCACGCTCTTGCGCGCGTCGGAACCAGCGCGTTCCAGCTTCTTCACGGCCATGGAAGTTTCTCCTTGGGACAGAACTGTCTTAGAAAAGGAAAACAGAGCCAGCCGCCCGCGAAACCGCCTTCGCGGACGGGAAATCAAACATCAGGGCTATTCGGAGGGGAAGCTGCTGTCGCGCCAATCCTAGTCCCGGGGCGGAGCGAGGTCAAGAGAAGGGCGGAGTTTGTTACGAAAACCGAACAAGAGCGAACCTGACGTGGAGGCTACCTCGCAGCGGCCAGAAGCCGCGGGTAAGTGAGGACAATATCCTTGTCCTTTCTCGCCTTGCCAGCTCCCTCAGCGATTCCCAAGGTTAACTTGGACTGCTTATCTAGGAGCGGAGGGCCCAGCCTGAGCGTCCAGAAACCCTGCAGCTGAACGTTCAACTCCCTCGAGTAAGCCTTGACCTTGTCCCGATTACCGCTGTCATCTACGTAGTCAAAATCCCACGAAGCCCCTAACGGACGATGCTGCCCGGCAATTCCAAACGAATAGCCACCGCTGTCCTCAACCATTTGGACGAAAAGGTCCGTACCCTCTCGTTCCTCCGGTGTCGGAAGCGACTCGGCGAGAATGAAACCGAACAGCCGCGTTCCCGATTGCAAGAGAGCAGTTCTGGCGGAAGATGCAGACGCATGGCTGGCATTATCGCCACCGTCGGTGATTGCGTAGATAGCATCACCGGCCTGCGATGAACCGAAGAGTTTCAGTCCGGCGAGAATCGCATCGTAAAAGGCGGTCCTTCCCTCGGGGTACTTCAAACTGGGCTGCAGACGATTTGAGCCATCGTTGATCCATTTGTCGATCGCGGTTCGGCCCTGTCCAAAATCGACCGTATCCCGGACTTTGCCAGCAAACGTCAGCATCGCGATGGGAACGTCACTCGGAGTTTGGCTCAGCAGGCCACCGACCGCGTTACACCCAATTTGCCACTTGGCCTTTTCCGTCGCCATGCTACCGCTCATATCTAGCAGCACGACGATCCTCCGCGGGGCGACGCTGTATTGTGCGTCGAGCACCTCGACTGGCTTGCCGTTTACGCGGGCAACAAAGTTGTCCTTTGTCAGATCGCGGATGGGCACTCCGTGCCGGTCAAGAACATTTACGATGACTGATCGTGTTTCCGGAGTACTCGCAGTTTGCTGGGCCAGGCCAGCAGAGGCGAAAACTGTCAGGCCGAGAATGGCGGGGACGAGCCGCACAGAGACCTCCGGGCGGTAAAGTGTACTACAGGCGGGTTTGTGAGTGTTCAGCCCGATGCGGCAGTTTCTACAACCAGAAGTCGCTGGCGGGAGTGGCAGAGGAATTCTGGCTGGCGCGGGCGGTGCGTCCGGTCGAAGCGACCCGCGGTTCGACGCGGTTGCGACCGGCGTTCTTGGCTTGATAGAGCGCGGTGTCGGCGTCGTGCAGAAGTTTTTCCATCCCGGCCGCGCTCTGCCCGATGGCGATGCCGAGGCTGAGCGAAACCTGCACGCTCGATCCGCCGGCCACGATGTTGCATCCGGCGACGTGGCTGCGCACTCGTTCAGCCAGTTCCCATGTGTCGGCTAGGCTGCACTCCGGTGCGACGATGAGGAATTCCTCTCCGCCGTAGCGCCCGACCGAGTCGTAGGGACGAACCATGGCGGCGATGGCGCTGGCAATAATGCGCAGCACCGAGTCGCCGGCAGCGTGGCCGCGGCTGTCGTTGATAGTCTTGAAGTGGTCCACATCGATCATGATCAGGCCGACGGGCTGATGGTCGCGTTCGGCGCGCTGCAATTCGCGGTCGAGAATGGCGAAGATCGATTTGCGGTTCCACAGGCCGGTCAGGCCGTCGTGCGCGGCTTCGCGGCGCAGGGCGTCTTTGGCCAGCATGAGCCGGCTCTGCGTCACTAGCAAGCGCGCACTCGAGCACACGAACGACAACACCAGCACGAGCGCGGCCAGTCCCAGGCGCTCGCGCGCGATGCGCAGCGACATGACCAGAACCAGCAACGGGTAGAACAGGTAGAAGATTTCCGTGTAGATGCGCTTATCGCGCCGCGGCGCTTCCAGCGGCAGTTCCGGCGCCTCCTCCTGTTTCCAGGTCGCGGCGATCCAGGTGGGGATGACCAGCAACGCGCTCCACAGCAGGTCGAACCAGGTGCCGGGATTCAATGTGCGGCCGGGGCCGTAGTAATACATGGCATCCACGCAGCCCGAGAGCGCAAGGAAAATCCCCATGCGCCCGAACAGGGCGCGCACATCGCGCGAGCGGGTGAAGGCGGCGCGCAGCAGGAACGCGGCGACGACAAGTCCGTAGCCGGCAAAATACGGAGCCCAGACCTCATGGGCCAGTTCTCCCGAAGCTTCGGCCTTGGGCAGATAGAAGAAATACAGATACGCTGCGACGCAAACCAGCACAGCCTGCACAAAATCGAGCGCCATGAGCGTATCGACCTTCCCCGCTTCCTTGTCGGGATCGAGGAAAAGAGCCATTGCGAGCGGCGCGAACCAGAAGCAGAACAGCAGATTGTCAATCCACGGAATCGCAGGCGGCCGGGCAAAGATGTCGTAATAAACGCCCAGACCCTGACCAACAGCGAGGGCGACGTACGCCGCAGCCGCGAGACGCCAGAAGGAACGAGCCATGCCCTCGGAACGGCGTGCAGCATCGACGATGGCGAAGATCAGCAGCGGCTCAAACGACAGCTGAGTCAGGTCAGAGAGCAGTGGGCCGCGCGGACCGGAACCAACAAAAATGATCACAGCGACGTGCACCAGCCACCAGAGGCCGGCGAGCGTCGTGATCATGCGCGTACGTGAGTGCGCTGTCATCAATGGCCCAAGACTTTACAGACGGTGATGCAGAGAGGACTTACCGCGGACTGAAACGGCTTGGCCACCTACCTCAATCTGGACTGCAAAGCTGCGCTGGCTGAAACCCGGGGAACCCTTACAGTATGCGGCGTGGCGTCGATCCGCGCATGTCACCATGGTACCCGGGGAGCGATTACCGTCAAAACGAAAAAATCAGCACCAGTTTTGGAGCAGTTTGATGAGGCTCTCGACAGCGGCACCGAGTTCCGCGAGTTCGGCGGAAGAGAGCCGATCAAGGTTTGCGGAGAGCGAAGCGATGCGGCGCTCGCGCGCTTGTTGCAACAATCGCGTGCCTTTGGTGGTGGCACTGATTCGCATGCGGCGTGCGTCGTGGGGATCGACGGCGATTGTGGCCAAGTGGCTGCGCACGAGGCCGGCGACGATGCGGCTCATGGTGGGCGGCTTGACCTGCTCGGCGGCAGCCAGTTCCCCGAGCGTTTTTGATTGGCCAGGCCTGGGTCCGGCGAACACCAGCACACTGAGCGCGGAAAGGCGTGCCGGGCCTTCGCCGCTTGCGGTGTCTTCGTGGCGCACGCGGCGCAGCAGGTGGATGGCGGCGGAGTGCAGGCGGTCGGCCACGAGCCAGGCGTCCTGTTTCTTGCTGCCCGCGCCCGGTGACGTCCCAGGGCGTGCCTCCTGACTTGATATTTTTTTGGTTGACATGGGACTAGAAATATATTTAGCTATGCTAACTAATTTGACCATGTCGGGTCAAGATCATGGAGGTCAAGCGATGACAACAACGACCGCGGTTGCCGGCATCGGAATCTCAAGGTTGGGGCAGGTGCAAATTGCCGCTAAGGATGTGGAGAGGGCCGCCGATTTCTACGAACATGTGTTGGGGCTGAAGCTGCTGTTCAAAGCGCCGCCTGGCTTGGCGTTTTTCGATTGTGGCGGCGTACGGCTGATGCTCGACCATCCGGAAAAGCCCGAGTTCGACCATCCCAGCTCTATTCTGTACTTCGCCGTGCCCGATATTCAGGCGGCCTGCGCGCGCATGAAAGAAAAGGGCGTGAAGTTTGAAGACGAGCCGCACGTGATCGCCCGTATGCCCGATCACGATTTGTGGATGACGTTCTTCCGCGACTCCGAAGGCAACGTGATGGGCCTGATGAGCGAGGTGAAGCGGTAAAGCACCCGGCTTCCGGCTTCCGCTTTGCGGCGTCCGGGCCAGCTTGCCGTTTCTTGACTTCTGAAGTTGGGCGGCGGCAGCCTGCCCCTCTGCTATCATCGCAGGCGGAGTCATTGCGCGTCATGGATCCCCTCGAAGAAGTAAGCCCCTACAAGCTCTCTCTGGACGAGCGCTCTGTTGACAAGCCCTCGCCGGAGGGGTCTCGTCCCAACAATCCTTACATGGACGACGACGACTTCGACGACGAAAACATACCGCTCGTCTCTGGAAGAGGAGAAGGCATCATGGAAGAAGGTTCGCACACCGGCTCGGGCGCGGCGCGCCGGAATGAAGACATCGCACTGGATCTGATGAAGTTTGTGGCTATGACCACCGGCTACGGGCGTACCACCTCGACGGGCGTGGGATTTCAAGGCACCGGTTCGGCCGCCAAGCCGGAGGACTACGCCGAGCGCCTGCTCGAGCTGTACGGGAAATGTTTGAGCGCGGTGGGCAACAAAAAGTAGTCGCCAGTACACCGTCACAAAACAACAAACCGCGCCCGGCCGGGCGCGGTTCGATACTTTTTGGGGTGCGGGAGGCGGTCGTTTCAGGCCCAACGGCCAAGTTAACTCTCAACGGCGCTTTTTGCCTTTTTTCTTCGCCGCTTTCTTTTTGGCGGGCTTCTTGGCCGCTTTTTTCTTTGCTGGCTTCTTGGCTTTTTTCTTTGCTGGCTTCTTGGCTTTCTTCTTGGCCGGTTTCTTTGCCGCTGTCTTTTTCTTGGCCGGCTTCTTCGCTGCTTTCTTCGCTTTGGGCCTGGGAGGCGCCGGGGGGGCGGGCGGAGGAGCAGGAGTGGCAGGCTCGGGCTCCATCATTTCCGGTTCGGCCATGCCGGGTTCTTCCTCTTCTTCTTCCTCTTCTTCGAAATCTTCCTCTAGCGACTCGCTGTAAGCGCCGGTGTCGCCGAATTCGTCTTCTTCGTCACGTCCATAGAGCGTGGGATCGTCGAACGTCATTGCTCCTCCTGATCAGTGGCGGCCGGGTGCGGACATCGCGCCCTGGCTGCGGGCACGAGAATTTTATAAGACCAACAAAACCTCTTTGCTGTAACGGCGGGCGATTATAGCACGAGGTTGCCTGCAATCTGCAAGGACTGCCGACACCACCCGGAGGTGACGGATTCTCGCGCGATTGGGAGTATGGCGCAAGCCGCACCAGACAAAAGAAAGGCCCTCAAGACAGGCCTTGAGGGCTATCATAAGACGACGACGATACCGCTATTTCAACGACTTCACGTAGTCGGCCAGGGCCTTGGCATCAGCATCGGCAACGCCGGAGATTGCCTTCTTGTGCGGCGCCTTCTTGGCGTCGTTGCCCTTGGTCAGCAGAGCAACGATATCGTCGGCGCTGAGGCTGGTGCCCTGCAGTTTCGGGCCAACCTTGCCCTCGCCGTTGGGGCCGTGACAGGCAGCGCACTTCGCTTTGTAAGTGGCTCCTCCGTCTTGCGCGAAGACGGGCGATGCCACAGAGATAGATAACGCGACAACGAGCAACAGAACGAACAGATGGGTGAGTTTCATGAAAAAAGCTCCTTTGGATTTTGGGATGATCGGGGCCTAGTTATAGCAAACAACCGTCGAATTGTAGCGCTACGCAGCCGTGGCGTGTGTGATTTTGATCACGCCCTTTCCCGAGATGCGAAAAGGCCTCTTAGCGTTTGGCGGTGGCCGCCGTCGGGGTCCAGCTCGGGGGCTAGTGCTCCCTAGCGCGCGACTTGCACGATCAGGATCATGCCCGGATGGATGACGGCGACGTTGCGGTTGTCGCGCTTGAGGGCGGCGACGGTGGTCTTGTAGAGGCTTGCGATCGAATACAGTGTTTCGCCAGTCTTCACTTTGTGGCGGACGATTGCCGCGACCGCCTTGTCGTCACGCTCATTTTCCGCGGTCAGGCGCTCGATCTCCGCAGACTTGGTGGCAGGGGGCTTCGCGGTAGCGGTTTCGGTGGCTTTGGATCCAGCGCCCGGTCGCTTCGACTTGCTGCGAGTGGATGCTACCTCGGTTTCATGCGAGGGCGTGACCGGCAAGTGCAGGGCGAGAACTTTGCGTCCGCTGAGGCTCGATCCGTGCAGGCCGTTCCAGCGGCGAAGCATCTGGGGCGAGACGCCGAAGTTTTCGGCCACTGATTCCACTGTATCTCCGCGGTGGACGTGATAGCGCGTGATGCGCCTCGCGTACGTCGCTGTGTCGCTCTGCGGATGCTTGCCGGGTGCGATGGGAATGACCAGCTTCGCATCGGCGTCGAGGTGCGGCGTTTCGAGGTGGTTGGCTTCTGAGATGGACTTCGCCGTGACGCGATAAGTGTGCGCAACCGAGGCCAGCGTATCGCCGGAATGAACCGTGTGGTAACGCCACCACAGGCGCATATCCGGCGGGATCGCGGCGATGGCGGTCTGGTACTGATCTTTGGTGCCGGCGGGCAGGCGGAGAATGAATTCACCGGTGCGCGGCGTAGACAGGCGCAACAGGCTTGGATTCAGGTCCTGCAGTTCGGCCTGCGTCGAGTTCAGGCATTGGGCGACCAAGCGCAGGTCCACGGGATAGTTGATGGTCACCGTGTCGTAGTCGGCGGGTTCGTCCATGTTGACGTCGTCCAAGCCGTACTGCGACGGATTCTTGGCCATGATGGTCACGGCCAGAATGATGGGCACGTAGTTGCGCGTCTCACGGGGCAGAACGTTGCGGTTGTAGAGCTCCCAGAAATCGGCGAAGCCGGTGCGCTTGACGGCAGCCTGTACGGTACCAGGCCCGGAATTGTAGGCGGCCATGGCCAGATACCAGTCGCCGAACTGGCCGTAGAGATCTTTTAAGTGGCGGGCGGCAGCGCGGGTGGACTTTTCCGGATCCTGACGATCATCCACATACATGTTGTGGTAGAGGCCGTAGCCGCGGCCGCGGCTGGCCATAAACTGCCAGATGCCGCGGGCTCCGGCCCGGGAGACAGCGAGCGGATGAAATCCGCTCTCGGCCTGCGCGAGGTAAATCAGATCCTGCGGGATGCCTTCTTCCTTCAGTGTGGCCGCGATCATATCGTGGTAGCGGCCCGAGCGGGCGTAGGCGCGCTCGAACACGCCCCGTCCGCGACCCGAAAAGTAACTGATGAAGCCGGCGACCTGCGGGGTCATCATCAGCGGTAGGTCGGAATGCGTGTGCTTGATTTCGGCTTCGGCCTTGGCCAGCGTTCCGGCGTCGGCCGACGGGGTCATGCCGTTGGTCTCGTCGATGGGCGCGGGCTCGGATTTCTGCTGCTGATCGTCGTCAGCGGTTCCCTGCGACGCGTGCTGCGAGTCGGAGTCCGCCGAAGGTCCGCCGGGATAAAGTTCGTTCACGCCTTGGACGACGCGTTCAAATTCCTTCTGCAGCCGGTCGTCGGAGCGAATGTCAAGGTGGCTATCGAGCAGGGCGTTCAGAGCGCTGTCGAAATTCTGCTTCGCGGCTTCGTCATTGCCGGCGTGGTAATTCACCAGCCCAGCCTGGTATTGCATCTCGACGTGCGAAATGAGATCGGCGACGGGGTCGGCGGCCGGAGCTTGAGCCGCAGGCGCGGAAGATGCCGAAGTCGCAGGCACGGCTGACGGAGTAGAACTCGGCGGAGTAGAAGACGAATCCTGCGGCGTGATTTCTTCCTGCGGCGCTTTTGCCGGCTGCGTAGCAGCCTGGCGCGGAGCGGCGGCGGGCTGAATCGCGGGCGCGCTGCCGGGAGGGACAAATGAAGCCGGACGCGTCGCGCAGGAACTCGCCGCCACAATCAGAGACGCGCAAATCAAGCCTTGACCAATCAGGCTCCCGCAGAGCACTCCCCGGACTAAATGCTGGGAAACGGCACTCTGAAAATGGAGGCTGGTCAGTCGCATGTCCTGTTTAAGATGCGCGAGGCTCCCGCTGGCGTTGGTAACGATTCGGCTGTTAAAGCCCGGTGAATTCTACCAAAAATCGTAACCGGATGATCACCCGGGGTCAATCGCCGAAAAGGCACCGGGGTGGTTACTTTAGGCACCGGGCAAAAACAGTTACCGGGGTGGCTCCAAGGCGTGCGCCGTCTTCTCACACCCGCCAATAGTCCGGCCGCCAGACCTGGATGGCTTTCTTGATGTCGGCGCGGGAGAGCTTCTCACTCAAGCTGCGCTCAACCAGCTTGGGAATTTCGGCATCAGAGGCGAAGCGCAAGCCGCAGAGCTGATCTTCGGTCAGTTCGGGAATGCGCGAGCGCAACGGCTCGGCGAGAAGCTGCGTAAGGCGCAAACGCTCTTCCAAGCGAATAACGCGGTCCTGCATCTTAAGTGAGTAGAGGCGAATTTTGAAAACCGCGGTCAGGAGTGCGGCGGCGAGCACGACCAGCAGGAAGGCATGAATATGATCGAACAGGCCGCCTTCAGCGATGTGGGCAAAGAAGTGGATGAGTGCAAAGAGCAGGCCCAACCCGAAAACTGGTAGCACGAAGAAATGAAACGGCGGATCAAGGCGCGTGTGATTGGCGTAGGTCTGAGGATGCTTTTCGGCCATGCTGAACTCCAGTCGGAAAACGTAGCCGTCAGGAAACGTGCAAGTGTAGCAGAGCACGGAGATTAAGCGGGAGCAGAGTTGCGAGAAGTCCGCGCACGCCCTTTGTTGTTTCCCCGTCTCGCCAGGATCTGATCGGATGCGACTACGCGGACGCAATGCTCGCCGGCCTCGAAGCCATCCAGCAGGTTGTTGTGGTGAGCGATGATCCGTTCAAAGGTGAGCGCTCCTACATCGGCCGACATGTGTCCGTCTGCCACCAGCGTCACATCGTAACCCAAACTGACAGCACGGCGAACTGTGGTGTCGACGCAGTATTGCGTCCAGCAGCCGGCAACGATGAGGCGGCGGACCTGGCGTCGGTCAAGTTCGGAAGATAGCGTGGTTTCGAAAAACGAATCGCAGGCTGTTTTGTGAATGACAGGGTCGCCGGGAGCGGGCGCGATTTGAGCGCGGATTTCCCAGCCGGGCGTGCCTCGTTGCAGAAGATGGCCCGCCGGGCCTTGATGCTGGATAAACAGCACTGGAACGCCGTGCGCGCGGGCTCGTTGAATCAGTGCGGCGATTCTTGCGACAACGGCATCGAGGGCAGCGTTCGTTTCAACCGGTCGTGGCAGGTTGGGGACGGCCAGAATATCGTTCTGAACGTCGATCACAACGAGAGCTTCGTTCTCCGCCATGGCTGCATACAGAATACCAAGGCTCGCGTGTAGAATCTCAGGTTGCCGGAATCTTTCTGAGACGTTACGAATCGAATTTTTCCATGAAAGCCATTCAGGTCAAGCAAGTTGGTGGGCCGGAGGCGATGGAACTGGTGGGGCTGCCGGTTCCCGAGCCGAGGGCGAGTGAGGCGGTGGTGAAACTGGCCGCCTCGGGTGTGAACTTTATTGACGTCTACAACCGCGAGGGACGATACAAGGTCGCGCTACCGTTTGTGCTCGGGCAAGAGGGCGCGGGCACGGTTACGGCAGTCGGCGCGGATGTAAAGTCCGTGAAGCCGGGCGACCGCGTGGCGTGGGCCAGCGTGCTGGGATCGTACGCGGAATATGCAGCCGTGCCGGCCGAGCGGCTGGTGCCGGTTCCGGCGGGAGTGACGGATGAGCAGGCCGCGGCGACAATGCTGCAGGGGATGACGGCGCATTATCTCTCGCACGACACGTTCCCCCTGAAGCGGGGCCAGACGGCGCTGGTGCACGCGGCGGCGGGCGGTGTGGGACTGCTGCTGACGCAGATGGCGCACAACATCGGAGCGCACGTGATTGCGACAGTCTCGACTGAGGAGAAAGCGAAGCTGGCGCGGGAAGCGGGCGCGGACGAAATCATTCTGTATACGCAGCAGGACTTCGAGACCGAGACCAAGCGCCTGACCGCCGGCAAGGGCGTGGATGTCGTGTATGACTCGGTCGGGAAGACGACGTTTGAAAAAGGGCTGAACGTGCTTCGGCCGCGCGGGATGATGGTGCTGTATGGAGGGTCGAGCGGCGCAGTACCGCCGTTTGATCTGATTGCGCTCTCGCAGAAAGGATCTCTGTTCGTGACGCGGCCCACGCTGGGGTACTACACGCTGACGCGCGAGGAATTGTTAGCGCGGTCGGGCGCGGTGTTTGGCATGATTGGCGCGGGCAAGCTCAAGCTAAGAATTGAGCATACGTATCCTTTGGCTCAGGCGCAAAAGGCGCACCGCGAGCTGGAAGGAAGAAAGACGACGGGGAAGCTGCTGCTAATTCCGTAAGCTGCGGCCGACGTCCAGGGAACTAGCATGAGAGCAATTCGCATCGAGCGCACGGGCGGGCCGGAAGTCATGCATCTCGCGGATGTTCCCACGCCGCAGCCGAAGCCGGGCGAGGCGCTCATTCGAGTCTCGATCGCAGGAGTGAATTCGATTGACGGCAACTTCCGCGACGGAAGTTTCTGGACACCGCTGCCCTTTATTCCGGGGCAGGAGGGCGTGGGCACGGTTGAGACAGTAGGCGCGCAAGCAAAACTGGTAAGGGCAGGCGACCGCGTCGCCTGGAGCGGCACGCTGGGATCGTATGCCGAATACGTGGCTGTGCCCGAGGACCGGCTGGTGCCGATTCCACCGACGATCAGCGATGAGCAGGCGGCGGCCGCGATGATGCATGGGCTGACGGCGCATTATCTGGTGAATGACGCGCACAAACTGAAGGCCGGCGAAACGGCGCTGGTGCATGCGGCAGCGGGCGGCGTGGGGCTGCTCGTGGTGCAGCTTGCGCATGCCGCCGGGGCACGCGTGATTGGCACGGTTTCAAGCGATGAGAAGGCGCGGCTGGCACGGGAAGCGGGAGCGGATGAGGTCATCGTCTACACGCGGCGGGATTTCGAGCCGGAGGTGCAGCGGCTGACCGGCGGCAAGGGCGTGGACGTCGTGTATGACGGTGTGGGCAAGGCGACGTTCGAGAAAAATCTGAACGTGATGCGGTTGCGCGGGATGCTCGTGCTTTACGGCATGTCGAGCGGGGCAGTACCGCCGGTGGATCCAGCGAAGCTGTCGGAAAAAGGATCACTGTACATGGCGCGCACCACGTTGGCGCACTTCACTGCAACGCGCGAGGAATTGCTGTCGCGAACGAGCGCGCTGTTTGGCATGATCGCGGCGGGCACGCTGCAGCTGCGGATTGCCAAAAAGTATCCGCTAGCTGAGGCGCCCGATGCGCATCGCGACTTGGAAGCCCACAAGCTGTCGGGGAAGCTGCTGCTGGTGGTGTGACGAGCTTAACCCCGCAAGAGCGTTGATCGGCTCGCAGATTCCATTCGCCAATCCCGTTTCGGGATCGCTCCAAGAAATTTCTAATTCCTTTGGGCCTCGATCACTTGAAATTGTCCCGGCCGGTAATAGAGTGGCCTCATCGGAGGCAAGACATGAGGACATTCATTGCGGCGGCAATGCTGATGGCAGTATCTGTAGCCCACGGGCAGGAAGCTCCGAAAGTGTACTTAGCTGCACAATCGTCGGGCAACGTTTGGACTGCCGTTCGTGACCAGACTCAGGAAATGGCCAAAGACTTCGCCAAGGACTGCCCGAAAGTCAGGGTCACGGTAAGCCAAGAGCAGGCCGATTATGAGCTTGCCCTGAGTCACATCGAGCTCGGTCTGATCAACCGGATGAATCAGATTAGAGTGTCGGACGCGTTAGGTAATGTGCTTACGGCCAAGGACGTGCGCAGCATAAACGGTGGCATGAAGCAGGCCTGTTCCCTGATACTCGAAGACTGGTCGAAGCAATCTGACACACGTTCGAAGCTGGTCAACGCCATCAATGGCTCGTTTCAAAAGCGTGGCGTTCTCGGGTACGCCGAGATCACTGGTGACCAGCTCACCGTCCACAGCGAACACGCCGATGCGATGCGGTTCCATATGGCCTTGGCCGATTCCAGGCATCTTTCGTACGTCCGGCGGGCGGGAATTCTGACCTACGTATACACGAATGACGCTGATAAGAACTTCGTCTACGACGTGAGGTCCGGCCACATTGTCTCGCCGAGCAAGCCGGCCCCTTCTCAGACATCGGCGGAGGGCGTGCCGACCGCGGAGAGTCGCCCGCAATAACAGGACTCGGCCTCAGGAATGATCAGAATCCCGCGACCGTGAATAGCACCTCGCATACTCGGGCGCCAAGCGCAATGGATCCAGCTTTGAATCACTGATCGGAGTGCCAGCTCTCATCTCCAGCGGCACGACTCCGGCCCAGGTGGGGAAAGAATAATCTTCCTCGTCGTCAATCGGCGGACCGGTACGAACTTTTGCCGAGAATTCTTCAATCGGTACGCGCAGAACGGACGTCTGTTTCAGTTCGCGTTCGTTGGGCTGGCGAGCGTCATCCCAGCGCCCGGGCAGGATGTGCTCGGAAAGCACGCGCAACCCGGCAAGCTTTTCTTCCGGATCATTCACCAATGTAGCCTTCCCCAGAATGACGACCGAACGGTAATTCATCGAGTGATTGAAAACAGAGCGGGCGAGCACGAGTCCGTCGAGCAGGGTGACGGTCACGCAGACGGGCGCGCCCTCTTTTTGTATCTGGCGTAGCATGCGGCTGGCGGCGGAACCGTGAATGAAAAGATCCGCGCCTCTGCGGCCGTACGAAGTGGGAATGACGTAAGGTTGGCCGTCGGCGACGAAGCCGATGTGGCAGATGAGACCTTCGTCGAGGATGCGGTAGACAGTCTCGCGATCGTAGACGCCACGATGCGGTTCGCGGACCACACGGGTGCGCGCAGTGGGCATTTGAGTTTCAGGCATGGAGGGACGAACTCCGGGCAAGCGCCAAGGATCAACGACGGGTAAAGAGTCAGTTTATCATCGCGCAGGTTGCCTCCATCCTGCGGCGCAGAGAACGCGCCTCGGGATGATAAGTCAGCTATGAGCTGTGAGCTATGAGCCATGAGGCAATCAGGGCTTGGTCATTGCTCACCGCTCGCTACCAATTCAACTTCATGGCGAACTGGAACTGGCGCGGATCGTATGCGGCAGTGGCCTGGCCGGCGTTGGTGAACAGCGGGCTGACGGCCGACACGTTGTTCTTGTTGGCGATGTTAAACATGTCGGCGATCAGGTCCAGGCTCATGCGCTCGGTGAAATTAATCCGCCGGGCAAGCCGCATGTCGCCAAAAACGACCCAAGGCTGCACGCCGCCATTGCGGCCAAAATTACCGTCCAGCGAGAGCAAGGTGCCGTTGAAATCAGCGAGACAAGGCTCCTGGAACATGCCAGTCGGCGAGAATTTCGAAGCCACCGGTGCGTTGCCGAAAGGAGCTGCAGTGCAGGCGGGATTGACAAAGGTGTTGGGGCGTCCGGTGAGAGACGACAGCTGCAGGTTGTCGTCGTCGCCCGTAATGATGTTGAAGGGGCGGCCCGAAGCGACTTCCAGCAAGGGGGCAAACGTCCAGTTGCTGAAGAACTTGCTGCCAAATCCGTTGCCGCCCAGGTGGCCGCTCTGGTAGACACCGCTGAAAACGAGGCGGTGACGTTGATCAAACAGCGACGTGGAGCGCTCTATACCGGGATAGTAACTGTCCTGCGGCGTGAGCGTGGACTGCAAGTCCGTGGAATCGTCGATGGCATGGGAATAGGTGTAAGACGCGAGAAACTCGTAGTGGTTGCCGAAGCGCTTGCGCAAGTTCGCGGTCAGTCCGTTGTAGATGGAGCTGCCATTCGAATAATTCGCGTCCATATCCCCGAAGGGGACGCAGCCGGCGAAGGTGGCAGGATTGCAGCTCGCGTTGAATCCGGGGATGGTCGCCGCGAGCGCAGTCGCCTGCGCGATGCAGGCGGGGTCGATTGTGGCGTAGAGCCCAGCAATCGAGGGATTGATACCGCCCGGACGGAAGAAGTTCATGAGCGAGGCATCAACAAACGGATAGGGACCAAGGGGACCCCCGGCCGGGTTGCATGCACCTACAACCGTAAAGGGGCTCGAAAAACTCAGGCCGTCGGCCGCAGCCGCCAAAAAGTTGGAAGTCATCAGATCTCCGCGCACCGCGTTGGCGTTGATGGGCCGATTCAGATGACGCCCGCCGTTGAAGTTGTAGGCCAGGCTGAGGGCGAAGCCTCCGCCGAGGTCGCGCTCCACCGTGAAGTTGGCTTGCTGCGCGTAGGCGTAGACGAAGCCCTTCTGCTGCGGATAGCCGAACGGCTGGAATCCGAGCGGCAGGAAGGTGGAGGGATTGAGGTAGTTCTGGTTCAGGAAGATCGACTGGGCCGGAGAAGAAACGCCACAGTTCGTGCCGGCAGAACCGCACGAGAAAAGCGTGGTGCCGGGCGAGTAGTTCAAAAGCGCCAGGGCGGCGGGATTGACCGTCGGTGTGCATGGGTTCGAAGTCAGGTTCGTTGCTGTCGCTGAGGGAACGAGTCCCTGAAAGATTTCGACCGCATTCAAATTTCCCGGTTGACCGGGTCCGGCGCATGGCGTTCCCGGTCCGAAAGCGAGTTGTCCGCTGGTGGAACCGTCGGAGGCGTCCCCTAGGAAATACAGGCCAAGCAGGGGGTGATCGTAGAAAATGCCGTAGGAGGCGCGGAGCACGGTTTTTCCGTCTCCGTTGGGATCGATGGCCACGCCGATGCGGGGCTGAAAGTTGTGGGTTGCGGTGTTAATGCCCTTCTGCAGGCCGAGCAGGTTGTAGGCAGCCTCGGCAATGGGTGAACCGATGGGCTTGAGCGTGGGCGGAATTTCGATGTCGTAGCGCAAGCCGTAGTTGAGGGTGAAGTTGGGGTTGACGCGCCAGGAATCCTGCCAGAATGCGCCGATGGGAATGTTATGGAAGGAGTCGCTGGGGCTGCCCAAGCCTTGGATGACGTCGGCGGGAATGCCGGCTCCATAGGCCTGAACAGGGGAAAGACCGGGACCAGCCGGGAGTCCCAAGTCGGCCGCCGATACCGAGCCGATATCGACCACGCCGCCGTAGTTCACGGTGAAAATGGCGTTAATCGGGATGTAGTTCAGGTCGAAGCCGAACTTGGTGTTGTGTCGGCCGATGGTCCAGGAGAAGTTGTCGGTGAACTGGTAGCGCTGCTCGGTGCGCTGGATGTAGGAATAGGGCTCGCGGCCGAAGTAGCCGTATCCGGGAATGTTGACCGCAGGGTCCGCGCCCAGCTGCGTTTGCGTGTTGTAGAAGTAGGCGAGACCTCGGCGGGCGTACTGGAAGCGGAATTCGTTCACTTTGTCGTTGCCGATGGTCCAGGTATCTTGCGCGGTTCCGGCAACGTCGCGGAAGGTTTGTTGCGACGTGCGGGAATAGGAGTTTTGTCCGAAGGGCTGGTCCTGGCCGCCGACTTCGATGCCGGTGATGGTGCTGGGGCTGACGTTGGCGCGCAGCATCAGGCGGTTGCTTGTGCTGAAGTTGTGATCGATGCGCAGCGAGTAGACGCTGGTACCCTCGAACACAGGGTAGTTTCCGGTCTGGGAATTCAGAGTTTGAAATGCTGCCGGGATGCCGCCACAGATGGGGCCGGTGTTCTGGCAGGTAGTGATGAACTGGGCGAGCGGATTGGTCCCATTGATAGGGGTGGGCAGTATGCCCAGTCCGACCAGAGCCGCAAACGATGCCGGATATTGTCCGGTGAGGGCGACGCTGGAACTCGCTCCAGCCAGAATGGCGTATTCCTGAGCAAGCGGTAGCTCGGTGCTGGCGACGCTGTTGATGAACGACACTTGGCCGGGAGTAGCCTGAAGGTCGAACGTCCCCGTTGGTGCACCGAAGAGCGCAGAGGCGTCAAAGTTGCACAGGCCGAAGCTGCCTGAACCCTGCAGGCCGGCTGCGGAGCACAGTGCTGGATTTGCTTGTCCAATCGACGAGAATCCGGTTTCATGCCGGCGAGTGATTTCGTAGGCGAAATAGAAATATGTCTTGTCTTTCTTGATCGGGCCGCCGAAAGCGGCCCCGGCCTGCACGCGCGTATATGCCGGATTGGGAACGGTGCTGAAGGGATTCACCGCCTGGAAATTGCGATTGCGCAGATAGCCGAAGACGTCGCCGTGGAAATCGTTTGACCCGGAGCGGGTGATGATGTTGACCACACCGCCGGCCGCGCGGCCGTACTCCGCCGCATAGCTGTTGGTGATGATCTGAAATTCCTGCACGGCTTCCTGAGAGACCGTCGAGCGCACGCCGTTTATCGAGTTGTCGGTGGCGTCGGCGCCATCAACGTTGACCAGGTTGGATCGGGCGCGCTGGCCACTCATGTTGAGACCGGAAGTAGGCGCAGCGCCGGTGTTGGGAGCGTTGTCGCGCACCACCTGGGAGTCCGTGAGAGTGAAGTTGATGTAGTTGCGGCCGTTGATGGGCAGATTGTCGATGCGGCGCTGGCCGATCGTGTCAGTGGTGGAGCTGCGCGAGGTCTCGACCAGTTCGGCTTGGGAGCTGACCTCGACGATCTCCTTGCCGCCGGAAACCGAGAGCGCGGCCGGCAGTTCCACCAACCCGCCGACGGTAATCGAGACACCGGTATTCTCCAGCTTGGAGAACCCTGCGGCCACGACTATAACCGTGTACGTGCCCGGGGGGAGCAGTTGTACGCTGTAGCCCCCCTGGCCGTCAGAGGTAGCGGTGCGCTCCACACCTTTGGCCGCGTCCTGCACTGTGACAGTCGCGTTGGTAACGAGGCTTCCTTTGGCATCCTTTACGGTGACGTGCAAATCGCCGGTGGCAACACCTCCCTGACCAAATGCCAGGGCTGAAAACAACAGGCAACAGACACACGCAGAAACGGCTCTCAAAATGCGTTTCATAGGGTTCTCCCTTGGACTCGCCGAAAGCGAGCAGACGGTGGGAACAATTGCCATGGCGGATCGCCAAAGTGCGCACGAAGTCAGTTGGACCCGAGTTGAATCCCGCTGGTTTTATACCAGAACGTGCTCCAAAAACAAGTCAGGAATGGAAAAAGGTCGTTCGTCAGTCAACTCCATGAGGCGTGGACCATCCGGCCGCGCGGCGGATGACAAAACCCAGGGTGGGTCGATCAGTGGCACCGATCACCAGCGGCGGAGACAGCGTAGACATTCTGGCGGAAACCCGGCGCTGGAAATAAGAACCGCGAATCTCTAGCCAGCAGAAATCCGCATCGGGGCAGCTGGGTTCTGAAGACGGCCAAGGAGCATGGCGGAGCCATTGAGCCGCTGGTAGCGGTCAAGGACGGATGCAGCGGCCAAGCCGGAGTTGGGCCAGGCCAGCGCCCCATAGATCCGGAGCAGGGCGAATGCAGCGTTGCGCCGCAGCCAGAGAGCATCGTTTACCAACCGGCGAGCGGCTTCGGCGGTGTGGGGATCGGACGAAGCGAGAGCGCTCTGTCCAATGCGCACGAGGATTTCGGCGTTGCGTCCTGCGGCTTGAACATAGGCGGCCATCGCACGCAGGCGCTTACGCTGCACCATACGGAGGTCAGCGGCGGGCAGCTTACGCTGCAGGTAATCGTCTTCGGCAGGATCAACCAGATTACGGAACGCGTCGACATCAATGGGTTGAATCTGACCGGCAAGGCTAGTGTCGCGCGAGATCTGCAGGCTGCCGGAAACGGCGGCGCGCAAAATTATGACCAGCGCGAGCGCGGCGGCGATGACAAGAACAATGGCTACGGTCATTGCTGTAACAGGCGCTCCAGTTCCCGGTTCCAGACGTCGAGATTGTTTTCCGGCAGCGGAACCGCAGATTTCGTGGCAGCTTTCTGTGGAACGAGGATGTAGTAGAACCAGATCAGGACGCAAAGGTGGTAGGTGGCCATGTTGATGAAGACGGTGACTAGGCGGCTGAAGTAGGGCAGCCCCGCGTTGGATATCAATGCCCATGTCGCAAGATGTACGCAGGCCGAGATGCTCAGGCCGAGGGCGATGCCGAAGAGTTGCCGAGGCCAGGATAAGCGGAAATAGAAAGAGAACAGAAAGACGAATGCAAGAACTCCAGATTCGACCAAGAAAATTGTCTGGTCAAAGAGGTTGGCGCCATTGACAATTGCGACTAATTCGTACTTGGGGGCATAAGCGGCGGCCACCGCAGCTGCGAGGATGAGAGCGACCCCAAGCGCACGAATAAGCGTCTTACCGAGCCGCGCCAGAACGGCATACGAACCGAAAAGGACCGCAAAAATCTCGGCGATCAAAGCGAATTTCAGAATCGCTTCGAGTATCAAATACGTCCAATCGACCCGCCAGAATATTTCCGCGCTGACAAACGGCAGGACGTCAGCCGCATAGACGCAGAGCTGACCAATGGCGCTGAGAATGGCGAAAGCGAAGAAGGCAGGAAACTGCCGGGCGGCTCCGCGCTTCCAGAGAACGAGACCTAGGATAAGCAGAAGGAGATTGGGCGCAACCCATAGGTAATGCCAGAGCAATGAGTGCGCCTGCAGCATGGACGTTCAGGGACTATACCTCCCTTCGCTGCAGGCCGCAACGTATCGGTGATTTTTGTTCTGTTTTCGTAAGACCAGCGAGCCCTAGATGCTAAACGCTGACCTTTGATGCATAATCTGCCAAAAGCGGGGTTAGCGACGCCTATGTTACGGTTTGCAAATGGTCGCCCCGCATCCGGTGCCGGTACCCCCGCCATCGGCCCGAACGACGGTTGGAATCACGAGGGTATTGAGCACGAGGACAGCGGTTCCGAGGATGAGTAGCAGACGTTTCACGTGTTTTCTCCTTGTAACTGCTGATTTGGACCGTGATACTTTCATGGCTGCGGCGCGCCCGCAATGGGGTCTGCAAACCTTTGGTCGTTCGGAATTCGTAACAAGATGACGCTGAAATCGGCACTGCAAGACGTGAAGGAAACGACGCTGGCAGCGATTGCCGGAATGCTGGGAAAACTGGCGTATCTGGCCTCGCTGCGCCATTGCCACGGCCGTTACGAACACTGGGGAATGGAGGCGGTGCACGGCGCGGAGTCCTGCGAGCGGGCGTTGAGCACGGCTCATGCCGAAGTCGTGACCGGAGTTTTGCGGATGCCACTGGCGTCACTCGAGAAGGATCTGGAGCAATCAAGCCGCGGAAGCGGGATGGCCGCGGGGGTCTATGTCGAGCAACTGCAGAGCCGCCTGCCAGACTTGCTCCCGAGCGGGCGCAAGGACGCGCCCTCAGCCACTCACCTTAATTCAGTGCTGGCGGCGCTTTCGAGCCTGCAGAAGGCTCGAGGGCGTGCCACTCGGTCAACTTCATAGCGACGCCGACGACTTGTCCCAGGACCTCGGCATCGTAAGGATGCCGCAGAATCCGCACCGGAACGGGGGAAAGAGGATGCGGCTGCAAGATGATTTCCTCGCGGCGCATGCTGCACCAGCAGCAGGTATGCCCCTCGCGTGTTTCCACGAAATAAATCGGCCGCTCGTATTCGGAACGCCAGACTCCCTCCGTCACTTTAGACCTGGATTCATCCACCTGAATAAAGCTGCCCGGAGGAAGAATCGGGTACATGGTGAAATCCTGCGTTCCCACGTAGCCATAGGTGAACGTGTCGCTCTTGAATTGCGCCAGATAGGCGACAGGAACCAACCCCCAGCGCTCGACCATGCGGCCCAGATTAACGGTGCGGCGCTCGTCAAAACCGGGATCCATGTACAGCGGAACCTGCACTGATGAAAGGCCGGCCAGTGCGTCTGACACATGCGATTTTGGCGGCGAAACCAGGCCCAGATCGGCCGCCAGATTGTTCAGGTCGACGCCATACCACGACATCAACTCGCGCAGATCACGGCGATAGATAACCGACAACGTGTAGAGGCGATAGATACTGGGGAGAATGCCTTTGGTTTCGATGTCGGACAAGCGGCTGGGCGGAATAGAAAACTCTTCATTGCGATATTTGTCGGCTATGCGGGCGCTGGAGTTCTCCACATCGCGCATGGTCAAGCCGAGTTTCTCGCGGAGCGTACGAAGGCTTTTTCCTGCGGGCAGCATCAGGCAAAACCCTCCCGAAAGTGGGGGAATCATATCAAAGGCGAAGCGAGTTGTCGTAGAGAATTGTGACAAATCGCCGACTCTCGCAGTTTGTTACGAAATCCGAACAGGCACTCGGCCTGATCCAGCGCAGTGATGGCGAGGGGTGCAGGTCCGCGGGAAACGCGGATACAGTCTCCCGCCCTCAGTCGCGAACTTCGGTATTGTTCGGAATTCGTAACAGCCCCGCCTGAAACCAGCATAGCAGGCTTGCGTGGCATTAGCGATTGTCGCCTCACCTCTTTTCCTCTTTTGAGGTTTGTCCGTTCCTTGAAACCGGAATGACATTTGTCACGCCTGCCCCGTGATGGATGGCACTGGTGCGCAGGTTGCCGTTCCGCGATGATGCGTTTAGCCGGTCGAGAGCTTGAAACCCTTTAGCCGAGTGCGGTAGGAAAAAGCCCGGCGGGAATTGAAGACGAAGGAGTGAAGAAGATGATCGCCGCTGCAGAACGAAGCGAGGCCCCACGGAAAACACGAGAGGCGGTTGCCAGTCTCGATAGCGTGAACAAGAACTATGGCAGTGTCCGGGCACTGCGCGGTGTGAATTTTGACGTGAGCGCGGGACAGGTTGTGGCTCTAGTAGGCCCGAACGGTGCGGGCAAGACCACGGCGGTGAAACTGCTGCTGGGATTAATGCCGCCGACCGCGGGAAAAGTGCGCGTCTTCGGCGCGGACCCAACCGATCCGGAAAACCGGATACGAACCGGGGCCATGTTGCAAGTGGGGCGCGTACCGGAAACGTTGCGCGTGCGCGAACACATTGATTTGTTTTCCGCCTACTACCGGAAGCCAATGCCAGCGGCCGAAGTTCTTGCTGCTGCGGGCCTTGAAAAATTAGGCGAGCGCAAGTTCGGCGAGTTGTCGGGCGGCCAGAAACAGCGCGTACTGTTTGCGCTGGCGATTTGCGGAGACCCTGACCTGCTGTTTCTAGATGAGCCCTCCGTCGGTTTAGATGTCGAAGCACGGCGACTGCTCTGGGATGAGATTCGGCAGTTGGTCGAACGCGGCAAAACTGTGCTGCTGACCACACATTACCTGCAGGAAGCCGATGCCCTGGCGGATCGCATTGCGGTCATCAATCAGGGAGAGATCATAGCCGAAGGCACGCCGGCGGAAATCAAGGCGCTGACGAGCGGCAAGAAAATTCGCTGCATCACCAGCCTGAGCCTGAGCCATCTGCGCCAGATTCCGGGCGTAACAGAAGTCCAGGAAGATCGAGAGGCGGTTGAGATTCATGCCGCCGAGGCGGAATGGGTGTTGCGCGAATTGCTGGCTCGGGATGCGGCGCTCTCGGGACTGGAAGTCACCAGCGCAGGACTTGAAGAGGCGTTCCTGGTACTGACTCAGGACAACGAGCGAAACGGTCGTCAGAGGAATTGAGTGAGGCGGCTGCAAAGGCACGGAACTGTGAGTCACAAGAAATGGCAAGAGATCGGGCATGCACTTTAGAGATTAAGGAGACCGCGATGAGCACAGCAACTTTGGCACTGGAGCCGGCGCAGGTGGAGCGGTCGTTCCAGCACACGGCAACGATCTATCTGAAGGAAGCCAAGTACGAGTTTCTGAAGTACCTGCGTCTGCGCGTGTATACCGCGTCGGTGTTGGGTTTCCCTCTGATGTTTTACGTTCTGTTCGGGCTGGTGCTGAACTCGAAGGAAAATTTTGGCGGCACACGCGTTCCCACCTACTTGATCGCAACCTACGGCACGTTCGGCGTCATGGGTGCGTCGCTGTTCGGCACCGCGGCTGGGCTGGCCGCCGATCGCGGCTTGGGGTGGCTGCAGGTGAAGCGGGCGAGCCCTATGCCGCCGTTTGCTTACTTCGCAGCGAAGGTCGTGATCAGCCTGATTTTCAGCACGCTGATTGTGCTGGCGCTGTTCGCATTGGGCCTTACTTTCGGCGGCGTGCGCATGCCGGTCGCCGAGTTCGCCCGGCTGCTGGGGACGTTAGTCGCCGGTTCCCTTCCCTTCTCGGCCATGGGACTGGCTCTGGGATATTTCACCGGACCGAATTCGGCGCCTCCGACGATCAACTTGATTTATATGCCGATGTCGTTCTGCAGCGGATTGTGGGTACCGTTTATGTTCCTGCCGAAGATTGTGCGGCAGATCGCGCTGGTGTTGCCACCTTATCACTTGTCGCAGCTGGCGCTGGGAGTCGTGGGGGCGGGAACGCATGAATCGAATTCAAGACACTGGGAAGCTCTGCTCGCTTTCACACTGATTTGCCTGGGCGCGGCGCGAATCGGATTCGAGCGCGACCAGGAAAAGATGTATGGGTAAGAGGATTCCCACCCTACGAAAAACACGTGGGGTGAACTACGCAGGATCGCAACGCCTGCACGGAGGTCACCATGAGCGCGGAGGCGAAGAAAAGCTACGGATCAACCCTGGTCCTGCTGATGCTCGGCGTGCTGGCCTTCTACGGAGGTTCGACGTGGCTGCTGGTGCTGATTCCGGCAGCGGTGCTGGTATGGCGCGCGGCCGGCGAGTCCGCCCGCAAAAGCCGCAATTGACCGCTGGGTGCAGAATAATATGTGGAATGCAGAATAATGACGGGCAGCGTATGAAGGACGCGCAGAGCAGATGAGGCTTCTTCCCAAGAACAGCGAATTTAACTGGGCGTATTTTTCCGCCTTTTACTTCGCTTTTTTCCTGATTGACCCGCTCATGAGCCACTACAGCCCGTTGAAGTGGTTCTTCACGATTCTGGGGACGATTGCTTTTCTGCTGCTGTATTTCGGCATGTTCTGGGTAAACGACCAGCGGGCAAAGCTGCACGTCCTTGGCATGGTCGCGCTGGGCGTGGCCTACACGCCGTATAACGGCGGCGCTGACACGTTTTTTGTCTTCGCAGCGGCGATTTCTCCGTTCCGGGTGGAGAACGAAGCAGACGCCATCAAGTGGCTGCTGGCCGTCGAAGCTGTCATTGTGTTGTGCTGGCGCGGCTTTCACCAGGGCATATTGTACCTCGTGTTCGCGGTGGGACTTACCGCACTGGTGGGCGTCACCAACCTGCACTTCGCGCAGCGGATGCGGGCGAACAAGAAACTGTTGCGGGCACAGGAGGAAATCGAGCATCTGGCGAAAGTCGCGGAGCGCGAACGCATCGCGCGCGACCTGCACGACGTGCTTGGGCACACACTTTCGGTGATTGCGCTGAAGTCGGAACTGGCGGGCAAACTGATTGAGCGCGATCCACAGGGCGCGGGAAAAGAAATCGGCGAGGTGGGGCAGATTTCAAGGCAAGCGCTGGCCGAAGTGCGCGACGCGATCCGCGGATACCGCGCCAAGGGCCTGGCCGCCGAACTTGCCTATGCCAAGACAACGCTCGAAACTGCGGGCCTGGCGGTGCAGTGCGACGCCGCGACCACACTGCAACTGCCAGCCCTGCAGGAAAGCGTGCTGGCGCTGGCCGTTCGCGAGGCAGTGACCAACGTGGTCCGCCACGCCCATGCTAAGACCTGCCGGCTGCGCATTGAGCAACAAAACGGCTCCTGCCGCCTGGAAATTCAGGATGATGGCCTCGGCTGCTCTGGCGGCGAGGGCAACGGACTACGCGGCATGCGCGAGCGCGTGGAGATGCTGGGCGGTACGCTGGCGCGCGAATCGAAATTTGGGACCAAGCTGACGATCACGCTGCCCACGAAAGAACTGGCCGCAATGGAAGGGGCCGCCAACGAAGTTAGGGGCGAAGTCAGGAGTGAGGTCAAAGGCGAGGTCAAAGCAAAGACCGACGCGGTCGAAGCAATTTCAATCGAGAACAAGGGCGGGTCTCTTGAGTCCTGTTAAGGAAGGCCGCAAGACGATCCGCGTGGTGCTGGCCGAGGACCAGGGGATGGTGCTGGGCGCGCTGGCCGCGCTCCTGCAAATCGAAGGCGACATTTCGGTGATCGCCCAGGCGCGGAATGGCAAAGAAGCGCTGGAAGCGGTGCTCGCGCACAAGCCCGACGTGTTCATCACCGACATTGAAATGCCGCACATGAGCGGGCTCGACGTGGCGGCGGAATTAAAGCGGCGCAGGACAGGCACGCGCGTCGTGATCGTCACGACGTTTGCGCGCACGGGATACCTGCGGCGCGCGCTCGAAGCCGGAGCGTCGGGATATCTGCTGAAAGACATGCGCGCCGAGGAACTGGCCGACGCGGTGCGGCGCGTGCATCAGGGACTGCGCGTGATTCATCCCGAACTGGCGACCGAGGCCTGGGGCGAGATGGATCCGCTGACCGACCGCGAGCGGCAGGTGCTGCGCCTGGCGGGTGAAGGCATGGCCTCGGGCGACATCGCCGGCGAGTTGGGGCTTTCTGACGGCACCGTGCGGAATTATCTCTCCGAGGCAATCAGCAAACTGGGCGCCAGCAACCGCGTAGAGGCGGCGCGGATTGCGAGAACCAAAGGGTGGTTGTAGATTCCAGCTAGACCTGCGTTTCCCACGAAATTGCGGGAGACGGCTCTTGGAAGCAGCCTGCCCGAATCCTGATCAGGAGAAAAATTGCCAGTCCTGAGACAGCCATTCCGCACAGTCCATACTTAGCCGCGTTCATCGCCGTGCGGCGATACGCTTCCGCCGGTGGAGTTTCGCTGTATAAAGGCACTCGCAAGCGCCCTTTCAGGTCTGGGAACAAATAGATTGGAATCGATGTTCCCGGTGGCACACACAACTCCAGTTCCTCCCGGCCGCGAGGCCGGCAGTCCGGATTCTGGGATTGCAAATAAGGCTTCAAATCCATCCACTCCCGTTGTCCGTCAACCAATCCACTGGCATAGAGGTCGGCAGACTTCGAATATTTCTGATAATAGTCGTGCTGCACAATGAACTCGGCGCGATGAAATGGCTGCCCCTCATAGCGATGCCAGTCGTTCCATGAGTCGATGAAGGCGACAGATCCGAAAAGGAGGCAGGCAAAGAAAACGAGGCCGCACAGTGCAATCACAAGGCTAACGATCCAGTACAGCGAGGACTGCGGCGCCGGTTTTTGTCCTTGCGGCGCCGGTCCTTGCGGACTGGGTCGTGGGCTGATTGGCTTTCGAGTCGAGATGATTCCTAACAACACTGCCAGAAGGCTGAACAAGCCAAAGAATATGATCAGAAATCGTGGAAGCCGTAGGAGAAGAATGAACGGGACCGCGATGGCGAACTGAACCAGCGCTCCAATCCACACGCGCGTCCTGGCGCGAATCGCTAGGCCGGCGGCGCACATGGGGCATACCGACGCCGGCGTTCCGGCAAGATCAAACCCGCAATTCGGACATTTCCTCGTGGATTCCATCGCTCGGGGAATTACAGCTCGGATTCTTGCGGGGAGCAATGTACGGAAGTAACTGAAGAGTGCGGCGAGTTCCCTGTCTTTATCCCTCGCGGACCACGCCCGCGTCCTGCTTCTTCATTGTTCGATATGCCCAGGCCATGCGCGGGGTGTTGTGGGCGATACCGAAGTGACCGTGCGGATCGAGCACGATGATGCCCCCGTGCCCGTTGACGCGCTGCTTCAGGTAATTCATGGCTTCCTGCGCGGCCCACTCAGGGAGATTGCCGGCCGCGATGCGATCACAGGTCCATTTCGCGAGAACCAGCTTCATGATGGGTTCGCCCCAGCCGGTGGTTGACGCGGCGGCACTCTCGTTGTCCGCGTAGCAGCCGCAGCCGATGAGCGAGGAATCGCCCAGACGACCGGGCGCCTTGTTCAGCGTGCCTCCAGTGGACGTGGCGGCTGCGATGTTGCCGTTGCGGTCGAGCGCTACCGCACCTACGGTGTCGTGTGAAATCGTCACATCGTCAGTGGTGGGTGCAAAAAGTTCGTTCCCGTGGGAGTTGGCTTCGGCCTGGTATTCGCGCAGTCGTTCGACCTCGCGCGGAATCACAAGCTCTTCGTTCCTGCACAGCGGGAGGCCATGCTGGGCGGCAAACTTCTCCGCTCCTTCTCCGACGAAATAAACATGCGGGCTTTCGCTCAGAATTTTGCGCGCGGCGCGGACGGGATTGCGCAGATGCTCGACGCAGCCCACGCCGCCGGCGCGCAGGGTCGATCCGTCCATAATCAGGGCGTCGAGCTGGATTCTTCCGTCGCGATTCAGGAAGCTGCCGCGTCCAGCGTCGAAGGTCTCGTCGTCTTCCATGACGACGACGGCTTCCTCGACCGCGTCGAGCGCCGAGCCGCCGCGCTCGAGCACGCGCCACCCCGCGGCCAGCGCGTTGTTCACGCCGCGGATGTGGGCCTCGACCATGTCATCGGGCATGGCCCAGGCGCCGCCGTGTACGACGAGAACGGGATCAGTGGGCATGCGGGTTGTGGGTAGTATTCCCCAGTTGCGAGTGAAAGCGAACCGATAGGATAGCAGGCCGGTCGGGATCCTTCGACTTTGTTTGCGCTTCGCCGACCGAAACACGCACTGCGCTCGGATGACATTCTCAGCTTGTGGCCTACGTCTTCTCGGCGCCCATCATCTCGCGGACGATACTTGCCAGGAAGCGATAGCCGTCGTTGTCGATCGGCCCTTGGGTCGCAGTCTGAAACTTAGCGGCGCGCTCCTTGGCATCAAAATAAAAGACCAGGTCGGCGAGGACTTCATGGGCTTCGCGGCAGAGCGCCCGAAGACGCATCAGCGCATCCACATCGAGCGCTGAGTCTGCGAGATTTGCAATCTGTTCGAGCACGCGCTTGAGTTGAGCGCGCCAGTCATCCAGTTCGGATTCGTATTTCACGTAGTATTCGGCGTCGCCAACAATCAGCAATTCCAGAGTCTTGATGTCTCCGGGGCTCAAAGGCCTGCGGCCGGAGAGCTTGGAAAGGAGGGAGTCAAAATCCACCCTGGACCGGAAAGCTTGCTGTGCTTGCGCCTCAAGCTCGTCAACTTGCACTTCAAGGAACTCGTAGTTGTCGCTGGTCTCGCTGGCGCTGCAGCGAGCCGCGAGTTCCTGTGTTTTCTTGGCTTCAGCCTGAAGTTGCTCCTGCTGGCTCATATCGCGTGCTGCTCCTTCCCAGGCGAATGACGGAGTATTTTCGCATCGAACCCGCTTGGCGGCAAACGAAGCTCTCTCCGGAAGAGCAGCTTCCTCGCTACGCTCGGAATGACCAATTCTTTTTTTGTGAACCTTGGCGGCACGGCTGAACCCCCGACGTTTCAGAACAGAAGAACATTTGTTATGCGGCTTGGGTGGGATGCAACGCGACCGGCGGGTCTTGCGTTCGCGTCCAGGTATAGCGCATGCGGTGAATCACTGTGATCGTGCTCAGGACTGCGATCACCCACAGCACCGGCGCCATGCGGTTGAACAAAGCTCCGAGGATGACGAGGACGAGGCGTTCCGGGCGCTCCATAAATCCGACGCGGCAGGAGCCGATCAGCGACTCGGCGCGGGCGCGGGTATAGCTGACCATGATGGCGCTGACCATGACAAAAGCGGAGAGCACAACGTAGAAAAAGCGCTCGCCGCGGGCGTAGAAGACGAGCAAGCCGAGAAATTGCGAGGCATCGGAGTAGCGATCGACGACCGAGTCAAAGAAGGCTCCGAAGCGAGTGACGCGGTTGGTAGCGCGCGCGACCGCGCCGTCCACGAGATCGAAGAATCCGGAAAAGAAAATAACCAGGCCGGCGTAAATGAACATGCGTCTCTGGTTGGAGGCGTTGGCCGAGCCGAACAGGATCGCGGCCCAGGTGTTGACCACGAGTCCCATGAAGGTGAGGACGTTGGGGTTGATGCGCGAGAGCGCGAGCCAGCGGACGATGGTGTCGAGCAAGCCTCCGCAGGCGCGGCCGAAGGCCGAGGTCCAGCTGGCCATCACGCGCCTGCCTCTTTAGGCTCGTCGGCGTCCATCTCGTCGTGGATGGTGGAGAGGCTCAGAATTTCGAGTTCGCGCTTGCCGTTGGGCGTGACCACAACGATTTCATCTCCGACCTTCTTATTCAGCAAGGCTCGCCCGATAGGCGATGTCGTGGAGATTTTTCCGGCGGCCACGTCGGACTCTTCGCTGGTCACCAGCTTGTACTCGACTTCTTCGCTCTTGGTGCTGTCGTAGACCTTGACCGTGGAACCGAGCCCCACTTTGTCGTGGGGAATGTTGTTCATGTTGATCAGCGACAAATCCGCCAGTCGCTTGCCCAGCTGTCGCACGCGCGCCTTAACATACTCCTGGCGCTGCTTCGCCATGTGGTATTCGGCGTTCTCGCTCAGGTCGCCGAGGGCTGCGGCCTTCTTGATCTCTTTAGGAAGTTCGTGAACCAACTCGTATTCGAGCGCGTTGATCTCTTCTTGCAGTTTTCGTCTGATCTGATCGGTCATTGGTTAACTGAAACCCGGATTAATTCAAACCCCGGACGAACGCAAGTCCGATTCCCCAGGACCCGATTCGTCGACGCCGGACTGCTGAGGCCGGATGACGGCGAGGCTTGGGACATTATACGCCCGCCCATCTGGCGGATGGTGGATGCTGTGGCGGGCTAGGCCTGGAATTCGGACGCTTCCGGGAAACGCAGCTTGCACTTGGCGAGGGTGGTGGTGAGAAGTTCCTCCACCTTGGTCTCTTCGCAGTTGCGGGCCATGGCCAGCTCGCTCACCAGCAGGTAACGGGCGCGCTCGAGCATCTTCTTTTCGCGGAAGGAAAGCGGCTTGGCCTGGTGCAGCGCGATCAGGTTCTTGAGCACTTCGGCCACTTCGATCAGCGACCCAGTGCGCATGCGGTCGGAGTTTTCCTTGAAGCGGTCTTTCCAGTCGCCGCTGGTCCCGTTTCCGCTGACGGAAAGCAGGTCCAGCACTTTCTGGACTTCGCCGTTGCGCACCACCCGCCGCAGCCCGACGTTGCCGGCGTTATGGCAGGGCACCATCACCTTCAGGCTGCTGGCCTTGATGTGCAGCAGGTAGAAGCGCTCGACCGTCGCGCCGATGGTTCGGCTTCCGATCTGCTCAATCACACCCACGCCGTGGTTGGGATAGACGACCTTATCGCCGATGTGGAAATTCAAGTCGGAACCGCTCATAAGTAGACCACCTGGGAAGGCGAAGGGGTTACGGGGAAAGGCGTAAGCTATCTCCTGCATAGTACTCCCATTACGGGACGAAAAGCAAGGCAAGTGCAACATCGAGTGATGTCCAAATCATTGAATATAAAATAGTTGTTAAGCATATATAATCCGAGCGTGGGTCGCCAGCACAAGCCAGCAAAAGACGAAGAAGCAGTCCCGCTTTCCCGAAGCGAACTCCGCGAAAGGCCGTCCGGGCGCGTTCTCGGCCTAGACGTTGGTTCTAGGAGAATCGGGATCGCAGTGTCCGATCCGCTGGGGATCACGGCCCAGGGCCTGGAAACGCTCGAGCGCAAGAACAAACGCCATGACTTTGAACACCTGGAACGTGTGATTCGGCGGTATGAGGTAAAGGAGATCGTGGTCGGCCTGCCACTGCGGATGAGCGGCGCGGAGGGGACGCAATCGGAGAAGATGCGGGCTTTCGCAGAGGACCTGCAAAGGAGGTTAGGCTTGCCGGTGCACTTATGGGATGAGCGACTGACGTCGGCCGAGGCGAACCGGTTCCTGCGCCAAACCGATCTGTCGATTGAGAAGCGAGGCAAGGCCGTGGACCGGATGGCCGCGGTGCTGATTCTGCAGGGGTGGATGGAGAGTCGGAGCGCCTCGAGCAGTCCTGAACCCCGATCTCAGTCCGAGAGCTGGCGCTGAGTTAGCTCGCAAGGCGGATTCCCAAACTCGTTCACTGAGGGGAGGTCGGAGGAGGATGCAGATCAGAATCGCCATCGCGGCAGTGGTTTTGTGTTTCACGGCGTTAATGGCACAAGGACAAGACGGGTGTCGAAATCCCAAGATTGTCAAGACGCTTATGCGTCGAGGAAGATCTTAGCGGCGCTTAAAGAGCTCAACATCGATCTCTTGTAACAATTTCGTTGTCGGTGGTTTTTCCCGCTGGTCAAGTGGCCGCGTTCGTCTAGCAGCCGACTTAGTGCCCACGCATCGCTTTCCGATATGCCGTCACATTCTTGTTGTGCTCTTCGAAACTCCGGGCGAAGCGGTGGTGGCCCTGGGCGTCGGCGACGAAGTAGAAGTAGTCGCTCTGCGCCGGATGCAGGGCGGCTTCGAGTGAACTGCGTCCGGGATTGCCGATGGGGCCCGGCGGCAGGCCGGTGTTGCGGTAGGTATTGTAGGGCGAATGAAAAGACATATCCGCGTGGTGTAGTGCACCCTGGTAGGTTCCCGCTAACAATTCGGCATAGATGATGCTCGGGTCGGCGTCGAGGGCCATTCCGCTGGCGAGCCGATTATCATAGACGCTAGCTACCAGCGGGCGCTCCTCAGGAACCGCTGTCTCTTTTTCGATAATCGAGGCCATCGTAACGAGCCTAGGGACGTAGAATTCTGGAGTCCCAGTATCGCCAGTTCTCTTGAATTCGCGCATATGTGGCGCTCCACCAAGCGGAACTTTGCCCTCCTCCACCAGGGACGTCGACGGCGGACAAATCAGTCCGATTTCACGCGCGACCTGGCGGAACTGCTTCACCATGGCCGCGGCCATTTCGCGCATGGTCATCAGGCGCGTGAATTCGTAGGTCTCGGGAAAAAGATAGCCTTCGAGCGAAGGAGCGTGCGGGGCGATATCGGAGATCATGTCCGTGTCGGATTGCGCGATTTTCAGGAAGTTATCGGCCGGGCCGAGTCCCGCGGCCTCGATGGCGCGGGCAACGTCGAACATGGTGTAGCCTTCGGGCACGACCACGGTGTGGAAGTAGACGTCGCCGCGGCGCAGCCGCTTCTGGATATCGATGATGTTCGCGGGCTTGTCGAACAGATATTCGCCGGCTTTCAGGAGGCGCGCACGATGCACGTAGTGCCAGAGAACAAAAGCTTTTTCGCTGCGGATCAGGCGGGCATTTTTAAGTTCGGCGGCGATGCGATGCGTGGAAAAACCCGGGCGCAGCAAAACAAACGTCTGCCCGGCCGGCTCGACGGGTGTCAGAACGGCCCAGACGAACCAACCGGAAACGGCCACGACTCCGACCACAATGAGCCAGATGAGCTTCTTCATCGCAAACCACGCACGACTACAGTTTAGATGATGCGGGGCCGCTGGCCGTACCTGACGTTGGTGTAGCTGACTTTCGTGTGGCGGGGATAAGTGGCCGGTTTTGTTCGAGATCGCGGGCGCCCTGAAGAGATACGGGATCGGCAACGGCGCGGGTTGTGATTCTGGATACGGGCGAAACTTGGGCGCGTCCTACTGCATCCTTATCAAGCGCGGTATACTCAAATGTTCGAGAGGCTTGCCATATCTTGATGAGACGCAGTTCGCCCTTTCTAGCTCTAGCCTTGTTCCTTTCGATCTTCCCTACGACAGGCTGCCTTTTTCGCACGCGCCCGGTCGAGGAGCAGTATTCGAAAGC
>JASHNU010000088.1 GCA_030041475.1 Candidatus Sulfotelmatobacter sp.
CTAGCGGCAGCTTCTTTATCTTTCTCCTTGTCCTTGTCCTCGCCGACCTTGCCTAGCTCGACATTGCCCATGCCGTCCTGCGGGGTGATGTAGATTTCGTCCTCGCCGGTGCGGTCGGAGACAAAGGCAATCCAGCGCCCGTCCGGAGACCAGGAAACTTTTTGCTCGCGAATGCCGGGCGTGCGCGTGAGATTGCGCGTGGGCCCGTCCTTCGCCGGCACAGTGAAGACGTCACCGCGAGCGGCAAAGACAGCGCGCTTCCCGTCAGGGGCCATATCGAAATCAGTAATCAGCTTGCTCACGCCGTCCCAGTGCTTCATGATCAGGTCGCGCTCGCCGGGCAACGTAATTGTGAGCTTTATAGATTGGCGCGTGTTCAAATCCAGCAGATAAAGATAGCCGCCGTTTTCGAAGATGATGGCGGCATCGCCCAGGCTCGGCCACATGACGTCGAAATCCGTGAAATGAGTGACCTGCTCAACCTGCTTGGTGCCCAAGTCATAGGCATAGATGTTCAACCGATGTTCCGATCCGCGGTCGGAAGTGAAGTAAACCGTGTTGCCGTGCCACATAGGAAAAGTATCGGTGTAATCGGTGTGCGGAATTTTCTCTTCGAACACGTTGTTCTTGATGTCGTAGATGTAAATGTCCTGCGCCAGGCCACCGGTGTAGCGCTTCCACGTACGGAAGTTGCGGAAGATCCGGTTGTAGGCGATCTTGGTGCCGTCGGCGTTGAACGAGGTCAGACCGCCCTGGTCCATGGGCAACGGCTCAGGCAGACCGCCGTCGGTCGAAACGGTGAATGGCCGCCTGGTCCAGCCGTTCGAGGCATCGCGGCGCGAGAGAAAGAGAATTCGCTTGCTGTCCGGCGTCCACGTCACGACTTCGTTGTGGATGCCCATGCGGTCGCTCAGTGGCTGAGCGCTGCCCTGATAAAAAGTGAGTTGCCGTGGCTGGCCGCCGTCGGAAGGAATGACGTAGACGTTGAAATTGCCGTCGTACTGGCCGGTGAAGGCGATCCATTTGCCGTCGGGAGAGAATTTGGGAAACAGTTCGCGTCCGGGGTGAGTCGTAATGCGGCGGGCGACGCCGCCAGTCGATGACGCTAGCCAGATATCGCCAGCGTAGACGAAGGCGATTCTGTCTCCGCGAACATCGGGGAAACGCATCAGCCGTCCTTCCTGCGGCTGCTGGCAAAAGACGAGGGTGGTACAAAGCAGTACAGCGACAATTCCGCAATTTCGAAGCAGAGACATGAGAGACATAAGGGCAAACCTCCTTGCGCGGTTGTTTAGACGGGTTCCTGAGCGATAGGCAAACCGATGATTGTAGCAGGCCAGGTAATCTCTGCGCGGGGCCGCCGGCGACTGCGCCAAGCCCTGATCAGTCTGGCTTCAATTTCTATAAGATATTGACAAATTGGCACTTAACGGCATGCCTGGGCAGAAATGGCAACCTGTGCGCGCTTTAACGACAGCACGACGCGAATTCTGTGCGGAGGTCCAAACCAGAGGCTTTAGTCTCCGTACTTTGTACCTCTTGCAGTAATTTGCATAGTGCACCTAGAATCTGACCACTAGAAGTTAGCCCTGAGGGTTTCCCTCAGTTGTTTCAAACTGTTGTTTCTCCCCTAAGACTGCAATCGATCGAGTGAGCTGGCCGCGAGTCAGCTAGCCGTGTATTTGTTTCTCACTGTTTCCTAACCGGCTGTACGGATTGTTACTGAGAGGGCGAAGCTATGGGCAGCACGATTCAGCAACTGCACACGAACGTTGATGGAATAAACGGGATGCCGTGGTTGCAGCAGCAGCCACAGTGGTATGCGATCCGGACCCGCTCGCGCCACGAGAAGATGGTGTCCGAGCAGTTGCAGCAGCAAGGGATCGAAAATTTCCTGCCCTTGATGAAGCGCAGCCACAAGTGGACGGACCGGGTCAAAGAAGTCGAAGTACCTTTGTTCTCGGGCTACGCCTTCGTGCGCATGAGCCTCACCTCGCCGGAGCGGCTTCGCGTTCTGAAGACGTATGGAGTGGCCGGTTTCGTCGGATTCAACAACGCGGCTACGGCGATTCCCGAGAACCAGATTCAAGACGTGCGGACGCTGCTGGCGAATGGCGTCCCTTTCCAGGAGCACCCCTACTTGCGCGCTGGCCAGCGGGTTCGAATTCGCGGCGGATCGCTCGATGGCATGGAAGGTATTCTTTCCGTACAAAACGAAGATCGCAGCCTGATCATCTCCGTGGAGTCGATCCAGCGATCGTTATCCATCCGAATTCAAGGTTACTCCGTCGAGCCTGTTTAGCTCGAAACTCAGTTACAAAGACCCTGCAACCCTAAGGATCCCGGATGTTTTTAAAATTCTTCGGTCTCAAGGAACAACCCTTCGGCGTCACACCCGACCCGAAATATCTCTATCTCAGTTCGGCCCATCGCGAAGCGCTCGCCTCTACATTTTATGGCATCGAGGCGGGACGGGGATTTCTGGCGTTGATCGCGAAGCAGGGCATGGGAAAAACCACGCTCCTGTTCCACCTTCTGGAACAATTCCGCCACACCGCGCGCACCGCATTCCTGTTTCAAACGCAGTGTACCTCTCGCGAGTTCATGCGGTTTCTCCTGGCCGAACTCGGGTATGAGACCGGCGACCAGGATTTCGTCCGCATGCACGAGGAGTTTAGCCGCCAGCTCCTGCGCGAAGCACGCGCCGGCAAGCGGTTCATCATTCTGGTGGACGAAGCGCAGAATCTTGATGCTTCCGTGCTCGAGACCATCCGTCTGCTGTCCGATTTTGAAACGCCGCGGGCCAAGCTCCTGCAGATTGTGCTGGCCGGGCAGCCCGAGTTGGCCGACAAGTTGGCCAACCGCAACCTGGCGCAACTGCGGCAGCGCATATCGCTGGTCAGCGGGCTGAAGCCGTTTTCGGCTGAGGACACCAAAGGCTACATTCAACATCGTCTGCAGATCGCGGGCTACCGGGGCGGCAGCTTATTTACTCCCAAAGCCTTATCGTCTCTGACCTACTTCGCTGAGGGCATTCCGCGCAACATCAACAATCTTTGCTTTAACGCCATGTCCCTGGCTTGTGCCTTGCAGCAGACCACCATCGACGAGGGAATCGTCCAGGAAGTAATTGCCGACCTGGATCTATCGCAGTATCTCTCACAGGCTGGTAGACATACCCCGGTGATTCCGAGAGCAGCCGAGCCGGGCAGCTTGGAATACAGCTGGGGCCAGTCGGCTGGGGAGGGTGACGGCACCAACGGTAGCTATTGGGGGTCACGGACTGGCGCGGACAGTCGCCGCGGCCCGATTCCCATCCGGGAGCGGGAAGACGACGACCTGCTTACTCCGGCTGAGGCGCATGCCTACTTGCAAAAATTGGCGCAATCGCTGAGACGCTGGCAGTCCTGAAATGGTTCGGGTGCGGATTCAGCTGCCTGCCTATTGCGATCAAGAAAGTTGGGAATTTGGGGGATCTGTAGCAACAGAGACGATTTCAGGGAGCCGGAGATCAGGCAACAGAGACTTTCGTCACTAAGGCATTGGATCACTTGCAGAAAAATGCAAGCTCCCATAGTCTTACGCCAATTGGCTATTTATGGGCTCAGGTCGCTAACGGCCAGCCCTCTACGGTTGCTCCCCATCATTTCCCCCATTTGCTTTTGCAGCTGAGGCTGCCGCATAGGAGCCCGACGGAGCGGACATTCCTAATGGCCGTCCTGTGGATGGGACTCAGAGGGCGGAGCTGTAGTCAGGCGCAAGCGCAATTTGGACCAAGCCGACCATCTGTAGCCAAGCAATGCTTAATCCCTTGGGGTGCAGGTGAACCTCGTATCTAGTTCAAAACTCGAGAAGGAAATGAAATGAGAGGTGTCGACATGAGCAGCGACCCTAGTATTCTTCCAACCACAGAACAGGAAAACCAGGATCGCGACGTGCTGGGAGCTACTCCAGCGAGTCCCGCGAAACCGGCATCCGATCCGAAGTCCGATCGGAAGCCTACCTTGCGCAGCATGCGCGCCGCCGCCGAGGTACTTGCCATCACGGACGCCTTGCGGGAGACTGGCTGGAACCGCAAGCGGGCCGCGCAACTGCTGAGCATCAGCTATCGCGGTCTGCTGTACAAGATTCGTCAACACGGGATAGTTTCCTAAGACGAATCTCCGCTGCCAGCGCTACTATTCGAAGTGTATTCAGGGCCGGAATCAACGCCCGCCGCCCCAAACTTCTTGACGAGGTTTGTTGCGACAACAGGTTGCAATCCACAGGGATAAGGGTAATCACCAATGAGCCGGAATTTTGAATTGTTGCAACAACTGGGTGAAGAAGAAGCGCTGCTGCGCTCGTCTCCCGTCGCCGGACCGAATCGACCCGAGCCAGTTGCTGAAGTGGTTCTTTCCGAACCACAGCTGCAATTGGATGCCACCGAACTGGAACAGATCACGAAACTGACGCAGAGAGTTTTCCTCATGCCCGGTACCGAAACCTCGCGAGTCGTGGTGTTTTCGGCAACCGAGTCGGGCAATGGATGCAGCTGGATTTGCGCCCGGGCTGCGGAAATCCTGGCGTCCCAGGTGACGGGCTCTGTCTGCCTGGTAGATGCCAATCTCCGTAATCCTTCGCTGCACCAGGAGTTCGGTCTCGCCAACCATTACGGCTTGGCAGATGCCCTGCGCGGAACTGACCCCCTGACCAGCTTCACCCGCACGCTCTCCCGGCCGAATCTGTTACTGCTCAGTTGTGGATCCTCTCCTGAGCTTTCGCTCCCGTTGTTGAGCTCGGACCGCATGCGCCAGAGAATATCGGAACTGCGCAGCCAAACCGATTATGTGCTTATCGACGCCCCTGGACTGAACGTTTCCAACGAAGCGGCCACGCTGGGTGCGGCGGCAAACGGAATGGTGCTGGTTTTGAAAGCGCACTCTTCGCGCAAAGAAGCTGTCAGAAAAACTGTGCACGAACTGCAGGCCGCCAACATTTCTGTTCTCGGTGCCGTGCTGAATCATCGAACCTTCCCCATCCCCGAGTCGGTTTACAAGAGACTTTAACTGGAAAGCGGCAAGCTCCCCAACCGTCGAATCCAGACGGGCTTGCCGGCAACGCCGCGTTTTCTTATCTTCATTCATTTCAAATAGGTAAAAGGGACCAACATGTTTGACAAATTGCGAGCTGATTTGAAAGCTGCCGGGTCTCACCGCAAACTGGAGAAACCCTGGCGAGTGTTTATCAGGCGGGAGACGAAAGTCATTCTGCAATACCGCTTCTCCTATTGGGTGCATCACAGCGTTCATATTCCTGTCCTTCGGCAATTGTTGATGATTGTGGCTCTGCTTTGGCAGCGCTGGAACCAGATCATTCTGTGCGGCGTTCTCATTGCTCCCGATGCCGAAATCGGCCCGGGCCTGATTCTGCATACCGCGTACGGCCTGCAGATTTCACCCACCATCATTGGGTCCAATTGCACTTTTAATCGCGGAGTCCTGATTGGCACCGGCGTCAAGAGCATCGGCAACGGTTGCTATTTTGGCCCGGACTGCAAAATCATTGGCGAGGTCAAGATTGGCAACAATGTCCTCGTCGTCGCCAACAGCGTGGTTCTGACCGATGTCCCGGACAATACGACGATCATGGGCGTTCCCGCGCGCATCAAGCTGCCCGGAGGCCGCAATCGAAAGATGCCCTGGAAAACGAACCTGCGGAGCAACAAGAACAACGGCAATTTGCAGCCGGCAGAATCGGAACCAGAGAAAGTAACCGTTTAGATCGGTCACCGGGGGATAGAACCTTGGATTTCGCTTGGACAGATGAGCAAGCCGCATTCCGCAAGGAAGTGATCCGGTTTGCGCAGCAGGAATTGAACGACGACATGATCCGCCGGGATCATGACTCGGAGTTTTCCCGGAGCCACTGGAACAAGTGCGCCGACTTCGGCATTCAAGGTCTGCCTGTACCTCAGGAATACGGTGGCGGCGGCGCGGATACGCTGACCACGCTGTGCGCTCTCGAAGCCCTGGGATACGGTTGTCGCGACAATGGCTTCCTGTTTTCGCTCAACGCCCACATGTGGACGACAGAAATCCCCATCACGGCGTTCGGGAGCGAAGCGCAGAAGCGGCGTTATCTACCTAAACTAATCAGCGGCGAATGGATCGGCCTGCACGCGATGACCGAGCCGGGAGCGGGATCGGACGCCTACAGCCTGCGTACCCGCGCCGCACGCAAAGGCAACTGCTACGTGCTCAACGGCACGAAGACGTTCGCCACGAACGCCGAGCACGGCGATCTCTTCATCATTTTCGCGAACGTCGATCCGGATCTGAATCCGAACGGCGTCAGCGCATTTCTGGTGGAAAAAGGCACCCCCGGCCTGATCGTCGGCAAGAAGCTGCACAAGATGGGCCTGCGAACCTCACCCATCGGCGAGATCGCCCTGGTCGACTGCGAAATTCCCGCCGAAAATCTGCTCGATAAGGAAGGCAGCGGTCAAGCCATCTTCACTACTTCCATGGAGTGGGAGCGCACCTGCATTATGGCAAGCCATCTGGGCATGATGCAGCGGGTGATGGAAACCTGCATCAAGTATGCGCGCGAGCGGAGCCAGTTCGGCCAGCCCATCGGCAAATTTTCGGCGATTGGCAACAAGATCGCCGACATGGACGTGCGGCTGGAGACTGGCCGGCTCCTGCTCTACAAAGCAGCGTGGCTGAAGAGCCAGGGGCGGCATCCCTTGCGCGAGTCATCGATCGCTAAGCTTTACGTGAGCGAAGCCTGCATTCAGAGCTGTCTGGACGCAATCCAGATTCACGGCGGCTATGGCTACATGACGGACTACCAGATCGAACGCGAATTGCGCGATGCGGTCGCGGGCAAGATTTATTCCGGCACCTCCGAGATTCAGAGAGTCATCATCGCTGGATTGCACGGCTTCTAGCTCGAGTTCGAGTTTCAGCAGCGCTGTTTTAGCAACACCATGGCAGTAAAGTCCCCGGGGAAAGAGGGTCCATGGCTTACGTCCTTCAGCAACTCCTGACGAAGAGCGCTTCTCGGCTTCCAGAAAAGACAGCGGTTTGGGCGCGCGGGCGCAGCATCAGCTATCGCGAACTCGACGAACTATCCAACCGGCTCGCGCATCTGCTGCAGCAGCATGGGGTGAAAAAGGGCGATCGCGTCGGCCTGCTCTTCCCGAAATGCCTGGAGTCGGTGGTCTGCATGTTTGCAATCATGAAGGCCGGCGGCGTTTATGTGCCGATCGACCCGCAGGCGCCCGGGGATCGTGTTTCCTACATCCTGAATAATTGCGGAATCGAAGTCTTGATCACGCTCGATGAGAAGCGGCGCGCATTCGACGACGCGACGCGCCAAGGGCTGCGCCACTGCATCGTTCTTGACGAAGCGCGCGAATCCGGCAATGGAAATGGAATCATTCCTTGGTCCTTGCTGTCGCAATACCCAGCATCGCACGCGCCCGCGGTCACACTCACAGAAACCGACCTCGCCTACATCCTGTACACGTCCGGTTCAACGGGCCGGCCCAAGGGTGTGATGCTGTCGCACCAGAATGCTCTCACGTTCGTGGAGTGGTGCGCCGACAAGTTCCAGATAACCGACCGGGACCGCCTCTCCAACCACGCGCCGCTGCATTTCGATCTTTCGGTGTTCGACGTCTACAACGCGATCGAGGCCGGCGCGACGGTTTACCTGGTGACGGAAGAAATCGCGCTCTTCCCTACTACGCTGGCCAAGTTCATGGAGACCCACGAGATTTCCGTGTGGTATTCGGTCCCTTCGGCATTGGTCCTGCTACTGCTCCATGCCGACCTCAAGGCTGAGAGACTGCCGCGCCTGCGCACCATCCTTTTCGCCGGCGAAGTTTTCCCCATGAAGTACCTCAAGCAGCTGGCTGAGCTATTGCCCGCGGTCGAACTGGACAATCTCTACGGTCCGACGGAAACCAACGTGTGCACCTATTACCGCGTGGACCGCGAACGCCTGGCTGGCATGGAGAAACTTCCCATCGGCATTGCGTGCGAGAACACCGAGGTGTTCGCTGTAAACGATCAGGACGAAATCGTGGCCAAACCCGGCGGGAGCGGCGAGCTTTGCGTGCGCGGACCGTCGGTGACCTACGGTTATTGGGGTGACACTGAGAAGACCAGGAAGATGGTCGTCCCTAACCGCTTCCAGCCAAATTTCGAAGAGAAGATCTACCGTACCGGCGATCTGGTCACGCTGGCCGAGGACGGAAATTACTATTTTGTGGGACGCCGCGACAGCATGATCAAGAGTCGCGGCTATCGCATTGAGCTCGGAGAGATCGAAAGCGCGCTGCTCAGCCATCCCGCCGTACGGGAGGCGGCGGCCGTCGCCGTGCCCGATGACGTGGTGGGTAATCGCATCAAGGCGATCGTGGCTTCGCACAGTCTGCAATCGATCAAGGCCGCGGACCTGCAGCAGCATTGCGCGACTCGCATTCCGCGCTACATGATTCCCGAACTCATCGAATTCCGTGAAAGCCTGCCCAAGACCTCCACCGGCAAGGTGGATCGTGTCCAGTTGTCGCGCGACAGCTGGCCCGTCGCCGTTTAGGGCTTACCCAAGTTTTGTTCGTTAAATTCAGCAATCCCAAACTAGAGGAGCAGAAAGACAATGACGACCGCCAATCAGGCAACCATCAAAGACCAAGTGCGCCAGTTTATTCGCGAGGAACTTGCCAGCGCCAAAGGCATCTCCACTTTCCGCGACGACGAATCTCTGATGGCCAACGGGGTTATCGATTCGCTCGGCGTCTTCCGCCTCGTCACGTTCATGGAAGAAAATCTGGGCGTGCGCGTGGGTGACGAAGAGATCAGGGCCGAAAATCTGGAGAGCGTCGACAAGATCGAGCAGCTCATCCTCAGCAAGATCAAGAAAAACTAAAACGGCACTTGAGCCGGGCGGTGGTCGCAATCCATCGGACGGCATCACTTCTGCAAGGTTCATTGGAACCGGCTTTGACTCTCACTTTGACCTTGGACGACAATGAGAGCCCGGCCAACGCCTCGGCGTTGGCGAGCGGAGTTTGTGATGTGCAACCGATTCTTGCCAAACATTTCGATATTCTTGCCTGCCCTTCTTGTCGTGGCTCGCTGTGAATCGGCAGACTCCTAGCTCTTCCTTGCAGTCCTCGATGCTCAAACCATCCCAGATTCGCTCCGACCAGCGCACGGTGGAAAGCGAAACAACGGCACGATTGTCCGTCGCAGCCGTGGCAGACTGCGCGCCGACACCGGCGATTGTGCCGCAAGCGGTAACTGCAGCCGCGGCGCTGCGGCCGCAGGCAGTGGCGCTGTCGTCGGATGCGGAGGTTCTGACCTACGCCGATCTGGAACGGCGTTCCAATCAACTGGCCGCCTACTTGAAGTCCGCGGGCGTCGACTGTGATGAGTTGGTCGGGCTGTGCATGGAGCGTACGCCATCGATGGTGGTCGCGGCGCTTGCTATTCTTAAAGCCGGCGGCGCGTATGTGCCTCTCGATCCGACACTGCCCGCAGAGCGTCAGGGCTTCATGCTGCGCGACGCTGGAGTTTGCGCAGTCGTGGCCGAAAGTGTGCAGGCCACAAAGCTTCCTGCCGGCGACTGGCACGTCGTAGACATGAACCGCCAGGCCGAGGAAATTGCCTGCTTTCCGGCAAGTCCTCTTCCCTGCCCGGCTGCGAGCGAAAACCTCGCGTACGTCATCTACACGTCCGGTTCAACTGGCCAGCCCAAAGGGGTCGAACTCACACACGGCGGACTGGCCAACCTGGTGGCGTGGCACTGCCGCGCCTTCCAAGTCACCTCGAATGACCGTGCCAGTCATCAGGCTGCGCTGGGATTCGACGCGGCGGTGTGGGAGATATGGCCGTATCTGGCCGCGGGCGCTTCAGTTCATATTCCGCCAGAGTCCTGCCGGACCAATCCCGAGGCTCTGCGTGACTGGCTGGTAGCTCGGGAAATCAGCATCACGTTTCTGGCGACGCCGCTCGCCGAGCATATGCTGTCGCTACCCTGGCCAGCTGAAACTGCCCTGCGCATTTTACTGACCGGCGCCGATACGCTCCATCGCCGGCCATCGCCAGAGCTGCCGTTCGCGCTGATCAACAATTACGGTCCGACGGAGTGCACCGTGGTAGCTACCTCCGGAGAAGTTGCCGCGGCGAGTCACTCCGAGGCATCGCGCGAGCAAGCTTCATCCGGGAAGCTTCCATCCATCGGCCGGCCCATCGACAACACTCATGTCTATATTGTGAATGAAGCGATGCAGCCGGTGCCCGCAGGCGCAGCAGGAGAACTTTGTGTAGCGGGCGCCGGACTGGCCCGCGGATACCGCAATCGCCCCGATCTGACTGCGCAGAAATTCGTTCCTAATCCTTTCAGTGGCCGGGCAGAAGACCGGCTATATCGAACCGGCGACTTGGCGCGCTATTTGCCGAACGGCGAAATCGAATTCCTCGGCCGACTGGACGAGCAGATCAAGATTCGTGGCTTCCGCGTCGAACCCGACGAGATCGCGCGCGCGCTTAACCAACATCCCGAGGTAGAATCGTGCGCTGTGGTGGCGCGAGAGAATCAGGCTGGCGAGAAATCGCTGGTGGCTTATGTAGTGCTCAGCAAGACTGCCGCGATCAGCAGTTCCGGGTTGCGCGAACATATTCGCCAAGGGCTGCCGGAGTATATGGTACCGGCCGCATTCGTGCGCGTGAAATCCTTGCCGGTCACGGCAAATGGAAAGATTGACCGCTCCGCGCTGCCTGCGCCGAACGACGCCAACTTGCTGCGGGATACCGCCTTCGTGGCGCCCAGCGGCGTCGTGGAGGAGCGGCTGGCCGGCATTATTGCTTCCCTTCTGCGTCTGGATCGCATCAGCGCCAATGACAACTTCTTCCTTCTCGGTGGACACTCCCTGCTGGGCACACAGTTGATTGCCCGGGTAAATGAAGCCTTTGGAGTCGAACTTCCTCTTCTTCAGCTTTTCGATCATCCCACGCTGGCAGAAATGTCGAAAGCGATTGAAGGGATGATTCTGGAAAAGCTCGACGCCGGCGAGCCTCAGTCCAGCCGCGCCGGCCGGCCTGCGGTCTGACGCTGTCGTTTCCCCTCTCCACGGTTCCTGTCCCCCTGCGCCGCGTTGTATGCTGACACATCCCTTCGGCTCACGGGAGTCGAGCCCGTGTTCACGCGCCGAAAATCAGTAATGTCTGGCAACAGCCAATCCGCTTCCCGCATAGAGAGTCCCGGCGCGGCTCTCAGCCTCTATCACCTGCTCGATCCCGCGGTCCTGGCCAATCCTTACCCCCTTTTCCACCGCCTGCGGCGCGAAGCGCCGGTGCACTGGGATTCGTTCTTGCACGCCTGGATTGTGACCCGTTACGCGGATGTGCTGGAGGTGTTGCAGACCTTTTCCGCCGAGCGGACGCCTACGCCCGAGCAACTGGCCGGCATGGGACTGTCGCAGATCGGCCCGCTCGCGCAGTTGATGGTCAAGCAGATGCTGTTCATGGACGCGCCGGCGCACAGCCGTCTGCGCAGCTTGGCATCGAAGGCATTTACTCCCGCCCGCATCGAAGTGCTCCGCGAGCACATTGGTGAAATTGTGCACCGTCTGCTGGCCGCGGTTGAGGACAAGGCCGGCATGGATGTGATCGCAGATCTGGCTGAGCCTCTGCCTGCGATCGTGACCGCGGAGATGCTGGGCGTGCCGGTCAACGATCATCGCAAGCTGAAAAAGTGGTCCGCCAACTTCGCGGAGATGCTGGGCAATTTTCAGCACAATCCCGATCATGCGCGGACCATGCTGCAGACGGTCGAAGAGATGACGTCGTACTTCCGCGATGCAGTCGAGGAGCAGAAGCGGCATCCGCGGGAGGGACTGATTCACTCACTGCTCACAGCGGAGGTGGACGGCGATCGGCTGAGCGACGAGGAAATCGTCGCCAACGTCATCATCACCATGGTCGGAGGCCAGGAGACGACCACGAACCTGATCGGTAACGGCATGCTGACGCTGTTGCGGCATCCTGACCAGATGCAAAAACTGCGCGCCGATCTTTCGCTGATTCCGTCGGCGATCGAAGAAATGCTGCGCTTTGAAAGCCCCAGCCAGCACACCGCCCGCCTGGCGCCGCAGGACTGCGAACTCGGGGGCAAATGCATCCGCCAGCGCCAGGCCGTAATCGCCGTCATGGCGGCCGCGAACCGTGACCCCGAGCGTTTCCACGACCCTGACACCTTTGACATCACGCGGCAGGACAACCGCCATCTCGCCTTCGGATACGCAGCACACTTCTGCTTCGGAGCGCCTCTGGCCCGCATGGAAGGGCAAATTGCATTCGCTGCCTTGTTGCGCGCTTTTCCCGTCATTCAGTTGGAACCGCAGAATCTGGAGTGGCGCACCAATCTCGGCCTGCGTGGGCTGCGTGCGCTGAAAGTGAAGTTTGCGCCCGGCTCGAGTGATTCCCCGACACCGCTGACTCAACCGGGAAAGGGATCTGCGGCAAAACCAGATTCGATGGAAACCTGCCCCTACCACTCCAGCAGAAGCCATGACAGTGCATACGGAAACGATACTTCAGCGCGTCCTAGCGGGAAGTGTGTTCACGAATTGTTTGCCGATCGCGCCGAACAGACGCCGGAAGCGATTGCGGTGGTTTACGGTAATCATCAACTCTCCTTCCGGGAATTAAATGAACGCGCCAATCAGCTCGCCAATTATCTACGGCAGAAAGGCGTGAAAAGGGACGTACCCGTCGGAATCTGCCTGAAGCGGTCGGTCGAGTTACCAGTTGCCTTGCTGGGAGTCATGAAGGCCGAAGGCGCTTGTTTGCCGCTCGATCCCGATTATCCCGCGGAGCGCCTCGCCCACATGCTCGAAGATTCTCAGGCGCCTGTGCTCATAACTCAAGCCGGGCTTCTGCCTGAAATTGCCGCCACCCAGCGTGAGGTCGTGCACCTCACCTCAGACTGGAGAATTCTGGAGGGCTGCTCGCGTCAGAATCCATCTCAACCTGCCAATCCGTCCGATCTGGCGTATTTGATCTACACCTCCGGCTCCACGGGCAAGCCGCGTGGCGTAATGCTTGAGCATCGCGGCCTGGTCAACCACCATTTCGCCGCGATCGAACTTTACGGACTTCGGCCCACGGACCGGGTGCTGCAGTTTTCTTCGCTCAGTTTCGACATCGCCGTCGAAGAAATGTTCCCTACCTGGATCGCGGGCGGAACGGTGGTTTTCCGTACTGCCGAGATGCCGCTCACGGGCGTGGGCTTCCTGCGCTGGGTGCGCCAGCAAGGCATCACGGTGCTCGATCTGCCCACCGCCTACTGGCACGATCTGGTGCGTGAACTGACGGAACTCCGCCAAGCGCCACCTGCGACCTTGCGCCTGGTCATCGTTGGAGGAGAAAAAGCTTCGGCCTCGGCTTACGCATCGTGGCGCGAGCGCTGCCAGGGTCGCGTGCGCTGGGTCAACACCTACGGCCCTACCGAGACGAGCATCATCGTCAGCGCGTACGAGCCGGATGGCTCCCAGCCCGTGCCGGAAAATCTGCCCATCGGCCGCGCGATCGCGAACACCGAGCTCTACGTCCTCGATGAAAACCTAGCCCAAGTGCCCGCCGGCGCTCCGGGCGAGTTGTATGTGAGTGGGCATGGCGTTGCCCGCGGCTATCTGAATCGCCCCGAACTGACCGCGCAGAAATTTCTAGCCGATCCCTTCCGACAGGGCGCGCGCATCTACAAAACCGGCGACCTGGTCCGTTATCTCGACGACGGAAATCTTGAGTTTCTTGGCCGAAGCGATTTTCAGGTGAAAATCCGCGGCTTTCGCGTTGAACTCGCTGAGATTGCAGCCGCGCTCGAAACTCACCCCGGCGTTGCCCAGGCAGTGGTGACCGCCCGCGAGGTAAACGGCGAAAAACGGTTGGCAGGATATGTCATCGCGTCGGGAATGAAGCCGAGCGCGAGCGATCTGCACAAATATCTCAAAGCGAGGCTGCCCGAATACATGGTTCCCAGCGACTTCGTTTTTCTCCAGACGATGCCGCTCACGCCGAATGGCAAAGTCGATCGCCGCGCGCTGCCTCTGCCCGAGACCAGCGGCGGCGAAATGCGCACGGATTTTGTTGCTCCTCGCGATGAGGCGGAATCCACCATGGCTGGTTTGTGGGAGCAGGTTCTGGGCAAGCACCCGGTTGGAATCCGCGACAATTTTTTCGAAAGCGGCGGGCACTCGCTCGCCGCGGCGCGTTTGATGGGCAAGGTGGAAAAGGAATTCGGCAAGAAACTGCTGCTTACTGACCTTCTGCAGGCGCCGACGGTGGAAGAACTGCTCGCGCTGGTGCAAGTGGATGCGCCGTCCAAGGCGCGCTCCGCGGTTATTCCATTGCAGCCGCTCGGCTCCAGGCCCCCGTTTTTCTTTGTCCACGGATTGGGCGGCACGGTTCTCCGCTTCCGCGATCTTGCCCGGCACATGGCTCCTGATCAGCCGTTCTTCGGTATCCAGGCGCAGGGACTCGACGGCACTCAGCCCTGCCTTGACCGCATCGAAATCATGGCCAAAATCTACCTGCAGGATCTGCTCTCGGTTCAACCCGAGGGTCCGTATTTTTTGGGAGGCTATTCCCTGGGTGGCTACGTTGCCATTGAAATCGCGAGGCGCCTGCTCGCCCGCGGCGACGAAGTGCGCGTACTCGCGCTCCTCGATACTTATGCCCGCGGTGGTTCACAGTCGCTCCTGCGGCGCTTCTTTGGACTTTCACTCGCAGACAAACTTTCCTATGTGCAAAAACGCACGTCGCGTTATTGGAAGTCGGGCAAGAAGAGAATTGAATTCCTTTTCCTTCCCCCAGCCGTGAAAAAAGTGCGCCGGGCCTGCGCCTTCGCCGGCAACTCTTATCAGTTGCAACCTTACCCCGACCGGATTGCTCTTTTCCGGGCGAGCGAAAAAGGCCTGCGTGGGCTGGAGGATTCTCAAGACGGATGGCACAAGTACGCCGCTGACCTGGAGATTTACGAAATCGATGGCGACCATGGCAACATCCTGAATGAACCGAATGTGCGATTTCTCGCCGCGGAGCTTCGCCATTGTCTGGAACGGGCGCAATCAGAACCTGCGGAGGCCGTAGATCCGGCGGAGCCGGTGCGACAAGCTGACCTGCAGCTCAATTGAAGCGGGATAACCGCAACTTTAAAGACATCGCCGACTGATTCATGAATCTTACGAACAAACCGATGGACGTGGCCGATTTGCAAAACACCGATTTGCAAACTAACGACTTGCAGAATAATTCTTTGCAGAATAACGATCTACAGAACGCCGCGCCGAACGCACAGGGTGCAGGCGATAGCGCTCCTCAGTCGAAGTTGAGATCCGCGATCGGCAAATTTCTGCCCTGGGTGGCGAAGGGCGGGCTGGCCGTCCTCGATTACGGGTTGATCTCAGGCTCGAACTTTCTGCTTGGAATTCTGCTGGCTCGCTGGCTGACGCCAACGGAATACGGGGCTTACGCGCTCTCGTTCAGCTTCTTCATCTTAGCCGGATTCCTGTATCAAACCCTGCTGCTCGAACCTCTGTCGGTTTTCTCGGGCACGCTGTTCAGCGAGAATCTTCGCGGCTATCTCAAGACCTCGCTCTGGATCCATTGGGCGCTTTCATTCGTTCTGTGCCTCATCATCGGTGTTGCCGCACTGGTGACCAGTCAGATCGGGCATTCGCCTATTCTGGCGGTTGCGCTCGCCGGAATGACGATCGCGACGCCGTTCATCCTGATGCACGGCCTGGCGCGCCGCAGTTTTTATCTGACCATGTCGCCGGGCCCGGCGGCTTTCGGCTCGATCTTCTACTGCATTCTGGTGGTCGCTGGGGTGTTCGTAGTCAATCGCCTGGGATGGCTCTCCTCGTTCAAGGCATTCCTGATCATGGGGCTGGCGGCATTTACCGCCAGCGTCGTCATGATTTTCCAGTTGAACGGCGTGCTGCCCGCGGCCAGCGGACGCCCGCGACTGCGCGCGACCTGCGCCAAGCATTGGGAGTACGGACGCTGGGCGCTGGCCACCTGCGTGGTGGGCTGGATTCCAAACTACATTTATCTGCCCCTGGTCAGCAGTTTTTCCGGCATGGCAGCGGCGGGGGAGCTTCGCGCTCTGATGAACCTGGCCGCACCCGTGCTGCAAACCTATGCCGCCTTGTCAATGCTGTTTTTGCCCTTCGCGGCGCGAACGCAGAATCACAAAGGCCGCGCGGCGGCCTCGGCGCTGAACCGGCGGCTGGCCTTTCTGTTCGTCGCCGGATCGTGCGCCTACTGGGCAGTTCTGATTCCGCTGAAGGCGCCGCTATTTCACTTTCTCTACGGCGGCAAATACATGGAGTCCGCCTACCTGATTCCGCTGTTCGCGCTGGAAACCACGATCTGGAGTGCCAGCCTGGGTCCGGCAATTCTGCTGCGCGCAATGGAATCGCCGCGCTCGCTTTTCATCGCCAATGGTGCGGCCAGCGTAGTGGCCGTGGTAGTCGGCATTCCGGCGACACGATTCTTCGGTCTGCCCGGTGTAATCTGGAGCATGATCGGCGCGAATTTCCTGTACGTGGTCGTGGCCTTCATTCTGTTGGACAAAAAGCTCGCGACTGCGAACGCTTCGGTTGCGACTGTGCCCGAGTCGATGTACGCGGATTGATGGTTCTTGGGTTGATGGATCAAGGGATTGACTGTCAATGGATCGACGGGCGATGGATGGCCGATTGAAAATTTGAAGATTGACGACCGGATAGTCGGCAACAGAAAATCTGCGACCAGAAACGAGTTTCGCTACAAATGCCAGCCGCGCCGCGCGTGTTCGTTACCACCAGTTGGGACGATGACGACCGCACCGGCCTGAAAGTGGCCGAGTTGCTCACGCGCAGCGGGCTGCTGGGAACCTTCTACGTGCCCACCGGTAGACTGGGCGCCGATTCCACTCTCGCTCCCCACGACCTGCGCACCCTTCATAGCGCAGGCTTTGAGATCGGCGCGCACACCGTTTCTCACGCCATTCTCCCTCGGCTTGTTCCCAGCCAACTCAGTCACGAAGTCAGGGATTGCAAGCTCGCACTCGAACAGCACCTGAGCGCGGAGGTGCCGATGTTCTGCTATCCCAAGGGCCGTTTCAATGCGGCCGTTGTGCACGAGCTCAAGAACGCCGGCTATCGCGGAGCCCGCACCACGCAGATGCTGACCTTCACCGGCGACTTTCCTCCCTTCGCCATCCCCACAACTCTACAGGCGTATCCTCACACGCGCTCGAACTACGTTCGCAATTTGGTTCGGCTACGTGCGGGCGCAGTGTTGCTGCAGTCAATTCCGACACTGATTCGCTTCGAGGATTGGCTTCGATTGGGCAAGTCGACCTTCGATCATATTCTGCATGAAGGCGGCGCGTGGCATTTGTACGGTCACCCGTGGGAGATTGAGCGGCTGGGCCTTTGGGCCCAACTTGAAGACTTGTTCGATTACGTGGCTCACAGCCCAGGCGTCATCTATGTAACGAATGGCCAACTGGTCGAGGCAATCCATGGCAAGGCTCTGCAGGGTGCAGAGAACCCCTCGAGAATCAGAGTGTGATGCACTAACGATGCAGGAAACCATCGAAACTCCGCAGCAGAACCGCAGGCGCCTGGAGGAGTATCTGCGGCAGCGGTCCGCCGACCGGCAGATTAACACCGCAATTGCACGCCGTGCGCAGGGAACCACGATTCCTCTCACCTTCGCTCAGGAACAAGTGTGGCTGCACGCGCAGCTATCCCCCGACAGCGCGCTCTATAACGAACCATTCACCGTGCACCGCAAAGGGCCGCTGGACGTCGCCGCGCTGGAGCGCAGCTTGGCCGAGATCATCCGCCGCCATGAAGCCTGGCGCACCACGTTCGGGGTAGTGGACGGTCAACCGGTGCAGGTCGTGCATCTTCCGTTTGCTATCAAGTTGCCAGTGGTGGATCTGAGGAATCTTGCAGAATCCCAACGCGCCGCCGCGGCCTTGCGCCTAGCCAGCGAAGACGCGCAGCAGCCGTTCGATCTGTCGAAGCTGCCTCTAGTGCGCGCCCGCCTGGTGCAGCTTGGCGATGAGGAATTCCGCCTGTTCCTCTGCTGCCATCACCTCATCTTCGACGGCGTCACGGGATACCAGGTTTTTCTCCCTGAGCTGGTGAGTTTGTATCAAGCCTTTTCAAGCAGTGAACCGTCTCCGCTGCCTGAACTTCCATTCCAGTATCCCGATTACGCCGTCTGGCAGCGCGAGTGTCAGACTACGGCCGCTGACCAGCGCGTCGACTACTGGCGCAAGCACCTGGGCGGAAAACTGCCGGTGCTCGAGTTGCCCACTGATCGCCCGCGTTCCAGCGCGCCGAACTTTGGTGGTGCGATGCAGCGTTTCTCCTTGTCGGCAGAGCTGAGTGAGCAGCTTCGCGGGTTGAGCCGCCGCCGCGGCGTAACTCTGTTCATGACTTTACTTGCGGCTCTCGACACCCTGCTCTACCGTTATACGGGCCAGGAAGATATTCTTGTGGGCAGCGTCACCGCGGGCCGCAACCATCCCGGCAGCGAAAAACTGCTCGGCTTCTTCCTGAACACTGTCGTTCTGCGCAGCGATCTGACCGCCGATCCCAGCTTCACGGAACTGCTCGACCGCGTGCGCAGAGTCACCATTGACGCCATCTCGCACGACGACGTACCGCTCAGCCAGATTCTTAAGGAACTGCATCCGGACCGCGAACCGAGCCGCAATCCCCTGTTCCGCGTACTCCTAGCTCTGGAGCCAGCCGTTCCGGAGCAAGCACCGGACTGGAGTCTGACCGCGATCGATGTGGAAACCGGCACTGCGAAATTCGACCTGTGCCTGGTGCTCGACGACCGCAGCGACGGCCTCTCCGGCCGCATGATCTACAGCACCGAACTCTTCGATAGACCGACCATCGCGCGCTTAGTTGAGTGCTTCAAAACACTGCTGCTGTCGGTGGTGGCTGATCCTGAGGTCCGAATCAGCCGGATCCCGATTCTTCCCGACGATGAACAACGCAAGCTGCTGCTGGAATTCAACCAGACGTCGAAGACCTACCCGCTCATGTTCGTGCATGAGCGATTTGAGCGCGCCGCGAAAAAAACGCCCGAGGCCATTGCGATCCAGTGCGGCGATCGCGCCCTCAGTTATCGCGAGCTCAACCTTCATGCTGATAAATTGGCCGGTTATCTGCAGGAGTTTGGAGTCGGCCCCGGTGTGCTGGTCGCGGTTTGCCTGGAGCGCTCAGCGGAAATACTGGTTGCTATCCTCGGCATTCTCAAGGCCGGAGGGGCCTATGTGCCTCTCGATCCTGCCTACCCGCCGGAACGTCTGAACTTCATGATGGGCGATTGCGAGGCTGCAGTAGTGCTCACCCGCTCGCATCTGCCGGCGATCCAATCACCGTCGGGAAAACCGCGGGTTATTCATCTGGATTCGGACTGGCAGCAAACCGCGCAGGAATCGGAGCACCGTCCGGCCATTAACCATTCCGCGGACGACCTTGCCTATGTGATTTATACCTCGGGCTCCACGGGAGGCCCTAAAGGAGTTCAGGTCACGAACGCCAATCTCGCGCACTCGACCAGTGCGCGCCTTGATTTCTACGATTCCAACTCCTCCGAGAAAAGCCGGAAGAAATTCCTGTTGCTCTCGTCGTTCGCCTTCGACAGTTCGGTCGCCGTTATTTTCCACGCTCTCTGTTCCGGTGGCACGCTGGTTTTGCCCGGATCGGATTTCAACTGGGAAGGCCGCCAGATCGCCGACCTCATTTTCCGCCACCAGATTTCCGACATTCTCTGCATCCCGTCCGTCTACAGCGAATTTCTGCAGACGGCCGATCCCAGTCGCATCGGCTCGCTTCACTGCGTCATCCTGGCAGGAGAATCTTGCCCCCGGCCGCTGGTTGAAGCGCACCACCGGCTCCTTCCAAAGGTTCTGCTGTTCAACGAATACGGCCCTGCTGAAGCGGCCGTGTGGAGCACGGTCTACCGGTGTGAGCTGCCGGTGCGCGACGGTCTGATCCCGATCGGCCGCGGCATCTCCAACACTGAACTCTACGTGCTCGACCGCAATCTGCAGCCCTTGCCCATCGGAGTTCCCGGCGAGCTTTTCATTGCCGGCGACGGAGTTGCGCGCGGCTACCTCAACCGCCCGCAACTGACACAGGAAAAATTTCTGCCCGTCCCGTTCCCGGAGAGTCCCCACGCTCGCATGTACCGAACCGGCGATCTGGCCTCTTACTCGCCCGATGGCCTTCTGCGATTTCTGGGACGGCGCGATGAGCAGTTCAAGATTCGTGGGATGCGTGTCGAGCCGGGTGAGATCGAGGCTGCTCTCTGCAATCATCCGGATGTAAAAGAAGCCGTGATCCTGGTTGAGGACGAACAGCTCGTCGCGTACGTGGTCAGGGCGGAGCAATTCGCCACCTCCGCCGCGGAACTCAGCACATTTCTCAAGTCACGCCTGCCGATCCATATGATCCCGTCGGTCTACCGGTTCCTCTCCGCTGTGCCGCGCACGCCCAACGGAAAAGTGGATCGCGCCGCTTTATTGGCGAATCAAGCAAACATCTCAGAGACGACCTCTGGCCCCACGCCAGCGCGCGACTCCGTTTCCCCACGCGACTCCATCGAATCCCGTTTGCTGCCGATCTGGCAGGAAGTCCTGGGCACTCGAAGCTCTGATGTGACGCAGAATTTCTTCGAACTGGGCGGGCATTCTTTGCTGGCAGCGAAACTGCTCTATTCTATCGAGAAGGAATTCCAGCACCCGCTCACGCTGGCATTCATCTTCCAGGCTCCCACCATCGAATTGATGGCCGACTGGCTGCGCAGCCCCGACCAGAGTCTGCGGGCGCGAACCATCATCGAGGTTCAGCCCACCGGATCAAAGCGGCCGTTGTTTTGGGTGCGCAGCGGCCCACGGTTCCGGCTCCTGGCCCAGAAACTCGGGCTCGACCAGCCCTTTTTCGGTCTCGACATTCCCTATTTCGACGCGGTAAGGCTGCCTGCGCCCTATCGCATCGAGGACGTCGCCTGCTTCATGATCAAAGCCATGCGCGAAGTGCAGCCGCATGGGCCGTATAACATTGCCGGACTTTGCGTGAATGCGGTCATCGCCTACGAAATCGCCCGTCAGCTCCACAAGCAGAACGAGGACGTTAGCCTGCTCGCCATGCTCGACGGCCATAATCACGCTTACTACAAGAATCCTTTACGCGATGGCCGCTATACCGGGCGCATCAAGCATCACCTTTCACGCCTGCTCAATTCGGATGTGCGCGAAGGCTCGGCCTATCTCCTGGACCGCCTGACAGAAGCGCGCCGGAAGCTGGAGCGGACTCTGTGGCAGCTCTCGTCGGAACAACCGGGCAATGGTCCCACCGCAAAAATGCACAACGCCGACCCTATCATCCATCCTGCGTTTCATCGTTATAAGCCGGAGCCTTACTCCGGCAGGATGGTTCTATTGCAGTCGAGCGAGTGGCCGCAGGGCGACTACTTCAATTTCGAACTGGGGTGGAAGGATCTGGTTCAAAGCGGAATTAATTTCCATCGCATTCCCGGAGATCATCCATCCATGTTTAAGGAACCAAACGTGAATCTGGTGGCATCAACGTTGCGAAATTACTTGCAACCCGCGGCCGCGGACAACGGCCGCAATCTCGACGAAACCACGCAAATTTACGAACCAGAATAGAGACTTTATTCTCTACAGCAACCTTCTAAAAATCGACCCGAACCCATTGATGGTGTTGGGCATAGAGACTTTAGTCACTAGCACATTCGACCTCTTGCAGAAGTCGCAAATTCTGGCATAACCTCACTGCAGTCATTGAAGAGACTACGTAGCTTACAACGACGTAGCGGCTCCCCCTAACAACGAATTTCAATTGTCCGTTCCAGAACCACCCCCCCTACGAGGAAGATAGGCGATCCGTAGCGCCAGCCTTTTTCCCGTTCGCTGGGGTCGAAAAATGGGACTCACACGGCGGAGCTATGTCGCCCCGGCTATGCAAGAGTCGAGCATTTAGTGCTCGGCCTTGCATTAGCATCGTCGCTGGAATAAAACTTTGTTGCGCTAATCAGGCAAAGGGATTGCTCATGAGACAACAGAAACGTGTAAGCGTGGTTTTGTTAGCGTGCTCGCTGGGCGCGGCTCAACTCGTGGCCCAGGCACTGACGCAAGCTGATGCCGTAACACCCGCCGCGGCGACCTCTGCTGATGTCAAGGCGGACGCAAAGCCTGACGCCCAGACCAACGCAAAAACCGACTTTCTACCGCGCAATCCGCGTTACGCCATACGCACCGGCGATAGCTTTGAGGTAAACTTCGAGCTCAGCCCCGAATTCAATCAATCAGTCACAGTGCAGCCGGACGGTTACATCACCCTCAAGGGCATAGGCGACATTCACGTGGCCGGAGAAACTGTACCCCAGCTCACCCAGACTCTGCGCGATGCCTACGCCAAGATCCTGAACGATCCGCTGATCGCCGTGGTGCTCAAGGATTTCGACAAGCCGTACTTCACCGCTTCGGGGCAATTGAACCACCCGGGGAAATATGAGTTGCGTGGAAATGTCACGCTGACCGAAGCTCTGGCCATTGCCGGCGGTTTCAACGGAGACGCCAAGCACTCGCAGGTTCTTCTGTTCCGCCGGGTCAACGATCAGTGGCTCTCGGCCAAGCTTTTCAACGTGAAGCAGATGATGAAAAACGGCAAGCTCACGGAAGATCCTATTCTGCGTCCCGGCGACCAGATCTTCGTGCCCAAGACCACGTTGTCTAAGATAAAGCCGTTTATCCCGAATGCCGGCGTGGGCGCGTACGGGGCCATCGCTCCGTAACTGTTCCAGGATCGGTTTCCCTTCTGTCCTTTTTCTGCGGAGGAGAGTACTTAACATGGCGAATCAGGATTTCAACTCGGCGATCGGCACCGCGCCCCTCGCCTTCACGTTGCGGGATGTTACCGCGATCTTTTTCCGTCACACGCGCGTTCTGGCCATGTGCTTCGCGGGCATGGTGATCGGAACCATCATCGCGGTGCTGATGATGCCCTTGGAATACAAGGCGGAGACCCAGATTCTGGTGAAGCGCGAACGCGTCGACCCCGTGGTTTCTCCTGAGCAGAGCATGCCAGTGCAGGGACGTGACGAGGTCACCGAAGAGCAGCTGAACTCAGAAGTGGCGCTGATCGTCAGCAATGACGTGCTCCGCCAGACCGTGGTCTCCTGCGGCCTGCAGCAGCGCAAGAGCCTTTCCGCATGGCTGTTGGGCCGCACCGAAGAGCAGAAAATCGACAAGGCAGTGCTCCGCCTCCGCAACGGACTCAAGGTCGAACCCATCCGCAAGAGCAACCTGATCAGCATCAGTTACAGCTCGACCGATCCCAAACAGGCCGCCCAGGTGCTCGCGACGCTCGATAATGCCTACATCCAGAAGCATCTGGAAGTTCATCGTCCGCCGGGGCAGTTGAGGTTCTTCGAGCAGGAAACCGAAATGTACCGTCAGGACCTGCAGAAGGCGGAGAACCAGCTGCGCGAGTTTTCTCAGGAGCAGGGCGGTGTCGCGCCCATGCTGGCCCGCGATATCACGCTGCAGAAGCTGAACGACTTCAGCGCCAGCCTGCAGCAGACCCGCGCCGATATGGCAGCCACGCAGAAACGAATTGAGGATCTGGAAAAACAATCGGGCAGCGTTCCCGAGCGCCTCACCACCCAGGTGAAGCAATCCGACGATGCCACCGTGCTGCAGCAGCTCAAGAGCACGTTGCTGACGCTTGAACTTAAGCGCACGGAGTTGCTGACCAAGTACCAGCCCACCTACCGCCTGGTGCAGGAAGTCGATGAGGAAATCGCCGCCACGCGCACTTCCATTGCCGACGAAGAGGCCAAGCCGCTGACCGACAAGACCACCGACCAGAATCCTACCTACGGATGGATTGGCACAGAACTCGCGAAGGCCAAGGCGGACTATAGCGCGATGCAGGCTCGGGAAGCGGCGACCCAGGCCATCGTGGCCATGTACCAAGATAAAGCCA
>JASHNU010000089.1 GCA_030041475.1 Candidatus Sulfotelmatobacter sp.
GAGTAACGATGGTCAATCGGTGACTCAGGCCGGACTTTCCTCCGCGAAGCCGCGTCCCATCTCCCTTGCTGACGGCACGACGGAAGTCGTACCCTTCCGACGATTAGAAGCGGGGCTTCCTGTCAGGTTACTAGATTCTAGCGCCCGACAGCACGCTGCCGCTGGTGGGTCGTTGCCGTATGAAGATGGCAAATGGCAATCGCGAGGGCATCGGAGGCGTCCAGCGGTTCGGGAGGGGCGGGAAGCTCGAGCAGCCGGGTCACCATGAGCTGCACCTGGTGCTTTTCCGCGCGTCCGTAGCCCACTACCGACGATTTGATGGTCAGCGGCGAGTATTCGGAGACTTCCAGCCCGGCGGCTGCAGCGGCCAGCATGGCAACACCTCGAACCTGCCCCAGCTTCAGCGCCGACTTCACGTTGAGGGCATAGAAGACGTCCTCGATGGCGACTTCATCGGGCTGGTACTCGGCGATTACCGCTCCCAGCTGCGTGTAGATGCGTGAGAGGCGGCGAGGCAGAGCCTCGCGCGGGGAAAGCTTGATTGCACCGCAGCCAAGACAGCGAAGCTTGCCGGCAGGATGCATCTCGACTACGCCATAACCGGTATACTCTCCGCCGCAATCTACTCCCAGGACTCGCATGTGAGTGCAGTGTATCGCGGAAAGGACCAGGATCCTAGCTCAACGGACAGGAACGCAACGCTCATCCTGCATGAATCTTGAAATGCCCGGATCAATTTCTGCTTCCCTTGTTTTGATGTTACCCTAGACGTTCCAGACGAGTCACACTGCTGTGCGAGTCCCGATTCATACAGGCCTCGACGCAGAGTGCACTCCGGGGGCTTTCATACAGCATTTCCCGAGTTCCTGCCAAGGAGCACATTGATGAAAATCGGCATGCTAACGGGCGGAGGCGATTGCCCGGGTTTGAACGCGGTGATCCGCGCCGTGGTGCGTAAAGGATTCTTCCACTACCACGATGAATTTGTGGGCTTCCTCGAAGGGTGGCGTGGCCTGATCGACGATATGAGTATGTCCGTTGATCTGGACACCGTCAGTGGCATTCTGCCGCGCGGTGGAACAATCCTCCGCACCTCGCGAACCAACCCCTCCAAGCGCACGGACGGCATCGACCGCTGCATCGCCACGCTGGGTAAGCACAAAGTGGAAGCACTGGTCGCGATTGGAGGCGATGACACACTCTCGGTCGCGCAGAAGCTGCACGAAAAAGGAATCAAGGTGGTGGGCGTTCCCAAAACAATTGACAATGACCTCGGAGGCACCGATTACACCTTCGGATTCGACACTGCGTGCAACGTGGTGTGCGAGGCCATTGACCGCGTCCACACAACCGCCGAGGCGCACAACCGCGTAATGGTCGTCGAGGTCATGGGACGGGATGCCGGCTGGATCGCGCTCTACAGCGGCATTGCCGGCGGTGCGGATGTGATCTTGATTCCCGAGCGGCCGTTCGATGTGGACAAGGTCGCGGAATCAATTCGCCAGCGGCACGAGCGCGGCCGTTATTTTTCGATTATTGTCGTCGCCGAGGGCGCTAAGTTTTCGTCGGACTCGGGGAACGGCGCTCCCATTCTGCAGGATATGGGCAAGGACGAATTCGGTCACGCAAAGCTCGGCGGCATCGCCAACATTCTCGCGCGGGAGATCGAAAAACGCACCGGCTTTGAAACCCGCGCAGTGGTGCTGGGCCACATCCAGCGCGGGGGTTCGCCCAGCGCGTTTGACCGCGTGCTGGCGACGCGCTACGGTCTGGGCGCCATTGACATGGTGCATCGCAGCGAGTTCGGCTGTATGGCGGCGTTGCGCGCAAACAAGATCGTTTCCATCCCGCTGAAAGAGGCCATCGCCCGCAATCGCACCGTAGACGACGAAATGATTGAGATCGCCGAGGGATTGTTTGAAGAAGTCGGCGTGAAGGAAGCGGCAAGCAAGTAGCTACGGTACACTACACGCCGTGGCCACGGATCGTGGTTGGAAAGATCATGGTTGGCAGCATCGTGGTTGGAAGTATCGTGGTTTTACGGATCGCGCTTTGACAAATCGTCGCCCGACGGCAGAATTCTTCGCCTCTCCTGCGCCGTGACTGCACCCATTCTGGAAGCGTTGCTGGTAACCGCCTGCGCAGCGTTGACCGTTCGTTCGCTACGAAAGCAGACCCCCGGACGCGAGCCTCCTGTCTTTCTACGGTCGGACGGCAGTCTCTCCCGACTTGCCCGCCGAAAGGCGCTGGCAGTCTTTCTCGTCGGCGCCGGCACACTGGCTCTTCGCGTAGCGATCATTCCGATCTGGAGTATTCCCCAGCCCGCCTGGCATGACGAATTCAGTTACCTGCTGGCCGCCGATACGTTTGCTCATGGCCGGCTGACCAATCCCACCCACCCGATGTGGATGCACTTCGAAAGCTTCCACATCATCCAGCATCCGACTTACATGTCCATGTATCCGCCCGGGCAAGGACTTATACTCGCGGCCGGCCAGTTGCTGGGAAATCCCTGGATTGGCGAACTGCTCATCACGGCGCTGATGTGCTCCGCCATTTGCTGGATGCTGCAGGCCTGGGTGCCGGCGCCCTGGGCGCTGCTGGGAGCTAGCCTGTCTGTATTGCGTGTGGGAATTTTGAGCTACTGGATGAACGGGTACTTCGGCACTTCTCTGCCGGCGCTGGGAGGCGTGCTGGTGCTGGGAGCGTTGCCGCGAATTCAGCGCAACGCTCGTGTGCGCGATGCGTTGCTGATGGGTCTCGGCCTGGCCATTCTGGCAAACACGCGGCCGTTTGAAGGTTTCGCATTCAGCCTGCCGGTCGCCGCCGTCCTTCTGGTTTGGATGATCTCGCAAAAGCGGCTGCCGGCTTCGGTCGTCGTCAGCCGCGCGCTTCTCCCACTCGTCCTGCTTCTCGGCGTAACCGGCGCCGCAATGGGCTACTACTTCGGGCGCGTAACCGGGAATGCGCTTGTCATGCCCTACCAGGTTGACCGCCAAACTTACGCCATCGCGCCATATTTTATATGGCAAAAGCCGCGGCCGGAGCCGGTTTATCACCATGCCGAGATGCGCGACTTCTACGTCAACTACGAATTGAAAGATTATCAGTCAGAGATGAGCCTGCTCGGGTTCGTGCAACATGTCGGCCGCAAGCTCCGCGATCTCTGGTCATTTTATGTAGGGCCCGTTTTCACGTTGCCCATGCTCGCCTTACCTTGCCTCTTTCGCGATCGAAAGATGCGAGTGCCGCTTATCATCGGCGGCGCAGTCGCCGTCGGATCGTTGATCGAGGTCTGGACTCTGGCGCACTATCTCGCTCCGGCTTTCGGGCTGTTCATTCTCTTTCTGGTCCAATGCATGCGGCATCTGCGCCTGTGGCGATGGCGCGGACAGCCGATTGGATACGGCCTGGCGCGAGCGGTACCTCTGGTCTGCGCCGCCATGATCGTTCTGCGAGTGTCAGCGGTCGCCGCCGGCATCAGGATCGAACCGCTCGGCTCGCGGGGAGTATCGCCTAGAGCCGTAGTGCAGCGCGAACTCGAAGCCATGCCCGGCGAGCAACTCGTGATCGTGCACTACGGCCCGGGACACATTCCGCATGAAGACTGGGTGTATAACAAGGCCGACATTGATGACGCGAAAGTTGTCTGGGCGCGGGATATGGGTGCGGACGGCAACAAGGAATTGCTGGCTTATTTCAAGGATCGCCAACCATGGCTCGTCTATCCCGACGAGCATCCCGCCCGGGTGGAGCACTACCTGCCAACTCCGGAAAAGACCGGGTTCCCTATGGCGGCTCCTTCCGTTCCTTGATGTCGCCGTTACCATCTATGGTGATTGAATCGAAACCGCGCAGTTGGCTGACCGCCAAACGCCTCGCCGCGCATGGGACGACTCTGGCTGCATGCCTGTGGTTGCTGTATGCGTGGACGCTTGCCACTCCCGGCCTGCGCGATCGCAACGGCAATCTCAAGGGAACTGATTTTCTGCACTTTTACACGCTGGGGGCTCTGGCGATCGAGCATCGCGGCGCTGACTTGTACGACATGAATGCGCAGGCCGCTTTGGCCGCGCAGCGCGTCCCGCAGGCTATGGGCATTCGCTACTTGCCGCTCTATCCGCCGCATGTCTCGCTTCTCTTCGCGCCGCTGGCACTTTTTCCCTATCCTGCGGCGCTGGCGCTGTGGTGGAGCTACACCGCACTGGTCTATGGCATCTGCTGTTACAGCGTGTGGCTGGCGTGTCTGCGGCTGCGCAAATACGGCCGACTGGCGGCCATTCTCGCGATCGCCCTTCCAGCGTTCTTTCATTTGATCGCCTGGGGACAAACTTCGGCCTTGGCATTGGCGTGCTTCACTGTGATGTTCTTCCTTCTGCGCGAGCAGCGCGAATTTGCCGCCGGACTCGTGCTGGGCTGCCTGATTTTCAAGCCGCAGCTGGGGTTGGCCGCCGCCGTCATTTTCGTCGGCATCGGCGCGTGGAGAGTCGTGGCCGGGGCGGCGCTCTCAGCAGCACTGCAACTCTCGGCGGGAGTCGTCTATTACGGCGTGGACCCGCTGCGTCGCTGGCTCGAGCTGCTGCGGAATGCTGGCGCCGTCATGCCGTTGCTCGAGCCCAAGCCCTACCAGACGCATTGCCTGCGGACGTTCTGGTCGATGCTGATACCGTGGCCGCAGCTTGCCCTGCTCCTGTACGTCCTAAGCGCGATTACGGTGCTCGGGCTAACGATTGCCTGCTGGAGGACGTCGGCTTCAGCGCCACTGTCTCTCCGCTATTCGGTGCTGCTTCTTGCCACGGCGCTCGTGGCGCCACATTTGACCGTCTACGATCTCGTGATTCTGGCCCCGGCGTTTCTGTTGTTGGCAGACTGGCTGTTGGGGCGGCTGTCCAATTCTTCAACCCGTTGGCTAGGAACCGTTCTGTATCTGATCTACGCACTGCCGCTAATTGGGCCGTTTGCACGGTGGACACACGTGCAGTTGTCGGTCATCGCGATGGCTGCCGCTTTGTACCTGATCCTGCAGATGTGCCGCCCGGCAGGGTCAGAAATCAGCGGCCGAACAGAAACGTCAGCGCCTCGGGAAAGCGCCGCGCCCACGCCGACTCGTGATGGGTAGCACCGTCTTCAATGACCAGCCGCAATCGTCCCTCGTCGAGTCCGCGGTGGCGCAGAATTCCAGCAAGTTCGCGGACATCGTCAACCACGCTCTGATTGCGATCGTTGCGCCCAGCCTCAGCCGTGCCGACGCCCAAAAAAACTCGCGCCGGCCAGCGCTGGACCCTGCGGCTTTCCTTGATCGCCTGCCGGTTCGACGCCCACAGCGACGGGCTCTCAAGGAGAAGCCGGCCGAAGATTCCCGGGCGCACGCTCACCGTATAAAGCGCGATTAGTGCGCCGAGAGACGAACCGCCCAAGCCGGCGTTTTCCGGCCCGGCAGCCACGCGGTAGTTCCGAGCCACAAACGGCATGACTTCCTGGGTCAAGAATTTTGGATATCGATTGCCCTGCGCCCGCAAAGTGATGGGGTGCAGCGAGCGGTGTGGCATGTATTCCCGGATGCGGTCTTTGCCGGCGTTGTCGAGGCCAACGATGATCATCGCAGGAATGGTTCCCGCGCGGATCAGACGGTCCGCAGTCTCATCCACTTGCCACTCGACGTGAGTAAATGATGTCGCGGCCTCAAACAGGTTCTGGCCGTCGTTCAGATACAGCACCGGATAACGCCGCGCGCTGTTCGCTGTGTCGTCATAGCCTGGCGGCAGCCAAACGCGCAGGTAACGGCTGTTGCGGAAAATCCGGCTGCGAAATTGGTGAAGGCGCAAGTCCCCCGTCGCCGACTGTGCGGCGATAAATGGCGCCATGGCCTGGACCGGAACATTTTCAGTTCTCTGGATTTCTTCCATCAGGAAAAGGTCTTAACAGAATACAACGGTGGGCTGTGGAACGGACGACAGCCCTCACGCCGGGCCGACCAGATTCAGCGCAGATTTGTCGCACTGCCCTCACGCCCTGGCCGATTTCACCTTCACGGCGACAGCGAGCAAGCTGATGGCCGCAATCAGCCCTAGCGAGATCAGGCACAAGATGCACCACGTCGTCAGAACATAGGCCTCGATGTAAGTCAGATACAGAGCAAAGGCCAGTCCGACAAATGCCCCGCATAGCAGCCAGTTTGGCGTCTCCGGGCGCGATCGCCACCGCGTTGCCAACATAAGTAGCGCGATGTATCCGACGACGCCGATGCCTGCTACTGGAATTCCGATGATGCTCGAGTACTCGCTCCTGTTGACGATGTCGCAGCTGAACTTCTGGCTGAAGTCGCAAAATTCCGTCGCCGACTTAGCGTAATGGCGTTGCAATGACACCGCAGACACAATTAAACCAGCCGGGGAAAGAGCAGCAATTAGGGCAAAGAGAATTCGATTGGAATGCACACGAGTTTCAGCACTTGTAACTCCGGAATCGCTCACGGCAGGCTGCACCCGGTCTTGTCGCTTAGGGTGTCCATGTCCAGGATTCCTTCTTTTGGCGGGTCCACACCAAACTGCCAACTCGGGAACAGTTTGACTCCGGCCATCTTGCAAGCGGGCGCAAGCTCCTTTGAGTCCTTGATGGCGCACTCCACGTAGGCCACGTAACGGAACGAGGCGCCAAACTTTTCTTTCTGCTCGGCGCAGTGCGGGCACCAGTAGAGCCCGTACATTTTGGCTCCTCTGGCCGTCAGACACTGGGCAAAGGCGTCGTACTTGTGATTCTTGTGATACCAGCCGAGAACGTATGCCCCGGCAAGCAGAATCACGATCCCGCCCCAGGTGAGATGTTTCTTCACCCTCCCATCGTTTGCGCCTTCGCGCTCCGCTTGCCGTTTTCTGCGCTCTTCTGACATCGCATTTCCTTATATCACGGCCGAAGCCCTGACCTTCCCCTCACGCTGATTACGCCACGACGTTAAGCGCGCCGGGCAACACATCCAGTTGTTCGCAGTGCAGCGTGAGGACTTCGCCGTCGATCATCACATCGACGGGACTATGGAGCTTGAATTCAACGCGCCGCACGGCCTTGCGCTCCGCAAGCGGATGGTTGATATGCGTGCCGTCGTAGAGTGTTGGCAAATTGCGAATCAGTCCCAGTCGCCCGATGGGTCCCCATCGCACGTATTCGATCATGCCGTCATCGATCTCCGCCCTCGGCGCAATCATCATTGAGCCACCGGTAAACTTGCTGTTGTTGAAAGTGAGAAACAGGCAGCGGCGTTCGTCGAAAGCAGCATCGCCTTCGACCCGCAGTGGAAACGCGCGGCGGTTGAAGCGCGCAAGAGTCAGGAAAATCGAACTGAAGTAGCCAAATTCTCCCCAGGTGCTGAAGCGCCGCGCGCGCAGTGTGGCCACGTCGGCCGCGAATCCCATGCTCAACAGATTGATGTAATGGAGAATGCCGCCACGGTGACGCAGCCGCAGCACATCGGAGACTCGGCGGCGATTGGCCAGCAGTGACTCGATCGCGTACTCGACCCCACGATCACTGAAATCGCGCAGAAAAGAGTTCCCCGTGCCGAGTGGCAAAAATGCGAGAGTCGGCCGCTCGCCGCCGGTTACCGATAGATCGGTCGCCAACGGAAACAGCCCGTTCACGATTTCGTAGGCGGTACCATCACCGCCCGCTGCGATGAAGTTGCGAGTGCCACGCACATAAGCGTCGCGGACGATTTCCCTGGCTTGGCCGGCAGCGCGGGTTTCAACAACCTCGACCATGACGCCGCCTGCCCGCAAGCGTTCGAGCGCGGGATTCAGCAGCTTGAGGCCGCGCCCGCCCCCCGCCGCCGGATTGACGATCGCAAGATAGGTTTGCCCCAAGGTTTGCGAGATCCCGCTCAAGCTTCAGCCGTGTCACAACCCCACGATTGCACCGCGTTCCGCCGATTTACCAATTTCTTCGCCCAGCACCTGCCGCTTCACTTTCATCGAAGCGGTTCGCGGAAAGTCCCTGTCCCAGATCAAATAACCGCCCACGCGCTTGAAATCGGGTAGGCGCCGGTTACGCGCGGAAATTTCCTCCAGCAGTGTCGCATCAAAGTGCTGGTTCTGCTCGAGCCGCAGCACCAACACCAGAATCTCACCGCCGAGTTCCTTCCGTGGCCAGATGTAATTTGCCGCGAACACGCAATGCTCCTTCACCGGCAGGCCGTCGAATACGTTTTCAATGTCCTCTGGGTAAATGTTCTTCCCGCCCTCAGTGACCACCATGTTCTTTTTGCGGCCAAACAGCTGCAAATGTCCATTTCCGTCGAAACGGCCCAGATCGCCCGTCAGCAGCCAGCCATCGACGATCGTCTCCAGTGTCAGTTCTGGATCATCGAGATAGTGCGACATCACAGTAGCGCTGCGCGCAGCGACTTCTCCGATCCCGTCAGCGTCCGGGTTAAGGATGCGCAGTTCGACTCCAGGCAGCGGCTTGCCGACGGTATCGGCACGAAACGGTTTAAGATCGTTGAGCGTAAGCGCGGTGCCCGCCTCGGTCAGGCCGTATCCGTTGACCACAGGGATGCCGAGATCGTAGAAGAATTGCATGGTCGAGGGCTCCATGAACGCCCCTCCAGTGATCAAGGCCAGCAACTCGCCGCCGAATGCGCGATGCACGCTGCCGAGCAGCATGCGGCTGAGCTTCACTTTCGGCCGGCGCCGCGTCAGCAACTTGTTGGTGGCGATCATCGTGTTGAGAAATGCCCGCTTCCACGACGGCAGTTCATCGAACTTAACGCGCAGGCCGCGCTCCAGATTCTTCACAATCATCGGCACCAGAGAAACGTAGGTGATGCGGTAACGCACGAAAGCGTCGCGCACGAACTCCGGACGCAACGTACGCAGATGCACCACGCAGGCTCCGCACACGAACGGCCCGATGAAGCCCACCATAAAATCGATCGCGTGGTTAGTCGGGAGAATACTCAGATAACGCACACCCGGCCAGAATGGATACCACGCCGTGAGCGCGCGGCATTGCTCGAGATAGTTCTCGTGAGTCAGGACGCAGCCCTTCGGACGGCCGCCCGTACCCGAAGAATACACAATGCAGGCAGTGTCCTCCCGCTGCCGCAGAACGAAGTCTGGGGCCCCTTTGCGTCGGAAGTCTTCCCAGCGGAATGCGCCGGCCAAATCCGCGCCCAGCGGAGCCTCGGTAACCAGGACGATTCGGGTGCCGATCTTTTGAAAGTCCGGCGACTGCATGATCGCCCGCCACAGGTGATATTCGACGATGAGGATCTTCGCCTTGGAGTGCGCCAGCAGTTGCAGATGTTCAATCGCGCTGAGTTTGTAGTCCAGCGGCACCAGGACGCCGCCGCAATAAAAAATGGCATACGCGGAAATCAGCCACTTCGACTGATTCGTCATGATGATCGCGGCGCGATCGCCGGCATCGAAATCCGCATCCTCAAGCGCGCGAGCCAGCGGCAATGCAATTTCTTTGAAATCGGAATATGTCAGGCGGACCTTTTCGCGGTCGCGATCGGCCTCGATCAGGCACACTTCCGAGGAAAAACGGTCCAGTGCATCGCGCAATGCTGCGCCCAAGCATGCGTACGAGCGGAGATCGAGCATATAAAGATGCCGACTTCAGATTGTAGATTGCGGCCTGAGTAAACCAGAGTCAGCCTTCGAGGGATGTTCCTCGGCAATCAACAATCGAGAATCAGTAATTAACCAGAATTCTCTACAACCGAGCCTGGATTTTTCCAGCCAGGGTGCGGAAATCGCTCACGCCCTGCAGTTCATAGTCGGGCAGCTCAACCTGGAAATGGTTTTCGAGTTTGGTCAGCAGATCGAGCGTTTGCAGGCTGTCGATGCCTAGCGCCTTGAAGAAGTCGTCGTCGGGAGAGAGCCTCTCGCGTGGGACTTTAAAGTGAGAAGCCGCAAGCGTGAGGATTTCGTCTAGGGTCTTTTCGGCAGTTTCCATGGCGTTTATTGTAGTTGAGTGACCTGAATTTGGTTCGCTCCAGCCCGCGCCTACGGCAAATACGGCTGTGCATCGGTGCTCTCCACAAATTTCTTCAGCCCGGCTTCGACCGCAGCGGAAGTGAATAGCTCGCAGAACAGATCAATTTCTCGCTTCAGTTCGTCCTGCGGAATCGGCTTGATAAACTTCTTGGCGGCTGCAACGGTGTGCCCGTCAAACTTGCTGATCTGCGCCGCGGTGGCCCGTGCCGCTCGTAACGCTTCACCTTCGCCGACCAATTGGCTCACGAGTCCGATCTGCTGCGCCTTTGTGGCGTTAAAACTGCGCCCGGTGAATAGCAGGTCCCGGACGATCGCATTCCCCAGATCGCGCTTCAGGCGGGGGATTCCGCCGAATCCGGGAATGAGGCCCAGCCTCAGCTCGGGGAAGCAGAAGCGCGCCATCTTGTCGGCGATTATCAGGTCGCAGACTAGAGCCAGTTCGAATCCTCCGCCGAAAGTCACGCCGTGCACTGCGGCAATCGTCGTGAGCGGGGAGGAATCGATCCGGTTCAGGACATGATGAATTCTTTGCAAGAACTCGCGCACGCCGCGTTGAGCCGCGGTTTTCTCCATAGCTTGCGAGCGCTCATAGAGCTCCCGCAAATCGGCGCCAGCGCAGAAGCCCGACTTCATCTCACTGTAAATAATGAGTGCGTGGGCTTCCCGCTCCAGATCGCACAGAGCAGAAGCAAAGGTTTCGAATTCGCCCAGCGACAGCGATCCCAACTCGTTGCAGGGCTCGCGATGGAGCGCCAGCTCGATCACTCCCGCCTCACTTTTCCACGACAGCGCCTGACCCTGAAACTGTTTCACACGAAACTCGGCTCCTACCGAGGCTCCTCCGCACGCTTCTCTACACCGCATGTCTGACGTGGTACATCTCCTCGATTTCGCTCTTCATCCGGACCGCAATCAGTTCGCGCTTCAGTTTGCCGTTGGCCGTCAGCAGGCCATTTTCAATCGAGAATGGATCCGGCCGCAGGCAGAACGCGCGCACCTGTTTGTAGTGCGGCAATTGCGCATTGGCCGCGTCGAGCGCGGCCTGCACCCGGTCACCCGGCACGCTCCCCGTAACAATCGCGGAAAGATATCCGCGCCCGTTGCCGACGACCACGATTTGCTGCGCGCCCGGCAGATGGCGTCCGATTTCTTCCTCAATCGTTTCCGGTGCGATCTTGTGACCGGAGCCGAGCACGATCAGATTCTTGATCCGCCCGGCAATGCGCCAGTTGCCTGAGGCGTCCATTTCTCCCTGGTCACCGGTGTGGAACCATCCGTCACGCAAAACCTCCGCCGTCTGCTGAGGGCGATTCCAATATCCGCGAAACACATTGGGACCGCGAACGACGATCTCGTCGTTTTCGCTCAACCGCATCTCCATGGCCGGAATGGCCAGCCCAACGCGGCCAGGCACGGGATTCGCGGGATCATCCATGGTGCAGATGCCGGTTGTTTCCGTCAGGCCATAAACTTGGAGCACCGGAATGCCCAGCATGGCGAAATAGTTCTGCGTTTCTGGCGTGAGCGGCGCCGAGCCGCTGATCAGGGCCTTCAGATTTTCACCGAGCATCTTCTTTCTGATCGTCGGAAACACGAGCGAGTTCGCCAGCCACAGCCAGACCGCGTCGCCCGCTTGCGGCTGAGCTCTCTTCCGCTGCCATGCCGCTTGCGCTCGCGAATACACAGCCTGCGCCAGGCCGCCTTTTTGCGCAATCTGTTCATCTACGCCGCGACGCATGCGCTCGAGCAGTTGCGGCACGTTCAGGAAATAATGCGGCGCCACCACGGGCATATCGTTCGGAATCTTCGTCAGGTCGGTATTCAATGTAATCAGGCTGCCGCGCTTCAAGAAAGTCAGTACAGCGATCCAGGACGCGCAAAAACTAAATGGCAGGTAATGAAAGACGCGATCCTGCATGGTACGGCCATCCATCAATTGGACGAGTCGCGCCGCAGTGCGCTCGAGCATGAAGCCGACATTCGCGGCCGTGAGCACAACGCCCTTGGCTTCGCCCGACGTGCCCGAAGTATAGATGATGGTCACTGCATCCTCGTCCCGAACCTGCGGACGATCCAGTTGAACGCCATTAACACCGGCGAAAATCTCGTCGAAGAGAAACATCGGCGGTGCACTCGGCCAGTTCTGCTGAATGGAATCGCGAAGCGCCGCATCGCCGCAGCACACCAGCGCAGGCGTGCTGTCTTTCATCATGGCAACCAGCTCGGCAGGCGCCTGCCGAGAGTACAGCGGGACCACGATCAGACCCTCGGCCATTGCCGCCAAGTCCATCGCAACCCAGCGAATGCTGTTCGCGGCGAGCAGGCCGCACCGCTCGCCTTTCTGCAAACCCTTCGACGCGAGGAATGTTCGCGCCTTCCGAATTACTTCGAGCAGCTCGTTCCCGGTCATTCCTGTGAACTGGCCGCCGCGGATTTCCTGCAGCACGGGTGTGCTCGCACCCGCTTTCAGCTGCGAAAATATCTCTCCGACGAATGGCATAGGTTTTGATTTTGGGAGATCCGTTCCCCAAAAAACCCGGGGAATCAGGTGTACACCGCCACCAACTGGCGCAGGGAGTCGCTCATTGGCGGCAAGTAATTTTCCCAGCCCCACTCGCCGCGCCGCGTGGGGAAATCGGGATAGCGCCGCTGCACTTCTTCCTCAAAATAAACACCCATTCGCGCCATGACTTTCAAATTTTTCACCACTGTGCGGGCGATCCTGTCCGCGATGCGCTCGCCTTGCGTAGCCAGCGTTTCGAGCGCAGACAGCAGTCTCGCTTCGAGATCGGGATCGTCCACGTTCATCAGCAATTCCTGATGTCCGCGTTCGCGCATGAGATTGCGGATACGCTCGTCCATGGTGATTCCCGCCGAAGGCACAAGCGCAGGCATAGACGTCACTATGCCGTGGTAGCGCGACGACGCCATCATGTGGCAGGCGCGCAGAATGCTCACCAGTTCGTACATGTTGTACTGATCTGAGGTTAGAACCGGCACGCCGCCTAACCTTTCCGCGATCCGATTGGCAGGGCGTGCATCCAGGCGCTCGGTCGCAACCAGAATCACGAACACGTTGCGCTGCTTGCGGAACGCATCCACAGCATTCGTAATTGACGTCAGATAGTGTTGATAAGCGCGATCGGCGGCTGGTCCGGAATTGTGAAAGTAGACCGTGCGGTAGTGGCTGTCTTTGTACGCGCCGGTCAGACTGTGCAGCGCGTATTTGGCCACCGATGCCTTCACCGGCCACTCAAAGGGATTGATAGGGCACACCACCAGCACGGGAGTTCGGCTATCCCAGCCGACCTGCCGCAAAATGCTCTGTCCGTACTCCCCGGACCGGGGCTCGAATGTCCATGCAGTGTCAGTGCCGAGCTCGGTTGGAACTCCCAGATCCCGCAAAATGGTTCGTGATTCTTCATTGCGCGTGATGATCAGCGAATTCTTGCAGTAGCGGGCACACATTTTTGCGACGAGCGGATCCATGTGGCCGGCTTCGGCGCCGTAGCCGACGGAAAGCTTGTTCTCGACTGCGGCGATCCCCAGCGACCCGATCATCATCGTGGTCAAGGCGTTGGCAAACTTGCTCTTGAACATGGAGCCTTCGCACGCCACCACGCCATGGTGCTGCGGGACCTCCTCAGCCAGAAATGGCGGAAAAATGTCGGGCAGGTGCACCTGCCGCGTCCCGTCGAAGTATCCTTTGGAGAACTCGAAAACCTGGCTCATCACGCTGAAGTCGACCTGGTCGGCGCCGAGAATGTGCCGGACCTGACGCAGCATTTCCTCGACGCGTACATCCGATCCCATGTTGCGCGTGCCGTTGTAGCCGGCAAACAGGAGCTTCAACTTCTCGCCAGGCTGCCACCGCTTGCCAGCTCCGAGCATCCACCGGGCCTTGGCGCGTTCGATGTTGCCGCTGACCCAAGCTTCCAGAATGAGGTCCATCATGCGGCGGTACCTCCGGCCTTTGCAGGCCAGGGCGCGTACTTGTATTGGAAATGACTTTCGCGGCTGAATTTCAAGAGCGCATAGCTGTACTGGGAAAACGGAACCGGTTGCCGTCCCAGTTCCGACGTAACCCGCCGGTTGTCAAACACTGTATTCCACACCAGGTACGGCAGGAACACTTTCAGGAGCGATGCGCCGTAGCCGAGTGCACCTCTGCGATTGGAAAGGAAATTCACGGAACCGGTGAACGGTTTTTCGGTGAAGGGCAAAAACACCGGAGCCCGCTTTTGCTGCGCTGCAGCCAAAGCCGTGGTCAGCTGGCGGAACGTCTGCGAGGAAGTGCCCGACGAGAGATGATACGTGTCGAACTTCGGCTGATCTTTTTGATGCAATGCAGCAATCGCGTTGGCCACGAAGTCCACGTTCACGATGTCGATCTTGTCAGCGGGACGGAACGGCAATGCCGGCAAGCCAGCAAGAAAGACGAACGCCTTCACCATATCGAACTGGGTTGTGGCCGGGTAACGGCTGTCGCCCAGCACAATACTGGGGCGAAAAATCGTCTTCGGCGTATCCGGCAGCAGGACGCGCGCCATGTGCTCGCAGAATTTCTTCGTCCGCGCATAGGGATCGTAGTCCGAGCGGTTCCAGTCGATGGCAGCATCTTCGCTTACGACCTCGTTACTGCGCTTGCCGGCCACGGCCACCGTGCTGACTTCGCTGAAACGGCGCAGTCCGTGGTAGTGTTCGGCGTGGCGCGCCAGCGTCAGCACTTCGAGCGTGCCGCGCAGATTCACATTCAAGCAGCTCTTTTCCGACTTGCGGTTCAAAGAAGCGGCGCAATGAATCACTGAGTCCGTGGTGTGCACCAGGCGGTCGTACTCATCCCGGCCCAGACCAAATCCGGGCGAAGTTAGATCGCCCACGAATACACGAACCCTCGTCTGCAGGTGCTCGTAGAAACGCGGAAATTCCAGATGCAGCTGCAAGGCCTGCCACAGTCGCAACTGCGCCTCCTGGGGATCGCGCGCTCGCACCAGCAGGTTCAGCGAAGCGCCGTACCCGTCCAGCAGATTGGCAGCGACATGCGCGCCGATGTATCCGGTCGAACCGGTCAGGAATATCGCCACGTTGCTCCATTGGTCCCGGTCTTTATGGCATCGCCGTTGGCGGGCGCGAGTTGAAAGCTGCGAGGAGGTCGGGCTTCAAGCGGCCGGCCTTCAATGAGCGGATAAGTCCACCGCCGCAGCGCCGGGATGTGAACGTTGATCCAGTAGTCCCACCAATCCAGCGATCGCGTGTCGTATCCGAAATCCGCACGCTCTTCCGGCGCGAGCGCATGAGAGAGTTTTTCTATGTTCTCGGCGGCGAAGTCATGTTCATGAAGCAGAATAAAGGGCTCAAACAGCTCAATCAGTTTCTCCACACGCTCCAGGTTGCGCTCGGCCTTCGCCAGTGGCGCCTTCTTCAGCGGCAGCGGCGACATGATTCGTTGTATCGACTTCACAATCGCTCTTTGCGCCGGCGCCGACATGCGGTTGTAGCGTTCCTTCGAGACCGGAATCGCATCAAAACGCAGGCGCAGCCAGGATTCCAGCCCTTCCTGGGCGCGATAGTGACGGCGGTGCGCGAGCGAGGTCAACTCGATCGACCGTCCCATGTCGCAGGGATTCGTAACCGACGTCGCCAGCTGATAAAGCGCATCATGCCGCCGCTCCATCACAGCGGCAGAGATCAGCGTCATGCCCGCGCACACCGAATCTACCGGAATGATGTCGAGGCGCTTGCTCTCGTTCGACGGCAACTGCCGGAAATATGTGCCCAGGAGATACGACAGCGAAGCCGAAGTGTTGATGCCCTCGTTCCACCCGCGAAACGGCTTCGCGACCGACGTCTCGACAATCGCCGGGCGTACAACCGCAACAGGCAATCCCGCTCCGTACTTGGCGATCAGCGATTCGGCCAGACTCTTGGTGAGCGTATACGTGTTCGGCCAGCCGAGTTCCTTGGCGCGCCGCGTACCAGCTTCAGTCAGATACGTCTTCAGCCAGCGGACTCGGTTCTTGCGAATCTGGTTCTCCAACGCCGCCCCCTGCAGGCCCTTGGCGGCGTGCTCCTTGGCCAGCGACTGCATGCGCAAGCCCGCGGTCACTTCAGCGCTCTCCGACTGCACCTCGGCCTGCTTGATCAGTTCATGCAGGGCCTGCCACTCGCGCTCCGCGTCGAACTCGGCAAGTCCCCGAGGGTTGTAGTTAGGAATCAGTTTCTCGCTGACGCGTCCATCCTGTTCGCCGGCCACGTAACACGTGGAAAGATGCAACAGGCCGGAATGATCCGTGGTGCGAACGAATTCGAGAACATTGAGAGCGGCGTCCGTATTGGTGGCGAGAGCATCGCGCAGATCAGGATTGAAGTCAGTCAGCCCGGAACTGTTAACGATCAGGTCGAGATTTTTCTGCAGGCCTGCCCCGACCTCCGGGCTCAACCCCAGGCCTGGCTGGGTTACATCCCCTTCCACGACCTCGATTTTTTCGTGCAGAAAATCACCCAGCCGGCTTCCGTAGCGCTCGAACAGTGGATCGAAAACCGGCGAATCTTCCACCATCTTCTCGAAGCGGCGTTCCGCGGGATTCGACTTTTGCCGCCGGATGAGCAAATAAATCCGCTCAATACCAGGCAGTTCGAGCAGGGTATTGACCAGCCAGACTTTGCCGATGAATCCAGTGACGCCGATCAGCATGACGTGCCCGCGGGCAAAGGCGCGGCGAACGGAGAATCCCTGGGCTTGCCGGCTGCTTTCAAAATGAACGATGGGCCGCACCGGCGCAGAAACCTGCCGCTCGGCTGAAACCGTGGCCGTGCGCAGATCGTCCAGAGAAATGTCGAGGTGACGTGCCAGCGTCTTCGGTGCGCGGCGGCCGTCGGGCATGTTCTCACGGAAGGGGGCGAAAGCGCCGCGCGGGCGGATGACCGGCTCGAGCAACCGGCCCGTGGCCGTCCCATCGCGAAACTCCAGGCGATTGGCGACGATGTGCTTGACGCCCAGGTGCTCCGCCAGTGGCCGCATGATGTGATCTAGCGCCTGGCTGACGAGCACCACGTCGGCCCCGCTTTGTACCAGTTCCTGAACTTTTCGAGCGCCTTCGGGCTTCAACCGCGGCTTCAGCTTGTACTGGAAGTACTCGTTGCCCAAAAGATCAAGCCGATCGGCGGAGACTCCACGCAAAGCTGTGTGCACCACGCGGGTGGCAAACTTGCGGTTCGTGGAATAAAGGAACGGGCGCAATAGCGCCATCAGGAAGATGAGACCGCGGCGCCGGAAACGCTCGGTGAAGGTCTGGGCGTTCCAGGTGAAGAACGCCACCGGGCGCACGACCGTCAGGTCGAGCAGGCTGCCCTCCACCCGCCAGTAGACGGTGGGGGCCGCACTGGAATTGTGGTTTGGCGGTTCCAAATCGCATGTCGTCCGGCGTTCAGGGGTCCGTCTCACATGCCGGACGAAACTTCTATTGTAAACAATTGCAGGGATTGAGCGAAGCAGAACTCGCTGGTTTTGGCGCAGGTTACCACGTTCGTAAAGAAGCTTCCTGCCAGCCCTCAAGACGCGCGGCCGCCTAGATCGGCGGAGGCGCCATGCCGGAGGTCGCACGCGCCGGGGCCGGGACTGCAGGTGCCGCAGGATAAAGCACAGCACTCAGCCGGGGGTATCTCCCCGCAAAGAAGTAAATGGAATACGCGGGAAAGAACACGATGGCGGGGACAGACACCAGCGAAACCAGATAGAGAAAGATTCCTAGCAAAATGCAGCCCACAACGATGGCTAGCGTGATGGTGTAGACGTTCCAAGTTAGCCCGGCAGATTTGCCCGTCAGGATCGCGAGAATGCTAAGCATGCCCGTAGGGACGACGAAGAACAATCCCATGATCAGCGCGGCGATTCCAATGATGATGCCCACCACGATCGCGAGCACGATCTTCATCGCAATATAGCCGGCATAGGCTCCCATCTCGGCCTGCATCATGGCCCACAACCGGCGCCAGCCCTCGAACGCGTCCACGTTTTCCAACGCCATCTGCGGAACGACAAAGTCTTTCGTCAATACAAAAATGACCGCCGTGGCGATCAGCCAGGCAAGAAAGAATAAGAACAGAATGACTCCGCCGAGCACCAGAGGAGGCACATGCTGCTTCGGTTGCTTCAGCCACCCATTGGCGAAGGCAAAAGCCAGTGGGACCCCGACCAGCACTGCAATGCCCGCCAGCGAAACCACCGCATAAAGCACCTTCCACACGAAGTATTTCCAGCCGGCACCCACGCGCCGACCCCAGCTCCAGCGGATGTGACACTCCTTTGCGATGATAGCGTCGAACAGAACAAAGCGCATCACGCTGCTCACATACGTCAGAATGATCCCGATGGTGAATGCGGCGAGAACCGCGGCCACAGCCGCGGAGATAATCGCCGCCATCAGCGCAGGATCAATTCCCAGGGAGCCAAGGCCGGGAAAACTTGTTCCCGGGCCCGGGATTTGGGTGTGCGGCACAGTTCCGGGATGCATGGGAAGGTGGAAGTTGCTGCGATTGCACCCGTTGCCTCCGAGTTCACCCGCCAGCAGCCCTACGAAGGCCAGCCGCGTCCACTGGCCGATGCGGAAGGGCTGGAGCAGCTGTTGCTTGGTGTGCTCAATGGCAGGCGTAATCGCGTCGACGGCGGAGATCGGCAACGTGCACCTCGGCAACAAACCTTTTCAGCAGCAAGGTACTAAGAATTGAGGCGCGGATCAAACGAATTCTCAACAGGCCGATTTCTGCCCGGCACGCAACCGCGAACGAAGAGTCAGTTCATTTCTTCGCATAGGTTCTCTCTTCTCCGGTCCGGCCGTTGGTGACCGTGAATGTGCCGTCGTCCTTAGCCGAGACCTTGATGTATTTTCCCTGGCAGTTTTCTTTCACGTTGGCGATCCGCTCCTCGGCGACGTTGTGATCGCGATCTGACTCGGCGGCATAATGAAGCTGCCACAAATCCTCCAGGCCAGGAGCGTCGTGCACGATCTGCCAGGCCGCAGGGCCCGCTCCCTTGCGCGGCCCGTTGTCGATGATCGCAACCCGCGGATGCAGCGCCCAGTCCAGAGCTTTCGCGTTCGAAGAGTCTTCTCCGTGATGTGTGACGAGAAAAAGATCGACCGTGCCCAGCAGATTATCGGGACAGGCAAGTTCCAGTTCTTTCTTCTTCGTCAGATCGCCAAGGTCGAGAAAGCGAAATTTCCCGTACGTGATCAAAACGCCCACGGACCGCGCATTTTCGGTGTTGTCAACTTCAGCTGCAGGCTCCTTGGTGCAGTAGGGATTCGCGTCTCCGGCTCGGGGCAGTGGGCGGGTGATGTGATCGCCCGCCGCGGTGAGAAATCGCACTTCAATCCCTTTGATGGGCAATTTCCATCCCGGCTTGACCACAACGTGCGCGTGGCCTTCGACCGTCTTCTGATAGGCAGCGTAGTCGGTGCGGGTGACCTCGGAGTCCTCCAGGTTCGGGCCGTGATCCAGGAATGTGCCGATCTTGATGCCGTCAGCCAACTGCGGAACGCCGCCCACGTGGTCGCGGTGGTAGTGCGTGATCAGAACATAGTCGAGCTGCTGAATGCCGGCCTGGTGGGCTGCGGCGATAATGCGGTCGGCGTCGCGCCCCTCATAGCCGGGCCAGCCCGCGTCGATCAGCAGCGATTGGCCGGACGGGCTTACGATCAGCGTGGACTGCCCTCCTTCTACATCGATGAAATAGATCTGCAGAGCATTGGCTGCCGCGGGTGTAGCTGCGGCGCAGAGCGATGCGAGCGTCAGAACAACAAGGCTGAGAGCGAGGCTCAGGACTCGAGGCATGACGTAACACCTGATTGGGGATTTTGCCGAAGATTATGACACGCTGCGGCGGAAGGCGGGAGGGTTGATTTTGAGAGAGGTCTTATTTCGAGTCAGCGCGCGGAGCAGTTGCTCGGAGCCGGACGGCCACTAAATCGCGCCTGAATCCACGAAATCTGATCCGGGACGGAATCGCCGAACACGCTGCCAACGTCGGATTGACGATATCTTTCGAACTGAACCTGATCCCCTAGTCTGCACATCCCTGCAACGATTTGCGCCGTTCCGCCAATCGGTGTGTCGGGATCCAGTTCGCTGCTGATGACCAGCACCGGGCCTTGTGCTGGCTTTTGGCCAAGCGCATTCCGGTTCAGGTATTGCCGCACAAATTTGTTGTCGGCCCAGTTCGGCTTGAGCATCTTCGCCGGGCTTAGTTCTTCCCTGCCCGGCTCATGGCAAGATTGCTGAATGCGCGGATATAACTCAAGGGCTTTCTCGGTGAGTATGTCTTTCGGAGCGAATTCCGGATAGACACTAGCCACGCCATAGGTAAGAAGCAGAGGCCGCGGATAAAAGGTGACCTCACCGGAATGCTCGTACCGATCCTCCAGATCTTCCAGGCCGGAAACTGCGATGCTCCCGAGATAGTTCGCGTCGTGAATGTCTCGCTCCAACTCCGCGACTCCAATCACTGCTGGCCCGCCCTCGCGGACTCCGATTGCGATCCATCTTGAACCGAGTTGTGGCAGCGCGCGCCGTGCCGCCTGCACGGAGTAAATCACGTCGTTGGCGTTCGATTGTATGTCCAGAAACGCGTTGCGAAAGTCCGTTCCCAATCCAGCGTAGTCCGTGGCGACAACTGCGTAGCCGAGATTGACATACATCGAAAGAGCAGCGCCATGCTGCAGATTTCTAACGAGCGATGGAGCGCACTTTCGTGAAACGCCGTCGAGCGAGTGCGCCCAGGCAAGAACCGGCCAGCCACCGGCGGGCGGCTTCCCATCGGGATACAGAACCACACCCGACACGGCTACGTCCTGCCCACTCGCGGAGCGCGAATGGTACAGAATGCGCACAGCCAGAACAGCGAGGGGCAGGTCGTAGTCGTCGAAGTCTTCGGAACGGATCAGCTCACCCGGTTTACCCGAAGGCAGCGGGTCGGGAGTGTCATAGAACTTGGTAAGCAGAAGGGTGCGGCGAATACCGCGAATTCTCGCCGCATCCGGGCTTTGAGTCTGGCAATAGCTTGAAGAAATACCGAATGCGGCGGCAAGAAAACCGCCTGCCGCGACCGCAAGCAGGACGCCAGCCCTCAACTCTTGGAACCCTCAGGCCTTGGAGACCATCATCATCGCGAGCACAGTCGGAAGATACAGAACCGAGGCGTGAACGACGCGACGGGCCAGAACCGTCGAAGCGGACTTCGTCAGTTTGGCAACATGATAAAGGAAGTAACAGCCCGCCAGCGAAACCGCTGAGAGATAAATTAGACCGCCCCGGCCGGCCAGCGGCAGCAATGTCGCTAAGACTAGAATCACGCTGAATCCAAGAATCTCTGCCCGTGTGAAGCGCGAGTCCGCGTCAAACCGCGGCAGCATCCGGTAGCCCGCGCGCGCGTAGTCCTCGCGATACATCAGGGCAATGGCCAGGAAGTGCGGGAATTGCCAAAGAAAGAGAAGTGCAAAAAGAAACCAGGCGTTCCGGTTGATGCTGGCCGAGGCTCCGGCCCAACCGATCAGCGTCGGCATGGCGCCGGGAAACGCGCCTAGCAGAGTACACAGCGGTGTCTTGCGCTTCAGTGGAGTGTAGATCAGCAGGTAGGACAACAATGTAGAAACGGCAAGCAGGGCGGCAAGGCCATTCACGGCGACCGCGAGATACAAACCTCCCGCGAGGCTCAGCAATATTCCGAACCAGAATGCTTCGTGCGCGGTCAATCTTCCCGAGGGAAGGGGACGCGACGCAGTTCGTCGCATCTGCCCATCCCACACCCGCTCCAGCCACTGGTTCAGCGTCGCAGTCCCGCTCGCGACGAGCAATGTGCCGACCAAAGTGTTCAGCAGGCCGCCGACGTGCAGCGGTCCGCGCGATGCCAGGTAGTAGCCCGCCGATGTGGTCATCAGTATCAGCAGGTTCACTTCGGGTTTTGTCAAGATGTAGTAATCCTGAACTTTCGACTTAAGCATTTGCACAGAACCCCAGTTAGCCGTCACGTAGGTGGTCGCCATTTTACCAGTCCTGGCCGGATTCCACACCGTTGCCGGTGCTCCGAACCTGATTGCGCCTGCGATGCAACACGAAAATCATCCCGATCGATCCGAGTGTCGGCGGAATGACCAAAATCAGAATTCCGCTCTTCAGGGCCGCGATGATCTTTGCTCCGGACGAGGCCGCTTGCGTGTAGCAGAGCGCGCAGCCCTGGGCGAGAGCCGGAGCGGCAATTAGCAGAAGCAGGCCGGCCAGCATAACTCTCAGGCCCAGTCCCCGCCACTTCAGTCCGAATTGATTGATCGCCTTCATTTTGCCCACTTCATTTTGCCCACTGCACGCCGTCGAGCAAACGGAAGCTGTCGGTCCATCCATATTGCAGGGTCAACAACACAAAGACCGTGAAAATTGCGAAGAACCACAACAGCCCGCGATTGTCCGCCAGATGCATGAAAAACAGCAGGGCCAGCACGCCTTCCACGATCGCCAGACAGAGCATGCGCGTGAACATCTGCCCGCCGGAAATGTTGGAATACGCAATCACAAACTGCAAGGCTGCAATCACGAGGAGGATGACATATACAATCACGTACTTTCCCACGCTGCTCCGATGCCCTTCAGCCGTTGCCATAAACTTTGCTCCTGCCTTTCCCTAATATCCACTTCCCAGCCACTGCCGGATTCAGTGACTCAGGTTGAGGAGATACACCAGCGGTACGACGAACATCCAAACCAGGTCGACAAAGTGCCAATACAGGCCCGTTATTTCCAGATCGTCGGCGTTGTAGCGGCCACCGTTGTAACGAATCCCGACCGCAATCAAGGCAATCACGCCGCCGGTCACGTGGAGCAGGTGCAGGCCCGTGATGCTGAAAAATGCCGAGCCAAACAGGCCGGTGCCCCAGGGGTTCTTGAACAGAGTCATGCCTTCGTCGATGAGCGCCAGCCATTCCCGAATGTGCAGCAGCGCGAACACCGCGCCCAGGGCCGCCGTAATCATGGTCCAGCGCAGCGCCTTCGCCTTATCTCCGGCTTTGGCGCCGTCGATGCCGAACAACATGGTCAGACTGCTGGTCAACAGGATGAACGTCATGAGCGCCACATTGGTTATGCTATGGAAGGGACGCGGCCAGTTGGGAGTAGCATTGCGCAGAAATCCGTAAGCCACCAGGCACCCGGCAAAGGTCGCGGTGTCGGCGATAATGAACAGCCACATCGCCATCTTCTTGGCGGGAACGGAAAATGCAGGTCTCTCCATCGCGGCTGAGTGTCCTGCCATCGTGATCTCGGCTTGGCTCACGGTGCCTCCTTTTGATGAGGTTCTAGAGTTTCATCCACAGCAACACCAGCAGATAAATCCACAGCGCGTCCATGAAATGCCAGTAGCGCGAAGTTGCGACCAGCGTGCTCTTCCGCAGCGTCGCATTCCTGAGCTTGTAAATGACCCGCACCAGTCCACCCAGTCCTCCGGAAACGTGCAGGGCATGGATTGCGGTCAGGACGTAGAAAAACGAACTGTTGGGATTGGTCGCCAGGAATAGCCCTTGCGCGCGCAACTGCACCCACGCGACGTACTGGCCCACTACGAAAAGCAGGCCAAAGCCCAACGTGATGTTCAGCCAGAGCGCGGGCGCAGCTCCGTTCCTCGGTCCGCGCATAAAGGCGTCGACCTTGCGCCGTGCGACTTCGAGCGCCACACTGCTGGCCAGCAACACAACCGTGTTCAGATAAAGAATTCCTGGCAGGGTCAGGTGATGCCAGTCTTTGCCGTCTCCTTGGCGCACGATCAGGGCGCTGGTAAATGCCGCAAAAGTCATCGTGATCGACGCCAGCACCACCCAGATTCCCGTGGAAGACGGAGGTGGCGCGGAATCCTTCACGCGCCGAAGTTCGCCGCTGAGCGGCGGCAGGGCGTGCCCGCCACCGTTGCCAGAGCCGGTGACCGGCGGCGTTCGATTGCGCTGCTCGTCGATTCTTGGCGGTTCGTGTACCGTGGTTGCCATCAGAGACAGACTCCCTCAATCCCGAAAGACTCTTCCCTTATGCCTCGTCGTGAGGCGAGTTCACCTGCTCCGGCGAGGTCTGCATCACATAGTCGCCTGCGGAACCTTGCACGCCGTACTGGTACGGATCGTGGAAAACCTCGGGCAGTGTGTCCCCAAAATTGTTGTGCGGAGGGGGCGTGGTCGGCGTGCTCCACTCCAGCGATGTGGCCTGCCACGGATTGTCAGTTGCCTGTTGGCCGGCGAAACGGCTGTGAATCAGGTTGTACAGGAAAATCACCTGCACCGCACCAGTGAACAAAGCGGCGACGGTGATGAACTGGTGCAAGGGAATCAGCGGCTGCATGTAGTCGGCCACGAACGCCTGGTAGCGGCGTACGTTCCCTGCAAGTCCGAGATAGTGGAACGGCATGAAGATGGCATACGCGCCCACAAACGTGCACCAGAAGTGAATCTTGCCCAGGGTCTCGTTCATCATTCGCCCGTACATCTTGGGGAACCAGAAATACGTTCCCGCGAAGATGCCGAACATCGCCGCCACGCCCATCACGAGATGGAAGTGACCGACCACGAAGTAGGTCGCGTGCAGCATGATGTCGGTTGAGGGCTGCGCCAGGAAGAAACCGCTGACCCCCCCCGAGATGAACATCGAAATGAAACCGAGGGCGAACAGCGACGCCGCGTTAATGCGTATCTTCGCCCCGTACAAGCTGCCCAGCCAGATGAGTACCACGATGGTCGACGGAATCGTGATCACCAGCGTCGGGAACGAGAATGCCAGCGAGGAAACCGGATTCATCCCGCTGACGAACATGTGGTGCCCGTAAACCATGTAGCTCAGGACCCCCAGAGCTCCCATCGAATACACCAACACCCGATGGCTCAGCATCGGCCTGCGAAGGTTGGTGATCAACACGTGCGAGACGATGCCCATGCCGGGCACGATGGCGATATATACCTCTGGATGGCCGAAGAACCAGAAAAGGTGCTGCCAAAGCAGAGTCGATCCACCCGAGTGCGGTTGCAGCTGATCGTTCAGGACCAGATTTGACGGGACGAAGAAGCTCGTTCCAGCCACGTGGTCCAGAATGAGCAGGATGCAGCCCGGCATCAGGACTGCGAACGCAGTCAAGCCCATGCACGATGTGATGAACCACCCCCACGCGCTGAGCGGCAGGCGCCACAAGCTCATGCCCTTGCAGCGCATGTCCAGCGTGGTGGTGATGAAATTCAGCGAACCCAGCAACTGGCCCACGCAGAAAATCGCGATCGACGTGGCCCAGAGCACTACGCCCCAACCCTCTCCAGGACCGCCGACGGGGCCGAGCGCGCTCAGCGGTGCGTATTGCGTCCAGCCGCCGAGCGTTGGGCCGTCGCTCACGAAGAACGACGCCACCAGCACCAGGAAGCCGGTGAACGTCACCCAGAAACTCATCATGTTGAAGTGGGGGAAGGGCATGTCTTCCGCGCCAGCCTGGATCGGCAAAAAATAGTTGCCAAAAGCTGCAAATGGCGCTGTGGTCAGCACGAAGAAGACCATGATTGTGGCATGCATGGTCATCAACTGCAGGTAGTATTCGGGCGTCATCACGTTCCCGGGCGCACCGTTGGCCGACAGCAGATGCAATCCGGGAATGGCATAGTTCGTCCACCCCAGGTGAATGCGCATCAGCCACGACAGCACCATCCCGATCAGCACGGCCACCAACGCCAGGCCGTAATACTGCTTCCCGATGACCTTATGATCGAGGCTGAAAACGTGCTTATGGATGAAACTGGTCGGCTCTCCGTGATGTACGGCCGCATGGCCTGACATGTCGTGCATGGACTCACCTCAAAAGGTTGTTCTCGTCCCAACCTCAGGAACGGACCTGCATTTACTGCAATGCGGCTTCCTTCTTCAACCAGGCGTCGAAATCTTCCGGGGACAGTACGTAAAGATAAGCCTTCATGTTGTAGTGGCCCAGTCCGCAAAGCTGGGTGCAGACAATCTCGTATTTCCCAATCTTGGTGGCCGTGAAATGCACAGAGAGATCAAGGCCGGGAACGAAATCCTGCTGGATGCGAAGTTCAGGCACAAAAAACGAGTGACCGACGTCTTTCGAGTGCATGAGCAGATGAATCTCGCGATTCACGGGAACGGCCATTTCCGCGGCCACGATGTCATCCTTCGAATCAGCGTCGTTATCCGTATCCAGACCGAAGAAGTTCTGGTTGGCTTCGCTGATCTTGTCTGGATGAATCAGGCCGAACGTACCATCCGGTCCCGGATAGCGGAAATAGAAGGCGAACTGTCCCGCCTGCACCTGGATAGGCATGGCGTTGGCCGATGGCGGTGTGAAGTAGACGTTTGCCCATGCCTTGACGCCAAAAACGCCGAGCGCCAGAACCTCGGTCCCGACCAGCAGAAAAGCGGCCCACACCATGGCCTTCGCGCCGCCGGGAAAGCTCGTAATCTTTTCGCCGGGACGATCGCCCGAGAACTTCCAGATCAGGAACGCGAGAATGATCTGCGAGGCGAGGAAGGAGATTCCCGCCTCGGCCATCGTCTCCGACATTTGTTCGTCGATCGGCGCGCCGTGAGTGGAAATGTCCGGTGCCATCCACCACGTGTGCCGAATAATGGGGATCGCGGACAGGATTGCAATCACGAAGAGGGTAACTGCAAAGAGTTTCGCCATGTCTTCCTCGCTAGTCCTGCTGAGCTCCCTTTAAACGCAAAAAACCTCCCACTCCGGTGTTCGGACAAACCAGCGATTATGGCCATCCTGCTCGAGGGTGGCGTGAAGAGTTTGGTTGCGCCCTTCTTAAGCGACCGCTTGCGACAAAGGGGGACCGCTAAAAGAGGCAATTGCTTTTTCTTCGTCGTTGTAAATGTCGAAAACCGACGCCAGCCGGGTGAGTTGGAGCAGGTCGTGCACCCTCTGACTCAGGTTGGTCAGCTTCAGCTGTCCCCCCTGGTTTCGAAGGGTGGTATGGGCCTTTACCAGTTCGCCAATGCCGGAACTGTCGACATAGTGCACTTCCGCGAGGTTCAGGACAATCCGCTTCTGCCCCTTGTCCGCGAGTTCGCGAACGAGTTCGCGCAGAGCCACATTGCCTTCACCAAGAGTGATGCGCCCGCTGATGTCCAGGATCGTAACTTCGCCGGCCTGGCGCGTGTTCGTGTGCATTTTGGCGGGAGTCGCGCCGCGCATGCCCAGACCCAACCGATCGAGAATTTCGCAGGCAAGCTTGGCTGTATCTTGCGATTCGCTCTGCACGACAACGAGGGAACGACCCTCCTTGAGAACCTCGCGCAAGAATGCCGCCTCTTCCGAGATCTTTTCATTCGCAGTTGGCTGCGGCGCCCCGCTGTCATGGGTTGCGGCCGAGCCCACGCCGCGTCCGGCTCCTGCTCCGGCTGCACCCAGAAGGGCTGCCGCGCCGAACCCGAGTGCAAATACCGTTCCGATGCCGGGGAGAAGCAACGACGCGGCAATTACACCTGCCGTCATTCCAGCCGCCCCGCCCACAAATCCCCCAACATACGTACCGAACTCCTTGGCGATCGTCTCAGCTTCGCTTTCGGAGCGAGTAAGGTAGTTGATGGAACCCTCAGGTACGCCCTTTTGTAGTAACTCCCTTACCGCCTCTTCAGCGCGATCGCGTGAAGCAAATACTCCGATAGCAGTTTCCATACGCCCTCCGGTGCCCGCCGAGGTCGTGGGTGAGTTCGTCCCACCGCACACTAAAAGGAGCCCCGACTGCGGCAATTTTTACTGGCGCAAAACTCTGTACCCGCCCACAGCTTTTGTCAAGCGAAAACCCTTGCCGGAAGCGGGTTCTGGAGCTTTTCCAGCCGGGATCATCCCCGCTTTTACTTCGACTTGAAGGTGAAATCGGCTTTCGCCGCCCCACCCGCCGCAACCGCTACTTTTGCCGTCTGCGTGCCGAACTGCTCTTGCCATGCGGTTACCGTGTAATTTCCAGGCGGCACGTTATTGATGGTGTAGTTGCCGTTCGCGTCCGTGGTGGCGTAGGGCCCCTTGACCACGGCGAACCAACCATGCATCCAGGGATGAATGTTGCACTTCACCTCAATCCATTCCGGAGCCTTCCAGCTCTTCTCCACCGGCGGCGCTCCCGGTGGTTGCGACTGGTTCCACGGGATGTTGCCGGTCATTGGATTCGGGTTGGGGTGAATATTGTGAGCCGTCTGGTCGCTGGTTTCCACTTTGAAGGTCTGGCCGACGTCCATCGCCAGCACGTGCGGCGTGTACACGCAGTTTTTCTGGTCGAAAACCGGAATGGTTGTGGACTTTTCAGCCAGAGCGCTGGCGCTCAGGCCCTCGGAAATGTAGAGGACCACGTTTTCCAGCCCACCGCTGGCCCCGACTACAACATTTTCCATCTTTGGAGTGCTGTTGGCGTTGGCCTTTACGCAGTAAGGGTCCTTCGACATATCGATGCCCTTCATGTGCGGAGGAGGGCCATCGAGCTTGACGGTCCCTGTGATCTTGCCCTCGCCCGCGGCGTTGACTTGTGGCATGTGAACCAGCGCTGCACAGGCGATCAAAACTACTGTCGATAGGACAGCGACGAACTTGTATTGCGTCTTCATGAGATATCTCCCTTAAGGAACTGAGGCCGTGCGACCGCGTTATTGCGTCGGAGCCGGCGCATTCGGGTCGACCGGCTTCAGTCCAAGTTGCTGTGCGATCGCTTTTTCCTTGCTGGGTTCGCGCATCAGTGATCGCAGGTAGAAAACCAGGTCCCAGGCCTCATCCGGCTTGATGTTGTCGGCAAATGAAGGCATGGGTGTGCCGTCCAGGCCGGTCATGAAAATCCGGTAAATGTCCTGGTCTGTGTCACCGCATTTCGGCCGCGATCCCTCGGTAAAGTTGAAGGCTGCGATAGGCCGTCCGAGATCATCCTGCAAAGTGGAGGCGGAGGGGCCATTGGCTTCGCCAGTCACGCCGTGGCACTTCCAACATTGCACGCGCGCGAACACCTCCCGGCCTGCTTTGACGCGTTCCGCGGTAACCTCGGGCTCGGGCGGAATCTGAATGGCTGTGCCGGGCTTTTCGCTGACGAAGCGGGGTGAAAAGTGCTTCACCCACGCCACCAGGTCAACGCGCTCTTGCTTCGTGAACGTGTTCCAGATCGGCATGCCGGAACGATCAAACCCGCGGCTGATCGCGTCGTAAAGGTCCTGATCAGTCGGGAGCGTGCCCGTCGGGGTGGAGCGGCACTTGAAGATGCCCAGTTGAAAATCACGGGGCTTTGGGAAGTTGGGCGGATCGAACCACTGTGCGACCTCGCCGTTGCCGTCCCCCCGTACTCCGTGACATCCCTCGCAGTAGCGGTGGTAATCGGCCGCGCCATCCTTGGCATGGCCCGTAATATTTCCAACGTGGCTTTCCATCTTCAGGCGCGAGTCCAGATCCGCTTTCGTCAGCTGCGCCCACGAAACAAGCGGAAGCGAGAAAACCGCAGCCGCAAGCAAGAACAGCGACCACCTGATTAAGCTTCTCCGCATGTTTATCCCTCTCTAGAAGTCGAAGTCAAAACCGAGCAGCAACTCGCTTACGGTTAGATTGGTGCTAAGGCCACTGATTGGCGAAGCTGGTCCCGTGCCCTGCTGGTGAAATATGTTGAATTCGTTGTGCCAAGCAAAACCGGCGCGGCTGGTCATAAACGGGTTGTAGCGGTAGCCGATGGTGTAGTTGCTAATGTTGCCCAGGTTGGATGCAGACGGACCTGTGAGCCCGTTAGGTCCCGTAAAGCCTACCGTATATCCCGACCCGTTCGCCTGCTGCGACATCCGCTCCGTCTCATAGACGGCCAGGAAGATCAACTGCGGACTATACACGTAGCGAGCCTCGAAGGTGACGCCGTTCCAGCTAGGTGCCTGCGCTCCCACCGGAAGAGCTGTTCCCGGGAAATTGTTCGGAGGGCAGGGGGCTGCCGTGCAGGTTGCAGCTCCATTGCCATTTGTAGCTATTGGGTTGCCATAACCCTGTCCGAACCACGCGTTGTCCTGGCCGTGCTGGGTCACCACGTTGAGGTCGAAGTGAGGACCGAAGTAGAATTGCCCGTAAAAGCCCTCGCGACTAAATCCCTTGTTACCAATTCCAGAACCAGGGATGGGCACTCCGCCAGAAGTTTTATAGTACGTTGCCGCCTGTCCAACAAAAGCGTACGCCCCGAGGCGCTGCACGCCCAGCTTCCCCGCATCAAAGGCTTGGTCGAAAGTGAAGAATTCGCTATAGGAGTTGGCTCCCATAATCAGGTTCACGTTCCCATCGCTTGAACTGAGCAAGGAGGCGGAAATGCGCGTGCGATCGTCCACCGAGTGTCCTACGTACTCCAAGCCGAGCTGGTTGTCACCCATCTGCCCGAAGATGTTACCGTCTCCCACGGGAATGAAGTGATACGTCTGATAGATACCGCCATTACCGGTGAGAAACAGAGTACGCTTCTCAGAAAGCAGGTTGTTGAGTTCGAATCGACCGAACTTGATATTGAGCCATGGACTGCCAAAGAGGTTATCCAGGCGCCCCATGACGGTCTCAAAGTGAAAAGCGCCGGTAGGATCAGAGGACGGCAGTACGTAGAAGGAGATGTTCTTCTCCAGAGTTCCACCGGTATGGAAGTCGAGGCCGCTCAGGTCAAAGCCGGAACTGGAGATGCGGTCAATCGCCGAGTTCGTGCCCGTCTGAACTCCACCAGCGTATGTGTCCACGTTCTGGTTGACGCTCAGCCGATGCCAGATCGGCGTGATGCGGAAGGTGACCGGCCAATAGCTTGGGTTCTGCCAGATCGGGGCGTCATGATCGTTCATCAGTTGATAGCCGTTGTCTCTGAACTTCAGCCCGAAGTTATTCAACTGGGGCCATGATTCGTGACAGGCCGAGCAGCGCAAGCCGTACTTGCGAGCAAAGGCAGGCAGGGCATTGGCCCGCTGACTGCCGCTGAGAATCACGAAGACGACAATCAGCGCTGCGGTTAGAGGGTATCGAAGCGACAACGGATTTCGGAAAAGGCGAGACTGCGTGTCGATACGCATGCCGAGCTCCTCATGGCAACTCAGTGTTGAACACAACTTGGTGTTGAACAAAGCTTGCATCCCACGAATGCAAGGACAAGTGTTTGACAGCGGCGACGAAGCGGTTGTCTGCGAAACCCCTTCCGCAGACTGTCTCGCGCTGTTTCGCGCGAAGTAGGAGCACGTGAAGTTTTCACTGTCTGTGACGGTCCAACCACCGTACCGTAGCAAGCCGCCACAGGTCCTACCACCGTACCGGGGCCGAATCCTACTACGGGTCCGTAACGACTTGCAAGGGGGTTCTTCGCATTTTTTTGACATTGTCTCCGACCGCGTGCCAAAGCTCCTCCCGACCCGGCGAATCGTTTTTCAAACTCGCAGCCGCTTGCACCGGGTTGAAGCCGCGGGTTGACAGATCGGGAAGGAGTTGAGAATCTTTGCTTCGGAAAGGAGGCGCGTGCGAAAGCCGAAGTCTGAACGCCAGCAGTTGGCAGGTTGCAGCCAGCAGTCACTTATCCCGTCATGGTGGCTTAGGAAGGCTGTGCTCGTTCTGGTTTGTGCCCTAGCCGCATTGCCACTCGCTGGCCGCGAAAAGGACGCCATTCAGTGGGGAATGGGACTGATCGTGAACGTTCCGTTTCCTGAAAGTGAGGTTGCACAGGTAGTGCACGACGTGGCGCAGAATGGAATCATTCGCGGAACCAAAGAGTACAACAAGGACGAATACGTTACCGGCGCAGCCGCGGTCGGGTCGACCCGTGTGTTTCCCGAAAAGGCCGAAGGCCAAGTTTTCTATAAGGTTCGTTTGAAGGCGCTCGATCCTCGCAACTTTAGAGACAGCGGCGACGTGGGCACGCTGGCCGTGCGCTACCTGCTGCAACCCCAGGGCGACAAGAACACGGTCCTGCGCATCGACGCGCGCTTCGTTGAGGACTTTCGCAAAGTCCCACATGCGTCTAATGGCAGTGTCGAAAGCGCGGAGTACAAGGATATCCATGATCGTCTCGACGCCATCGAATCGATGAAGGCCGCAACCGCCGAAGCGAAACAAGAAAAGGAAGAGTATCTGGCAAGAAAGCAGGGGCTCGCGCCGGCGAACGTCCCGGAATCGTCGAGCTTGTCCGCGAACAATGATTCCGCCGTGCAGGCCGGAGACAATGCTGGCATGGCCGCTGCACCGCTAAACGCAGATCGGCCAGTCGTGCAGACGCTCGAAGAACACGTGAAGGATCTTCGCCGGCAGGTGGAGCGGACGGTGAAATCACCCGGCGCACCGCTCAAGTCAGCTCCTTTCAACACGGCGAGCACGCTGCAGACACTCGTGGCCGGAACCCAAGTGCTGATTGTGGTTTCGACACCCTATTGGCTGGGAATTGAAACCCATGATGGCCAGCACGGATGGATGTTGCGCGATGACCTGGAGTTGTTGCCATGACGCTAGGAGACCGAGTACAGCGCGCAGTGGCGTCGTGCGCGATCGCGGCGAGTTTTATGGCTGCGGTGCTTGCGGCGCAGGATAGCCCCCACGAACGCGTATTTCCGCAAACTAAAGCCGCTGTGGAGAGAGCCCTTCACGCCCTGCAGCCCACTATGTCGGGACATTTGCCGACGCTTGAGGGATTTGCCAATGCGGGAGATCGTCCTCTCGAGCGCTATCAGCGCGGCTATTACCAGACGACGGTGCTGGTGACGGCGATGGCCGACGGAAGTTCGCTGGCAAGAGCTACCTCGAAGGTGACCGCCTGGTATTCCGATCCGGCAGGATTCCATTCCGGATATGAGCTGCTCACATCCAACGGCCGAATTGAGGAAGATCTGCTCGATCAATTGGCAGATCAACTTTCCCGCGTGGCAGGGGGACAAGTCGAGCAGGCTGCTCCGGCGGCAGCACCGAAGCTGCTGCCTGCGACGCCTGCCACCGCACCCAGCGTGTCGCGCCCGGCGGATGACAGCAGCAGAGCCAATTCTGTTTCAGGCTCCGGTTCATCATCGAAACCGGTTGCGGCTCCTACACCATCGACTGGGTCGGATATTTCCGCTCCCTCGGCCGTTTCGCGTGCCGGTGAGTTCTCCGCGTCGTCCGACCGGAGCCTGGGTTCGGCCGAGCGGGCGAGTGCCCATGATTCGACGACTCCAACGCAGCCGGGCCCTCGGCAACCCACCGAGAAGGCAAAAAGTGCCTTGCAGGCCGAAGCCGACAGCCTGGAAGAGATTCTTAGGAATCAGGCTCACCCCAACAACCTCGTCGCGGTAAAGAAGTCGGGAATCCCGGTGGTGAGCTCGCCCAGCATCACGGCGAAGCCATTGTTTCTGGCTAGCCTGCACGATGAGTTTGAGCTGCTGGATTTCAACCGCGACTGGGTGCACGTGCGTATTTCAGGCCTTTCGCGCGGCTGGATCTGGCGCGATAGCGTCGAGATGCCCAACGGCATCCCGGACACCGTGGTGCAGAAGGGTCCGGCGCCGCCGGCGGCGGCCGATCTGTTCCGCGTGGTGCGGGAGGAAACGGCGCCTTTCCCCGGCGACTGGGAGCCATTGCGCGGCAAGACCGTGAAAATTTTTTCCGTGCAGAAAGCTGACGAAAACGCCAAAGACACCGGCCCCGCCGAACGCCTGGCCTACGCCAAGTTTCTGCTCGACAAGACTTATGTAGAGATCACGCAAAGAGCGGGAGCCCAGAAACCGCAGGAATTGACCGGCATCGTGCTGATCTTCGACTCCGCCGATGGCGGCATGATCGCGGCCACGATGGTGGCGTTGCAGCAATGGAAGGCGGGCGTGCTGTCAGATTCGGCGCTGTGGCATAAGTGCTTCTTTGATCCTCCGGAAACTTTTGATTCCACAGGTTCGTCCGGGAGCCAGTAGCGGCTTAGCTCTAAGCTAGTGACTGCGACGCGAGCGGAGCCGGACGTTTCAGGATCAAGCGGGAAATTCCCAGCCTTCTTCCTTCATTTTACGATTGGTCCAGCGCTGAAGTTGTTCGAAGAGTGCAGGCTCGATCACGACGAAGCGCAGGCCAACGCGGCCCTCCTCGCCGATCCACATCAAGCGCGCTTTGGCCTGGAATGACACATCGCTGCCGGGCAGCACGAAACTGGCATCGAGCAGGCCGGAGAGACGCAGCGGCTCCTTCACTTCTGCCAGCCCCATGCCGCCTGTGCTCAAGTTCACTGCCTGCACCGAAACCTGCTCGCCCTTGGAATTTGTGATCGTGACGGGAATCTGAACGCGAGACCGGAAAAATTTCTGCTGCTCGTTGCTGATGAAGCCGAGCGTCGCCGTCGTGTCTCCGGGAGCGAAGCTGATGTTGTATTCCTTGAGCTTGCGACTGAGAGTACGGCGGGAGATGCCAAGTTGTTCGGCCGCCTGGCTACGGTGTCCACCGGTGCACTCGAGCGCCTTGATGATCATTTGCTCTTCCATACTGTCGAGGTTGCCGACCGGCATGGAGGCAGTCTGACGAAGCGCGGCAGGTTCACCCGTGAGCGCGCTGCTCAGGCGCGAAAAATCAATCTCGGTCTCCGACGACTCCATAGCCAGTTTCGCGACCAAGTTGCGCAGCTCGCGAATGTTGCCCGGCCATGGGTGCGACAGCAAGGCAGAGATGGCTTGCGCGGAAAAATGTTTACCCGCAGCTTTGAGGCCGAGGAAATGCTCGCCTAGGGCCACGATGTCTTCCGGCCTTTCGCGCAGCGCTGGAACGCGCAGGTGAAACTGGCTCAGACGGTGGAAGAGATCCTGGCGAAAACGGCTTTCGGCGACCGCGGCTTCCAGATTCTGGTTAGTGGCCGCGACGACGCGTACGTCGACTTTGATCTTGCGATGTCCGCCAAGACGATAGAACGGCTGGCCATCGAGCACGCGCAAGAGTTTCACTTGCGTGTGCAGTTGCAATTCCCCGATTTCGTCCAAGAATAAAGTGCCTTTGTCGGCAAGCTCGAAAAGACCTGGTTTTGACGAATCCGCACCGCTGAACGCGCCTTTCTCGTAGCCGAAGAGTTCGCTCTCGACCAGGTTTTCCGGCAGCGCGGCGCAGTTGATGTCAATCCATGGCCGGCTACGGCGGTGCGAGGATTCGTGAATCGTGCGGGCAATGAGTTCCTTGCCGGTACCGGTCTCGCCCGTAATCAGGACGGTTTCTGAGTGCTCCGCGACACGATCCACTAGTCCCATGAACTTATGCATGACGGGGCTGGCAAGAATGAACTGCGTGTCGTCGATTTTGCGAGAGGTAACGCCGGGGTTCGCGCCTTTTGTGCCTGCGGAGTGCCCCGATGGAACTGCCCCCGATACCACTTCATTCACCGGCTGAATAACGGCCACGATCGCGCAAGGATGGGCAGAAGAGTCGCGCAGCAGTGTCGCCGTAAGGCAGATCGGAAAGCCGCTGCCGGACTTGGAGCGTGCATAAAGCGTTCCGCGATATTCGCCGTGGCTCGTGACTCCGGTCAAAATGTCCCGGTCGATGTTCCGGCCGCTCTTGGCATCGCCCTCCTCGGACGGGGCAAACGGACCGGAGAAGTTCTGGCCCACCAGATCCTTCGCTGAGTACCCGAGCAGATCCGTAAAGGCTTGATTGCAGGCGCTGAGAGACCCTGAGGCGTCTGCAAAGCAGACGGCCATTTCCGCTGAGGCGCAGGATCGAACAGTGCCCTGTCCGGCGGCCGGCACGGTGCTAGCTCGAGCGGCGCCGAGCGGGAAGCGCTGGTCCGAATTGCGATTGGACGACGGCATTCTGGGCGTTTGGAATTGATGTTGACACAGGCGAAGGGCTTCGACCGACTGGCATGTCATCGGCTGAGTAACGAAGGTAATCCGTCGGCCCTTAAGCAAGAGAAGAAATTTCCCACACGGGCAGACCGAAATAGAGGGCATAGCGCAAACGGGCCATTACCTCGGTAAGCTTCTGACGGCCTGATCCTTAGCCTACGATTCCAGCAAGGCCCCGAGACGGAGGTGTGTCTGCGGGCCGGCACGGACCGCAGAGTCCGCGCGCAGCGATGATCTGTCTTCGCTGGCGACAGCGAGGGCGTGGCTAAGTGACCCATTTCCAGGTCTAGAGGGCCGCGGGAGTCAAGGCGTAGATGAAACTAGCGGCGAATGAGCTCACACTGAAGACCAAGGCGTTTGTAGCCGTCTCCGTGTCGCTCGGCATCGTGGTGCTGGCGCTGGCGCTGCCGCACTGGCAGTCGCACGATCTGGCGCGCTTCGGTTGCTACCTGCTTGTGGCAGTGCTGGCGTCGGGATTGAAGGTGCAACTGCCCGGCATCGACGGCACGATGTCAGTAAATTTCCTCTTCATCCTGCTGGGCGTGCTGGAGCTGAGCCTACCCGAGACGCTGGTCATCGGTTGCACCGCCAGCCTAGTGCAAAGCGTCTGGCAGCTGCGCAAACGGCTTGATCCCATCAAGGTTCTCTTCAACGTAGCCGGCATGATGGCCAATGCCAGCGCGCTGACGTACGTGGCTTATCACTGGCTTTCCGAGCGGGCCGGAGGGAATCGACCGTTTCTGCTGATGGTGGCGGCGCTGGTGTTCTTCTTCGCCAATACTCTGCCCATCTCGATCGTAATCGCCCTGACCGAGGGCAAGTCCGCGCGCCGGGTGTGGTCGGAGTGCTATTTCTGGTCGTTCCCGTACTACCTGGTGGGAGCGGCAGCGGTGGGCCTGGTCGGGTTCATCAACCGCTCGGCGGGGTGGGAAACCTCGCTGCTGGTTCTGCCGCTCATTTACTGGGTCTACCGCTCGTACCGGCAATATCTGGGCCGCCTGGAAGCGGAGAAACAGCGGGTGGAAGTGGAGAAGCATCACGTTGAGGAAATCGCTTCTCTGAACATGCGAACGATTGAGGCGTTGGCGCTGGCCATTGAGGCCAAAGACCATACAACCCACACGCATTTGCAGCGGGTTCGCACTTATGCGCTGGAAGTCGCCAAGGAATTAAACCTTCCCGAAGACGAAACCGAGGCGCTGCGGGCAGCGGCATTGCTGCACGACATCGGAAAATTGGCCGTGCCTGAGCAGATCATCAACAAGCCGGGAAAGCTGACGCCGGAAGAATTCGAGAAGATGAAGGTGCATCCGCTGGTGGGCGCCGAGATTCTGGAGCGCGTCGCATTTCCCTACCCGGTCGCGCCCATCGTTCGTTCGCACCACGAGAAATGGGACGGCACGGGATACCCGGAAGGACTGGCGGGTAGGCAGATTCCCATGGGTGCGCGCATTCTGGCCGCCGTCGATTGTTTGGACGCGCTCGCGTCGGACCGGCAATATCGTGCGGCGCTGCCTCTTGCAGAAGCCATGATGCGGTTAAAGGAACGCGCCGGGACTTGGTTCGATCCGCAAGTTGTCGAAGTTCTCGAGCGGCGTTACCAGGAACTGGAAAAGCTGGCGAAGACCAACGAGGAGGCGGCCGCGCCCCAGGGACTTTCGAAATTAATGCGGGTGGAGCGGGGCATGGCTCCTGCGGCCGGGTTCGAGCGCTCCGAGCCAATGAGCGGGCCGGAGAACACGGACTTTTTGTCGCTAATCGCCTCGGCGCGGCAGGAAGCGCAAACCATGTTCGAACTCAGCCAGGATCTGGGCGTATCGCTCAGCCTGAGTGAGACGCTGTCGGTGCTCTCGATGCGGCTGCGGCGGATGATTCCTTATGACTCGATCGCGGTGTTCGTGAATCGCAATGGCTGGCTGCTGCCGGAGTTGGTGAGCGGTGAAAATTTCCGCGTTCTGTCGTCGTTAAAGATCCGCGTGGGCGAGGGCTTATGCGGATGGGTCGCGGAAAACTGCAAGCCGATCGTGAATGGCAATCCGGAAGTCGAAACCGGCTACATCGTCGACCGCGATAAACCCGCTGCGTTGCAGTCCGCGCTGGCCGTGCCGCTGGAAGGACTCACCGGAGTCGTCGGCGTCCTGGCCATGTATCACGCCAACCGAGATGCGTTCACTCCTGACCACCTGAGAATCCTGCTGGCGGTGGCGTCGAAAGTGGCGATGTCAGTAGAGAACGCGCTCAAGTATCAGCAGGCGGAAAGTTCTGCCACGACGGACTATCTGACCGGTCTGCCCAATGCGCGCTCGCTCTTTGTGCACCTTGCGCAGGAGGTGGCGCGGAGCCGGCGCATGAAGACGCCGCTGGCAGTTATGGTGTGCGACATCGACGGATTTAAACAGATCAACGATTCCTTCGGACACGTCGAAGGCGACAAATTACTGCGCGAGTTCAGCACGCGGCTGAAGGACGCGTGCCGCGGCTACGACTACGTGGCGCGAATGGGTGGAGACGAATTTGTCGTCATCGCGCCTGGTCTGACGTTCGAAGCGGCGCAGGAAAAAGCGGAGCGGCTCAACCAGGCAGCGATCGAAGGGGGACGGCATGTTTGCGGGCGCGACCTGATCACGCTGAGCGTGGGAACAGTGTTCTGTCCGGAAGACGGATTTGACGTGGAACGCCTGCTGGCCGAAGCCGATCGCCGGATGTACGCCATGAAGCAGACCCACCACGCGGAAGCGGCTGCGCGCGAGCAGGAAACGAAAGCGCGCGGGGCCTCGGTGAGTTGAACCATGCCGAGGCACAGGCAATTCGCATCCAGCGCGTTGCTGCAAAAAATCGCGCGGCACAGTCTGGCATTGGTAGCAACTGTTTTGCTCGGAGGATTCCTGGCAGCGGTTCTGGTGCGGCTGGCGCCGGGCTTCGAGGTCGATGAACGGCAACTGGATCCGCGGCTGAACAGTGAAAGCGTTCACGCACTGGTGCAAGCGCGCGCCGCGCCGCACAACATCTTCTCCTTTTACGTTCGTTCCCTCGAGCGCGCCATCCACGGAGATCTTGGAACTTCGATTTCCCTGGGCCAACCCGTAAGCAGCCTTCTGCGGGAACGCGCTCCACTCACGCTGCGGCTCGTCGCGCTGGGCCTGATCCTGAGTTGGACCTCCGCAATGGCTCTAGGCCTGAGCGCGGCCTGGCTGCGTACTACGGCCTACGACGCGCTGACCACGGTGCTCAGCGGAACGTTTCTTTGTATCCCCGCAGCCGTGCTGGCCCTGTTGTCAGTGCTGTGGAACCTGCCTGGCGCGCTGGCCATTGCACTGATCGTGTTTCCGCAGGTTCACCGCTATGCCCGCAATCTGCTGGCGAAGGCCTATAACCTGCCTCACATCATTACTGCCCGTGCCAAGGGTCTGAGCGAGTCACGGATTCTGTTCTGGCACGTGGTTCCCGTCGTGGCGCCGCAATTGCTGGCCGTGGCCGGAGTATCGGTAAACATTGCGATAGGAGCTGCGATTCCGGTGGAAGCGCTGTGCGGACTCGCTGGAGTTGGACAACTGGCGTGGCAGGCAGCGCTGGCGCGCGATCTGCCATTGCTGATGAACGTCACGATTCTCGTGACGCTGGTAACCCTGCTGGCCAATTCCAGTGCCGATGTAATCGGACATGTGCTGCGGAGCCAGCAAGCATGAGACTGTTCCGCAACAATGCGTGGCGCACGCTGGCGTGTGCGGTCTTGCTGGTGGTGGTCGTTGTGTCGCTGGCCGCGAACTGGCTGGCTCCGGCGGGATACGCGAAGCAGTATCGCGAAGCCACAGACGCGGCTCCTTCGGGGCAGCACTGGCTGGGAACGGATGAAATCGGCCGCGACCGCTTTGCGCGTGTGCTCTACGGCACAAGAATCTCGCTGTTGCTTGCGCCGGCTGCGGCACTTCTTTCGACGCTAATGGCCGCGCTGATCGGCGGGCTCGCGGGGTATCTGGGAGGCACCTGGACGCGGGCGGCAATGGCGGTGACGGATTTATTTCTGTCGCTGCCCTGGCTGTTTTTATTGATCACGGTTCGGGCGGTCATGCCTCTGAATGTAACGCCGCTGGCTTCCGTCGTGGTGACGTTCCTGTTGTTGGGGCTTCTCGGCTGGACCAGCGCGGCGCGGGTTCTGTGTGCCACGGCGGGATCGCTGCGCGATTCCGATTTTGTGCGGCAGGCGCGCGCCCTGGGGGTCCGCCCGTTGCGACTCTTCTGGCTGCATGTATTGCCCAACTTGAAGCCGGTACTGTACGCGCAGTTCTGGATCTCGATTCCCGTATTTATCTTGACCGAGGCGAATCTGGGAATTCTGGGACTGGGCGTCGCCGAGCCGATGCCGTCATGGGGAAGTTTGCTGAGGGAACTCGAAGGACTGGTCTCGCTGGGGGAAGAACCGTGGAAATTCGTTCCGCTGGTGTTGCTGGCGGTGGTAGTCACGTCGTTTCAATTCGTGCTTTCCGAGCAGCAGGAGGCGGCCGCATAGCGCGGCCAGAGAGGTCGGCAGTCATGGTAACGAAGTCGAGGAATGCAATCCTGGTTTCAGCGCTTCGAGTGTCGGCGCTGTGCATAGTTCTGGCTGGATTCGCGTTGGCGCAGGGGGGAGGCGAGCTCCGGTTCTGTCTCCATTCAGAGCCGAAAACATTCGACCCGCTGAAGGTGGAGGACGACGCGTCCGTGTCGATCCGGTACTTGACCGGGGGTGTGTTGCTTCGCATCAACCGTCAGACGCAGGCTCTGGAGCCGGAGCTGGCGCAGTCGTGGAAAGTTTCAAAGGACGCGAAGCAGATCACGTTCAAGCTGCGTAGCGGGATTTCGTTCTCCGACGGCACGCCGTTTTCGGCAGAAGACGTGGTTTATACGGTGCGGCAGCTGATGGATCCAGCGTTGCACTCGCCCACGGGAGATTCCTTCCGGTCCGGGCCGGGCATTGTGGAAACGCGCATCATTTCTCCAACTGACATTTCGATTACATTCCCCGCACCCGTGGCTGGACTCGACCGGCAGTTCGACCAGGTCGCGATTCTCTCCGCGCACTCGCCAAAGAAGGAAATGGCTGTGCTCGGCCCGTTCATGGTCGCCGATTACAAGCCCGGGGCCACTGTGCTCCTGGTGCGCAATCCGAATTACTGGAAGACGGATGCGCAGGGCAAGAAGCTGCCGTATCTCGATTCGATCCGCCTGGACATTCAGCCCAATCGCGATGTGGAGATGTTGCGTTTCAAGCGCGGAGAAGTGGACCTGATTAACTCGCTCGACAGCGAATATTTCGACAAGCTATGGCAGATCGCGCCCCAAGTGGTCCACGATGCCGGACCGTCGCTCGACAGCGAGCAAATGTGGTTCAACCAGGTCGAGAAGAGTCCGCTGCCGGCATATAAGAAGACGTGGTTTCGGTCGGCAAGTTTCCGCCGTGCGATTTCCGAAGCGATCAACCGCGACGATTTGAGCCGCGTCGTATTTCGCGGGCATGCGCAGCCGGCAGTCGGGCCGATCTCGCCAGCCAACAAGTTCTGGTTCAATGCGAAATTGAGCGCCGCCGCCGCCTATTCGCGTGATGCGGCGCTGAAAGCTCTGCAGGGCGAGGGATTCCAGCTGCAGAACGGCACGCTGAAAGATAAAGACGGCAACGAGGTGGTGTTTTCGATCATTACCAATTCGGGGAACAAATATCGCGAGCGCATGGCCACGATGATCCAGGAGGATCTCGGGAAAATCGGTATCAAAGTGAACGTCGTCACGCTCGACTTCCCTTCATTGATCGAGCGCATGACGCAGACCTTTGAATACGAGGCCGTCCTGCTTGGTCTGACGAATACGGGCCTCGATCCGAACGAGCAGATGAACGTGTGGTTGAGTTCGTCGGAGAATCATCAGTGGAATCCATCGGAAAAGACTCCAGAAACCGCCTGGGAAGCCGAGATTGACAAGCTGATGCGCGAGCAGGCATCGTCGGCCGATGCCAGGGCGCGCAAAAAAGCTTTCGACCGCGTGCAGGAGATTGTAGTGGATGAAGTTCCGTTCATCTATCTGGTCAACCGGAATGCGCTGTCGGCGGTAGCGGCTGACGTGCAGGGGGCAAGCCCCGTCATTCTCTCGCCGCAGACCTTCTGGAATGCGGACCGGCTGGAAGTGAAGGGAGAGCGGCTGGCGCTGAAATAAGCGGCCTCTGAAACGCGCCGCCCTTGCCGGGAACGGCGGAGAATTTGCGCCTACTCGAAGGTCGTAATGCCACAAAAATGAACTTCCCGTCGCAATCGTCGCCGCCATTGCCATCCTCTGACGTTCTGCTGACGGCGCGGATTTCTGTGCGCTATGGCGACCAGCCTGCCGTGCTGCGTGACGTGGAACTCGACATACGCTCAGGCGAAGTGCTCGGACTGGTGGGGCAAAGCGGCTCGGGCAAGAGCACGCTGGCAATGACGATTCTTGGGTTGCTCGATCGGAAGCGGGCGCAGGTCGAAGGCACCATCCAGTTTTTGGGCTGCAATCTGGTCGGCCTCAGCGAAAACGAGTTGCGGGAACTGCGCGGGCGCAAGATCGCACTCGTCCTGCAGAGCCCCCTGTCGTCGCTGAATCCCGCGCTGAGAATTCGTACGCAGCTGAAAGAAGCTTGGAGAGCACACGCTTCCGGCCCGGCGACCGAATACGACACCGCGATTGAAAATGCACTGAAGAACGTGAGCCTTCCTGCGACCGATGAATTCCTCAAGAAATATCCTTCGCAGATGAGCGTGGGCCAGGCGCAGCGAGTGCTGATCGCAATGGCCATTTTGCACCGCCCGGCGCTGCTGATCGCCGACGAGGCCACCAGCGCACTCGACGTGATTACTCAGTCCGAGATTCTCGCCCTGTTTCGCGACCTCAACCGCGCGACCGGCATGGCGATTCTGTATATCTCGCACGACCTCGCGTCGGTGGCGGGACTTTGCGACCGGATCGCGATTCTGCACGAGGGCCGAATCGTTGAACTGGGCACCACGCAGCAAATTTTTACCAACCCGCTGCACGAATACACGCAACGGCTGATGGCCGCGCTGCCCAAAGTTCCGGGACAGAGCGCGCCGCAACAACACAGCCCGCGGATAGCGGCCGTGGCCTCGCAAAGCAGCGCAGCCGCTGCAGGCAACAAATAAGCTCCGAGTGTTGCACCGCCATTCGTTCGCCTCCAAGCGGAAGTAGCCTGCTATGGGACAGACTGTCCCATGCCCACGCCGGCGGGACAGACTGACCCAAATGGAAGGCCGGACGACCCCGCAATCTCCATTAATTTCAATCACTTGCATGGCTTCAATTGGTGTTTGCCTTGCAATAGTCAAACGGTACTGAGCGCGATCTTTCCCCCGTAAGTTTCAGTAAGCAAGAAAGGGTGAGATTCATGGTGCGTACACAGAAGCCACAGAAACCGGGTCGCGGAGAGCGTCATAGCGCGGCATGGGGCAAACGACTGAGCTTGGTCCTGCTGATGGCGACGGGCATGGCCTTTGGACAGCACTTCGGCGCCACCGGCCAGTCGTCAATCTCGGACAAGCTTTCGCCCGATCTGGCGGATATGCTGAGTGCCAGCCCGCACGTTGCGGGATTTCAGGCCAACACCTCTGTGAAAGTGATCATTCAGTACAAATCGTTCCCCAACGCCGCGGACATGCTGCAGGTCCAGAAGCTGGGTGGCACGGTTTCCAGACAGTTGCGCCTGGTCCACGGTGCCGCGATCAGCGTGCCCATCCGTTCCCTGCTTCAGTTGGCGAGCGATCCAAGAGTGACTTTTCTTAGTGTCGATCACCCGATGCAAGTGGCCGATGATCTTACGAACGATGCCACCGGCGTAGCGGCAGCCTGGAACGCAGGATACACAGGAGCAGGCGTAGGCGTGGCCGTTATCGATAGCGGCATCAATGACAGCCATCCTGATCTTTGGAATTCGAGCGAGACCACCTCGCGCGTGGTATATCACGAGGACTTCACCGGAACACCGACCACCAACTCCAACGGCGCCAAATATGACCTTTACGGCCACGGCACGCATGTGGCCGGTATCATCGGCGGCAACGGATATCTTTCCGGCGGGCAGTATGAAGGCGTGGCTCCTGGAGTGAGCCTAGTTGACTTGCGGGCGCTGGATGAGAATGGGGCCGGGACCGACAGCACCGTGATCGCGGCGATTGAGGAAGCGATCGCGCTGCAGAACACCTACAACATCCGCGTCATCAATCTGTCACTGGGCCGCGGAATCTTCGAAAGCTACACGCAGGACCCTCTGTGCCAGGCGGTGGAGTCGGCATGGAAGAGCGGCATCGCAGTAGTGGTTGCCGCCGGCAACTACGGCCGGTTGAGTGTGGACGGAAGCAACGGCTATGGAACGATCACTGCCCCAGGCAACGATCCTTTCGTGATCACCGTGGGTGCGACCAAGGCCAATGGATCGCCTTCCGCGTCGGCCGAGACCCTAGCGAGCTATAGTTCGAAGGGACCCACGACGTACGACCATGTCGTTAAACCTGACCTCGTTGCCCCCGGCAACGATGTGGTTTCTCTGTCGGCTCCCGGCGCAACACTGGAAACGGAGTTTCCCGCCGAGCTGGTCACCGGAACCGACGGCAACAACGATTACTTCACGCTGAGCGGGACCAGCATGGCGACTCCCGCCGTTGTGGGGGCCGTCGCTTTGATGCTCCAGGAGCAGAGCACGCTCACTCCGGATCAAGTGAAGGCGCGTCTGATGAAAACCACGTACAAGATGGGCCTGACTTCCACATCGGCGTACGTACCGCACCTTGAGCAGACCTTCGTGGACTACTACGATCTATTCGCGGTGGGATCGGGCTTATTGGATGTGCAAACCGCTATCACCAACACGGATCTGGCTCCGGCCACGGTGGGAGCGGCCCTGTCGCCAACGGCAGTCTACAACCCGCAGACCGGCGTGGTTTCGCTGGTGTACGGAAACTCCAGCGTCGCTTCGACCTCAGTGGTTTGGGGATCATCGCTTGTTTGGGGTACAGCCATCGTGTGGGGTAGCGCCGAAGTCAATGGCACGTCCATCGTCTGGGGCGCCTCCTTGCCATGGAACACCAACACCCTGAGTGCGTTCAGTGTGGTTTGGGGATCGAGTACGGGCACGTCCACTTCGGCCGCGAGCCTCGTATGGGGCGCCTCGGTAGGCAATGCCGACGCAGCTTTCTCTGATGCCGGAGACGACGAGCAGTAGCCGTGTGAAATTTCCAGGAGAAAGGAGGGCAATCATGAATCACACACGGCGAGTTCAGACGTTCATCGGCGCGGCGATGCTGCTAGCAGCCAGCACAGCTGCCTACGCGATATCGTTGAGCCATACGCTGCACGGCTATTTCGCCCTGGCGGTGCTTGCACTGGCGGCAGCTACGTCGCGGATGAAGGTCAAGCTGCCAGGCATTAACGGCAACATGTCGGTCAATCTTCCGTTCTTGCTCACAGCGGTGGTCAATCTCAGCGCCGCAGAAGCGATTCTGATCACCTGCGTCTCGACCGCGGTGCAGTGCTGGCCGCGAAAGAGTGCGAAGTTCAACTCGCAGCAGATGGCGTTCAACATCAGCATGATGACGTTTGCCACTTGCAGCGCGAGCCTGATGTTCCACGGAGAAGCGCTGCATGGCTGGGCTTGGATGTCCTTGGCGTGGAAGTCCACCCCGCTGAGTCTGGCCCTGGCGACGCTGACCCTGTTCCTGGGACAAACCGTGCCCGTGGCAGCGATCATTGCGCTGAGCGAGGGCAAGGCAGTCGGGCCACTCTGGGGCAGCATGGCGCAGCTATCGTTCCCCTACTACGTGTTGAGCGCGGGAATCAGTTCCATGGTTGAAACTGTCAGCGCGCATATGGGCTGGCAACTGGCGCTCGCCGTCTTCCCAGTGATGTACGCCATCCACCGGTCTTACCGGCTGTATTTTGCAAAGACGGCGGGGACACAACGCGCTGACGTGCTGGTCAGAGCAGCCAGAGCGGGCGCGTAGTCGCTGTAACGAGGGTTGACTCAAGGAGGAGGGCGGTATGCGGTGCTTTGGGCTGACGTCCTTCTTTTATTTCGACTGCAATTCTGGCGCAGAGCCCGGGCAGCGCCCTGGCAATCAGCGATGTGCACGCAGGGCGTCGCGGCGCTCGCGGGCTTCGGTCATGTCCGGAGCCATTTGCAACGCGGCGTCATAGGCATTGATCGCGGCTTCGACCTGGCCCTTGTCTTCCAAAGCGCGACCCAGCCAGAAATCCGCCGGCGCCATCGGTGCGATCTTCGCCGCCCGCGACAAATCCGCAATCGCCGCGTCCAAATTCCCCAGCCGATACTCCGCCATGCCGCGGCCCAGCAGACTGTTCTGCTTATCGGGATAGATTTGAAGCGCCCCGCTGAACTGTTCAATTGCAGGCTTGAGATTGCCCCGATTCAGCCACAGGAAACCGAGATTGTTGTGGGCTCTCGCGGCCCCGTTCTCGTCGGACGCGTAGTGCAAGGCAAGCTCGTACTCCCGCACCGCGTCGTCGAGCTGCCCGTGCTGTTGCGCCAGAATACCGAGGTTGTAATGTGCCCCGGAAAACTGCGGCATGTACGTCACCGCGGCCTGGAAGTGAGGCAGGGCAAGATCGGGCTTGCCCATTTCTACCAGGGTGCTGCCAAGATTGTCCTCAGCAATCGCGTTGTGCTCGGTCACCTGCACTGCGTGCACAAACAGCCGGTAACTGTCGTGCCAGTAAGTCATCTGAAGGATTGCCATTGAAGCGTAAGCCACCAGCGGTGCCGCTGCCAGCACGGCCTTAACCATGCCTGACAAGTCGAGTCGCGCGAACAGATCAGCGCTTCCCCAGACGGCAATGATGAACAAACCAATGAACGGGAGGTAGGCGTAACGATCCGCCATGGCCTGCCTTCCCACCTGCACGATGCCAATCATGGGGACCATGGCGACCACGTACCACAGCCATCCGGTCAGCAGGTAACGGCAGCGTTCGCGGTACAGCCAAACCGACAATGTGATCGTCGCAAGCAGCAATCCAGCCGCCAGAACTTTCCAGATCGCCAGTGAGTTTTCCGGATGCGGATAAAAGACTGCCAGCCGCGATGGCCAAACTCCTTTCACAACATACCTAAAGTACGAATAGATGGCGTTGCCGACGCGCAGCCTGAGGGGAAGGACTTCGGCAAGCGCCATGGCACCACCACGGTGCTGCGCGTAAATGGTGATCGCGGAACTGGCCGCCGACAAGACCAGTAACGGAATTTTCTCTCCCACGAGCAGCCAAACGCTTGGCCGCTGCGACGCTTCTTTGTCTGCGCGCATGTTTGGCAACGGCCAGTAGTCCCAAAGCAGCAGCAGAAGCGGCAAAGTTACAACCATGGGCTTGGCCGCCAGTCCCAATGCGAAGAGCAGTACCACTGTCGCGTAGCCACCCGCACTGCGATGGCTTGCATACCGCTCGTAGGCCGACAGAGCCAGAAGAAAAAAGAGCATGGCGAGCAGCGATTTTCTCTCTGCCACCCACGCCACGCATTCCACATTCAAGGGATGGACTGCAAAGAGCGCGGCCACTAGTGCGCTGCGCGCCACATTGCGACTGGCCCGCCGCAACACAAAAAACAGAAGCACAACGTTTAACGCATGCAGCAGAATGCTGACCAGATGGTGGCCGACGGGATGCGTTCCGAAAAGCTGCACGTCCGTCATGTGGGAAATCCACGCCAGCGGATGCCAATTCGCTTCCTCCGTAGTCGTGAACGCCCACGCGACGTTGCTCCACGAGAGTCCTCGCAGCACATGCGCGTTCGCGGTGACGTAGTCATCGTCGTCATAGTTGAGGAAATTGGCGCCAAGAGCCGGAATGTACAGGATCAGCGTCCCGGCAAAGAGGACGATCGACAACACGACCGGTGAATTCAGGCCTGGGATGGAAATTTTCCCGTTGCCTTGGTTCGCGGAACTTTCAGAAGCGAAGTTTTCAGGATCAGTCATTCCGAAGCTGAGAAGTCATTTTCCATGGTGACACTTTTTCCTCGAAAAAAGTCGTGTCGAGCAAGATGCATCGAGAGAAAATTCTTTAGTCGCGGAGGCGCGCTTGGAGGGGCGAGAGCCGGCCGCCTCTTCCTATCCCTCCCCGGTCAGCAGTTCCTCGGTTGCCAATAGCGCAGCCAGATAGCGAGGCTCGTTTCGACGCACTCCATGCTAACCTGAAACCGTTTGTGCTCATGCTGCGGCTGAGCGAATGAATCGCATGAAAGGCGGCGCAGCTGCAGTGGAGGGCGCGATGACGTTGAGGACGCGAGTATCCCTGCCCAGCGTTGAATCGAAGGTGTCCAAAGATTTTTCGTTTCCCCCACGGTGTTGCCTGCTTCTCGCCATTTTCAGTATCTGCACCGTCCACCTCCAGGCTCAAAACACAGTAATTGTTGGTTCGGGATCAAGCATACCGGCGCCGCTTTACAACCGCTGGGCACAGGAGTACGGAAAACGTAATCCGAAGATTCAGTTGCGTTATGTGCCCATCGGCACAAGCGAGGGGATCAAACAGATTTCGCACGGCGCCGGCGATTTCGGCGCCGGAGAGGCCCGCCTCACGGACAAAGAACGGAAAGAGGGTGACCTGATCGAGTTGCCGGCAGTACTCATTGGCATCGCGCCGATTTACAACCTTCCCGGCATTCCACAGGAACTGCGGCTTTCCGGCGAGGTCTTGGCCGAGATCTTCCTCGGCGAGATCAAGACATGGAACGCAGCGTCCATCGCGAAGCTGAACCCGGACCTGGCCCTGCCCAATCTTCGCATTCAGGTGATCAATCGCCCCGGGGGCAAGGGATCGAACTACGTATTCACCGACTTCCTTTCCAAGACCAGCCCTAAGTTCCGTGCCAAGATTGGAGTGACAGCTTCGCCAAGCTGGCCGGTAGGCACACCGGCAGAACGAAGTGCCGACATGGTGGACAAGGTCAAGAGCGAAGCGGGCACGATCGGTTTTGTGGAGCTGCAGTATGCGCTCAAAGCAAACATCCCCACTGCGGCAGTTCTCAACCCGGCTGGGAAGTATGTTAGAGCGTCGGCTGAGACAATTTCTGCCGCCTGCGAAGCCGTGGAGGCGCCCCGCTGGAGCAGTTTCAGCGCGTCGTTGACGAACGCCTCCGGCGCCGATTCGTTTCCCATCGTTAGCTTCACCTGGATTTATCTACGAACCGAGTCCTCGGATTCCGCTCGATCCGCTGCGCTGCACAGTTTGCTGGACTGGATCTACTCCGACGGCCAGCAGTATGCGGCAGAAGAAGGCTATTCTGGGCTTCCTCAGCCGCTGCTCGCCGCAGCCCGAAAGAGGGTTCAGGAGTTGCACTAGAATTGGTCTGCTCCATTCTGATAAACCTTGATTTCCGCCTTGGAGGCATAATGCGAAGCTGGATTTTCTGCGTCCATATTGCCCTGCTAACAAGTTTCGCTCCGGCGCGACAGCCGCCAACCCAGGCAAATTCCGCTCAGTCTAGTCCCATCCCAGCTAATCCAACCCCTGCCAAACCGGCTGACAGCACTCCCTCCGCCGACAAAGAATCGGCTCTGAAAGCTATGTTTGAGGGCAAGATCAGAGCAGAATGGGACGCCATCAAGACCAAGGACAGGAAGGCCTACGGCGAACTGCTGGCGGACGATTATCAGGGTGTCGAAACCGATGGGCGAGGCGAGCGCAACAAGATTCAGGCGATCAATGAACTGGTGGACACTAACGTCTTTACCTACACGCTGTGGGGGATGAAAGTAATTCCTGTCAGCCCGGACGCTACGTTTGTCATTTATGAGGTTACGATGCAATTCCCTCCGAAGTCCCAGGTGCGCTATTCGCGCGTTTATATTGGAGCACTCTGGGTGAAGCGCGGCGGAGAATGGAAGGAACTGCACTATCAGGAAACGCACGTAAAGTAATCCTCTGTTGGCCGCACTAATTAGCAACCAGGGAGTAATTCTGGTCATCCGTTTAAGCATAGCGTCGGTGATTAGGAGGTGTGTCATGAGGCCACTTGTGTTCGCTATGCTGCTGCTCTCTGCCAGTTTTGCCCTGGCGCAGAACGGCAATGCTGCTTCTGCAGACAATTCCAGACATGGTAAGGACGAAGTAACGATTCAGGGTTGCGTTACGCGATCCAGCGGCGACTACATCCTGTTGAAGCAAGATCCGGCCATCAGTTATGAACTGCTGCCGACCGGCAAGATCAGACTCAAGGACTATCTCGGTCAGCGGGTCGAAGTGACTGGAGAACAATCGCCCACCCTGAGCAGCAGTTCCGACGCCATGAACAGGACCGGATCTGCCGCCCCGGTGACGATTACAATCCGCTCAATCAAGACGCTAGATAAGCAATGCGAATTGCGATAAGCGGCGTAAGTGTTTCAGCCACGGTCGGGCAACATCGTCGGGGCGAGCCGGGATGATCCTGGGCCCTATTGGCAATCCGGCGGCATCGCCATGATTGCCGACTCTGAATCGCAGGGCGGTTTCGTCTTGGCCGGCTCGAATCGGGCGGGACGGTTGTAACGCAGAACCCACAATCCCTGGTCGTTGGTAAGGTAGATCAGGCCGTGGTGGCCATCGGGAAGGAGGCTGGTGACCTTGGTGAAGGTTTCGAGCGTCTTCGGATTGCTCGGATCACTTAGGTCCAACAGTCGTACGGTTTCTGTGGGACGGTTGCTGTTGGTCAGAGTAGTGGGTGTTTTCTCGGGAGCTTCCGCGATCGCCACGTCTGGACTGACCATTTCCAGGTTGCCGGCGGTGGATTGATTCTGTTGGGCGGTGCGTTTCAGCAGACTGGGCTGCTCCGGCTTGCTGACATCGATAATCATAAAACCCTGCTTTGAAGCCTGCTGCACGTAGAGATATTGCTTCCCCTCTTCCCGCTGCAGAAGCATCTGACTTCCCGTAGCCTGCGGCAACGGCAAGTGGGCAATCACAATTGCCGGAACGTCGGTGGGCTTGGGCGCCGGCTGGTCAGTCCTGCAAAGCAACGTCACTGGCAAGACCAGAAAAGATACCGCTAGAACTCCATTGCGGACGAGACCCATAGGAAACATCTGCATAATTTACTTCCTGAGCCCGCTCTCGTCGAACCAAAATAAAACGCTAACCGAGAGCACCGGGCAACGACGCGAGGCCTGACGGCTTCGCGTCTCTCGCAACTATATCACTCGGCTCCCCGCTGCTTCACTGCTGCGCGACAACAGCCACGCACCCGTTGGCACTTTGTGTGGTGCAGATCGACCCGGCCTGCATGGGCACGAAAGCGTGGTTCGTGCTGGGGTCCACGGAAATGCTGTGCGAGTTAGTGTTGGTGGGGAAATTTACCAGCCACTCGTTGGTTGCGGCATCGATCACGCCCATCGCCGCCCCGGTGGGCAGGTCGCGCGCAGCCAGGTAGTACTTGTTGTCGCCCGGGTTATACCAGATTTCGTCCACGCCGCCGGTGTTGAAGACTTGCACGCAATTCACCATCGGACCCACGCAGTTGACGTTGTACCCGGTTCCGGCAGTAAAGCCCCCGGAGAGATTGATAACGTATTCGTTAGGAGGGAAGGCCGTGCCATCATGGTCTGCACAGCCCACGAGGAAGTTCTCACCCGGCCCCTGCACAATACTGGTCGGCATGCAATTGGGCGTAACAATACTTCCGACGACGACCGGGCCGTTTCCCGTGCCCAGCTGGAGATTGATTACGTCAACGTTGCCAATGTCGGTGGTGGCGATGGAATTCGAATTCGTCAGTAGCACGAAGCCGGTAGCCGGATCGAAGGTCATCGCACCCAACCCCGCGGGAGCGATGGCGCCCGCGCAGGTAGTGTCCGAAAAGGGAGGAGCCTGGGTGCCAACGGGGTTGTTCGTCGAGGCATTAGCACCTGGGCAATATTGTCCGGTTACGTAGCTGACGATCGGGCCATGGTGGCAGGGGATTGTGTAAAGCGTCCCGGTAGCCGGAGTTATGCCAATTCCAGGGATCAGCGAGGCCGCCGCCGACCCGGAAACGCCGCTAAAAGTCTGCGGGTTCGAAGGATCCGGGCACGGGAACGTCGCCCCAGCGTTGTCCACGGGCACCGTGCCTGTAAGACCAACGCCTGCTGATGCAGCCCCGCCGGCGCCGTCATAGTAGATCTGCCCGATGACGCAGCTGGGAGGGTTGAAGGACGCGCCGGGCGCCGGAGTGACTACCGTCTCTGACGTCCCCTGGAACGGGTAGCTTGCGGGGTAGGTTCCAAGGTTGAATCCCGCTGGATACGGGCCGTAGGGATAAGCGGCATCGATCGGCAAACAATGCTGTTGCGAAGGAGTTCCCGTCTTGCTGATGATATTAGTCACGTCGAAGAAAGTGATGAACGGAAGTCCCGGATCACCGTCGATTACAGCGAGCACCTGATGCGCGGTCCCGCTTGTGTCGTTGACCGTCCCCAGGGCCTGCTCGTCGCCGCGATCATCGCCGCAATCAGCGCTGGAACCGGCTTCGCCGTTCCACGAAGCAACACATGGAGCGATCCCTAAAGGACCGTCATAGTCAGCCGACACGCCAGTTGGCATATCGGCAATCACTTGCGGCTGGGTGGGCGGATTTGTGCTCAAGTTCATCCCAGTCAGGTCGAAAACCACCACGCTTGAGCTGCCATTACCCACAAACAGAAACTTTCCATCTGGCGTAGTGGTATTGCCGTCCGGCCCGGACATCGGATTCACGCCGTTGGCGCGCGCAGCGCAGCACTGGGCGCCTGGGAATCCGCCAAAATTCCCGCTGGCTCCGAAACCTGAATCGAGGTGAAAGGGCGCGTTCCTGCAGCCGAACCGGGTGAAGTTGCCGAACACGGAGACCAGCGGAGGAATGCTGGGATCGCATGGACTGGCGCCATTGCCCGCATCCGTGACGGCGTTCTGTCCTTGCAGGGCGTCCACGGCGATGTCTTGCGAGGTGTCAATCACCACCATGGCCAGACCGATACGGTCCGAGATGTAATCCAGGTAGGGACCTCCCGTGCCGGTCACGTTGGGCGCGATGGTGCTGATGTCGAAGGAGTTGAATGGACCACCCGGCTCGCCGGTGGGATTGTGTTCCGGCACCGGAATGACGTTGATCACGGCATATGCGCCGTTCGTCGTGGTGCCGCACACCGGACAATTCGACGCTGTACCGCAGCTGCTAGCCAGCACAAACAGCGCCGTCAGAAAAGTAGAGAGCAGAAGCTTCGACTTCATCGCATTTCCTCCCTTGCCACCTGAATCGCCATGCTCGTGTGTCACCGCGCACCTTGTTTGCGAATCGCTGTGTTCTGATTGTCGGTTCGTGGGATCCATGTGTCCGTCTCCTAGAACCTGAACTGTAGCCGCTGCAAAACAACGTAGTAGTTCTGCGGCACATTGCCGATCGTGCTGGGATCTTTCAGCTGATCGATGCCCACATTGACCACATATTTGACCCAGTAGTTTGGATACCAGTTGATGCCCACGGTGTACTCGAACGTGTGGTAATCAAAGGTCGGAACATATTCCGGGGTGTAGTAACTGTAGAAGTTTGCGCCCGGCTCATTGGCTTGGATGCCGGTAAACCGGAAACCAACTTCCCACGCTCCTAATCCGCGCCCCTTGCCACCGGGAGTATCGGGACCAAACAGCGGATTCTTGACGCGAGGAGTGCCATTCTCCGGCCGCTTTTCGCCCGTCAGCAAATAAGTCGTGCTAAGGTCCCATGCTTTGCCAGTAATTCCCGGCAAACTGATGAAACCGAGCCCTCCCGCCTGCTCGGAACCGACATTGCGACGGAACTGATTGATCTGATCGTATTCGCCACGCAGCGCGAAATTCGATTTCAGGTAGGTGAACTCGCCGTTGTAGCGCTCGATGGGACCGTTGATGGGGAACTGCGGGAAAAAGCTGTAGGCGCCGTCGGGCAATGTGCTCGCGAAGCTTAGGTCGCCAGAAAGACCACGGGAACGGCCATAGTCAACGGAACCGCCGAAGGCGAGTTCCTTGAACCAGCTGCTGTTGGTTTTGCGCCAAGGGTAGAAGCGAAGCCTTCCAATCACTTCCGGTTGATTGGTCGTGTTGGCGGTGGCGTACCCTTTGCCGTTAAACGCCCCAATCCAGTACTGCATGACGCCACCAGAAATATCGCCATGAATGGCAGCGCCCGGACTGCGGTAGGCAGAGGCTGCAGAGGGGTACAACATGGACTGGAAACCACGCTCCACAAAGTCCAGATTGGTGTCGCCGATTCCGGTTTCCTGGGCAAAAGGAGCCTTGAACTGGCCGACCTGAAACTGGAACTCTGGGTTGACTCTTATGTTGAGGTAAACGTCCCGCACCACAGATCCAGTCGTGGAGGCCGCGTCAGTGAGCAGCGCGAAATCGAAGTGCGACCCGTAATTACCCTGGAAGCCGAATCGTGCCTGACGCAGGATGAACGTGTCCGCCGGGGCTCCGTCGCCCTGGTAGGCTCGGTAATCGTTATTCACGTAGCCGTAAGGGCTGATGCTGAACTGCCCGTCAGCGCTTCGGATGAAGAAGTGCTCGCCGTTCCACCCCGCGGCAAGCGGTGCCGTGTCTTTCTTGGGCTCTCCAGCGGGAGCCTGCTCAACCATGGGCCAGGCTTCGGGCTCAGGCTCTCGCAGAACCGCGTCGCTAAGATGGACACCTGCGCCACCCGAAGCATCCGCTGGCTGCCATAGAGCTTCCGTCGTGGCCGCGACCGGCTTGACGGTGGCCGTACCCTCCGCCGTCCCTTTGGCGATTGGCTCCTGGGCCTTATCCTGGGCCTTGGCCAGTTTCTCCACCAGCGCCTTCAGTTCTTCGATGGTTTGGCGTTGCGCCGCCACTTCGCTGCGCAACTGATCCACCTCAGCCTTGGTGGCGCTCGGAGATGGGGACCCTCCCGCATTGGCGGCTGGCTCGGTGCCTTGAGCAAGGACGAATGAGCCGGGTGCCACGAAAAAGACGAGCAGCACAAGAAGCTTTATCAGCGAGCGCATGGGTTGTTCTCCCAAATGATTTGCAAAAACGGCCTCAAGACGGTGCAGACACGGGCTGCGGCAATGTTGGGTTCGGGTTGAGCGTTGACGACGAAATGGCGTACTGAAACTTGATCCGGTATGAAAAGCGGACCAGTGACCGACTCGGCGGTTTAACACGTAGAAATGAAGACTGTCAAGAAAACTTTTCAATGAGCCGCTGCCGAACATTAATTCCGCGGCCAACGCGTAGTTTGGAGTTCGCCGAACAGTAAACATTCTCCGAGGCTTGCCCAGGGGTAAGTTCAATGCTCCAGCCGCGTGATCGGAACCTCCGATCAAACCAAGGGCGTATACTTTCCTGTTAGGGCGGTCGGGAGGGCGTGCCAGCGCTCTCTGGATTTGGATTATCGTCTGCTTCTCAGCCCGCGTCATCATCTCACGGCGTGAATGAGGGCAATAAGGAGAACTAATCGAATCGATCAACAAAATTAACTTGACTACACTTGCGGTGCCGGTACACTGCCAGACTCTATGTCGCTTTCCTATTTGAGGTCACGATCTCGTGTAACCCTTGAGCTTTTCATCTTCTGACAGGAAATGAGGCTTTATGAGTGCTATCTCACAACCTTCTGCGCGCGAGCTGTTCGCCCCGCTGAACCCCCCGCAGCGTTATCTTTTCGGCCCCGGACCCACGATGGTCGACCCACGCGTCTACCAGGCGCTCTCAAAACCGATCGTTGGACATCTGGATCCGTACTTCATCGACATGATGCAGGATGTGCAAGAGCTGCTCAAGACGGCATTTGGCTTCAAGAGCGGCTCGACGCTGGTGATTTCTGGCACAGGCAGCGCAGGCATGGAAGCCAGCGTCGCTAACTTTGTCGAGCCGGGAGCAAAGTTCGCCGTGTTTGCCAACGGGTATTTCTCCGATCGCTTGACGGAAATGGCCCGGCGCAACGGCGCCAATGTGGTGCGATTCGAGAAGGCATGGGGAGAAACGTTCAGCGACGCCGAGGCGTCGGATTTCATTCGTCGCGAGAAACCGGCCGTGGTGGGCTATGTCCATGCCGAGACGTCGACGGGTGCGTTGCAGGAAGGACAGGCGATCTGCGCCGCGGCACATGATGCCGGGGCTCTGGTGATCGCCGACTGCGTTACGTCGCTCGGAGGCCTCCCGGTCGAGTTCGATCGCACCGCCATCGACATCGCTTACAGTTGCACACAGAAGGGATTGAGTTGCCCGCCGGGTTTGTCGCCGATGGCGCTGTCGCCGCGAGCGATGGATTGGCTGCGCGCTCGCACCACCTCACCGCGGAGCTGGTATCTGGATCTCAAGCTGATTCACGATTACTCCACCGTTTCGCACCGCTACCACCACACTGCTCCGATTTCGATGTTTTACGCGCTGCGCGAGGCGCTGCTCGTGATTGCCGAGGAGGGTATTGAAAACCGTTGGGAGCGTCATCGCCGTTTCCACAGGTTTTTTGTGCGCGAGATCGAAGCCATGGGATTGCATATGCACGTTCCCGCGTCCCACCGCATTCCAACGTTGAACACGGTGCTGGTGCCAAGTGGCGTGGATGACGGCAAAGTGCGCAAACGGCTGCTGGAAGGTCCGGGCATCGAAATCGCCGGCGGATTTGGACCGCTGGCCGGCAAGGTCTTTCGTATCGGCGTCATGGGGCCGCTGGCTACGGAAGAGAATCTGAAATTCTTCTTGGCCGAGTTTAAGAAGGCCTTGAAGGCGGAGGGCTACTCGATCTAGTTTGCCCATTCGTCGTGGCTAAAGACGGGTGCGAAAAGCGCCGCTTGTATCGATCCGTCGCCGACATTGCGCCCAGGGTACCGGGCCGAGGACTGCTTCCATGTCTACCAAACTCACCCTGAAATCCGTCACAACTCTGCTCGACGTTTTGCACTATGCAGATAGTCACGCCGCGATCGCTGTGCCTGAACTTGAAATCTTTGTCACCTACGATTCGTTGCGCGAGCAGGTCTTGGCGATGGCTGACGCCTTGGCCTCCGCCGGCATTCGCCGCGGAGACCGCGTGGCGATGGCACTGCCCAACGGACTGCCTGCCATCGTAAGTTTCCTGGCTGCATCGATTGCCGGAACTGCCGCGCCATTGAATCCGGCTTATCCGTACGAAGAGTTCCTGTTTTTCCTCCGCGACACGGAGGCGAAGTTGTTGCTGTCTCCGCCAGCCGGCGCGAATTTCGTGCGCAGCGCTGCGACGGACCTGAAAATTCCCGTCCTTGAGGTCGGCATGACCGACAAGGGCATGGCTCACCTCATCGATGCTCCCTCGGGAGCGAAAGCGGTTGAGCCAACTCCCGATGACATCGCCCTGGTGCTGCACACCAGTGGCAGCACCGGACGCCCGAAGCGCGTCCCGTTGCGTCATTTCAACCTGGCCGTGTCGGCCGCGAACATCGCCAATACCTATGCGCTTTCGGAGGACGATGTCTCGTTGTGCATCATGCCGCTGTTTCACATCCACGGCCTGATCGGATCCGCCATGTCCACGCTCCTCTCCGGCGGCGAACTCGTTGTCCCTACGAAATTCAACGCGCTGACCTTCTGGAAAACGGTGCGCGAGCATCACGTCACCTGGTATTCGGGTGTCCCGACGATGCATCAAGTGCTTTTGGCGCGCACGCACCACAAGCTGCCGGAAGCGGCAACGCTGCGTTTCATCCGTTCGTGCAGCGCGCCTCTGTCCGCTGAACTGATTCACAAAATTGAGGGCATCTTCGGCGTGCCATTTGTCGAAGCATACGGAATGACCGAGGCCTCGCATCAAATGACTTCGAATCCGCTGCCTCCGCGGCATCGCAAGGCGGGGTCTGTGGGAGTCGGCACGGGCATTCGGATCACGGTCATGGACAAAGACGGCATTGAGCTGGGCATGAATCAGCGGGGAGAAATTGCCATTCAAGGAGCCAGCGTGTTTCGCGGATACGAGAACAATCCCGAGGCCAATGCGCGCGCGCTGACGCGAGGATGGTTTCGCACCGGCGACGAAGGATTTCTCGACGAGGACTGCTACCTGCATCTGACCGGCCGCATTAAAGACATCATCATCCGCGGCGGAGAGAATGTCGCGCCGCATGAGGTCGACGAGATTTTGCTCAAGCATCCCGCGGTGGCGGCGGCCGTCACTTTCCCGTTTGCTCATCCCACACTGGGTGAAGAGATAGCTGCGGCCGTGGTGCTCCACGAGCCGCACGGCGCAACTGAGAAGGATCTTTTGAAGCATTGTCGCGAGTGCCTGGCGGAATATAAGTGTCCGAAGAAGATCCACCTGGTGACCAGCATTCCCACCACCGCCACCGGGAAGATTCGCCGCCGCGCTGTAGCGGCCGCTTTGCTGGATATCGACGCATGAGGTTCCTGATTGCGGGCGCAGGGGCGATCGGCGCTTACATCGGCGCGCGCATGACCCATGCCGGATTCGACGTGACTCTGTTTGCGCGCGGGCCTCACCTGAAGGCCATGCAGGAGCGTGGCGTTGAGGTACGGAGTTCCGAAGGAAATTTCCAGGTACAGCCTCGCATTGTCGCATCGCTCGAAGAAGCTGGGCCGGTGGACGTGGTTTTTCTGGGCGTGAAGGCACACGGCCTTCCCCAGCTTGCGCCTCAGCTGAAGCCGGTACTGGGGCGCGACACGACGGTCGTCAGCACGCAGAACGGAATTCCCTGGTGGTACTTTCAGGGTTTCGGCGGCCCGTGGGATGGTCTGCGTCTCGAGCGCATCGATCCGGGCGGCGTGATTTCTAATGCGATCGAAGCCCGCCGCGTGGTCGGTTCGATCGTCTATTTCTCCACACAAATTGTCGCTCCAGGAGTAATTCAACACACCGAGGGCAACCGCATTTCTCTCGGCGAACCGGACGGCGCGCGCTCCGAGCGTTGCCGCAAAATCGCGGAAGCGCTGGTGGCGTCAGGTCTGCGCTGTCCCGTCAGCGCCCGTCTCCGGCAGGAAATCTGGGTCAAGATTCTGGGCAACGCCTCGCTGAATCCCCTAAGCGCATTGACCCGCGCCACTCTTGCCCAAATGTTGCGCGACCCCGGAGTCGCCAGCGTGATTCGGAACATCATGCTCGAGGTGGAAGCAGTCTCACACAAACTGGGAATGGGACTGCCCGTTTCCATCGAGCAACGAATGGCCGGCGCTGAGAAAGTTGGCGAACACAAAACATCAATGCTCCAGGATCTCGAAGCCGGACGGCCCATGGAACTTGAAGCCCTCGTCGGTTCGGTCGTAGAGTTGGGGGAAAAAGTGGGCGTGGCGATGCCTCATACGACAACGGTCTACCATTGCGCGAAGTTGCTCGGACTGTCGAGCCTGGCTGCCACTCACGCTGCGAAACCGGCTTGAACCAACAGCCTTCTCAGGGCCGTCCCTCGCCGGCGCCGAGAAATTGCCCGCCCCTTGACAACCGGAGTATACTCCGTGTGGTCCACTTATCGGACCACTTTGGGGTTTCCCATGTCTTCAGCTCTCAATTCCAACTTCGAGATCATCCGCCGCAATAAAGTCTACGAAGACGTCGCACGGCAGATCGAGCGCCTGATTCTCAAGAAACTGCATCCCGGCGACAAACTCCCTTCCGAACGCGAGCTCGCTGAAACTCTCTCCGTGAGCCGCAGTTCGATTCGCGACGCCATTCGCAGCTTGGAACTGATGGGCATGGTGGAACCGCGGCAGGGCGCGGGCACGATCGTTCGCGAGATCACTGCCAACTCCGTAGCCAATCCACTGACCAATGCCCTAAAGCGCAAAAAGGAACTGATGAGCGAACTGCTCGATTTCCGCCGCATCCTCGAGCCGCCGCTGGCCGCGCGCGCCGCCACGCACGCTTCGGCCGAAGAGATTGCGGAGATGGAGGACATCCTCAACCGGCAAGAGACGAAACTGCGCAAGGGTGAAAGCACAATTCCCGAAGATTCCGAGTTTCACTATGCCGTCGCCATGGCATCGGGCAACAGCGTTGTGCTCAAGGTGCTCGACATTCTGATGGATCTGCTGCGGGAGACGCGCGAACGCAGCCTGCAGGTTGAGGGGCGCCCGCAAAAGTCGATTGCCGGCCATCGTCGTATCCTGGCCGCGATCAAGCGCCATGACACGGAGGGTGCAAAAGCCGCCATGCGCCGGCATATTGAGGACGTCGAAGAGATTGTTCTGCACGAAGTGCATTATTGAATTTGATCGAATATGAGTTGCTTGCGTAAACGATCGCTTCTGTGGGCGATCCTTTACGAATAGAACTACGGGGAACGTGGCCGCTCCGGGAAGTGCTGCCGCAAGCAGGTCTGGGGATATCCGAAGTGACCGAATTCGAAAACGAGATTTCTCGTGAGGCCGCGACGCCTCGCGCTGAGAACTGGACTGCGGCGGGAACATCCGATTGCAATTCAGTTTCAGAGACATCCTGAATCTGGACGAGGTTGAACATGAGCTACACAGAACTTACGGTTTGGACGCGCGGCATCATCATGGACAAGGAAGGCCGCGACATTGTCAATTCCGTCTCCGCATCGGCTCGCCTGGAAGGCAAGTACGCGCAGGCGATGGAAAACTACGTGGACAATCCCGATCGCACGAACGCGCCTACGCGCAAGTACTGCCGCGTGAGCGACCGGGTGCTCGAGAACGAACTCACCTACGAAAACGAGCACCCGAACATCGTCGTGCTGGTGGAAGACACGATGGTCAAAGGCTGGGATTACATGCGCGGTATGCCTCCCGGCGGAACGCTAATCATCAATACGCACTATTCGCCCGACTACATGCTTCGCTTCGTGCCTGGGGTCGAGCGGCTGGCACAACTGGTCTGTGTGGACGCGGCTCACTTGGCGCACCACAAGTGGTTGTATTACCGGCTGGGCGAATTGGGTCTCGACCGCCTTTCAACCGAGGGCGCGGCCGAGCGCAGCAAACTGATCGCTCCGGACATCGCTGCTCCGCTGATCGCTGCGCTCGTCAAATCCACGGGCATCGTCAAGATGGAGACGATCCTGCCCATGATCGCCAACAAGAACGCATTTGAAATGGCGTTGAGCGAAATGAAGATCATGCAATTCAACCCAGTGGCTGTGTAGGAAGGAACTCATGTCGACAAAGGGCACAAAAATTCCTGATTGGCTTACCGTACCGTTCGCGGGTATCACGCCTGCGCCTTCGCAGGACAAGGGACAGAACCTGTTTCCCACCGGCAACTGGCGCGCGATCCGGCCTGTTTACCGCGACAAGTTGCCACCCTGCAACAATGCCTGCGGCACCAACGAAAAAATCCAGGGATATCTCGATCTGGTGAAGCGCGGCAAGTATCTCGACGCCTATGCACTTATCAAGGAAGACATGCCCTTCCCTTCCGTGACCGGACGCGTGTGCTACCACCCGTGCGAGCAGGCCTGCAATCGCGGCAAGTACGATGAAGCCATTTCCATTCGCGCAGTCGAGCGCTTCCTCGGCGATCTGGGACAGGCGCTGAAGCATGATGTAGTGAAGCCGGGAAAACCGAACGGCAAGAAAGTCGCCGTGATCGGCTCCGGGCCCGCAGGCCACAGCGCCGCTTATCAGCTGGCGCGCATGGGTTACAAGGTAACGATTCTCGAAAAATCTCCGAAGCCCGGTGGGCTGAACCGCGGCGGCATTCCCGTCTGGGTTCTTCCTCCACACGTGCTCGATCGCGAAATCGAGCGCCTCGTCGAACTCGGCATCACACTCAAAACCAACACCGAAGTTGGCAAAGACGTCAGCTGGGACGATCTGAAGAAAAACTACGACGCTTGCGTGCTGGCCGTTGGCCTGACGGAGCCGAACAGCGTGCGCGCCGAAGGTGAGAACAAAGAAGGCGTGCTCTACGGACTTCCCTTCCTGCGCGACATCGGCATGGGGACATCGAAGGTGAAGCTGGGGCCCCGCGTCGCAGTGATTGGCGGCGGCAATACGGCCATCGACTGCGCCCGCGAAGCGCTGCGGCAAGGTGCAGTCGAAGTCACTATGATCACGGTCGAAGCGAACACGCAGGAAATGCCAGCCTCGCCGGAAGATCTTCACGACATGTTCGAGGAGGGCGTCGACCTGTGGCACGGACGCGCGATGACCGCGGTTCTGGGCAACGGCAAGGTCGAATCGCTGCAACTGCATCCGGCGCGCTTCTCCGGCGCCATTAATGCATCGCCGATCAACATTGATCGCAATGCGCCGGCAGAAAAATTTGCCGTCGACAACGTGATCATCGCCGTGGGGCAACATGCTTCGCTGAACTGGCTGCCGCCGGAATTCAAGAACGAGCGCGGAACTATCAAGATCGATCGCTTCGGCCGCCTCGGCGATACGAATTTCTTCGCCGCCGGCGACATCGCACAGTTCGGTTCGGGCCAGCCGCTCATGGTCGTCAATGCAGTCGGCGACGGCAAGCGCGTAGCCTTCAACCTCGACAAAGCATTGCGGGGTGAGCCGCTGCAGCCGCGCACGATCGCCATCGACGTCATCATGGACCTGAACCGCATGAACATGACGTATTTCCCGCACTTCCCGCGCGTGCACCAGGGCATGCTGAACCCGATCACGCGTAAGAAGACGCAGGACGAAGTCATCCAACCGTTCACGGAAGAGCAGGCCGTCGAAGAGGCGGCGCGCTGCTTCAGCTGCGGCACCTGCAACGCCTGCGACAACTGTTACCTGGTCTGTCCAGAGCCGTGCATCACTCGGCCAGAGCGCTCGAACGGCCTGTACAAGATCATCGTCGACTACTGCAAGGGATGCCGCGTGTGCATCGAGGAGTGTCCGACCGGATGCCTCGAAGGCGTGCCCGAACTCGACTTCGACACCGGTGTGGTGCGCATGGATACTGCCTTTGCCATCAGCCCCGGACTGCACGGACGGCAGGCTCAGGAACTCGTGAATCTGGCGAGCCGCCCTGCGAAAAACATCTAGCTAAAGAGAATTGGAGTGAACATGCCAACGGTTACTGCCACAAAAAAGAAAACGGTGCGGATTAACGGCTGCGTTGCGTCGGCACAGGCGGCCAAGTACGCCGATGTGGACGTCATCGCCGCCTATCCCATCCGGCCTTATACCGCGACCATGATGGCGCTGGCGCAGATGGTCGCCAATGGTGAACTCGACGCCGAGTACATCGTGGCCGACAGCGAGCACTCGCAACTGAGCATCGCGCACGGCGCCTCGTCAAGCGGCGCCCGAGTCTTCACCGGCAGCTCAGGCGTGGGCGTGCAGTTTGCTTACGAACTGTATTCGCCAATTTCCGGCAGCCGCATGCCCGTCCAGATGATGATTGCCGACCGGACGCTCGACCCTCCCGGCGATTTCGGCTCCGAGCATACCGACGCGCTTTCCACGCGGGACATGGGCTGGCTCATGGGCTGGGCCTGTGACGCGCAGGAAGCATTCGACAATCATCTCATTGCCTATCGCATCGGCGAGGACCGGCGCGTGCTTTTACCCCAGATGGTCTGCCAGGACGGTTTCTTCGTGTCGCACATCACCAGCGACGTAGAACTGCCCGACTCGAGCCAGGTACGAGAATTCTTGCCGCCCTACAAACATCCTTATCCGCTTGATCCGCGGCATCCGGTATCGCACGGCCCGCAGATCATGCCGGAGCAGGGTCCGCCGCTGCAACTTGAGCGGGCGCGCGCCATGGAAGGTTCAATGGCTGTAATCGAAGAAGTGCATAAGGAATTCGGCGAGATTTTCGGACGCCATTATGATCCGTGGCTCGAAGAGTACAAGACCGACGATGCCGAAGTCGTTTTCTTCCTGCAGGGCGGGCACGGAGTCACGGCGCGGTTCGCGATCCAGCACATGCGCGAAAAAGGATTGAAGGTCGGCATGGTGCGGCTGCGTACCATCCGTCCGTATCCCACCGACCGGGTATGTGAAGTTCTGAGCAAGTTCAAAGTGGTCGGCGTGATCGAAACCAACATGGGACTTGGCAGCCCCAGCAGCGGAGGCGTCCTCTACGCCGACGCCTGCGCCGCACTTTACGAGGCTCCAGAACGGCCGCTCGTGATCTCGTTCATGGCCGGCATGGGTGGAGAAGCGATCGTGCTGAAAGAGTTTTACTGGATGACCGAAAAGATGATTCAGGCCCAGAAGCGTGGAAAAATCGAAAAGCGCACGCATTGGGTGGGATTCGAAGAATAGGAACAGGAGAAACGGATATGGCAAGCATCGAAGTTCAGCGGCAGGTACTGCCCATTCTCGCCAACCCTAATCAGGGCGCGCGCTTCTACAATCCTGAGCTGCCTTCGTCGGAGCCGTTCGTCCCAGGTCACCGCACGTGCGCAGGCTGCGGGCCTTCCATCCAGTACCGCATGACGAGCAAAGCTGCGGGCGACAACACGATCTTGGTCGGACCGACCGGGTGTATGTACGTGGCCAACAGTTCGTATCTGTGCACGCCGTACAACGTACCCTGGGCGCACACGCAGATTGGCAGCGCCGGGAGTTTTACCGCGGGCGTCGCTGCGGCGTATGAAGCCATGATCCGCAAAGGCAAATGGAGGGGGCATTATCCAAATATTATTTGCGAAGCCGGCGACGGCAGCGCCTCCGATATCGGTTTGGCCTCGATCTCCGGCGCACTCTATCGCAACCACGACTGCTTGATCATCTGCTACGACAATGAGCAGTACGCCAATACGGGCATTCAGGCGTCGTCGCGCACGCCCTACGGCGGAATGACCACGTTTTCGCCGCCGGGTCCGGAAGTTCCGGAAGGCAAGAAGCTGTTTCCGAAAGATCTCGCTCGCATGATGGCGGCGGGACATCCTCACTGCTACGTGGCAACGGCGAGCGTGGGCTACCCTATTGATCTTATGAACAAAGTCCGCAAGGGCCTGAACCACCGCGGCGCCGCATATCTCATGGTCTACACGCCCTGCCAGAAGGGATTCGTTTACGAGACGCCGCGCTCCATCGATCTCGGCCGCGTGGTGGTCGAGTGCGGTCTGTATCCGATCTGGGAGTGGAATCCGGAGAAGCGCGAGTTCGACTACAGCTTCCGCCCGCAGAACATTCGTCCGGTCTCGGAGTACTTGAAGCTGCAGGGACGATTTGGCCATCTGCACGCCGAACATATCGCCACCATGCAGAAGTTCGCCAACGAGCAATGGAAAATGATGGGCGTCGAGCTGCCGGAAGGGTTGATCCAGGCAGCCGATCCGAAGAACCAGGTCAACATGGCAGCGGCGGCGGAAGCCGAAGCAATTGCGGAGACCGTATGAGCGCACAATCAAATGCTCCAGCCACACCGGCGGAAGCGCAGGAAAGTTACATTGTTGCCGAAGGCAAAAAGCGCGGCGCGACCCGCGACGTGCGGCCGGAAGCGGCGTTCGACAAGTACTACACCGTGCTGCGCGTCCATGCCGGCGACGGCATTCTCACCGATAACTGGCATACCAATGAAGTCCTGAGCCACACGCGCAACAACTTCGAGGGCTACACCTTCGTGATGCGAACGCTCGAAGCCTGGGGCGTGATGATCGAGAACGACCATCGCGGCTACTACACGGCCGGCGGGCGCGTGTGGGTCCTCGATCTGGAGCGGTGTGAAGGCAAGAAGCCGCGGCTGCCGGTGGCGGGCGCCGGCGCCAGCAAAGGATAAGCGCAGGAGTGGCTCGCATCCTGCTCATTGACGACACGCCGGAGATTGCCGAACTCCTGACCTTCGCATTGCGCGACCTTGGCCACGCGGTCTATGCCTCTGGCTACACAACCACCGTCAACGACCTGATTGCGGAGCAGCGCGCCGATGCTCTGGTGCTCGACTGTTCCGCCTATGAGATGAGCGAAGCGCTATTCGACATGGTGCGCGGGGAAACGAAGCACACCCCGCTTCCCATCGTGATCATCTCCGACACGCCGGAAGAAGCTGATGAGAGCCTCGCTGCCCGCAACGCCGAAAAGGTCTTGCTGATCCCGAAGCCCTTTACGGCATCGCAGGTCGCGCGGGCGATCGACCAACTACTGGCAGCGTGAGCCGAACTCAGGCCTCGCCCTGGAGCCTTTCTGACGTGGAGTCCTGTTTATGTGGAGTATGGATGATTGGGAGTACCTGGAGCGCGAAGTCGTCACCGACCCGAAGGGCCGGAAGTGGACGATCGCGCTGATGGACGTGCTCGGCCAGAAGGGCGATCCCGACCGGCCCGACGCTTTGCTTGAGCTGCAATATTCTTCCGGCCGTTACTTCACTCTGATCTACGGCTCCGGTGGCGGATTGCAGTGGGAACGCGGCTACGGCTTGCTGCCGGACGCGACGCGGGCATACGGCGAGTTGATGCTGTCCGTCATCCGGGGGAAACTTGATCCGTCGCAGCCTGTCTTCCGCGCGGATCTGGAAGGTTGATCTCGCTTCCCTGCTGTTATCGCCCAGCTTCTATCGGCCCGGATCGAGATCTCTCAGAATCACGTTCAGCACTTGCCCAGCCAGTCGCGCGTCGCGCTCTGAAACCCCTGTGCCAGTCTCGCTCTCGTCTCGATAGGTTCTGGCGACCGACGGCAGGCGAGCGCAGCCGTTGCGAATCAGCCCTGCTCTCTCTGCGACCGCAATCCGCGTATCGAACGACCATTCGCTGATGTTTCCCGTGGGAGCACCCGAAGCCATGAGTGCGGCCAGCCCTTTTTTCTCCAGCGCGTCGGTGATGATGGCTTCGAGGATCCCGCAAGACGTGCGCAACGCCAGGTCAAATAGCCCTTCCTCCGAGGCGCGACGGCTCTCGCGATAGGCCTGTTCGAGCACCGGACGGAGCTCAGAGTTGTGCACGAACTCGAAGCGCCGTGGTGCCGGAGGCTCTGCGGTCGTGGAAAGAACCGGGACTGCGTCCTTGCGCGTCAGCGAAGCGACTGCCTGTTCCAGTACTCCGAGCAGTCGCGTGACTATTTCCTCCGGCGCGACTCCTTCGACCACTCCACCGTCGCCAGTTCGGACCAGGAAGGCCTGGCTGAAGGACCGTGCCAGCCAGCGGGCTTTGCTACCCCCCGATAATCGATTGACGATGAGGCCGACTTCCTGCTGCCATACACGGGTCGTCGTCACGGAGAACGCGTCTGAGGGATCGGCCGCCAGCAGGCCGCGAAGCTCTCGTCCGCGCCGAATCAGGCTTTCGAGCTGTGTGAGGTGGGTCTCGATTTGAGCTTGCAGAGTCTGTTCCATCGGTGTATCGCGTGAGTCGGCGGGCACTGGAATTGGCCAGAATTCGTTCTTGACACCCTAGCGCGAGGGTGATAACTTCTCTCCCCGAAGTGGTTCACTCATCAGACCAGTTTAGCATACGCGCTGTGCTGGCCCGGTCTTCTGGCGCAACGCCGGAGTGAACCGCAACACGTGGGGACTGGCGTTCCGCCAGTGCATTGTCAAAGAATCCACCACCCAGTTGTGGAGGGCAATTGATGGCGACGCAAGCTTCCTCCCTGATTCATCCATCCCGCATTGTCAATCGTTGGGCCCAGTTGGTGGCCGGCATCGTCGCCATGATGGCAATTGCCAACTTGCAATATGCCTGGACCCTGTTCACGAAGCCTATACAAGCCCAGCTGCACGTTTCCCTGGTCGCTGTGCAGTGGACTTTTACTTTATTCGTCGCCCTTGAAACTTGGCTTGTGCCTTTTGAAGGGTTCCTGGTTGACAAGATCGGGCCTCGATTCATGTTGGGCATCGGCGCGGTCATGGTTGGATTGGGCTGGATCGGCTCCGGCCGGGCTGAGACCATAAACAGCCTCTATTTTTGGTACGGCGTGGGCGGCGTCGGTGCCGGTGTAGTCTACGGCGGGGCGATTGGGAATGCGTTGAAATGGTTCCCTGACCATCGCGGACTGTGCGTCGGCCTGACCGCCGGAGCGTTCGGCATAGGCACGGCTACGACGATTGCTCCCGTCGCTTCCATGCTGAAGATCTCGGGCTACCAGCACACGTTCATATTCTGGGGAACCGTCCAGGGCATCGTGGTCTTAGCCGCTGCCCTGTTCATGGCCAAGCCACCCGAGGGCTGGACGCCGCAGGGTTGGAAGGAAAAGGAGGCTTTGATCAAAGCCCGCATTCGGACCTCCGCCAAGGACCTGACGCCCTTCGAGATGCTATGCCAGCCGTCTTTCTATGTCATCTATGTGATGATGACAATGTTAGCTTTCGGTGGCTTGGTGGTTACGGCACAACTCAACCCCATGGCTTCCTCGTACCATGTGGATAACATCGTCGTGGGACTCGGCATGACCGCATTGGTGATGGCCATTACGGTCGACCGCTTGCTGAACGGTTTGACCCGGCCATTCTGGGGATGGGTCTCCGACCACATTGGACGGGAGAATGCTATCTTCGCCTCTTTTATTCTGGAGGCAGTCGCAGTGTTTGCCCTGCTTCAGTTGATCAGCCATCCTGTCTGGTTCGTTGCGTTGTCGGGCCTTTGTTTCTTCGCGTGGGGCAATATTTTTTCTCTCTTCCCCTCTGTCACCGGTGACCTGTATGGAAGGAAATGGGCGACCACCAACTATGGAGTGGTCTATACCGCCAAAGGAGTAGCTGCGGCCTTTGCCGGACCCGGCGCCGCCTGGTTGTTTGCTAAGACCGGTTCCTGGACGAAGGTGTTCTGGGCCATGATCGTTTGCGATTTGATCGCTGCCTTCATGGCATTGCTATGGCTGAAGCCGCTGGCAGCCAAAATGGTAAAGGAGTCAGAAAGCGCGTCTGCGCCAGCCGTCGACCTGACGCCGACTCCCATCAAGGCCCGTGGCGTAGCATAAGAATTCGGACGGAGGTATGAAAGCCTCCCTTAAGTCAGGGAGCCTTTTTTGTACTTCGTTGTTCCGCCACGGGGCGCTGGTTTACTCCGGCAAAGGCTGCCCGCGAGTTTCCGCTCCGAACGGGATCAAGCACAACCCCACAGCAAAGGCGATCGCCGTCATCCCTACTGGCGCACCCAAGGATCCGTAATGGCGAATCCCAGCTCCCACAAGAAACGTGATGCCCGCGCCGCCAAAACGTGCCATGGATGTGGCAAAGGCGAAGGCACTCGCCCGACACTCGGTCGGATATTGCTCCGGCAGCCATAGCGTGTAAACGGAGAAATTCGCCCCCCCAATGCCCAGAAAGAAGAGACAGCCAAAAAACCACGTCAGTCCCCCCGCTCCCAAGTAAAACACATAGCCGAAGGTTACCGCGATGAACACCATCATGAGAGTGAAGAAGAACGCCAGGGCGCCACGGCGGCCAATCCGACTGGCAATCGTGGGCATGGCCAGGCAGCCGAGGATCGTCCCGACCGAGATCAACATCGTGGCCAGCGAAGCAAGCCGCGTGGCAGCAGGTCCGACATGCCCTGCAGCCTCTGAGAGTGTCGTAGCAGCAGCGGGAACGTAGACCGTTCCGGCCCAGAGCCCGCAGATCGAGGCCAGCATAAAGAGGGAATTCAGGATCGTACGCCGCCGCCACTTTGGAGAAAACAGCGCCGCCAGCGGACGCCAAACCTCCCAGTTGCGGATCACATTCCCCTTCTCGCGCCAGCGCGAAGGCTCCGTCACTCCATGGCGAATCCAGGCCAGCAGCAAAGCGGGAACGCCTCCCACGGCAAACATGGCTCGCCAGCCGAAATGGCTTCCGACCGTGTAGTTGGCAATGGCCGCCAGGAGAAATCCCACGTAGTATCCGGTGTGCATATACCCGGAACCGGCGACGCGGCGACGCTCCGGCCACTCCTCTGCTACGAAGGTTCCGCCCATGGCCCACTCGCCGCCGATTCCGATGCCGGCCAGCAGGCGCAGGAGCGCGAGCTGCCAAACCCTGGTCACCACGGCGCTCAAGAACGTAAACGCGGAATACCACACGATCGTCAGCATCAGCGTGCGCACGCGGCCGAACTTGTCTCCGATCGGTCCCCAGAGAAACGCCAGACCCCATCCCACCAGAAACAGGGCGAACAGCGTGCCGCCGTATACGCCAATGTTCCCTTTTGTGGCCTCTATGCCTGAGCGCGGCAAGAGCTCGCGCATCGAGGGCACGAGCACCAGCGCATAGATAAAGGAGTCCATTCCGTCCAGCGCCCAGCCACCCCACGCCGCCCAGAAGCCGCGTACCTGATTTCGAGTGAGGCTTGGCACAGTGGAGATCGAAGGAGTGGGGCGCGGCATAGGGGAGGTCATGACGGAGAGGAACTATATCAAACAAACAAATCCTCTCCTCACAAACTTTTCATTGCCGGAACGATCAATCCGGCGTCCAGCCCAAGAATTCCTCGTGCCCTTCGAACACTCTGCGCAACTGGATACCGATGCGCCGGCGGCTCAACCGCTCACACCCATTTCCTTCCGAGATCCCTTGCGGCGCCGGCTGCTTTGTCTGGACGAGAGGCTTTGTGGTCGAGATGCCCCCTTGCGCCTTCTCAACGGTGGGCGGTTCTCCTAACAGACTGGTTGGCACACTCCCTCCTGTCACTGGGATAATTTCTCCGAGACAACCGCCCGCAGTGACCGAAAGCCCATGACCCCGTGATCCGCCGTACTCCACCCGCCCATCGCGATTTGACCCGAAAAACTCGACTCAGCCCCTGCCGGACCTGTGAAACCACCTGCGGATCAAGCACTAACGTAACTCCAGAAATTTCTAAGAAACCTTTAATCTTCAGAGTTGGCGGACCGCTCGACTCCAGCCTCATCTGTACCGGCACGGCAACCTTCGCGCCGGGCTTTACTAGTGTTTCAACAAGCCTCAGTCGAACGATCCAGACTGACAGAGGCACGAATTTCGAGGAAACCATGACGGCCAAGAAAATTCTTCTCGTCGATGACTCCAAGACGGCCCTGATGATGGAGCGGGCCATCCTGGAAAAACGCACGAAATATCAATGTGTCACCGCGTCGGATGGACTGGAAGCGGTGAGCAAAGCCAGCGAGGAACATCCCGACCTGGTACTGATGGACGTCGTGATGCCGCGCATGAATGGCTTTGAAGCCTGCAAGAAGCTGCGGCAGCTTCCCGAGACTCGGGAAGTTCCGATCGTCCTCCTCACGACCCGCGGAGAAGAGACATACATGGAGGCCGGGTTTCAGAGTGGCTGCAATGACTATTTGACGAAGCCTGTCGATGGCGAGGAACTGGTCAAGCTGCTGCAAAGCTATTTGGGAGAGTAGTTGAAAAAGAGTCGCTGAGAAAAAGATGTCTCAAGACATACGGGCCGCAAGCCCGAGGGACGAGCGCATGGGGATGAGAGCATTGAGGACGAGAGGATGACAGCGGGCGCGGGAATCAGCAAGTTTGAAGATCCCCGGCTGGAGGCCGCACAAAAGCGGCTTCGGGACAGCGTAGATCGGGCCGACACGCTGGAGGCAATCCGTGAAATTGTCACCAACCTGCTGGGTTGCGAAGAGATTGGACTCTTCACCGTGGAGCGTGGAAACGGCGGGCTGCTCTGGTCCTTCGGCATAGACACGCAGCGGCACGGCACTCTGGACAGCTTTGACGAGTCCGCGTTACGCCGCGTGATGCAGGGTGAGTTTCACGTTGTCCAGGTCGAACACGAAGGCCACACCCGCCACGAAAATCCGCCACTCAGAATCTTTGTTCCGATTCGACTGCACGGGCGCACGGTGGCAGTCCTGGTGATGGTGAAGCTGCTGCCACAGAAAGTCGGCTTCGACAAGGCGGACATGAATCTGGTGAAACTACTCTCCGACGAATCGGGCAGAGCCCTGTTTGAGAGGAGCGCGAACGCGAATGCTTAGCTCGGCGAGGAGAAGAGAATGAGCCGGAACGTCGACAAATTCAACCCAGCCGTACTCCCTGCAGATGTGATGAAAGGGTTTGAACACGACGAGAAACCTGCTTCTGCGCCCAAACACTTTCTCTATCCCGGGCAACTCTTTGTGTCGCGCGAGCCGGCCGTCATCACCACCATCCTGGGATCCTGCGCCGCTTTATGCCTCTGGGACCGGCGCAAAAAAATCGGCGGCATGAACCACTATTTGCTGCCGGAGGGAACCGACAACGGGCCGAACCGCTTGCGCTACGGAAACATTGCCAATCCGGCGCTGCTGAACGAACTGCTGGCGATGGGGTGCAAGGTTGAGGACCTGCAGGCCAAGCTTTTCGGCGGATCCAGCGCATTTTCGGCCAATCCCTCGGAGTCAGTCGGCACCAGAAATTCCCAGCTCGCGGAAGAATTCTTGCGCGGCGCTGGCATTCGCCTGGTGGCCAAGGATGTGATGGGAAAGCGCGGGCGGAAATTGATCTTTCACACGGAGGATGGCATCACCCTGATTCGGGATTTTGCCGAGCCGCCAGCCCTGTAGGTTGCCTGGCTTGAGGTGCAGAGGTTTAGAGAAGAGAGCACGATGGATTTTGATCGCGATGCAGTTCTGACATCGTTTGTGGCCGAGACCCAGGAGGGCCTGGACCTCATGGAGCAGTCGCTGCTGGCCATGGAATCCAGGTCCGGAGGCACAGAACTGCTCGATGATGTTTTTCGTGTGGCTCACACGCTCAAGGGAAACGCCACCTCCCTGGAACTCGACGATCTCAAAGGCTTCGCCCACGCAGTGGAGGACCTGCTGGACGTGCTGCGCGAGCAAAACGCGGAAGTCAGCGCGGACGTAATTTCCCTCTTGCTCAAGGCGGTCGATGAGCTGCGCGCCTTGGTCGCCGCGACTCCTGCGGGAAGTCCAACGCTCACTCCGGAACAGCAGCAACTTAGAAAGCAAATCGGCACCCAGGTTGCGTCACGATCACAACGAGTGATGGCGCCCAACCCGAGGACAGAGACCGAACAGACCGCGAGTGGAGCCGCAACCGTTGCCGCGCCAGCCCCCAGCCGCACACTGCGTACTGACATCGACAAACTCGACCGCATGTTGAACCTCACGGGAGAAATCGTCATCGCTCAGGGGCGCCTACGCCGCATGATCGACAACGTTGGCGGTGAACTGGGACGCGACCTGCTCGAGATGCAGGGAGAGACAGAGCGCCTCTTCCACGACCTGCAGGATGAAGTCATGCGGGTACGGCTGGTTCCGATCGGCACCATGCTGCGCCAGAACCTGCGCGCCGTGCGCGACCTCGCCAACAGCCACAGCAAGCTGGCGCGGGTCGAAGTAGTTGGAGGGGATGTCGAGGTTGACACTACGATCCTGGAACACCTGAAAGACGCCGTCCTGCATATGATCCGCAATGCCATCGACCATGGCATCGAAGCTCCGCCGGTGCGCAAGAAGAAAGGCAAGAACCCTTGTGGCCTCATCAACGTCTCGGCGGCTCATGTCGGCGGCTATGTGGTGGTTACCCTGCATGACGACGGCGCCGGATTGAATCGGGCCAAGATTCTGCAGAAGGCGAAGCAGTTGGGATTCTTCCAGAACGCCGACCCGACCTCGGACTCGGAACTCTATCAGGTCTTGTTCCGTCCGGGATTTTCGACGGCCGAACTGGTCACGGAACTTTCGGGACGGGGCGTGGGCCTGGACGTGGTGAAACGGAATGTAGAAGCCTTGCACGGAACCGTGGAGATCGATAGTGAAGAGGGCCGTAGCACGACGGTCACGATCCGGCTTCCACTCACACTCGCAATCATCGACGGATTCTCAGTGCAGGCCGGCAGTGACACATACGTCGTTCCGCAGCAGTACGTGGTCGAGTGCACGGAACTGCCGAGCGCCCAGGGAAGACCAGGGAACAGCGGTGTTCTCAATCTGCGCGGCACGGCCCTACCCTACATCCGGTTACGCGAGGTGTTCGGCCAATCGGCCGCAACCGCAGGTCGAGAGAACGTAGTGGTCGTGAGGGTTGGCGACTTTCAGGCGGGGATTGCGGTTGATCAACTGCTCGGCGGCATGCAGGCGGTCATCAAGCCCCTGGGCAAGGTGTTTCGTGGAGTTTCAGGCATTGCGGGTTCGACGATTCTGGGCGACGGAAAAGTCGGCCTGATCATTGACGTGCCGGGTCTGTTGCAGGGCATGATGCAGTCCGGTTTGCAGGCGAAATCGGCAAGCGCAGTTCACTGAGAGAGAAAGGTTCACGGCTATGAAGACTTGGCAGGATTGGAAGATCGGCACCAGATTGGGCATCCTTTTCGGATCATTCTTGTTGGTCCTGGTGGTATTGGGCGCGGCAGGACTTACGTGGCTTGGCCGCCTCAACGAAAGCACGACGGCGGAACTGCAAAATCGCTTCAACATCACCAAGCTGACCAACAACACCATCGCGAATTCCACCGACAACGCCCGCATCACACTGCAGTTGTTTGAGACCAAAGATCCGGACGCGGAGAAAAATCTGAATGAGCAAAATGACGCCATCAGCCGTCAGATCGGTGTGGAAGTTGCCGAGATCGAAAAGAGCCTGAGTTCTCAAAAAGAGCGCGATCTATTCGCAACCGTCACCCAGAATCGCAACTTCTATGTCTCTGCCAGGAACAAAGCAAAACAATTGCTAGCCGACAAAAAGCGCGACCAAGCGATGAACGTCTTGATGAACGAAGTCATGCCGGACCTGGCGGTCTATCGCGCTTCCTGGATCAAGTTCATTGATCTTCAGTCTGAGGCTGTGCAAAAGGCCATCAAGGACAGCGCAGACGCCTATGCGCGCGCGCGGCGGATCGCGCTTGTCGTCTTCACCCTCACGCTGCTTCTGGCCGGCTTTGGCGCATTCTCCGTCACGCGCACCATTACCGTGCCGATCCAGCAAGCGGTAGGACACGCCGAGGCGATCGCTGCCGGCGACCTGAACCGGACGATTCAGGTGACCGACATGTCCGAAACCGGTAAGTTACTGCGTTCGATGCAGGATATGAGCACGAAACTCTCGGCCATCATCCGCGATGTGCGGGAGGGATCATCGGCGGTGGCTTCGGCCGCAGCGCAAGTCTCGGCTTCGTCGCAGAGCCTGTCACAGGGCACGAGCGAACAGGCCGCCTCGGTCGAAGAAACCAGTGCCAGCCTCGAGCAGATGAATGCTTCCATCACACAGAACGCCGAAAACAGCCGCAAGGTTGAGCAAGTGGCCGAAAAGGGTTCACATGCTGCAGAAGACAGCGGCGAAGCAGTGCAGGAGACGCTGGTAGCGATGAAGCAGATTGCCGCCAAAATCTCCGTCATCGAAGACATTGCTTATCAGACGAACCTGCTGGCGCTGAACGCCGCGATTGAAGCCGCACGTGCTGGCGATCAGGGACGCGGTTTTGCAGTCGTTGCCGTCGAGGTTCGCAAGCTCGCCGAAAGAAGCCAGGTGGCCGCGAAGGAAATCAGCGATCTGGCCGCGAACAGTGTGTCAGTCGCGGAACGGTCCGGACAACTGCTAGCCGAACTCGTACCGGCGATCCGCAGAACGGCGGAACTGGTGCAGGAAGTGACGGCGGCCTCTTCCGAACAATCCTCGGGAGTCACGCAGATCAATCGGGCCATGTCGCAGGTTGACAGCGTGACGCAGCGGAACGCATCGTCTGCGGAAGAGCTTTCGAGTACCGCAGAAGAGCTGGCCGCACAGTCCGAGCAACTGCAGCAACTGATGACGTTCTTCCATGTGGCGGAAGACAAGTCGACTGACCATGACGCGGACAAGAAGCGCTGGGCGGCACTTCCCCATCTCAAGACACTAAAGATGGGGCTGGGCGAGCTCAAGCCGTCAACGCAGCCTGCCAAGGCGGTGGAGCAGCCCGGGTTTGCACGATTCTAAACGGGCCTGACGTAAACGACTGGTCACTAAGACGCAGAGCACGACAGCAACGCATTTGAAGGAGCAGATATGGAAGCGGTCAAGGAAGTCACGCCGCAGCCGGTGAGCCACGGACAGTACCTGACCTTTTATGTTGCCGGCGAAGAGTATGCGGTCAACATTTTGAAGGTCAAGGAAATCATCGAGTTCGACACGGTCACCGTGGTGCCCAACACCGCGCCCTGGATTCGCGGAGTCACTAATCTGCGCGGCAATGTGGTTCCGGTGATCGATCTGGCGGTGAAGTTCGGATTGCCGGCGAGCCAGACCTCGAAGTTCTCCTGCATCGTCATCACCGAAGTCTCTTACAACGGCGACAGGCTAACCATGGGCGTCATGGCAGACTCGGTAAGCCAAGTGCTCGATTTCCTGGAAAACGAAATCGAGGCAACTCCGCCCTTCGGAACTCGTGTGCGACTCGAATTTTTGCTGGGCATGGGAAAGATGAACAAGAAATTCTGCCTGATTCTCGATATCGACAAAGTTCTTTCTGCTGATGAAATCGTCGCGGTGACGGACTCAGTGAAGACGCTTCCGGCCGAAACCGTTTCGCCCCGTTCCAAGTCTGGCAAGCGCGCCGCCGAACCGGGAGCCTAACGTTGCCCGCGAGCGCGCCCCGTCGCAAACGGTCGGGCCTTGTGCCCGACCCCGCCGCAGGCGTACCAGATCCTTCGGGATTTTCGGTGTCGCCCGCGCTCTTCGGAAAATTCCAGCAGCTCATTCATCAGGAAACCGGCATCTGGCTGGGCGATACCAAGTCGGCGCTCCTGTGCGGGCGCCTGTCGCGGCGGCTGCGCGTGCTGCAAATTCCATCGCTCGATGAATACTACGAACTGGTCACCTTGGCCGATCAACACGACGAGCGCGTGTTGATGATCGACGCGATTACCACCAACGAAACGCGGTTTTTTCGCGATCCCAGGCACTTCGAATTTCTGGAGAGCCGGGTGATTCCACGCTGGCGCACGGAAGCCCAGCAGGGATCGCGCACAAAAACCGTCCGCGTGTGGAGCGCGGGTTGCTCGTCTGGCGAAGAACCATATTCCCTTGCGATGCTTTTGGCGAGACACCTTCCGGTCGAGCAAGGCTGGAGCGTGGCCATCTTCGCTACCGACATCTCCACTCGAATTCTGGCGCAGGCGCGCATCGGGATCTACAACATCGCGAAATCTTCCGACATTCCCGAACCCCTGCTGAAGGACTACATGCTCAAGGGCGTGGACCAGCAGGATGGCCAGATGAAGGTCAGGCCGGAAATCCAGGCCGTGGTTGATTTCCAGAAGTTGAATCTCGCTCACGGACCTTATCCACCGCAGGCGCACTTCGACATAATTTTCTGCCGCAATGTGCTGATCTATTTTGATCTCGAATCGAAGCAAAAAGTGGTGGAGCACTTGACCCGCTGCCTTGTGCGCAATGGACTTCTTTTCGTGGGGCAGGCGGAAAACCTGAGCAGCATGAACTCGCACTTAAAGAGCTTGGTCCCGGCAGTATACGCGCGGGCGGGAGAGCATCTTGGTTATTAATTCAAGCCAGATGCCGCCCGAGTCTTCTTCACCTCGGATCGGCGAACACGGATCGCGCACCCGGCAGCCGGAAAAGTTGCACGTGCTGGTCGTGGACGACTCCGCTACGGTCCGTCAGGTGATGCAGGCGATTCTGCAGACGGATCGAAGAATCACAGTCAGCGTCGCCTCCGATCCGCTCATCGCTGGCGTCAAAATGCAGAAGGACCGACCGGACGTAGTCATCACCGACCTGGAAATGCCGCGCATGGATGGCCTGACTTTTCTGCGCAAAATCATGGCGGAGTCGCCACTGCCCGTGGTGGTCTGCTCCGGCCTCGCCGCCAAAGGCACAGACCTTGCACTGCGCGCTCTGGAAGAAGGTGCAGTTGAAGTCATCACCAAGCCGAAGTTGGGAGTGCGCGACTTTCTGCACGAGTCGGCAGTGCTTCTGCTCGACGTCGTATGGAGTGCAGCCGAAGCCAGGATCATCCCTCGGCAAAGGATCGCAACACCGGCCCGGCTTAACGCCGATGCGGTGCTGCCATTGCGCGCAAAGCAGCGCGACTGGAATCCCTCCCACGGCCTGATTGCAGTTGGCGCCTCGACCGGTGGCACCGAGGCCCTGCGTGTTTTCCTCTCAGCAATGCCGCCGGACTGCCCGCCCATTGTCGTGGTTCAGCACATGCCGGAGAATTTCACGCGCGCGTTCGCCGAACGCCTGAACCAGGATTGCACCATCGCAGTCAGCGAGGCGCGGGATGACGTCCCATTGCGCCCCGGCATCGCACTGATTGCGCCCGGCAATTATCACTGCGTCGTCAACAGCCACGGTGCAAACCTTCTGGTTAACATCATGGATGGGCCTCTGGTGTCGCGGCACCGGCCGAGCGTCGATGTGCTCTTTCGCTCCGTCGCCGTCAGTGCAGGACGAAACGCGGTCGGGGTGATCATGACCGGAATGGGTGACGATGGAGCGCAGGGATTGCTTGAGATGAAGCAGACCGGCGCCCTCACCATGGCCCAGGACGAAGCCACTTGCGTTGTGTTCGGAATGCCTCGCGAAGCCATCGAGCGCGGCGCCGTCGATCTGGTCTTGCCGCTGGAGCAAATCGCACGCGCAGCCCTGGATTCCCTCACCGCCGAGGGAAAGCACCGTGCACAAGCGGGGAACTGAGTTCCGACTCGCACAGCAAGACGTAAGTTACGGGAATGTTGCGGATGCGAAGCCGCGTCCGCTCCGAAGCCGTCGCCCCGCCGCAATTCATCGTCTGATTGCCCGGCCTACAGGGCGTTGGGAAAGCGGCCGGTAACTCCGAAGTCCTATGCCGAGAGTCATCTGTCCGCGCCCGGATCGAAAAACTACGATTAAGAGTCGTTAGGAATTGGGCGAGGCAAGCATAGCCGCAGCCTTGTCATTGCTTCAAATTTGCCTTAGAAGGGAACCGACTATGGCGACTGGCGCCAAACCCGCTCTCGATCCGAATGTGAAAACCCAAGCCGAGGGTGCAGAGAGATCCGATACAAAGCCAACAACGTTCGTCCAGAAGATCATCCATCAGTTGACCAAGATCTTCGAACACAACGAGCGTCTCGGGGTCACCCGCGAGTAGGGATCAGTCGCCAGTAAAAGCGCTGGGCTGCGCGCTCGCCCTGAATCGACCAGCCATTTCCCTACGATCAGCACTTCAAATTGTTCACTTTCCGCAGTGGAGAGGAACACCCGGTCAAGGATCAAAATTTCCGTACACCTGCCCACCCTGTCTCGCTCTGCGCTTCCCGCAACTGAGGGTGTGGTTTCGGGCATAAGCGCGCGCGGTCCCTTCACTGGGAGTGGAATCATTGACAAAGCTTGACTGTCCTTAAGGCCGCGTTTCCCTAGGCGGCGGACAACGGCCTGCACGAGAGAAGACACCACGAGCGCCGGCCTTCTAAAGGGATAGCAAACTGCGCTGGAAGCAACGAACGAGCAGGGACAGCCGGGCGGAAAAATTGGGGAGATTACGAAATCGCGGCTAGAGAGCTCTTAACAACTGCTTCAAGACCTTGCCCGAACTGTTCTTGGGCAGGCTCTGGATTACGGCAATGTCGCGGGGCACGAGCGGCGGCGGCATATTTTTCCTACAGAAGAGATACAAGCTTTCTTTGAGTCCATTGCCGTTGGCGGCTCGAGGAACTACAAATGCTTTCACAGCTTCGCCGAGGATTTCATCGGGGATTCCAATCACCGCTGCCTCCAGCACCTCTTCGCACGCAAGCAGTTGATCCTCGATCTGGCGGCAACTCATGCGTTTTCCTCCGCATTTCAGAAAATCTTTTGCACGATCCACAATGTAGATGAATCCGTCCTCATCTACGGTCGCCAGGTCTCCCGTGTATAGCTTGCCATAGCGAAACGGATTGGCATGCTCATCTGTGGCAGGCGCAGCCGAGGGCCAGTAACCGAGCGCAACGTTTTCTCCTTCGGCCACAATCTCGCCAACCTGGCCAGGGCTGACTTCCCCGCCCGATTCGCTCAGAACGCGTAGTGTCACTCCAGGAATTCCTTTTCCGATTGAGCTGAGCTTCGTGTCCAAAAATTCGGGAGGCAGATAGGAAAGCCGCGCGGTCGCTTCAGTTTGGCCGTACATGATAAAAATTTGAGTTTGGGGCAGGGCTTGCTGGAGCTCTCTTATAAAGGTTGGCGGCAGGTGTCCTCCGGCCTGCTGCACGTAACGCAGGTGAGGAAACGATTTCTTGCGCAGGCTCGAGTTGCGAAGCAAGATTTGAAAGTGACTAGGCACACCGGCAAATCCCGAGCACTCGGTGGCAATCATCCGCTTAAGAATGACCTCAGGATATGTAAAGCGCGAATCCAGCACCAGTTCCCCGCCACAGCGCAGGTGAGTGTGCAGCAAGGAAGTTCCGAAACAATAGTGAAATGGCAGCACGGTCATGATGCGATCGTTCGCTGTCAGTCCCAGATATTGAATGATCGACTCCGTGTTAGCCATGATATTCCGGTGCGACACCATGACTCCGCGCGGTTTTCCGGTCGATCCGGAAGTGAACATCAGGGCCGCCAGATCATCCGGTGAAATCGTGGGAAGAGAGGGCACGGGATGAGGCGAGGCCCGTTCCGAGGTAAGGTCAGCGAAACTTGTTTGTGAGAAAAGGTTCGATAGAGGTGGGCACTTGTGATCGGTCACTATATGGACCGCATCCAGCCTGTCATCGTTCCGCGCAGCAAACGACGCTTGAGCCATCACCATCCGCGGTGCGGTCACATCGAGGACGTACTCAAAATCCGGCGGTGAAATTGCCGGCGGCAAAGGCACGCACACCAGGCCAGCCCGCAAAATCCCCAAATAGGCGGCGACCCAGAACAGCGAGTTCTCGCTGACTAGAACAACGCGATCCCCTCTGACGCATCCGGCTTCGATAAGGTAGCCAGCAATCGAACTGGTAGCGGCCTGCAACTCGCCGTAGGTATGCTCCCGGTTCAGCGGCCGAAGCGCAATTCGGTTGGGCGCCTTGCCTTCGAGAAGGAAGTCAGTGACGTTGGTCATGAGACTTTCAGGCATGCTCCTTGCCAGCGACGCGATGATAGACGGGGCAACTTCGAGGAACATGAAGGAATCCTTCACAGGCCATGTACTTCTTCAATCAGCGCAGGCGCAGCGCGGAGGTATCTCGCTACCGCTCGTTTCGAGTCGATCATCTTATACGCCCGCTCAATTTCTTTTTCGTCGAGATCCGCGGCCAAGGCGATTTCCGCCGCAGCGATGCCGTTGTTTTTCCCATAGAGGCAAAGGTCCATCTTTTCCAGCGGGAGCGAAAAGTAAAACTCCTCCTGCGACTGCTCCAGCGAGTATGTGTCGGTGGTTGATGGCCGGTTGCGAATTTCCTGCGGAACGCCTAAGTACTCAGCTAACTGGTAGACCTGCGATTTGTAAACATGTGCGATGGGTTTGAAGTCGGCAGCGCCGTCTCCGTTTTTCACAAAGAAGCCCTGGTCATATTCCAGGCGATTTGGCGTTCCGGCTACCGCGTATTGCATGAGGTCGGCGTAGTAGTACTCGATCATCTTGCGGGTGCGCTGCTTGAAATTCGTAGCGGCTACAATGCCCAGATAGGCATTCAGGCTGAGCCTCACTTTTTTCTGTTTGCCATCCGGAGATTCCACTACAACCGAAAATATGGCATAGCGGTCCGCCTCCACCATGTTGGGAAGCACGATTTTGCTCTTGTATCCAGCGCTGTATTCCGGGACTACTTCCCGAATGGCGGCGTCGCGCCGTTCGTAACAGCGTGCACCTTTTAGGATCGGACTGATATCCTCCAGCACTGGGCGCGTACCCAGCGCATCGGCCACCGCTCGCCCCAACCGTAAACTGTCCGGCGAAGAATCCGCTTCGGGCATGAGAAGAATCAGAACTCGTTCTTTGCCCAAGGCGCGGGCACAAAGGAAAGCGACAACTGTACTGTCAATGCCGCCAGAGACACCGACTACCGCACCCTTGCGCTTGAGCTGGTTGAAGACGATTTCCCGTAAGCGCGACGTAATCTTTTCAGTTTCGCGCGCTGCGTCGATTCGCAAAAGGTCAGCAGATATAGCCCGAGCAGATACAGACCCCGCAGATACAGACGAAGATGCGCTCATGCGTTCCCTCCTTGCATGGTTGTCTGAAGCTCAGCGACATTACCTTCCTCCTCTGAACTCAGCTTTCGCGCCAGATAGGCCGTAACATTCTTGATGGAATCCAGGTTGTCCGGATGCAGTTCCTCATCTTCCACGGTTATCCCGTAGGTCTCCTCCAGGAAAGAAACTAGCTGCAGTACGCCGGTGGAGTCGATGATGCCTTCGTTTAGGAAAGAATCACTGTCACCGAATATTTGCTCCCGTCCATAGAGAAAATTGCACGCAATGAAATTGCGAATCTCACTGGCAAAGTTGTTTGACATAGGCATGGATGGCCCTCTTTAGTGTGTGCGATAAAAAGTGCGTGTGCGCAAGGGAGGCGACGGGGGCGACCAGCTAATCCTGCAGTCTCGATAAGACCTGCAAGAGCGCGACTGCGGCCGCCTGGCGTCCCACTTCATTTAGATGGCCGCCGTCGGTTGTGTACTCCGGAGCCAGCGTATAAATAACCTCGCCTGGGCGCGTGAAGCATGACCGCGAGCGGTCGCAGTGCGTCGACTCGACCTCCGCCAGATCGAAGACAGGATCGGTGCCCACAAAAGTCTTCAGAAGCATGCTATTAAATTCACAGCGCTTCACGTTGGCATGATGCGGGGCTGACTTTCCCAGCATGCTTTTGAGCCAAGCCTTCGCGGCCGGCTCGGCGACCGTCAGCGGCACTGTGATGTGCACAATCTGCAGAGCCGGATGTTTCGCTTTAATGGCAGCAATCGCATTGCAATAATTCACAAAAACCTGTTTCACGTCAGTGGAAGCGTCGATATCGGCGTAGCAGTATTTGTACATGGCAGTTTCTCCCTGCGCACCGAAGCCTCTCGCCAGAACTTGCTCGAACGCTTCATCCTTCGATCGCGGATTACCGTTTTGTCCGATCTCAAACTCTGCCAGCACCGGCCCTGGAATCGACTGCGGATCCTCCGACTTCGCAATTTTGATCTCCAACCGTGCATCGGATGCCATCAGGTCTCGGATTCCGTCAAGGATGTTGTTGCCGACCGACTGATGGCCAAAGAAAATTCTTGCGGTTGCCAGACGAGCAATCTGTCGATCGGTCAGAAGCAGCGGCTCAGATGGAATTGCAGTCTTCACCTTATTTTTCTCCGCGATCGTGTACCGCAGTTCTTTACGATCATCCGGATTATGCCGGTTGCAGAGCGCGAGACCTGGCGTGAGAACCCCGATCACGCCGGTGGACGAATTGGTCGAGCAACAGCTGGGTCGACAAGATTCCAACCAGCGCCATATCGTCCTTTATGCCAGTTGGGCGACCGCTCTCAAACTTAGTTACCAGTGCCGCCACCATCTGAGGATTGAAGATCCCGTAGCTCTCGATTCGTTGCGGCGACAGCATCTCCTGGACATAACTCTCGCTGCTGAGGAAGAAGCTTTTGCCATCCGGCGCCCGGTAGGGCTGTTTGGGGCGCTTTTCGATGGAGAGCGGAATGAGCCCGTGCGCAGCCTGCTTCAGCAAATGCTTCTGATCAAGAACCTTCATTTTCAAATTCGGCGGCAGCTTGGCGGCAAATCCGACGACCCGGTGATCCAAGAAGGGATATCGTCCCTCTATCGAATGGGCCATTGCCATGCGATCGCCTTGCGACGACAGGATGTATCCCGGCAAAAGAGCAGAGGCCTCCAGATACTCCGCCTGATTGAACGTTTGCCACGAACGGTAGGCCGGCGGCAACATTTCTTCCAGCTCTGACAGCGCAGTATAGGATCGCGTTTCGGCATGAATCGAATCCGAAAAGAACATTTTCAACTGCGCCGTCAGCCCCCACCTTGGCAGATGCGAAAAGAACGGACTCGCCAGATCTTCGGCAGTGACTCGGAAGAAGCGTTGAAGGTAGGCGGCGGGCTGTCGCTGGATGCCGTTCATATAGGGATAGAGTTGCTTTAACAGCAGTGGGCGCAGGCGAGAGTCCGGGCGGCGCCCCCAGAAACGGCGAACCTTCGTTTCTTTGAAGATGTCGTACCCTCCCAGCATTTCGTCCGCGCCTTCTCCAGTCAGCACCACCTTGAAGCCGTTCTCGCGCACGAGCTTTGCCAATATGAACAACGGCGCGGGTGCGGTGCGAAGAATCGGCTGTTCTGTGTGGCGAACGACTTCCGGAAAAATCCGTGCGATGTCTGCGCAACTGCAATGGACCTCGCTGTGTTCGGTCCGCAGGAATGCGCTCGCCTCGTGCTGATAGGAACTCTCGTCGAATTCGGCATCATCGAAGCTCACTGAAAACGTCCTCAGGCGGTCTCCGACCAAAGACTTCGTCAGCGCCGTGATGACAGTCGAATCGATGCCTCCACTCAAATAAGCTCCTACCGGCACGTCGGAGCGCAGTCTGATTCGCGTGGCATCCAGCAGCAGAGCCAGCAATTCCTCTTTCAGCTGCTTTTCACTTTCAGCCGCACAATCGCCGGCGGCATAGTCCATACCCCAGTACTTCCAGATGCGCAGTTTGCCATTCTCGAAAACCAGGGAATGTCCGGGTGGGAGCTGAGAAATGTTCTTAAATGCAGTCCGCGGTGGCAGAGTCACCCAAAACGTGAAGATCTGATCGAGAGCGATGAGATCGAGTTCCCGCTTGACTTCATGACAAGCGAGCAGTGCTTTGATTTCCGATGCGTAAAGAAACTGGCCGCTGGTTTGTGTGTAAAACAGCGGGCGCACCCCGACGCGGTCGCGGGAAAGAAACAGTCTCTTTCTTTTCGTATCCCAGATGGCGAATGCCCACTGCCCATTCAGGCGCTGAGTGCAGTTTTCACCTTCCTCCTGGTAGAGCCGGAGAAGAACCTCCGTGTCGGAGCGCGTGGTGAACCGATGGCCCTTCTGGATGAGTTCTTCTCTTAATTCAATGTAGTTGAAGATCTCGCCGTTGAACGTGATCCAGAGTTTCCCATCGTCGATGCACATGGGCTGGCATCCGCCCGCCAAGTCGATGATGCTAAGGCGTGCGTGGGCCAGACCAGCGCCGTCACCCACGTAAACGCCGTTGGCATCCGGCCCGCGATGAGAGAGCGTGCCAATCATCGCGTCGAGCTGATCCAGTTCGACGCGATTGCCGTGCAGGTTAACAAATCCGGCTATGCCACACATTGGTTGCTGTTGTTGCGGTGGAGATGGACGTACTCGTGTGCCACCGGTCCGCTCGCCAGCCGGCGGCCATTCGTTCAGTGCTTAATTGCGAGTTCCTGTATGACCCACGTCGAGGACGTGCCAATTAGCGGACAAGTCACGCTTTCTGTGCCTGCGGCGGGGCTTGCAGGCCGAAACTGCACGGCGGGATCGGATGCGATTTGTGCGTAGTTGTCCGCCGCCGTGGTCCCAGCCGGCGAAACGCAGGCAACGTAAACCCAGTCGTTACCTTCGGAAGTGACCACGCTGGCGCCGGCCGTAGTCCCCGATCCGTTCGCACCCGTGACTGCATCGACTGGACTTGCCGCAGACTGTGAGCTGTATTCGGAAATCATCAGCGTCGTCGGTCCGTCGGCAGTGAAGTTGGTGACCGATAAAGTGTGCGAGCCGGCATTGACGACACTGGCAATGTGCCACAAGGCAAGATCGAGCGTGCCATCGGTATCGTTGTTGCGGTCCGTGACCACAACCTCGCCCAGACTATCTGTCGCAACGGGAAGGTCGGATGCCTGCCCCCACCAGAAGAACGAAAGAACGAGCATATCCCCCGCAGACACGTCATTAATCGTGCAACTGGTCGCATATTGGCAATAGCTGTAATTGCCTGTGAAATTCGGCCCGACGATTGGTGGCGCGCTTGTGCCGGCGGGCCGGATCGCCATGGCCTGATCGCCTACCGTTTGTGCGGGAAGCGGAGGACGGGGCAGGATCGTCACCGTTTGCTGACCCGTACCCGGCGCGATCGTGTACTCCGCGGTCGGGGTCACGCGTACGGCGTTCAATCCTTCTCCCTCGTCGGTGCCGTTGGAAGCGCGGCCCCACCCATACAACAGGTCGTTGGAAACGCTAGTTTCGAGATCAGCGGCGCCCATGGATGCCGAAGCCATACTCGATTGCGCAACAGACTCCACGGGATTACCCGCAGCTTGTCCGGATACCTCCATCACATTGATTACCAGGCTGCTGTCGTTCGCGTCGTTGACAGCAATCGTGTGCGCGCCCGCATTGACGACCGGCGAGATGTGCCAGGTGCCGAGGCCGGTGACGTTATTGATCTGATCAAATGTGACCACTTCAGTCTGACTGTCAGTGACGCTGATTGGCGTTGCGGGCAGGCTGTTAAACGTATGCCCGCTGACAATGAGCATATCTCCAGCTGCAACATTGTTAATGGTGCAGGTAGCTGCCGCGCTGCAGTAGTTTCCCGTGAAGAGAGGAGTCTGGATAACCGGCCCCGGTCCTTCGCTAAAGCAGTACAAAACCGCTGGAGCCGTGTTCGCGTTCGGGCCGGTAACGTGAGACTGAACGCTCGTCCCGGCTGGAGCTTCGGTATAGCTCGTGAGCAGCGTGCCCCCCTCCATGAAATTCGGGTCCGACTGCGAGTAGAACTGCGAAACGCTCACAGGAATGAAATTGCCGTCGAGCGTGTAGGAGGTAATTGGCGCGGGCGCGCCGTCATCACTGCCTCCTGCTCCCACGCCAAGCGCGCCGAGGCACATATCGCTGCTTCCCTGAGTGGCTGGTGTTTGTCCTGTCCACCATCCCGGGACGCCCGTGGCCGGGTTGTCGACTCCGGGAAGGCCTACATTAGGATTTTCGAAGCTTACACCGACATCCGGCTGGCTGCTTTGGGCCGGTCCAATGTCGTAGACAGAAAGTCCCCATGAGTCTGCGCCTGGAACATTCAGGGTTATGGAGTCCGCCGTTTTCAGGGCGGTGGTGAGGTTCGAGTACGCGGCATTGATGGTCCCGTAGCCACCGCTGGTCGGCGTGCCCAGGATGGCGTAAACATTGCCTTCCGAATCTTGCATTGCCCCGGCCTCGAGCGTCTGCGCCGCGGTTGACGTTATGAAAACTACGACACCGTCACCGACGCTGATTCCTGCCGGTAACGTGCACGCTACTGACAGCGATGTCTCACTCTCGATCAGGCAGATGCGCTCGGGCACGCGAGACTGAATGAATGGAATCACCGTCAACGTACTCGAACCGACGAGCCCCGAAAACGTAGCTGTGATTTTCGTTGATCCCACACTGAGAGTCGTTGCCAAGCCTGCAGCGATTTCCGCCACTGCCGGTAGCGAAGATCTCCACCTCGCATAAGTCGTCAAGTTCCTGGTAGTTCCGTTGTTGTAGTTTCCTGTGGCTGTGAATTGCAGAGTATTCCCCACAACCACGGAGGGCGCCTGGGGCGTGACGGAGATCGACTGCAATACCGCCGGAACACCGATGCCGGTCAAGGAAACAATCTGAGGATTGTTTTGGGCGTTATCCCGGAAGCGCAACGAGGCGTCCCTGTTACCCGATTCCTTCGGCGAAAATGTCACCGATACGGTGCAACTCGCCCCAGCTGCAAGTGTATTCGGGATGATGGGGCAAGCTGAGGAGATCAAGTAGTCGCCCGTGCTGCTGGTAATGGCTGAGATCGACAGCGCCGTCGGGAGATTGTTGGTCAGCGTAACCTGCTGCGGAGCGCTGGTTGTACCTACGGTTTGTGGAGAAAAGCTGAGGCTTGTAGGGCTCACGGAAGGTGGCACAACACCGGTCCCGCGTAGGCTGACCGTCGGGTTGTAACCGGCATCGTCAGTAATCGTGAGCGTACCGTTCCGCTCGCCGGTGACAGAGGGTGTAAAGAAGACGGACACAGTGCAACTCGTATTGCCAGCTAGCGTGGCCGGGCTCTGCGGGCAGTTGGTTGTGGTGGTGTAATCGCTGAGGTCGGTTGTAATGCTCAGAATGGTCAAGCTTGTGCTTTGATTGTTGTTGACCGTTACCGTCTTGGCCGGACTCTCAAGTCCAATATCGCGGTAGCTGAACGCAAGGGTGGTTGGCCTGGCGGTGATGGCGGGAAGACTCGCCACTAGCGATGAGAATCTCTCCAGTTGAGCGGATGCCAGACCGATAGCGGCAAGCAGAAACAAAGCCAGTCGCGAGGCTAGGCGCCTTCGAGCGAGTGCGCGCTGAAGGTTCGCGCAAGCGCACTCGCGCCGTTGCACTGAACTATTCCCCAGAAAGTATGACGAAATGATGTTGAGACTTTGTCGATGCATGGTTGCCTTCTCCTTTTACCTGGCGGCAAGCTAGGGAATAACTGGGCAGTTCTCGTTAGGGGGAAGTAATCCTATGAATTCAAACTTTCTGGTGCGCTACCGGGCAACACTCAGAATGACCGCTTCTCGACGGCCAGGCGCCGTCTCCAGATTTCGACTGGAACCCAGCACCCATGCCTTATTGAGGGGGTCGAATTGTTTGACGACGCGCGCAGGATTACCTGATATCACCGAGTACGGCGGAAAACTTCGCGTGACCACCGAGTTTGCCGCTACCACGGAATTGCGGCCCACGATCAGCTCGCCGCTATCACAAACGATCACGGCTCCGTGCCCGATCCAAGAGCCCTGTTCAATCCGGACTCTTCCGCCTTCAGTCACTCCCTGATCGCGTATCGGAACCGTAATATCTTCGAACGCATGGTTGTGATCCATAATGAGGACCGAGGGTGACAGAATGACATCGCGCTCCAGGTGGACGCAGTTCTTCGCTGAAATCTGACTGCGACGTGCGACGGCAACATTGTCGTCGAGGATGATCGCCGGCTCGACACTGCCATCGAGCGCACCTGTAACGTTGAGCCACGCATCTTTGGCGATCAAGACAGAATTGCCGATTTTGATGCGCCGTGCCATCGCCCGATATAAGTCGACTGAGGGATGAATCGAGAGCACGGAACCGACCGACGCGAATGGGTATGTGCGGCTCACCCACAGGCTATGCAGCTTGGTCAGTGCTCGCGAAAAAAGACCCAGCGGATCACGGTAGTCCAAGTAGGATTGGCGATTGCTAGTGGACATAGGCACCTTCAACCACGGAACGCGTTGGACAGTACTACGATCGCTCAAACGGGACGCCGCCCGGCCCATTCTTCTCTTGCCTGCCCCTGAAAAGAGCGCGGCGATTTTCTGCTTCTGCTCGCAACGGAGGAACTCGATGAACTGGCGGGAAACCTGCCTGCTCTCCCGCCGGATACAGCACCAGGTAAAACCTGCCAGCCGAGTGAAACCGCCGAGCACTAGCGGCCGCTCCGGAATCCGCTGCAAGCATTTGAAGACCTCGAATAACGGATCGCTGCCAACCGAGTAGTCCAGCCTGCCCAGCCGAAATCGGTGTCCCAGCAGATTCGTTCCTGCGCCGGTGTGCCGGTGGTGAAACACCTCAAGCTCGGGAATTGCTTCTGCCGTCCAGCCCTTCAGTCTGGCGCAGGTCTGCGCATACCAGTCCTCTCCCCCATACTTGAGCACGGCGTAGCCGCCGATCGCCTCGTAGCACTCGCGCCTCACGAGCTGTGCGGCATGCGGAACGGAGTCGATCCGGTTACTGCTGCGGTTACGAAACTCTCCGCCGGTTTCTTCATGAATGAAGCCGGAAACCAGGCCTAATTGCGGCGATTGTTCAAATCGGATGATGAGTTGTTCGAAATAGTCCGGCTCAACCGAGATATCCGCATCCAGGTTGCCGATGAAGTCGAAGGCGACCTCCTGAAGCAAGGGAAGACCCGCCTTGAGAGCCAGAGTTTTCGACGCGAAGCTGTGACCCGGCGGCCGTGTCACTCGCAAGAAGCGGATAAAATCGTGCTGCCTTGCGTATTGCTTTACGATCTCATCGGTCCTGTCAGTGGAACCATCGCTGACGATCATCCACCTCCGCGGCGGCACGGTCTGATGCAGAACGCTCGTGATGGTTTTTTCGATCTGCGTTTCCTCGTTATAGGCCGCAGTCATCAGCACAAAGCGGCGGCCACTCCGCGTCAAAGGTTGTAGGCTGCAAGGGCTCACAATCGTCGGTCCGTCTCACTGGTGACAGAACTGGCAGGCTCAAGCAATGGGGACAGTGCGCGCCCCGTAGCGTAGATCGGCTCGGGTTGCAGTTCGTCGCTGAATGCATGTGCAGGGATCGCGCCTTCTGCCATCGCTTCCGCTTTGCGGACCAGAACGCCTTGGGGCGCTGCAGCGATGGGGATCATTGCCAACAACGCATACCAGGCCACAATCGTCTGATCAAAATAGGCGACACCGAAGAACGCAACCGCATTGGCGAACAGGGCTGACCCAATCGCCCAGAGGAAGCCTTGCTGTCGGCTGTTGGCAGGGGCCAGCTTCCGTGCTTTCCCCAAATACTGGAAGCCGAAAACGAACAGCGCGATAAAAGAGAGGAGGGGGATCAACCCGGCCGTGTCTGCAGTCCCGACAAATTGATTGGAAAGGTCCCACATGTCCCATCCCCAAGCGGCGTAGGACTTGGTTCCGATCAGCCACCAGTCACTGAAGTGCAGGATGCACTGATTCACGAGTTGATATCGGTGGTATGAAGAGGATCCGCCAGCCAGATCAATCCGCGAGATCAGGTGCCACACGGGTGCTTTCATCACCAGGTGCAGCCCGACCAACGCTGCCACGACTCCCCATCGCAAGGGGCGCGTCCAGCGACGTAAAGGCCAGAAACTCAGGGCAGCCACTCCGCCGAGCAGGCCAAATAAGGAAGTGCTCGAGTTTGCGGCCAGAGGTATCACCAGAGACGCGGCGATTCCCAAGGCGGCCAGCCCTCGACTCTTTCTATCCCTCAGCCACAAGCCGACGAACAATGGCAGCAGGACCGCGCCAAACGTCCCGGCCAAAATCGGATGGCCGAAAACGGCAACGGCGCGAAAGCGGCCCTGCCGCTGCATGGCTGAGCCGTAAATGTCAGCTCGGGCGCCGCCCAAAAGACTGTAGACCGGATTCTTCCCGGTCGCCTGCTCGATGGTCATGATGACGGCGACGATGACAGCAATCCAGACGAAACAACGCATGGTCCGCACCAAGTCTTTCTGATCGCGGACGAGCAAGCGCAGCAAGAAATAGATTCCGAACCCCTCGTACAGCAGCGAAAGCTGGTAAACGACCATCCCCCATTCCCGCCACAAGAGCATCCCGTTGACGGCAACAAAAAGGACCAGGGTAATTAGTGCGACGTCGACCTTGTTCCAGCCGCCAGCCAGAAAGGAACGGGACTGAGTCAGCGCGGTCCGCAGCATGCGCCCAGAACCAAAGAGGATCAGTACGCGCAACATGTCGAAATGGAGCGTACCCATCAGCAGTACCTGATCCTGCGGGATCAGGATTGCTCCGACCAGAAAAGCCGCCAATGCCTGGCGCCGCGATCCGAGCCAGATCACCAGACCGAGAATCAGCACGAACGCCAGCACGATCGGATTCGCGATCGTTTGCGAGACTCCGCCTCCGAAAATCAGGTTGCGCGGGGACATGGTCGATTTTTTTCGCGTGAGAGAAGATTCGTGCGCTAAGACGGAAGCCGTCCGTTCGATGCCTGGGATGAGCCAACAGCGGTTCGAATAACCTTACTCACCTGTTCACCCCAAGCATCCCAGTTCAATCGTGATTCGAATTGATTGCGGCTGGATGCTCGAAGGGCCTGGTACGCATCCCGATTCTGCCAGAGATCATGCACCCGATGGGCGTATTCATCGCCACCAGCCTCCAAGGGAAACAGGTAGCCGTTGACCCCGTTGAGGACGAGCTCGGGCAGTCCGCCCGTATGGGTCGACAATATAGGGAGCCCAAAGGCACTGGCTTCGCAAAGAGCGATGCTGAAACACTCCGCGCGAGTTGGGAGCAGGAAAAAGTCAGACTTACTCCACAGCTCGTGTAGCTGGGTGCGTCCCTGGGGCTCATTCTTATCGATGAACGGAATAACCCTCAGACCAGGATGTCTGAAGTCGTTGGGTGGCTTGCATCCCACAATGGTCAGCTCGGTAGGGACACCCATGCGCTCGAGACTGAGCAGCGTCTGCACCGCGATCTCCCCACCCTTTCGTTGCCAATCAACACCGACAAACAACAGGCGGCATCGGTCCCGGCTTAGCGGCCTTAACGCCGCCTCCCGGGGTGGCGCAGACTCGATGTTTGCCCCAAACGGCACAATGTGCACCTTCCCCGGATCGGCACCATAGTGCAAGATCGCCGAGCGGGCCGCCCACCAACTGGGGTAGATGAGTTCCCTAGAATTGCGGATAGCAGCCCTCTCGATGTCGTCCAATGCCCGAAGGTAGGAGGGGGACAGATTGGTGAACTCTGGATAATAGTTCACCATTATTTTCACGGTCGCGTCCGAGAGGTAGACAATCGGGACCTGCGTCGAGAGACGGGCAATGAGCGCTGAACTGGAGGGCGCGAATACCACGTTGTACGTGCCCTTCGAAAGCCTTCTCCCAGCTAATCTGCCCAACTTCCCTATCAGCGGAACAGCGTACGGGTAGTTTCTTCCGGTCGCGGCCATGATCCCGCGGTGAACCGCCTTCCTGAGATTCCAGGAAAAAGGTTTTATTGGGCCAATGAGGGACACCTCGCCACAATGCCTCTCCAGCGCTCGGGCCATGAGATAGTGGGTGCCAGACCACGATCTCCGGTCACGAGGATCCTGGACGGTCAGATAGGCGATGCGCAGGGATCCCTTGGAGACCCCGGTGCCAATTTCCATGGAATCAAGTTGAGTCGGAGTGTACATCGCAAGCAAACCGTGGGACCAGAACAGGGGCGGTGGGCTGTCCTGAGCTAGTGGCCAGAATTCAGACCGGACGGTCTTCTCGTCATAGGGCGAACATTATAAATCTACGTGGATGCATGGCCACCTTCACTTCGACCGCGAGAAAGCAGAAAATCAGGCAGGGTTACTCCGCCAACGCGAGGGGAGCTTTGCCGAAATCTGTGTGAAGAACGGCGAAACCATGTCACATCACGCTCGGTGACTCGCTGCCTTGTACCAGCTATTGAACCGTGGCCGTGAGGCCGGTCGGCGGGCTGGGCAGATTGCTATTATAAAAATATGCGCCGGCATCCCAGTTGCCGCTCCCATTCCCGGGCCTGTTCACCGACGTCCTTCCCGGGCAGACTGACTGCACGACTCCATTGAGGGTCTGCTCGGAACAGCCATAACTGGTATCGGCCGTCGTAAATCCTGAGGGCCAAACGCTGGTGAGGTTTACGCCCGCGCCGATCGGGCAATTGGCAGAAATTCCGTTGCAATTTTGGCTTTGGGGGGAGTACACGATGGCGGTGCTGCTGGTATAGCCCTGGCTCGCCGCAGCGGAAGAACTTACCAATACGTTGTTGCCAATGCTCTTTGTCGTTGCGTTCACGCTCCCACTGATCAAAGTCGCCCCGTTCGATGTGATCGCATGGTTATTCTGAAAGTAGAAGTTCGTCCACGACCCGCATCCGGCGTTGACGGCTTGTGGGAGCTGGGTGACGATCGTGTTGTTCCAGGCGTAAAGCCCGACCACACCTGTACTGCAAGATTGGGGCAAATCCCAGGTGTTCCCCCCGGTATTTGCCTGAAGGTTCCACCAAATGTTGTTCCAGGCATAATCGGTCTCGCCCGGATTCCCGACCTGGAAACCCTCGCCAGTTGTAATGTCATGCAGCAGATTGTTGTAGAAGTAGAAGACACCTGTTCCGTGCCCTGACGCGTAGACGGTTTCTATGACGTTTGGGTGAGTTGCTCCGTCGAAAGACAGACGAACATTGTAGATATTGTTGCCTGCGAAGCTGCCCTGTGTCCACGGCTTAATCGCGTTCACGACATCGTGGACTACGGAGCTGCTAAGGCTCCACTGGATGCCTACCCCAGAGTCGCCGTTTCCATCCGAGTTGTCGATCACCGTATTCGCGACCATACAATTTCCGCAATAAGGGCTGGCGTTGTAGATTCCGATCAGGCGGTCACTGTCCATCGCGGAAGGCCCCACCGTCCATGCGTGGATGTACCAATTGTCAACGGTAATGTAGTCGGAAGCGGTTGATTCGATTAATCCGGCGGTTCCCCAGCAGGCGTTGCCCTGGTCGGTGTTCCAGTAAAAGTTCCGCGCCTCGATCCAGTTGAACGTGGTGTACATGGCCGAGTTGAGGCTCAGGAACTGATTAATGTGCCCGCCGGTGCACTCGGGCGCCTGGATGGCAGCGCTCTGCGCATCAAAAACCGGCCGATTCCAGCCTGAGGGACAGGTTGCCGTGTTGTACCAGGTCTGATCCACGTTAATCGTAATCGGATTCGAGCTGGTTCCGCTCCACGTCCACGTGATCGGGAAGTTTGCATTTCCCCAAACATCGCAGCCGCGAAGAATCAAGGTGTCGCCCGCGGTGGGTTTGTAGCTCCCTGCCCAAGTCGCCATCCCGGGCAGATGCGCCCAGGGTGTGCTCTTCGACGTGCCGCTGTTCGAATCCAAGCCATTGGCCGCGACGTAATAGGTCGTGGCTGAGGCATTTCCGATAAAAGCGAGAGCGATACAGAGAATCCAGGTGCAGAGTGTGGGGGAAAGTCTGCGAGTCATTGACAGGGTTCCGTGCCCTAAGAAATCAGGTTCTCTTGACGATGCGGGCGCTACGAAAAGCGTACTCGTAGCCTGTGTCCCAGCCAAGTCACAGAGGTTCACGGGTGCATTCCCGAAAGGACTAGTACCGGCCCTGACCTTCAGTCGGTATTTTCTTCTCCCTGTTCGCTTGTTCCATCCTATTGCGAAAACCGCTAGCTCCAAGGATTTACGCGCCTTCCGCCCTGGCGGCACAGGCCAGGTGTCAAGCAGCCTCGCTCGATCCGCGCGATGAGAGCGCCCAAGCAAAGCCGGACGCCAGCACGGTTCCACAAATGCCGAGGAACAGGTTTGGGGCAGGCCGTCCTAGTATTCCCGCCACTCTCACGGCGAGCCATAGGGCAACAATCACGAGAGAACAGAGGGCTGGAATCGGGAAACTCCTCCAATAGTCAGCCAACCGGAGGCCCGTGACTTTGCGAATGCGTTCCACTTGCAGCAAGTAGCCCGCGAAAACTGCGATCAAGCACGCCAGCTGCCCTCCCCAAAGCCCCCCGACTTTCGCCAGTGGGTAAATCATGGCAATCACGACCAGCGCCATGGTAGCCACGCTGCGACGATGCAGTTGCGGAGCTCCTTTCGCGTAGAACACGATGGTGAGCTGCACATTCAAAATGTTGAGAAAAGCAGCAGCGGCAGCCAAAGCCAGTGCTGCAGCCGCTGCGGCGTAACGTGTTCCATAGACGATTGTCAAAACGGAGCGCCCGCAAAACGCCGCGCACACCACCGCGGGCAACCCCAACATCACGGTCGCTCCTGTTACCTGCAACAGGATCCGATTCACGCGGGCATCGTCCGATTGAATGTGGGATAAAGCCGGCAGCAGCATCTGCGACAGAATAGCTGCCAGAAAGGCGATGGGCGTCTGCACCAGGTAGACGGCCATGGAATACAAACCGAGCTGAGCAGTCGGATATAGTTTGCCCAGCACAAAGATATCGGCACGACTGAATATCAGATTGAGAAAAGCCAGTCCAAACAGCCCGCGGGAAAATCGAAACAGCTCGCGAAGCGCTGCCAGGTCAAGGTGAAATCCCGGCAGGTAGGGACATAGGATGTAGGAGAGAAAGCAGCGGGCAGCGTTCTCCGAACAGTACCCGATCGCGAGCGCCCATACGTCTCGGAGGAAATAGCTAAGGATCACGGTGGTTGCGACTCCGAGAATGCCACCACCGTTGCTGATGATCGCCCACTTGGAAAACTTCATCTGCTTCTGCGCAACGATCGCTTTGGGACTGAGAAAGCCGTCAAAGACAACACTCAGGGTTACGATCCGTGCCAGCGCCGTGAGCTCCAGGTTGCCATAAAACCGGGCGATGAAAGGAGCGGCAGCGAACATGATTGCGTAGATCGACAGCGACCGCCCGACCGACATCCACCACGCCGCTCGAACGTGTCCTTCTTCGGCCCCACGCGGATTTTGGATGAGCGCTTCTCTGGCCCCAACTTCAGCCATCACTTGAATCAAGGTAGTAGCCGACAGAACGATGGCCATTGTCCCGAAGGCCTCCGGGGCCAGCAAGCGCGCCAACAACATATTCCGGCCAAATCTTACGGCTTGCTCGATGAAGCTGCCCGCACCCAGCCACGCACTGCCGCGGAATACCCTGCCCTTTAGGCCGTCGGCGCGCAGGATGCCCTCCACACTCAAACGGACTTTCTCGAAACCTCGCGACAAGATTGACATGAAGTATTTTGGAGGAGTTTGGCGGCGCCGGAACTTCTAGAGCTTGGGGAAGGCGCGGTCGACCCTAACCCGGCCCACGCTTGGAGTAGTCTCTGCGCCGGGCGCCGCAGCACCGGGCACACTGCCTTCACGCTTGTTTCCTGCAATCCGTGCGCATCGGGCTTTAATTTTCGTCCTCAGCGCTGACACCCATGGTTGCCAGCAATACGCCCCGGTCAGCTTTAGTCGGAACTCCAGATTCCAATCCCAGGGATCGGCCGCCACACGACCAACCACAAAGCGATCGCCGGAAACCAGTTCTGGCAGCGTCGTGAACGCACGCTCGTATCCTGCTTCAAGACACTGGCGCAGAGTGGAATCGTCGAATGCGCCAAAAGGAAAACTGAGAAAGGTTATCGGCCGAGACAACACGCTCTCCAGAGTTTGACGCGAGCCGCTAATTTCGTTCGCTGCCTCCGCCGAACTCAGCGCCGTCAAATCACGATGGGTCCTTGTATGCGAACCGATTGTGATGCTTTCCGGCAGGCTGCGAAGACTCTGGACCGACATCACGCGCTCTTCCGCTGGGAAATATGAATCGCCCCATGTTGGCCGTGCGCCCATCGCATCTGCGACTGCGAATACAGTCGCTGGGACGCCGAACCGTTCGAGCACCGGGATTGCGTTTCCTGCAAAACTTTCGAGCGCGTCGTCAAATGTGACAGCGACGGAATGACTGTCAACCGGCAGGTCACTGAGTTGCTGGAGATTGATGGCAGTCCAGGCTTGCGCTAGCGTTTGCATCTGCCATTCAAACCGGTGGCGATAGTCGGTCGGGACGTTGTGATAGTAAAGGACTACGCAGGTTCCAGCTTGCCGCCTTCCTGCCATCCGGCGAAGATTTTTGATCAAACGGCTGATCGTGAAAAACAACGCCGAGATGGCCAGCTTCGTGATCCGCAGCATGAAGCTTGCCGCCGACGGCTTGATAACTCCTGGCGTTGCGCTCATGCTACGCGAGACCCTGGGATCGGTGCTGCAACGGCGCTGGCGCCGGGTTTTGAACTGCACTCAGTCCACTCAACGAATGTTCTTCCGAAAAACGAGGCCTTGCGCGCGACACCGAGAAGGCGGAAAGGCGTTTTGCGCAGGGAATTCAGCTGCGGTTGATTCCACTCCGCCACTTCGATATAGGCGCGGACCCTGCGTTCCGCTGCAAGTTGCTCCAGCATGTAGTTCACCAGCCGCGGATTGATCTGCCGTCCGCGAAACTCGGGAAAAACGAGAAAATCGAAGAAGTGCACGTCGTTCCGGCCGAGAGGGCAATAATGCGACTCGATGGTGTGTCCCGTCATGGTCCAGCCATAGCCGGCGAGTTTTCCTTCCGCGCGAATCAGCCAGAGCGATGCACCTTGCCGCAGACGTTCTGCAAACTTCCTGGAACTCAGTTTCTGATTCCAGTAGCTCACCATCTTCTGCCAGTCCGGCGCATCAATTTGTTCCTTGTGTTCCTTGCGTTCCACGATCAACTGAGGCGGTAATATTGTCGTTGCGGGAGGACTGTCGGGGTTGGTCAGATCGAAATAAAAAACAACCATGCGGTTTGCGAAGATCAAGCGGCGGACGAAAAGGCACGCCCGACTCAGTGTCGCGCTGGCGCCGTGGCGCAGAAAATAAGTCTGGAAGCGAGAAATGGAATCCGCGAGAAGCATGTGTCACCGAACGGGGCTACACCTTCCGAACCGAATCACTCGAGAGCAGCGCTTCCATACAGGCCCGGCTCAGAAGCAAACGCTTTTCGTTGTCCGCACTGACCACCCTTACCCGGTGCGAGATTACGCTGAGCAGGTAGCGCACAAAATATCGGCTGAATAAGATTCCGCGAATGCCGAAGCGGCCAGCCCAACTGTGGTACTTGTCCCAGTAGTGCAGCACTGCGCGCTGCTGTTCAATTGCGAATCGAGCCGGGTCGTTGGCTGAACTCGCCGCGCGATAGTGAATCGCCTGCGCTTCTGGAAAGAAACTCACGCGCCATCCAGCATTCCAGCACCGGCGGCACCAATCGAGATCCTCGGCATAAATAAAGAAGTCCTCGTCCAACAGGCCTACCGATTCCAGCGCTTCTCGCCGAATCATCCAGAAACACCCGACCAGCACATCCGCATCTACGATCCGGTCATGCGGGAAACAGAGCATGTGCTCGGTGCTGAAGAAGCTGGTGCGCGGAAACATGCGGAACAAGCCAACGGACTCGCAGAAGTTATTCCATAGCGAGGGGAACCTGCGGCATGAGCTTTGCAGTGACCTGTCCGCATTCAGGATTTTCGGTCCCGCCAGTCCAACTAAGGAATGCGCGTCCAGATACTCCACCAGACGATCCAAGCAGTTGGGTAGAACATGCACGTCCGAGTTGATCAGGCAGACGTAGCGGCCTGTGCTTTGGCCAATACCGACGTTGTTCGCCTTGGCAAAGCCCAGGTTCCGATCATTTCGGATCAGTCGTACTTGCGGAAAATCGGCGGCCACCATTTCCGCCGAACCGTCAGTGGAAGCGTTGTCCACGACGATGACCTCCAATGTGTGTTGAAACGGGCCCTCTGTCAGGCTCTGCAAGCACTCGCGCAGACATCGGCTGGCGTTCCAGCTAACTACGATGACGGAAACGTCCATCTCTGTGTTGTCGCAAGTGTGGCCATGGGATTTTGCATCCTTATTCATGCGAGAGTTGCCGCTGAGCGCTGCCGAAACCGGCGTGCAGCAGCTGGACCGTCTTAACTGCTGCCCGGCTCATAGCGCTGTCGCAGGCAGTAAACGGCGGGATGTGGCTCACGTAGGCTCCCGAGAGGCCGCTCTTGAAATGGTGAACTCCGGGGTTCTGCCTGGGATCGGTTCCGCCCAGGTCGTAGACACGAATGCCAGCCTCTTTCAGCCGGCGAATCATCTCCCACTGCAGCAGGTATGAGCTTTTCAGCTTCATGCCGTCATCGTTGGTGGCGCCGAGCAGGAAGATGGCTGAGTCTCCGATCGCCGTACAGACTAATCCAGCGGTCGGTTTTTCCTGATGCGCGCAAATCAAGATTCGCATTTTCTGAGGCTCGGTCAATCGCTCCTGAATCCGCCCGAACTCTTCCACGCTTATTTTTCGGTCGAAATGTTTCCGCCGCCACATTTGCTCGTACAGCTCGCCGAACGTGCGGTAGATGCTGGCGTTGTTCCCCTCGATAATCGTAAGGCCATTTCGTTCGACTACATTCAGTTGATTGCGCCATTTCTTGTCCAAGCTTCTGCGCAATTCTTCCAGTGGAGGAGAAAGATTCAGCGCCAAGGTTCTGTACTCTTCGGAGCCGAGACCTCGCCGGCGATCGAATTGTCGAAACCCAGATTCAAAAATCTGCGCCCGCAAGGAACCGCCAAATGCGTTTGGCAATATCTCCAGAAACAGCCGTCGTCTCTCGACGTACTCGTGACGCAAAGCACGGGCCAGGCTTGCGACCACCGCTGGATCCAGATCTCGTCCTCGCCGGTGACAGAGTGGACCCCATCGTAAGTAGGCAACGCCGGCTCTCCATCCCATCGGGCGAACAATCCTCAGTTGCGCCAGACCGAGAACTTCGGCGCCGCGTTTTAGCAGAAGATGACTGAGATTCGTTCCCCCCCAGCGCACGGCGCCATAAGCCCACGTCTGATAGATGTTGGCGTCGGCAAATTCCTGGATGAGTTCGGACCATTCCTCCTCCTTAATTTGGTCCACTTCAATCCGATGCTTCGAGTCGGTTGCGGCCTCCAGGGTCGTCGCGCGAGACACTACATCCCGGCTCTGCTCAATACCGGCGCTGCTCAGCATACTCAACTCGTCAAGGGCCTTCATCTTCAAGACTCGGCAGGATGCCTACCCTCCATGCCGATACAGAATGCTGCCGATCGCCGTCTGATTTTCCGAACTTATGAAACGTAGGTTATGAGTTTCCGAATCACGTGGGGACAGCCGATTAACGCGGCCTGCGGACGCATACAGCAACCAGCCCAACTCGTAGGGCCGGCATTCAAACAAGACTTTAAGGTTATCTGCGGACTCCACGCCAACATCGTGCTCCTGTCCAACCGCCGCTTTGAGATATCGCCTGAGTCGGAACGATGGTCTGAAAATGCTCCGCCACACCACGCCGGCGGCGGCATTTTCCATGTCGAAGCCCAGTTCATTGCTTCCCTTGATCCAATCCAGCCCGCGCTGAATCCATGGCCGGAAGTCCGTCCCTGTGACAGAGGCAAGAAGACACAGGGCCATCGGCGCCATCGCATGCTGATGCACAGAAAAAACCGGATAACCCTCTATTACTCGTCCAGTAGATGAGTCGTAATGCCACCACCACTGTCCTTTTTCACCTTGTGCGTCGCAAATCGTGCGACCGCACTCGAGGGCACGCGATTCGGCTTCCCTATGACTCGTGACTTTCGAGAACAGCGACATCGCATAAATTGGATAGACCTGATCGGCGAAGCTGCCGATCCATCCGCGCACTCGTCCCGCCAAACTCCCTACCCTTGAAGCATGGCGGAAAATGCCACGCTTGCGCTGATTGCAACTGAGTCGGCGATAGACGTCAAACGCCAAGTTCTCCAGTCCCGAAGACTTCTCTGGGCAAGCTAGGCTCCAATAACATAATCCGGTCAGAAGCCATGCCAACTCCATGGTTTGGCCTCGTTGCGCGTCCCGGTACAGCGACAGAGCATCTTTCACGCCCAGCCGCTCATCTACCTCTTCCAGCCGTTCGGGCGCGGCGCGGGCGCAGAGCCACACGAGCAATCCAAGGTCGCCGAGGTTGTCTACCCAATCCGTCCTCGCTAACAAACGCTCCAGCACCGGCGCGATTTCGATTGGTGGCTGCACCCCGCTCATTTGCAACTGATGCAGCCCCAGCAAGGCCATTACTGTATAGCGCGCGGATAGGCCTTCCCGGACCAATCCGTCGGACCCGCTTCTCAGTCGGAAGCAAAACAACTGCGCCCGGTCATCGAACATCGGCACCAGTCCGCGAGCGGCCAGTTCGACCAACTGCCCCACTTGCTTCTGCTCGTTGTTGGAAGGACCCACGCAGCGTGTTATTGCGTCCGCGAATGTCATTGGCAGGCACCGGCCGTGCAGGTCAGAATCATGCTGATGTTCTCGACAATCGTTCGCAGCGCAGGACGACCTCGCAAATCGGGCTGGATTGGACGATTTCGTCGCCTCAGGATGATCTTGCTTCTGATATCGTCGACACTCTCAATAAGAATGAGACGGCCCTGCTCTGCCAGAGAGTGGTCGACCGCACCAATCTTGCCCCTGAAAATGCTGTGCACGGGGACGCCGAGTGCTGCGGCCTCCCGATTCATGGTACCGCCCCCGCTGATCACCAAATCGGAGAACCAAATCAGGTTGAGTCCATCGACGACAGAATCAGGAATCACCATCCGGCCTGAGTTCAGCAGTGCTGACCAATCGTTACGCAACTCCTGATCTTGTTGGCGGCTTCGCGGCAGCACAAAGGTCTTCACATGCGGACGGTCGAGGAACTTGACGGTTTCGGCAAACAGCAGGTCACTCGCATGAGTGTGGTAGTGCGCTTGGGTCGCCGGAGGGCGCAGTGTGACTACCAATTCCTCCCGGGAGATCCCAAGCTCGCGCAGAATGGATGGATCGGGGCGGAAGCCAGAGACGTACACGTCTTCTTTCAGGCCGGGGTATTTCAGAACACGCTCAGGCCTGCTGCTCATGGCGTTGTCCGGCACGACCTCTGGTGTGAAGATCCAGTCTGCTTCGAGAAAACCCGTTCGAAAGCTGTGTTCGTAGTCCTGCATCATGACGGTAGGAATTCTCAGCGCCTTGCCCACAAGAACCTGCGCACGCGAACCGTGAGAAATGGCCAGATCAGGCCGGCGCTTCACTATCAATGGCAGCAATTGGAAAGCACGGAAAGTGTTTCCCATGACCTTTAAAAGCTTGTTCTTGCCGTAATGACGTCCCACAACCCTGCAACGCAAGTGAAAGTAATCGAGCAAATCGCAGACCTGGTATGTATTTCGTGCTGTCAGCAGGATCTCGACCCCGCGACGCCGCAATTCGGTAATGATGGGAAGAAAAAACGGAACATGCGGCGAATTATCGAGGTCAATCCAGACTTTCTTGCGGAGTGCCTCTCGTCCGCGTATTGGACGAGACGGCAAACGCGGCAGTTCGATCTCCAGCTCCGGACCCGCAGCTACTGGAGGGTCCAACACACTTCGGTAGCTAGTTGCCATATTCGTAGTACTCCTGAAAGGAGAAGTGAATCGCTTCGGACTTACAAATGAAGTCCAGGGGGAGGCAAGAATTAGTGCGAGAACTAGAAACCGTCGTTTCCCAGCAGAACTGCCCTGGGGGTGCGCAGCAGAATTTGAATGTCAAGCCAAAGCGAGCGACTGCGCACATAGCGCAGATCGAGACGCACCATGTCGTCGAAGCGGACACGGCTCCGTCCGTTCACCTGCCAAAGCCCGGTGATGCCAGGCTTGACCCCGAGCACGCGGCGGCGATGCCAAATGTCGTATTGCTGGAACTCATAAGCCAGCGGAGGCCGGGGCCCTACCAAGGACATCTCGCCCTTGAGCACGTTAATGAACTGCGGCAATTCGTCAAGGCTGGTCCGTCGTAGAAAACGCCCCAGTCGAGTTGTTCGCGGATCATTCGTCATCTTGTAGACATGCTGGCCATTGCCTGCATCCTTGGCTTCGTATTCACCATTGATTATTTGCTTGATGAACTCTTTGTGAATGGTGACGTCGTTGTTGACGCACATGGATCGAAATTTCAGGCAGGTGAACGTGCTTCCAAACTGACCCAGCCGCTCTTGCCGGAAGATGACCGGACCTCGGGAAGTTAGTTTGATCGCAGCCCCAACGATCAAGAACAAAGGCGAAAAGATGGTGAGAGCAATCAGGCTGCCCACAATGTCCATGAGTCTCTTGATGTGCCCAGAAACTGTTTTGCGATTTCCCGTCTCCGCAAGATCGCGGTAGAAGATCTTGCTCGGGCGTTTTGGCACACCATTGCCCCATTCCTCCGGGAACCAATGAAATGAGACGTTGAGTTGGTTGAACTGCTCAAAGCTGAGGCCACCCTGCAGTGCGGCAGTGATGCGGGTCAGCATCGTACTCAGGATGTACTTCTTCCCTTCCGGATCCATTTCAGTGAACATCGCGCCCACGACAACACCGTGCTTGTACCAACCGACCACGTCCGTTTCTCTGGTCGAGCGAGATAAGACGCCAAGAATCTTGCCCAATACGTCGGTATCGGCAGACATCTCGGCGCCCACGTCCAACAACATCAATAGAAGCGGCTTGTGAGATCGTTCCGTTCTTCTTCGCTCGCTGGCGATCGTCTTCTGGAAGGTTTCCTCATCGAAAATGCCGTGACCATCCCCTAATTCATGATTCATGGCAAATAGGCCGGGCCAAACGGAGTCAAGCGTGCGTCGCACGTTCACGATTTCTTCTCCCACTCTATTAAGAATGTGAAATGGCTAAGCGGTCGACTTGAGGTCTTGCCTTGGGAGGGCCAATGGTTAAAGCGTCTTGGGAAGTGAGGATGCTGCCTTGGCGCCGGCGGCATATCGTTGGTAGTAGGTGTGATGGTTTCCATCAGAGCAGGCGTTGAGCACAACCCCGAGCAAATCAGTTTTCTTCAGGATTTCAAGGCCGCGTTGCAAGGGAGTCTTTTCCGTAATTGCTTCCCGCACTACCAGCAGGGCCCCATCGGTAAGACGTATCCAAACGCTGGTATCGGCAAGCGGCAGGAGGGGTGGTGAATCCACAATGATCCAATCAAAGCCAACGGCGAGTTGCTTCACCAGCGCCGCCAGCCGGCCCGACTGGAGCAACTCGAGCGGATTAGTGGGCGGTTGGCCGGCAGGCAGCAGCCAGAAGTCGGCCTGCTCCAGGTGATAGATGCTGGAAGCAGCCTGTACGTCCCGTTGCAGCAATTCGCTGAGGCCATCGCTTCGAGTGTCCAGTCCGAACTGGCGCGCCAGTACAGGTCTTCTGAGGTCGCCTTCGATCAATAACACTTTGTGTTTCTTCCTGCGCGCCAGCACTCCTGCCAGATTGGCGGAGACCAGGCTCTTCCCCTCTTCCGCTATTGTGCTGGTCACAAGCACGGTCTTAAGCGAACGGCTCTGCCGCAGTTGCCGCATTCGTACGCTGAGGAACCGAAACTTCTCGGCGGCCAGACTTTCCGGCTCAGTCAGAAACACCAGCCGGTCTGCGGGCGAAACCGAGACCGGTACGGACGGGCAGTCCAGTGGAATGGTGCTGGCGTCCGCGTTGGCCGGGCCCTCAAATACTTTGGTTGCCACTGCCACCATATCCGGGTATTCAATCCCCGTCTGTTCAAGTCCGGATCTCTGCAGCGCGTCAAAAATATGGCTCATATTTGTCTCCAGCGCCTGCCATGCTTAAATCAGGAGTGCTCGCTTGCGCGTCGCACAAATGCGCATAAAGCTGCAGAAGAGCTTTGGCCGCCGCCTCCTTGAGTTCGGCTGCGTGCTTTTTCTGGGCAGCCTCTTCCCTTTGCGAGGGACGCACCACGTCCAGTCGGAAGCTGGCGGAGATCTCCTGAATGATTTCAGGGTTAATGCTGTGAACTTGTTTCGCGTATCCGTGGATCAGCGCGTTTTCGCACAGCGTATTGATCAGCCGGGGAAACCCTCGCGAGTACCCGTGCAGCCCAACAATGGCCTCCAGCGGAAACACCTCTGACGGAGCCGTATTTCCCGCCAGCTGCAGACGGCGATAGACGTACCCCCGGGTTTCGTCCAAGTCCAGCGCATCCAGGTGCGCGCGCGTGGCAATGCGTTGCTTGAGCTGCCTCAAGTCAGACGAGTCGAGCTTGTCATCGAGTTCCGGCTGACCCACCAGCAAAATCTGCAGCAATTTTTCCTGCGGCGTTTCCAGGTTGGTCAGGAGCCGGATTTCCTCCAGCACGTCGGCCGAGAGTTGGTGGGCCTCGTCTACGACCACGACGGTCGTAAGGTTCTCTTGGTGACGCGCGATCAGGTACCGGCTCAAATCCAGTAGCAGTTCGCTTTTAGACTTGCCCGCGGTCGGCAAACGGAGGTCTCCTGCAATGTACTGCAGGAACTCGACAGGGCTCAGGCACGGGTTGAATACATAGGCATAGGCCACCCGGTTACGATTCAGAACGTGGAGAAGGCAGCGGACCAACAGCGTTTTCCCGGTCCCCACCTCGCCGGTCAGAAGCACAAAGCCTTTGCGCCGCCACACACCGTAATAGAGCGCCGCCAACGCCTCGTTGTGCGTCCGTGTTGCGAACAGAAACGACGGGTCCGGGGTAATCTCGAAGGGATTTCTCTTCAGATTGTAGAAACGCTCATACATGTCGGGAAACCTACCCGTGCAGATAGCTGAAGAAAGATCCCAGCAGGATCGTCGCTATGATCGCAGCGGTCAGAGCCCAGGTTCTCCACAACGTTCGAAACTGAGCTCGTCCATCAAACGGAGCCGGGATCACTGGAATTTCACAAATCACCGGTACCGGAAGCAGGTTCTTGAAAGCCTGTTCGCTGTAAAGCCGGTCATCGGTCATTTCAAACAAACCGGCCACGAGCAGGCCTAATACGATCCCGACGCCAAGCCCAATCGAGCAGAACTTCAGGCGATTGGGAAAGTCGGGTTTCAGTGGGAGGCTGGGAGGGTCAAGAATGCGGAAGCGCTCGCCCTGTTGCAGGAGCTCCATACTGGTCGCCATGGCGGATTCGTTTTTCTTCTTCAGGAGGTCATCGTAGTTCGCTTTCAACTGATCGTAGCCGCGCGTCAAGTCTGCCAACTGCTGTTCCCGCACCGGTTCCTGATTCAAGCGGCCTTGATATGCATTCACTTTCGCTTTCAGTTCGGCAATGGAATTCTCACGGTTGGCGATTTCGAGCTGGTTCGATTGCAACTGACTTTGCAACTGAGCCGCGACGGATGGTTGTGGGAGACTGCCATCGGCCTGCACTCCGCCTGGCGCATCTCCAACGATCTGGTCTCGCATGCGTTGCGTTTTCGCGATCTGGTCATGCAATTTGCGAACATCAGGATGCCGCTCGGTGTAGCGCGAACTCAGGTCGGCCAATTGCGCCTTCAACCGATCAAGTTCCTGATCGATCGCTTGCAACCCCGCGGGAGCGCCGTTGGGAGTGGGTGAAGCAGCTTTCGCTCCGACACGGTACAGGTCCACCAGCGACTGCAGATAGGCCCGTTGTTGCCTGGCGGTATTGAGAGAGTCTTGTTCGGTCTGCAGTTGAGACTGCACGCCGCTCAGAATCTGCAGATTGCTCTCGAGTTGTGCCGGCAATTCGCCCACATGTTCAGCTTTGAACTCGCGAATCTTCTGTTCCTGCTCAGCCAGGGTTCCCCGCGTAGTCTCCAACTGACCTTCCAGGAACTTGGTTGTGTCTTCCGACTGTTGTTGGCGAACTTCCAGATTCTCATTGATGAACAGATCCGTTAACTCGCTGGTCACTTGTTGGGCGACACGGGGATTGCGTCCCACATAGTAGACGTTGAACGCATCGACCCGGTTCTGCGGATCGCGCACAACTTCGATGTCGATATCCTTGCGCATGCGCTCGACTTTTTCATCCGGGCTGAGCTGGGCGCGCGTATCTGCATAGAGGTGGCGTTCATCGATAATGCGTAACAGGCGAGTACGGCTGAGAATCTGCTGGGTGATACTTTGCAACCGCTCCTGCAGATCGTCGCTGACGTTGGGCGTGACGTAATCCTTGGGCATCGTAGGCTGTTCGACCAAAATCAGCGTGCCGGAACGATAACGGGGTGGGAGCACCCAACTGGCGCCCCACACGGCCAGCCATCCGAAGAATAGCGGGACGAGAAAGTGCAACCGCCGGCGCCGCGCCACTCGCAGGTAATGTTTCAGATCGATTTGTACTGCCTCGTCGTCGTCGAGATGGTCAACCATGGAACTATCTCCCCAAGGGCCCGGCAAACTGATACGAAAGTGAGACGAATTCGCGATTCGTATTCGGGGCACCTGCAAAGATGGGGATGTCATAGCTCATGTGCATCCGTGTGTAGCCGGCCTGCAGGCTGACATGCCCGCCCACGCTCCGTACCAGCGCCGCCGTTGCAGCGATGGTGTGGCCGTTGTTGGAAAGCAGCGAAGGTCCAAGCAGGTTGTTATTGGCGTAATAGCTGGAGAGCGACCCAGTCCACGTACGAGTAAACTGTTGCCGGATTGTGGCGCTGGTATTATCGAGCCGGACCGCTCCGTACAAACCGCCGCCTTCACTGACGGAGTGCGAATAGCTTAACGCAGCGCTGGTGAGTCGGCCTTGCCAACTCAGGCTCGCTCCTCCCGCCGGCGCCCAGTCCCGCGCAGAAAATGCCGGAAGTCCGAGCCCGGTCTGGCCCGGTTGTACGGTGTCCGCGTATTGCGGACCGCCAAACACTGACATCGAGAATCGTGTTGAAGGATAGACAGTGTAGAAGAGAAACGCACCGTGCGTCCGGGTTTCGTTCTGCAATCCGCTCGGATAGGACACGAGTCTCTGGTACTGATACATCGCTCCGAGATAGTGACGATGAGAGAAGCGATGTGAGTAGAAAGCTGATCCCGCCTGTGAACTGGAATCCCATAGCCCAGGGACCTGCGCCGCATCCGGATAGTGCAGGTTGCTGACACTGCCATTTATCCCCACCATATCGTGTGCGCTGTACTGATACGTGATTCCGGCAATGCCCACATTGCTCAGCCGATCAGCCAGCGGTGCAGGCACTGATTCGTTGGCCAGAGGCGCGCCGCCGCTGACCGATCCCGACGCCAGGTTGGGCTGATTGAACACGCTGGAACTTTTCTGAAAATTGTCGTGCGCGCTGAAAGTCACATGGGGACTGAGGCGGTACTGAAAGCCGAGCAAGGCATTTTGATCGGCTTCATTTCTCTGACTGGTGTGCTGGTAAAACGTAAACCCAGGTGAGTACGTTAATCCCCAATGAAGTCGCGTAGTCGTCTCATCCAATCCCATCGTCGGCCAGACCGAATAACTCACATCGCTAACTGGATATCCGCTGTTTGCTCCCAGCACGTTGTCGCTGTACGCACCCACCAAGGCAACGCCGTAGCGTACGTAATTCGCTCGGGCCTCGGTTTCCAAAGCAACTGAATAGGCTTCGCCACTGATCGGCGGTGGCGTGAGCATCCGGTCTGCCACATTCACATCCGCGGTTGTGGCGTCTGTGTTCGTCACCTGCGCACAAGCAGTGGCCGAGGCAAGCAGAACGACACAGAGAAACATTCGTCTTCGCACAGGTGCCTCACGGTACAACAACGGTGTCGCGCGCTTGCAGCTTCACGTTCTGTGCCGGGTTTACGCCATTGACCACTTCCTTATAGTTGAAGGAAAGTCGACTCTGGGTCCCATCAGGATTCTGGCGCAGAACGTAAATTGACTTCTGCTTGGCGAAATCCCGGAAACCGCCCGCCAAGGCAATCGCATCCAGCACGGTGGGCGAATTGGCCATTACGTAAAGACCGGGATGCACTACCTGCCCCAACACATTGAATTTCTGGCTGTTGATCTGTTGGATTATCACCGTCACTTCCGGCTCGGAAATGTAATTCTTAAGCCGGCTTGCAATCTCCGCTTCCAGGACCACTGGCGTCCGGCCGGCCGCTTGTACTTCGCCCACCAGAGGAAGCGATATCTTGCCATCCGATCGCACCGGAATAGATCGTGAGATCTCCGGCTCTTTCCAAACATTGATGGCCAGCACATCGTCATTACCGATCACGAAGCTGGTGTCGTGCGGCTGGCTCGCGGCAGGCGCCGCCGCTGAGCTGCCAGCACTCATGACGTGTACCGGTGCAATTTGGCTTCGGGCTGCAATCGACAACGTCAAACACACTGACGCTGCAATCAGCCCTCTCGTCCAGACAATAGTTGAAGTCGTTCTCATGGCTGCTCCTTGGTGAATCTTGTCTGCTTCATTCGATCTCTTGAACTTACTTTGCCTTCGACCCGGGTCCGATCCCAGGGACCGGTGACAGCGGAGACAGAAAAGACTCTGAGGAATGCAATTGATATTGTTCAATCTTGTACAGTAATGTGCGGTAGCTCACCTTCAACAAGCGTGCGGCAGCCTTGCGGTTCCACCCGGTCTTCTCGAGCGCTTGCCCGATGGCGTTCCTTTCGGCTTCATGTTTCACGCATTGGACTACGGCTTTCAGCGATCTCGGACCCGTTTCCGGGCATTCCGCTTCATCGGGAGAAAGCTCAATCCCATCTAAATCTGCCGAATCCACCTTCACCGCTACACCGTCAGGGTGTACGCACTCCAATCGCCGGAATTCGGTACCTTGTTCGCCGGTAACGAGGTAGCGCTTTACGAAGGTCTCGAGCTCCGTCAGATTCCCTGGCCACGAATAGCCCTGACATGCCTCGATGAGCGTGGGCGAGAAGTCTCGAGCGGGCAATCCGTAATGCCTGGCGAGGTCGCGCATAAAGTGCCGCAGGAGAACTCGGATTTCTTCCCTCCGTTGGCGCAGCGGCGGCACGTGGATCGTGAAAGCGCTCAAGTGGTAGTACAAGTCTTCACGCAATCTCTTCTCGGCCAGAGCGCGCTCAATGTTGGCGCTGGTGGAAGCCACAATCCGAACATCCGTGCTCAACTTTTCCTCACTCCCGGAGCGCACGTAGCAACCGTCCTGTAACAGCGCCAGCAGCCGTGCTTGCAGCTGATTCGGCAACGCGGTGATTTCATCCAACAGGAGCGTGCCTTTTTCCAGCATCTCGAGTTTTCCTGGGCTGATATAACTGTGACCGCCAGCAACTGGACTCGCAGTCCCGAAGAGCTCCTTCTCAAGCAGATCTGCCGGCATGGCCGTACAGTTAACTCTGGAGAACCGGAAACTCGAACGTACTGACAAGCGGTGTATGAGGCGCGCGGTAGTCGCTTTGCCGCTTCCTTTCTCCCCAAGAAGAAGAACTGGAAAGTCGGCTTGGGCGAGCATCTCCGCCTGAGCGCGCAGCTTCAGCATGAGCGGGCTGGCGCTGACAAAAAAGCGTTCCTGGCCCAGCGACTCAATGTTCTCGCTTATCAGTTCGCCGGTCGGCATGCTCTTGGGACAGGCAAGGAAGCGGCGGATGAGCAACTCCAGTTCCTCATCCGGAAACGGCCGCACGAGAACCTCGTCTGCACCCAAACGGATCGCATCTGTTCTTTTTCCCGCGTCGGAGGGATGGCAAATCAGCACAATCGGCAGTTCCGGCCGCACTTGGCGGAACCAGCGCAACGCGTGCAGCCCATCGCGATCGTCGCGGGGCAAATCCAGAATGAGCAAGTGCGGTGCAACCCCCGACTGCACTCGTTCCAGCGCCTCCCAACCACTGCCCGCCGTCTCTAGATGCCAGGACTTCGACTCCACTAGAGACCATAATGGCCGCAGAGTCGTCATTTCACGGCTCACAACCAAAACGCGCACGGTCTCAGCAATCGTTTCCAAGCGAGCAGCCGCCGATGACGGATCAGCCGGAAACTATGGAGCTGCCTCAGGCAGCTTCGACTTCGTATCCTTCCACGCGAACTGCCAACGATCTCTGGATCGCGTCCACTGAGATCACCAGGGTTCGATCACCGTTGCGTGACAACAGAATCCCTTCCATTCCGTTCAGGGCTCCGCTTCTGATGCGGACGCGTTGCCCAACCGCAAGGAAGGGATGCGGGGACCAGGAGCTGCGTTCTTCAAGCAAAATTCGCACCGATTCGATCTGATCATCTGGAATCGGCGTTCCCTGACCATGCGCACCCACTAGTCTCAGCACACCGTTAACACCAAGGATTCGCAAGCGGTTGACGTTTGTGGGGATAATCTTGGCAAATACGTAACAGCTGAACAGAGGCAGCTGCACAACTTTCTTGCGGTCGCTCCAGTGGTGCACTGCGCTCACCAGCGGCAAGAACGCCGTAACCCCTCGTTCCTGAAGGTGCTGTGTAACAACCTTCTCGTGCCGCGCCCGAGTTTGCACCGCATACCATTTTTCTGTTTCCATGCCCGAAATCGGCAACTGCTCCCGACTCTCCCACGATTGCATCGAAGTGGCCATAGCTTTGCCCTCTGAGTCACTCTTTGCGGGGTGACCCTCTTCGTCTGGCGGTCAGTTTGCAGCTGGCCCGAAGTTAGCAGGCCTCTTGGGGAGAGAACACCGGGGGGAATCTAAGGGAGAGGAATTGCAAACACAGGGCTACTAACAGAGCTAGTATTTGTTATCAACTTTGCCCTGATAGTGATCGCATGGGCGTAGCTTCGCCCTCTGGGTCACTTGTGCGATTTCGGCCCGTCGTCATCGAGCGAGATCAAAGGGGGGAGTGTCGTTTCCAAGGTTCAGTGGTACGATCTCGAGCTGTTCCTTGTCCTTAACTCGGCCCGGCAACGTGGAGACGTCCGTCTTACCGCGTGGCCAGATTGCAAGAGGTTGCAGCCGGTGCCAGTTATTTGCAACGACCATGCATATCTTCTCCTCATCACCCAGCGTTGTCTGTGACGTTAATCACGACCCACTGTGATGCGAGTCCGCCTGGAGTCGAATCGATGTGATAATGAGATGGCCTCAGCGATGTGCAGACGCATCGATCCTGCTGCGCCCGTATGCTTACTGACGGACGATGGACAAACCGATGGAGTCTCAGGCGAAGATAGTCAATGGGCTTCAACGGGCGGACAGTTCAACGCTTCATTCAGTAGGCATGGCTGATCGACCGTGGGTGATGTTGCCGACCTCTGA
>JASHNU010000090.1 GCA_030041475.1 Candidatus Sulfotelmatobacter sp.
GCGCTGAGCGGGCCGCGGATGGCGCCGAGAAAATGCTGCCACGAGCGCACGTCGCCCACGGAGTTGACGGTCTGGGAGCGGTCGGGATCGTAGAGGCCGAGAAGCGAGGCCTGCGTGAAGATGTCGGTGCCGCCGAGAGATGCGGGGTGCAGGTCGTTGCCTTCGATCTTGGTCGGGCGGCCGAGATGGCTTTCGACCAACACGGGGCTGGCGTATCCGCCGAGCGTGACCGCGGTGGCGTAGTACATGGGGCGGCCGGGGATGACGCCTTCGGGCTGACGAACGTAAGGAACGATGGGCTCGAGCGGGAGCTTGACGCATCCCGTCATGCCGGCGAGGCCGAGCGACGCGCCCATGACCTTGAGGAATCCGCGGCGGGAGACGGTGTCGAGCCATTCGGAGGCGTGTTTGGGGAATTCGCGGTGGAGGGCGTCCCGGAATTCTTGGCTGCCGGCGAGTTCTTCGAGCGAGCGCCAGTATTGGGGGCCGGATTTTTGTTCGGCGTCATGGGCGGTGGCGAAGTCGAGGCGTTCGCGGACGGAGGTGAGGGAAAGTTTTTTTGACGGGCAGACGTCTTCCGTCTTGATTTGGATCAGGCCGTTGTGTTTGTCGTCGTTCGTCATGCTTGCAACGCAACCGCTGGGGCTAAAGCCCCATTCTCATTTCCTCTTTTAACGCCGGGCTAAAGCCCGGCTCTTCCACAAAAACCTTTCGTCCGGCGCGGCCACGGCCGCGCGTCATCATCTGTGGCATGTGCTGCAGGTGGTAATGTCTTTCACGCTGCGCACGTTGTACTTCTTCAATAAGTCTGTGCCCAAATCGAGTTGATCCGTGTAGCTCTTGCCGTCGACTACGACCGGATTTGCGCTGGTCGGCTGCTGGTAGCGCATATTGAAGACCTGATCGCGCGGGCGGAGATTTTTCTCCGGCGCGCGATGGCAGCCCAGGCACCACTCCATTTGCAAGCTCTCCTGCTGGTACATGAGCGGCATGGTGTCGACCGGGCCGTGACAGGTGTTGCAGCCAACTCCTTTGTTGATATGAATGCTGTGGTTGAAATAGACGAAGTCGGGGAGCTGGTTGACGCGCGTCCACTGCAGCGATTCGCCGGACTTGAAACTGGCACGGACGGGCTCGAGCAGCGCGGCGTTGGTCCAGATCTGCGAGTGGCAATTCATGCAGGTGCGCGTGGGCGGAATGCCGGCGAAACTGGAAGTCTCGACCGAGGTGTGGCAGTAGCGGCAGTCGATGCCGAGGCCGGTGACGTGGTGCTGATGGCTAAACGGAACCGGCTGGGGCTTGCGCACCCCCGCGTAGGTGACGTAAGGAGAGCCCTGAATTTCGTAACCGATCCAGGTCAGGGCCGCAACGACGAAAACTGCGCCAAAGATGGTGGCGCGCGACAGGGTATTCGTGCTGCGATGAAAAATCTGCGACATTCTCTTATGACTGGCTGAAGAGACCCGGCGGAGCTTCGCTTGCTAAACGTCCCGCTGCTAGTGGTGCTGGTTAATTACGGCGAAAAAAGAAAACCACCCACAGGTTTTCTGTTGGCTATGGAAACACAGGATTATAAATATTTTGGCAGAGTTTGTCGCGCCGCTTTCTGATTCTTACGGGAGCATGTTTCAAAATGACGCTGTCGAGCTTCGCTCGACCGGACAGCCGAGGGCGGCTGTCCCCACATGAGTCCTCTTATCGCAGGTTCATGACCAGCAACTTGGGCTCGGTCATTTCTTCGATGGCATAGCGCAAGCCCTCGCGACCGAGGCCGGAATCCTTCACGCCGCCGTAGGGCATGTGGTCGATGCGGAAAGAGGGAATGTCTCCTGCGATCACGCCGCCGACTTCGAGTTCCTCGTAAGCCTGAAACAGAAGTTTCGCGTCGCGCGTGAAGACGCCAGCCTGCATGCCAAAGGCAGAATTGTTGACCTGGCGGACGGCCTGGTCGAAATCCTTATATGGCTCGACCGTGACCACGGGGCCGAAGATTTCCTGGCAGTTGACTTTCATGTCGGGCTTGGTACCGGTGAGGACGGTGGGTTCGACGACTAGATTCTGGCGTCCGCCGCCGCAGAGCACGCGGGCTCCGCCGCGGATGGCTTCTTCGATCCACGTGATGGTGCGAGTGGCGTCACTCTCGCGAATGAGCGGGCCAACGTCGGTGCGGTCATCGAGCGGATCGCCGACCTTCAGGCCCTTCACACCTTCCACCAGCAGATCGACGAAGCGCCCGTAGACCGAGTGCTCGACCAGGATGCGCTGCACGGAAATGCAGGTCTGGCCGGCGTAGGCGAAGCCTCCCGTGACGCAGCGGTCGGCGCAGTAAGCGAGATCGGCGTCCGAGTGCACGATGACGGCGGCGTTGCCGCCGAGCTCGAGAACCACTTTCTTTTTTCCGGCGCGGCGCTTGATGTCCCAGCCGACTGGCACGCTGCCGGTGAAGCTGATGAGTTTGATGCGGTCGTCGGTGACGAGCAGGCCGGCGTCGTCGTTGGAGAGCGGCAAGACATTGAGGCCGCCATCGGGCCAGCCCGCCTGTTGGACGCACTCGGCCAGAAGCAGCGAGCAGAGCGGCGTTTGCGGCGCCGGCTTCAACACCATGGGACAACCGGCGGCGATGGCCGGCGCGACTTTGTGCGCGACCAGATTGATCGGGAAATTGAATGGAGTGATGCCGGCGATCGGACCGAGCGGAAAGCGGCGCACGATGCCCCAGCGCCCGGCGGTAAATTCCTGCCAGTCGAGCGGAAGATATTCGCCGTAGATCCGTGTGCTTTCTTCGGCAGCGACGTTAAAGGTGAAGATGGCGCGCTCGACCTCAGTGCGTGCGCCCTTCAGGGGTTTGCCGGCTTCCTGCGCGATGGTGCGCGAGAATTCTTCCTTGCGCTCGGCGACGGCGGCGGAAATCCGCCGCAGTACGCGCTGCCGCTCAAATGCGGGCAGGCGGCGGGTGGTGCCGAAGGCTTTAACGGCGGCGGCAATGGCGGCTTCGGCGTGCTCCTTCCGTCCCTGGACCACGCGAGCGATCAAAGTGCCGTCGTAAGGTGAGCGAATTTCGACGAGATCGCCGTCTTCCTTCCATTGGCCATCAATAAAAAACGCATGCGTCGCAACCGGCGCGATCGTCATCTCTGCCATGATGTTTCAGGGACCCCCACCGGAACTCATTATAGGACTTTTGCGGGAGGGTGGTGATGAGCCGCAAGTACAAAACAGAACCACGAGGACACAGAGGGACATGGGGGAGCGACTTTGAGCCGATACAATGAACTCGCGTGGACATCTCGAGCATTTCTGAGCTCGCGCAACGGTTGCGGCGGCGGGAAATCTCGCCTGTCGAGATCACGCGAGTTTGTCTGGAGCGCATTGAGAAGTTCAACCCAACGCTGAACGCGTTCATCACAGTTATGGCCGATTCTGCGCTGGCCGAAGCGCGCATGGCCGAAAGCGAGATTGCACTCGGGCGGTGGCGAGGGCCAATGCACGGGGTCCCGGTTGCGCTGAAAGATCTCATCGACACGGGGGGCGTGCGCACAACGGCGGGGAGCGCTTTATATAAGGATCGCGTTCCGACGCAGGATGCCGAGATCGTGCGCCGTCTGCGAGAAGCTGGAGCGATCATCATCGGCAAGAACAACCTGCACGAGTTCGCCTACGGCGGCAGTTCGCTGGTCAGCCACTTCGGCGATGTGCACAATCCGTGGAACCTGGACCGTATTGCCGGCGGGTCGTCGGGTGGATCGGCTGCGGCAGTGGCGGCGGGGCTGGCGTGCGCTGCGATCGGCACAGACACTGCCGGTTCGATTCGCGAGCCGGCTGCCCTGTGCGGCTGTGTGGGTCTGAAGCCGACGTATGGACGTGTTTCCAGCCGCGGCATTATTCCGCTGTCGTGGTCTCTGGATCACGCGGGGCCATTGACGGCCTCGGTGGCGGATGCAGCGATCGTGCTACAGGCGATCGCCGGGTACGATGCAGCCGACACGACTTCGGCGGATGTGCCGGTTGTGGATTACGCAGCGGCGCTGCGCGAGGACGCGAAGCAGCTTCGCGTTGGCGTTCCCCGGCAATATTTCTTCGACGATCTCGACGGCGCCGTAGCAGCAGTTACGGAGCAAGCTTTGCAGGTGATTCAAACTCTGGTTGCGGAAGTGAAAGAAGTGCGGCTTGACGTTCCGACTGACCGCAAACTCCAGGCCGCCGAGTCTTGGTCGTATCACGCGGAGAATGTCGCTAAATCTGCGGAGCTGTATCAGCCGGAAACGCTGCGGCGCATTCGCACGGGAGAAAACGTATCGGCGGCGGAGTACAACGAGCGGCGGCGCGAATTGGACGAGGCTCGCCGCACGATTGGCGCGGTGTTTGCAGATGTAGATGTTCTTGTCACGCCGACGACTCCGATTCCGGCGCCATCCATCGCAGAGCTGAAGGCGAATCCGGAGGGGCTGCGGCCCGCCGAGCTCAAATTACTGCGCAATACCCGGCCGTTCAATGTGTGGGGATTGCCGGCGATCTCGGTTCCGTGTGGATACACGAAAAGCGGACTGCCGGTCGGCCTGCAGATCGCCGGAGCGTCGTGGCGCGAGGATCTGGTATTGCGGCTGGCACATGCCTATGAGCAGGCAACGGCATGGCATAAGCGGCGCTGCGACTTTTCGCGCCAGTGACTTTGGTTACCCGCTCGGCCGGCGATTTCTGCCAGTAACCTGCCCGAGTCTGCGAGACTTGACTGAGTGCCCATCTTAATTGCGGCGCATGCAAGTTTAGGGCTAAGGAGCAACCTGTGAGCGCTGGAACCATGCCGGCTCGGCAAATTCTTCCCCAGATGGAACCGAAACACGTGCCGAGGACCAGCATGAGTTGGTACTTCGCCTTTTTCTTCGTGTCCGGATTCTGCAGCATCTTGTATGAACTGATCTGGCTTCGCCTGGCCATGGCGCAGTTTGGCGTGACGACGGCGATGGTTTCGATTGTGCTGTCGAGTTTCATGGCGGGGCTGGGAGTCGGTTCCTGGGCGGCGGGACAGCTGGTGCGAAAATATGCAGCGCGTCTTACCGTATCGCCGCTGCAGCTCTATGGCGTCGCCGAACTGATGATTGGCTGCTCCGCGGTTGTGGTGCCGCTGGAATTGCTTTTGGGACGCGTGGTGCTGGAACACGTGGGCGCGAGCTTGTCGCTATCTTCGGCTGGATATTACGTAGCCGCGGGCCTTTGGCTGGCATGCACGCTGGTTCCGTGGTGCGCCTGCATGGGCGCGACGATTCCGCTCGGCATGTTCGCGATCCGCAGCGACAAGAGTCTGGAATCAAAGCGGTCGTTCAGTTTTCTTTATCTCGCGAACGTGCTTGGAGCCGTGGCCGGGACGCTGATCCCGCTGGCACTCATCGAATTGTTCGGCTTCAATCGCACGCTGCAAATCGGGATGGTGTTCAACCTGGCGATCTGCGGCACGGCTTTGTGGCTCGCGAACAGGCAAGTTGCGCAAAGGGCTGACGTTGCAAGCGGTGAACCGTCCGGCGCCGTCGCAGATGAACAGCAAAACGCGAGCACGTCGTCAGTGTTGTCTTTATCTTTATCTGTACCTTCACTGCGCGAGATGCTCGGGAACGGCAATTTGTGGCTGCTGTTTGCGACCGGGCTTACCAGCATGGGCATGGAGGTGGTCTGGACCCGGCTTTATACGATTTATGTCGGCACGCTGGTGTACTCCTTCGCGCTGATTCTCGGGGTGTACCTGGCCGCGACGTTCCTGGGTTCGACCGTGTATCGCTGGTGGAGCCGGCGGCACGGGAGCGAGGGATCCTTGGTTTGGATGTCCGTGTGGCTGGCGGCATTGATTCCACTGCTCACCGCCGACAAACGGCTGGGGATGTCGCCCTGGTGGCGCGTCCCGGCTGGCGTGGCAGCGTTCAGCGGTCTTCTGGGATTTGTCACTCCCAGCCTGGTGGATCGCTTCTCAGAGGGCGATCCGAACCGGGCCGGGGCCGGTTACGCCGTCAACGTTGCCGGGTGCATACTTGGCCCGCTGGTCGCGGGCTTTGGGTTGTTGCCTTATCTGGACGAGCGCTACGCATTGGTATTGCTCGCGCTACCCTGGCTGACGGTGGGCTTGTGGTTTGCCTTTCGGCAGCCTCCGGCGGAAAGCGGAACAGCCAAGAGCTTCAGGGCTCCGATTGCGATTGTGGTGGTTGTGGTCTTGGCGGCGTCCCTGGGCCTGATCCTGAAGACACGCAGCTACGTGCAGGCGATTCCGGGTGCGCAGATTCGCCGCGACAGCACGGCAACGGTCATCGCGGCCGGCCAGGGAAGGTTCAAGCAGCTTTACGTGAATGGCGTCAGCATGACGGTGCTGACGCCGATCACGAAAGTGATGGCGTCGCTGCCGCTGGCACTGCTGGATCACACGCCGCAGAAGGCGCTGGTCATCTGCTTCGGCATGGGCACCACACATCGCTCCATGGTGTCGTGGGGGATTGACTCAACCGCAGTGGATCTTGTGCCCAGCGTTCCCGCGCTTTTCTGGTATTTCCATGCCGATGCGGCACAAGTTCTGGCTTCGCCCCATTCGCATGTCGTAGCCGACGACGGGCGCCGCTTCCTGGAGCGGACGAACGAGCAGTACGACGTGATCGTGATCGATCCGCCGCCGCCGATTGGTGCAGCCGGCTCCAGCTTGCTGTACTCGCGCGAGTTTTACTCAGCCGCCAAGAAACGCCTGCGGCCTGACGGCATCCTGGCACAGTGGTACCCCGGCGGAGACCGGACGACGACCGCGGCCGTGGCCCGCGCTCTGAAGGATTCCTTCCCTTACGTCCGCGCGTTTGTCTCAATCGATAACTGGGGCGTGCATTATCTGGCGAGCAAACAGCCCATCCCCGTGCGATCGGCGGCTGATTTGGCGCACCGGTTGCCGCCGAGCGCAGTGGCGGACCTGGTGGAGTGGGGACCATTCCACACGGCCGAACAGCAATTTGCAGCGGTGCTGAAAAACGAGGTGCCCCTCGATCTTCCGATCTCGATGGATAGGAGCGCTCCCGCCATGGAGGACGACCGGCCGGTGAATGAATACGGGTTTCTGCGGCACACGAGCTGGTGGCCACATTAATCGCGTGTGATATCAACGGAGACGATCGGCGAGCGGGAGACCTCCCCACTGGTCCACTTCAATCGCGAGGCCGAGTCTAATCCACCGTTCGCACATCTTCCGGCAGCGTGAGCACGAATTCGCACTTGCCGCTGGTCATGGAACAGGAGAGCGTTCCGCGGCGGAGAATCTTCACCGGTGTGACGTCCGGAAATGTCAGATGGTAGTCGGCCGTGCGCAAGGCATCGGTGAAGGACTTCAGTTTCTCGTCGCCGCTGACAAATTTCACCGCATCCACTTGCGCGGCCGATCCCGTGCCGCGGCTCAGCAGAATGAAGAAATCGGCGCTGCCGGTTTGCGTGGCCTTGCCCAAGTCCACGGTGCTGAGATGTTGCAATTCTCCCTTGTAGCGCGCGACCGCGGCATCGGCTTTCGCGTCGCCTCCTGCGAGCGAGGCCAGCCGTTTGCGCGTCTCAGGAATGGGGCGCAACCCATCGAGTGCCAGAGCGTAGGTGCGCATGGCTTGATCCTTTTCGCCGCGCTTCTCGTAGATTTGCCCCAGGTGATCGCCGACTTCGGCGTGGTGGCCGAGTCCCCAGGCGGCGGCGACATATTTTTCGGCCTCGTCGAGATGGCCTTCGGCGAAGTGCACCCAACCCAACGTGTCCCAATAGGCGACCAGCGAAGGAGTCAGGGGCAGTTCCTGGCGCGTGAGGCGATCGAGCGAGAGATTGCGCAGGGCCGCGGCCGTCGCCGATACCGCCGACTCGGCATACTGCTGCGCGCGATCGAGGTGCGAATTCTTGAGCGAGAGCTGGTAGGCGATGTTGTTCCAGACCAGCGGTGAAGCGTTGAGTTCGACCGCGTGATCGAACGTGGCCAGCGCCTTGTCGTCCTGCCCCAGGTTGAGATAGGCATCGCCGAGACTGACCTGCAATTCGGCATTGTCGGGAGTGAGGGCAGCGGCCTTTTCCAATTCTGATGCGGCCAAATCGTACTTATGCCACTCGGAGTACATGGCGCCGAGATTGGCGTGGGCGAATTTGTCCAGCGGACTATTTTCCAGCTGCTTGTTGAATGCCTTCACTGCCTCGTCGTACTTGCGCTCGTTCCAGTAAACCCGGCCGAGATTGTTCCACGCATACTCGTCGTAGGGGTTGACTTCGAGCTGCTTCTGAAACGCGGCGACGGCGTTCACGTCGTCGCGCATCTGGAAATAGGCGAGCCCCAGGTTGTTCCAGGCGTACTTGTTCTTGGGATCGACTTCGGTGGCGCGTTTGAGCAGGGCCACCGCAACCGGCACGTCGCCGTTTTCCATGGCTGCGCGGGCGCTGTCAACCAAGTCGTCGGCTTTCATATCGGCTGGAGGTACAGGCGCGCCGGCCGCTGTGCTCTCCACCGAGAGCGACTGCGCAAGATCGGCTCCGACAGCGCGGCGGAAGGACTCATAGTCGGTGGCGCGAGCCGCCGGGATCTCATCCTGACGAAGCGTCAGCTTGCGGCCAGCGGTAAATATATTGCGGTCGAGCTTGTAGGTCGCTTCGTATTCGGCGTAATCGCGCTTCAGGGAGAATGCCAGCGGACTGCGCGCCGTGTACCTGGCCGGCAGCTCCAGACGGATGTTGTAGGAATACTCCGCCTTCGGCCCGAGCTTCAAGGGTTCGGGATCGGGGTCACTGGTGTCGGCATCCACATCGGGCAGAGTGAACTGCACGAGCGGAAGTACGATGTCCGCTTTCTTTTTCGACCAGTCAATGAAGTTTACCTTGGAAACGTCGTAGGACAGTGTGAAGGCTTCGCGCGTAGCTGCGGGGTCGCTGATCTTGAGGTTGGTGATATCGCCACCAAGACCGGCATTGACGTTCTCCACCACGCGCTGCCAGTTGGCTTGCGGAACGCGGCGGAAGATGGAGCGCAACAGTAATTCTTCGTCGCCGCGAAACCGGTAGTGCACGTGCGCTTCCAGCTTGCCGATCTCGTTGATCTTGCCGTCGATCTCGGAGTCTTCGGTGTCGGGCATGGGCGTGTCGGCCGGAGTTTCTTCCAGATGCGGTGCTGTGGGCGAAGGCGGCTCGGCCGGCGGAATCACCAGAGCCTGCTTCTTCCGCAACGTGTAGGCAAGCAGGCGGAAGGGCGCGACCTCGGCCGTGGTGTCCATCCAGACTTCTTCCTTCGCGCCATTCTTTTCGAGAGGCAGCAGCGTGATGACGTGATCAAACTGCGAAGGCGAAGGGACGTCAGGATCGAGTTTCCGGCTCGAGTTGATCAGTACCGACGACGCGCGCAGGCCTTCGGCTTCGAGCAGAGATTCCAGCAGCGTGTGCTTGTCCTTGCAGTCGCCATATTGGTTGTGAAGCACATCCGCCGCGGCGTGCGGCTGATAGCGCCCAACGCCGAGCGACAGGCTCACGTAGCGGAAATTCTTGGAAACGAAATCGTACAGCGCTTCGGTCTTCCCCAGGTCGGTGGTGATGCCTTTGGTCAACTCCTCGGCTTTGGTGCGAACCTCCGGGGAGGGAACACGCCGGTCCTTCTCCAGGTTCGCATACCAGCGCCCCACCTGTTCCCAGTTTTCGAACGTGGTCAACTGGATATCGGGCCGGTCGTCTTCAGGGTGGTGCGGCTTCTTTTCGTTCTTGGCTTTGGCTTCGTCGTCGTGCACGAGATGCGAGCCGGACCAGTGATAAACGCGGCGACCGTTCTGCTCGGTAATTTGCGGATCCATCCCCGGCTTCGTCTTCAGCTTCACGACGCGGGCGGCGGGAACATCGACGTCGACGGTTTCATCCAGGATGATGCTGTTTTTTTCGAATTCGTACTCGGTCCAAAATTCCCCCGGAGCCAAAGGAGTGTGGATGACGGTGACGGTGTCGTATTCAAGCACTTCGCCCGGCCGCAATCCCGGCACCGTGATGTGCTTCTGGCGGTAGTCGGTATACACCGGGGCTTCGCGCTCGACGGGAGCGGTGAGGTCTTGAACGGCGTCGTCACCGGCCTTGACGACGGTGCCGTCGGTCTTGAGCACGCGCACGTAGGGAATCTCGACGCGTTCGTTGGCCGAGTTGTAGCCGATCTGTACCTGTCCCCACTGCTGCACGCCCGCCTCGCTTTGCACGCGAATGCGGGCCGTGATCTCGCGGCTGCCGGTGCCGTCGGATTCGAAACGGTAACGCGAGTGGAGCCGCTCGATGACAAAAGACTCCGCGGAATAGTCCGGCGTCTTCGCCGCGGCTTTCGCCGCTGTGGAGCTAGTCTCCGGGCCGGGTTGCTGTCGGTTCGTCTGCTGTGGACTGGCTTGGCCTGAATCCGACTGCTGTGGGCTGGACTGTTGCGCGCCGGCGCCGCACGCGAGGACGCAGGAAACGAGGACGAAAATCAGTGCCTTCTGCATAAGTTGGACAGGGAACCCGATACAGTATTATCCCACGCATCGGAACGCTGAGCTCGGTCCTTGGCAAATGCGAGGAGACGAAGATGAGGGCACATGCGGGCGATCCAGCAGCCGCCTTTCGGCTGGTTATTATTGACTGGGGTCTCGCATCATCAACAAAAGACTGCCATTAAGCCGGTGATTGAAATCACTTTTTTCTTCACTAGCGTTCAGAATGGGGGTAGAATCGACCTCAGCTAGTCCTGCCGCGCCAGGATGCGAGGCAGGCGTGACGCATAACGTACCTTGCGCCACGATCTTTCCGCTGGAGGTTTGCATGGAAGATCGGGCCCCTGTCGTCTCTTCTCCTGAGCAGTCCCCCTCCTCCAAACATCACGAAGGCCGCGGCGCCTGGGTGCTGACCGCTTACGGCATTTGCGGTCTGGCGCTGTTTGGGGTTCTCGCCTACTTCTTCTCGGATTTCATCGCGCATTAACCAGGCCCAGTTAGCCCGGGCTGCGCGTTGGCGAGCGGGCGTGTGCGCCTGCGGACGTGGCGGGAGTGTCTGCAGGGCCGCTTCTGCGGATTGCGAGTGCAGATTGAAGATTTCAGATTTTAAGGGCGCGCGCCAGGTGGTTTTGTAATCTGCAATCTAACATCTGAAATCTACATTCGAAAAACTGTTCGCAATACCGGGGTTGGGATCCTCTTCTTCTAGCACCTCGGCGTGACCGTGCTACAATGAGCGGCCTTAGGAAGTTCGTCGCTTCGCCCGGCGCTGTCCCCACGCAAAACGACTAACAACACAGGAAAGAAAATCCGTGGCCAAGGCCCCCACGTCCAGCCCAACTCCCGTCACCTACGCCGACGCGGGCGTGGACATCAGCCGCGCCAACCGCACCAAGCAGCGCATCAAGTATCTTGCCCACAAGACTTTCACGAAAGGCGTACTGAGCGAGATTGGCGGTTTCGGCGGCGTCTTTGCTGTGGACAAGACGAAATACACCGACCCGCTGCTGGTGTCGAGCGTGGATGGCGTGGGCACGAAGCTGAAGGTTGCATTCGAGATGAAGCTGCACTCGACCGTGGGCGCCGATCTGGTGAACCACTGCGTCAACGACATTGCCGTGCAGGGAGCGGCGCCGCTGTTCTTTATGGATTACCTGGCCACGGGCAAGTTGGAGCCGACCGTCGCGGAGCAGATTGTCGAGGGCATCGCCGACGCCTGCAAGCACAACGGCTGCGCGCTGATCGGCGGTGAAACTGCCGAGATGCCCGGCTTCTATCCCGACGGCGAATACGACCTGGCTGGATTTATTGTGGGCGTGGTGGAGCGCGACCGCATTATCACCGGCAAAGATGTGCAGATCGGCGACATCATTCTCGGGTTGGCGTCGAACGGCCTGCACACGAACGGATATTCGCTCGCGCGCAAGCTTCTGTTTGAGGTGGCGCACTACTCGCCGGAAACGTACGTCAATGAGATCAAGAATAAAGTCGGCAATGAGCTCATGCGCACGCACAGGAGCTATTGGCCGGTTTTGAAGAAACTGATTGACGCGCAGTGTGTCGCCGCTCTGGCGCACATCACCGGAGGCGGCATCACGGAAAATCTGCCGCGGGTGCTGCCGCGTGGCACGGCGGCCGCCATCGAGTGGGGAGCGTGGACCGTGCCGCCCATCTTCGAACACCTGCAGCAGTTGGGAAGCGTTCCGCAGGAAGAGATGCTGCGCACCTTCAATATGGGCCTGGGCATGCTGCTGGTGGTTCCGGCCTCGAAGTTCAAGAAAGCGCAAACCGTGCTTGAGCGGGTGGGCGAGAAAGCCTTCACCATCGGCCGGATCGTGAAGGGTGAGCGCAAGGTCACCTACAGTTGAGCATGCACTCTCTCGGCATTCTTCTCTCCGGGCGGGGCTCGAATTTCGTGGCCATCGCAGACAGCGTTGACGCTGGCCGCATTCCCGGCGCACGCATCTCCGTTGTCATCTCCAACAAGGCTGACGCGCCGGGGATCGCGACTGCCCGCCAGCGCGGATTGCATGCGCTGGTGATTCCCTCGAAGGGCAAAGCCCGCGAGGAGCATGACCGCGAAGTGGTTACCGCTTTGAAGCACCACAAGGTCGATCTGGTCTGCCTGGCGGGATACATGCGTCTGCTCTCGCCCTGGTTTGTGCAGCAATTTCCGCAGCGCATTCTGAACATACATCCATCGCTCTTGCCGGCGTTTCCAGGACTGGAGGCGCAGGAGCAGGCGTTCGCCTATGGCGTGAAAGTTTCCGGCTGCACCGTCCACTTCGTGGACGAAGAACTCGACCACGGCGCAATCATCGTACAGAAAGCCGTGCCGGTGCTTGACAGCGATGACGAGCATACGCTGGCTGCACGCATACTCGAGCAGGAGCATGTGGCATATACCGACGCGATCAACGTTGTGCTGGCGCGAGGATTCACCGTCATTGGGCGACGACTTGTGACGGCTCGTTAAATTTCTTTCGCCATTTTCACGATGGGCAGCGTTTCTCCGTTGCCGAGCGGAGCCAATTGTTTCTCGACTTCCGCGTACCCCATCGCGCGATAAAACGGCACACCGCTGAGTGTCGCTCCCATTTCGAGACGCGTGAAACCGGAGGCTATGGCGGCCTCTTCGCAGGCTTCGAGAATCATGGTTCCGATGCCCCGGCGCGCCCAGGCCGGATGAACAAAGAAGGCGCGAATTTTGGCGGCATCATGCGCCGGATCCAGCAGCGAATCTTCGCGCCTGGCAAACTGATCGCCGCCATATAGAGTTCGGCGCTTGCTCCATCCACCGCAGGCGACGATCGTTGACTTGTTCGCGCTGGGCTCGTCCGCTTCTACTGCAAAATAGGTTCCGTCCGCGATCAGGTGGCTGTCCACGCCGTAGACGCTCGTGAGTGCGCCTTCGATCTGCGCCGGAGTGTAATCGCGCGCCTGCAGACCGCGCACAGAGGCCTCGATTACTTCGCGCAGCCGAGGGATATCTGCCATAACTGCCTTTCGGATGCGAACGTTCATGACGGCCTATCCCTTGTCATACTGAGCGAAGGATCTGTGCAACGTGCACGCATCACCACTGATGTCGGAAAATTCATAGATCCTTCGCGGCAAAGAACGCCGCGGATCACCCGCTTTAGACAAGCCAGTGGCTCTGTCATATCCGGGCCAGATTCGGCCTTTCGCGCTGCGTTCCTTATAATGTCCTTTCTCATGTCAGCCTTCAAACCGGTAGACGAGCAAATCACCTATCTGAAGAAGGGTGCGGCGGAGATCATCCGCGAAGCCGACCTGCGCGCCAAGCTCGAAAAGTCGCGCGCCACGGGCAAACCGCTGCGCGTGAAACTGGGCATGGACCCCACGGCGCCCGACCTCCACCTCGGGCACACGGTCGTGCTGCGCAAGCTCAAACACTTTCAGGATCTCGGCCACACGGCGATTTTTCTGATCGGCGACTTTACGGGCATGATCGGCGATCCCAGCGGGCGCTCGGTGACGCGGCCGCCCTTGAGCCGCGAGCAGATCGAGCAGAATGCCGAGACGTACAAGGCGCAGGTGTTCAAGATTCTCGATCCGAAGAAAACCGTGATCGACTTTAACCGCCGCTGGTTTGGCCCGATGAGCACTGATGATTTTATCCGGCTGGCGGCGAAGTACACGGTTTCGCAACTGCTCGAGCGCGAGGACTTCCACAAGCGCTTTCAGGAGGAGAAGCCGATCTCGGTGCACGAACTGCTGTATCCGCTGGTGCAGGGCTACGACTCGGTCGCGCTCGAAGCTGATGTCGAGCTGGGTGGCACGGATCAGAAATTTAATTTGCTGGTCGGCCGCGAATTGCAGCGGGCGTATGGGCAGGAGTCGCAGGTGGTCCTGACGACGTCGATTCTCGAAGGCCTCGACGGCGTGCAGAAAATGTCGAAGTCGCTGGGTAATGCAATTGGGATTCATGAAGCGCCATTGGAGATGTACGGCAAGATCATGAGCATCTCCGATGAAATGATGTGGCGTTACTACGAGCTGCTGACGGACGTTCAGGTTGCCGAGATCGAAAAGATGAAGCGAGAGTCGCATCCCATGCAGGCGAAGAAGGATCTGGCGCGAAGGATCGTGACGGATTTTCATTCGGCCGAAACGGCGGCGAAAGCGGGTGAGGATTGGGCAAAGCAGTTTCAGAAGGATGAGGTGCCGGAAGATCTGAGTTGCATCGATATCGAGCTTGCCGATGTTGAAGTCGATCCCGATGGCAAACAACACGGTGCCGTCTTCACGATTGGTCGGCGGACCCCCGATGATCGCAACACCCCCATCATCCGAATTGACAAGCTCATTCGACAAGCGGGCCTCGCCAGTTCGAATAGTGACGCCGCCTCAAGGCTCAAGAGCGGCGCCGTTAACATAGACGGCAAAGTCGTTGGCGAGAACAATTTCCTGGCGGACATGGCGATTGGTAACATAGCAATCCTTCGGGTGGGACGGCGGATGACGAAGCTGCGACTGGTCGATCACCGTCGCGGAAATTAGCCCGTCCGTTTAGGCGTGGTCGGGCGTTTGTTCTAACGAACCTGCCTTACGGCAGGAGCCCGAACACCGCTACACCGTTCGGAGTGCCCACGAACACTTTCCCGTTCACGATCATCGGAGTGATGAACTTGTTGCCCGAGCCGAACTGATCGCGGCCGCCGGAGGCCTGGTTGCTGTTGTACAACTCGGTCAGAGTCGAGGCATCGTAGGCGTGCAAGATGGCCGGGCTGCTGTTCTCGACCGCCCACACGATTCCGTTGTTGGTGCCGTTGGCAGAGATGCTGGGCGTCGCTCCAGGATATTCAAAGCTGGTCGCGGTCTGAGCCGTCGAACTGGTCGCGAGCATCGCGTTCGTGATCGGGAAGGCCTGAATCGAACTGCCGACTGAGCCGTAGTAAACCACGCCATTGAAATAGGCTGGCATGGCCCACACGCCGCCGGGCAGCGCGCCGCCGAGTTCCTGGTAGATGGCGTTATTGTTGTTCGCGTTGAACTTGCCCATGTTGTCGCGATTCACGACGTAGAGATTGCCGTCCTTGCCGGCGCCGACCGCCAGGTGCACGGTCTGCCCCGATCCGTTGGTGAGATCGGGGAGCACCATGGCGCCGCCGGAGCCAAGATCGGTGTCACTGTCGCTTTCGGACACGCCGTTATTCATTTCAAAATAATCGGCGACGGCCAGCGTGCCCCCGGAAGTGGAGAGCTTCATGAATGCGTTGCCGTAGTCGCCCTCATTCGGGAATCCGCTGCTGGTCAGCGTGGTGTCAAATACGCCGTTAGCGTCAAGGAAATACATGTTGCCGGAGCTATCCGCGGCCAACCCTGCCCCGGCCATCCAGATTGCGCCTTCGTTGCCGTTGGGCGTCACATTCAAAACCGCGGTTTGCGCCAGCGTAGATTCGCTGTAGCCGATGATCCATCCCGTGTACGGGCGATCGTCGCAATGCGAAGCCCAGCCGGTGTAGATGACGCCGTTCAGCAACAGCAGCGCCGCGCGCTCCTTGTACTGAGCAGGGTCGAAGATCACATCCGTGCCGTTGCTGTTGTCGCCAGTTCCGGGATAAGTCGCCTGAATCGTCACCGGCCCGCCGAAGAGTTCTGTGCCCAGCGCCAGATCCAGCGCGTGCAGCCGCTGGTAGTACGTGTTGCTTCCGTTCTTCGACATCGCTACCACGTACACGGCGCCGTTCGGCCCCATGGAACGGTCGATCACCGGAGTGGAAGTCACGCCGATCTGAGGAGTGACCTGGCCGCAGCCGCGGTCGTCGGAAGCCGTTTCGCCCGATCCGAGCACCGAGGTGTTCCAGATCGTGGCTCCGCTGTCGGCGTCGAAGGCGAAGACGGTGTCGTTCTCGGAAGC
>JASHNU010000091.1 GCA_030041475.1 Candidatus Sulfotelmatobacter sp.
CGCAACTGCGGCGAACCTACCCTTCGCGCGAGGAGTATCGGCGCTTTTGGAAGACTCGGCCGCACTTCCCTCCGGCAGACTGGAATCGATGGGTCGAAGCCTTCCTCGACTATGAAGTGGGCGGCGAGTCACCCGTGCAACCGAAAGCCTCGGAAGCTGCGGTGCGTGCGGATTTGGGCGAAGTGGTTCAGCGTGAGGCGATCATCGAGCGGCTGAAATCCATTCGCGTCCCTACGCTTCTGCTGCGTGCCGAGCGCGGCTTCACGCCGGATCAGCCGCCACTCTTTCCGGATGCGCTCGCGGACGAAATCCGCACCTGGGTGCCCCACATTGAAGACTACAAGTTTGCCGGCACGACCCACTACACCATCGCATTGGGAGAAAGTGCTGCGGCCAAAACCGCAGGCCTCATCTACGAACTGGCGTGTCGGCTTCATTTGTCTAGGACGGCGTAGAGCACCGTCGGCCACGATTTCGGAGGGTGCCTAAACTGATGCCCAAGAAAGGATGGATTGCCGGAAGCGCTCAGGCGCCAGGCGGTTCGCGCAATTACAAGCTTTGGGTCCCGGCGACTTTAGAGGAAGGGAAGGCCGCACCACTCCTGATGTTGCTTCACGGCTGCACCCATAACGCGGAAGATATGGCCGAGATATCGGGAATGAATGAAGTCGCGGAAGAAAGCCACTTCCTGGTTGTTTACCCCGAGCAATCCTTCCTCGCCAACATGCTGAAGTGCTGGAACTGGTTTGATCCGAAGCATCAGGCGCGCGATGCCGGCGAGCCCTCAATTCTCGCGGCGATCCTGCAGCAGGTTGGCTCGAGTCATGCGGTGGATTCCGACCGAGTTTATGTGGCTGGCGTTTCGGCAGGTGGTGCGATGGCCGTGATTTTGGGCGCGACGTACCCGGATCTTTTTGCCGGCATTGCTGTAAGTGCCGGTGGAGAGTTCAAGTCCGCGACCAGCGTTGCCAGCGGTCTCGCCGTGATGAAGCAGGGTGGACCGGATCCAGCCGAGCAAGGGCGAGTGGCGTTCGAGGCGATGAAGCCTGGGCTGGCGCGCAAAGCGCGACGGCGCATGCCCATCATCGTTTTTCACGGCTCGGCCGATGACCGCGTACACCCGGTAAACGCACAACAGATCATTGCGCAATGGACTGCAACTAATGCCTGTCTCGCCGCAGAGCACGGAGACAGCGGATTTGCTTTATCCGAGAAAGTCGTAGTCGACCAGGTGCCGGCCGGTCATGCGTACGAGAAACACATTTACACGGATCAGGCTGGCCGACTTTTGATGGAAAACTGGCTGGTTCACGGGATGGGCCACGCCTGGTCCGGTTCGCCGAAGACCCACAAGTACGGCGACGCGAAGGGCCCTAACGCCAGCGCAGAAATCTGGCGCTTTTTCAACGCGGCAGGTGAGGCGAAGCAATGAACATCGGTTCTCTACTTCCACGGCACGCTCGCGATCGGGCGGATCACACTGCCATCGTCTTCGAAAATTACCGACTGACCTTTCGCGAATTCAATGCGCGCGTCAACCGGCTGGCCAATGCGCTTTACGGTCTGGGCGTGAGGAAAGGGGACAAGATCGCGACGATTCTGCCCAACAGCTTGAATCTCCTCGACGCTTACTGGGCCGTTGCCAAGACTGGCGCTGTGGTCGTGCCGCTCAGCCCGCTTCTGCGCGGGCGGGCGCTCGCGTCGTTGATTCGCGATTCCGACACAGAGACAATCATCACCAATGCTGAGTTTGCGCACGAACTGGCGGCAATCAGAGACGAAATCCGCGCCGTAAAGGACGACCACATTATTGTTGCTGGCGCTTCGCAGGCTTCAGGCTTCCAAAACTACGACACACTAGCCGCGCAGGCGAGCGACGGCGAGCCTCCTCCCACTGAAATTGGCGATGACGACCTTTACAACATCATCTACAGCAGCGGCACAACCGGGATGCCTAAAGGCATCGTGCACACGCATTACATCAGGGCGGTTTATTGCTTCTTATTCGCATCGACCTGGCGCATGACGCCGGAGAGCGTGGTGCTGCACTCGGGGTCGATCGTGTTCAACGGCGCCTTCCTGACGCTGATGCCCTCCATGTATCTGGGTTGTACGTACATTTTGCACAAAAGCTTCGATCCCCGCGCATTTGTAGAAACGGTGAAGCGGGAGCGCGTAACCCACACCATGATGGTTCCGTCGCAGATCACGGCGCTGCTGGCGTCGCCCCATTTCTCGCCTGAAGCGCTCAAGTCTCTGGAAATGATCGGCACAGTGGGGGCGCCTTTGCACCTGGAGCACAAGGAGAAACTCAATCGCGCTTTGCCCGGCCGGTTCTATGAGCTCTATGGACTGACCGAAGGTTTTCTCACGGTTCTCGACAAAACGCGATATGCGACGAAGGCAAACTCTGTTGGCCTGCCGCAGCCCTTTTTTGACATGCGCATCGTCAACGATAAAGGCGAAGATTTGCCGCCCGGCGAGATTGGAGAAATCGTTGGACGCGGCCCGGCTTTGATGCCCGGTTATTACAAGCGTCCCGATCTAACGGCGCAGGCTATCGTGAACGGCTGGCTGCACACTGGCGATCTGGGATACGCCGATGAAGACGGATTCCTGTACCTGGTAGACCGCAAGAAAGACATGATGATCAGCGGCGGGGTGAACGTGTTCCCCAAAGACATCGAGGAAATCATCGTGCAGCACCCGGCGGTGCGCGAAGCCGCAGTCTTTGGTATCCCGAGCGAGAAATGGGGCGAGACACCGCTGGCAGCGATCATTCTTAGGCCAGGAGAAACAATTGCTGCCGAAGAACTTTGCGAGTGGATCAACAATCGCGTCGACGCCAAGAATCAGCGCGTCTGCTCGGTAAATATTCTCGAGGATTTCCCGCGTAGCGCCGCGGGGAAAACCCTCAAGCGCATTCTCCGCGAACCGTACTGGGCGGGGCGCAGTGAAAAGATCTGACGGTAACAGTGCATTTTTCGACCTCGTCTTTTGTGCCCAATATGAGAGTCCAGCCAGAGGGCTAGTTCTTTCCTAGGCTGACGATCCGATCCAGACCCGTCATCGCAAATCGTCTGTTTTTCGAAGCCCTGCAAGAGCAGGATTTGAGTCCGCAAGATCAGTATCGAAGGGGTTTTTCGAACGGAGGGCTGATCAATCCGCTACGAACCGACACCATTACTATGTGACAGTGACTTTGAGTGTTCCGATCGTCTGGCTGATGTTGGCTGTGAGCGCGGTTGCGGTCACGGTAATGGTATAGGTGTTGGACCCACCGCCGCGCACGATTGTTCCGTGCTATTGCGGCAACTTGTCCCAGTTTCTCCCGAGTCACGGGCAAGCCGAAAGTCAGCGAAACCAGGCGATTACACTCATTGACACCGCCAGAGAGGTCCCGGAAGGGGTTTTGAGTGTAATGAGGATGTTACGCCAATTGACCGGCGCTCTCAGTTTCTGGATTGGCGACTAATCGGGAGTTGGCTCGCGTTGCACCACGATCAAAAACACCACGCCGACAATGGTAAACATTCGGAATGCCTCTTCCTGCCCATTCCATATTTTCGACTGCCACATCAGAAACCATCCGCCCCCGACATCGAGGAATGCCACCCAACCACATCAGCAGGCTCGTCGTCAGCGCAATCACGGCGACGTTCAGCGCAGCGGCGAATTGCACCCCGTCCGCACGATACGATTTCAGCAACGGAACACCGGCCCACCAGCATAGAAGTATAGTGACTGATTCCCAGGCGATGATGCCGATATGGACCCACGAACGGCCACACCAACGCTGCTGCTACGATAAGAACCCAGAACCAAAATCGGAGTCTGTTTAGCTTATCCACGGCAAGAGTATGACGGAGCAGTTTCCCCGAATCGAGCTGGTCTAACTGTCGCAAAATCCCCATAGCACTCATCATTCGGTCAATGAGCGAAATGGCCTGTTAGCAACAATTGAGAATTTCTCCTCCACACTCGCTGCCCAAGATGTGCGGTAAGCGCAGGAAGTCCTTCGCTGTGGAGAATCCAGATTGCAGCCACGCCAGTTGCCTCTAGGGGCAAGATATGGATTGGGTCGCCACAATGAACCCGCCCTCCTCGGAGGTCGTGCGTGTGACTACCAAATCCTCGAAAACCTGCGCAGATAGTGGCCCGGTGCTGGGTGCCTTGGGGTTTGTCGGCGCCAGTGCGATAGCCGTAAAGCCTGTCGCACATGCGGTCGCATAGGGCTGGCTGCTCAACACGTAATCTTCAGGCGGTGCGGGCAATGGCGCGAGCCCGGGCGGCATAATAAACCAATCTACAGGCAACGGCGTTACGGTCGCCGGTGACTGATTAAACGTTCCCGTGGCCGTCAACTGGAGTTGAGCGGTATTGCCTGCGTTGTTGATTGCGACGGACTGCAGTTGACGGCTGCTGCTGCTGCCACAACCAGCAGTTCCCAGAAAGCTGAGAAGAGGCACGACAATGAGGAAATAGGCCCGTAACCTGTCCATGGAGACCTCCGCTGGGACCAGACAATTATATAAGGCCGGATTGTTAGAGCCACAAAGCCGGGATGTTAGTTGCCCGAGCGCAGGGAACATCTCCGCCGCGAAGCGAACTATAGCCTGCAAAATGTGAGTTGGCGAAATGTATGGTCCGCCGCCGGACTGCAAGAGGTTTAAAGTTGACGAACGACAGTCCGCGTAAATGTATCCGGCCTTTAGGTGGAGAATGTTCTCCGGGCACTTGATGATGATACGTACGCACCGGTCCTTATAAATCCCTCGGTCATAAGGGACGCATTTTCGCCATCAGGTTTTCCGGCACGCCATTG
>JASHNU010000092.1 GCA_030041475.1 Candidatus Sulfotelmatobacter sp.
CGGAGAAGTAGTGCTGCTGGGCGAGAATCTCGGTGGGCGCCATCAGCGCGGCCTGGCAGCCGTTTTCGATGGCGATGATGGCCGCCTCGAAGCCGACGATGGTCTTGCCCGAGCCGACATCGCCCTGCAGCAATCGCCGCATGGGATAAGGCTTTTCCATGTCTCCGGCGATTTCTTTCAGCACCCGCTTCTGCGCCGCCGTAGGATGAAAAGGCAGAATCTTCTTGATCGCTGCCCGCACTCGATCGTCCAGTTGAAAAGCGATGCCGGTTTCCGCCTTCTGCTGGCGGCGCTTCAGCTCCAGGCCCAGCTCGACGAAAAACAATTCGTCGAAAATGAGACGGATGTGCGCCGGCGTGCGCGAGGACTGCAGATCGCGCAGGCTCTCGCCCGGTTCAGGCCAGTGCACGTTCCACAATGCCGCGCGGGGCGAGATAAGACCCAGACGGCTGCGCACTACAGGCGGGATCGGGTCGGGGAGTTTAGGGGTCAGGCTGTCGAGCGCGGTGCGAATGACGCGGCGAAACCAGCGCGGCGTCAGGCGTCCCTGCCCGGCGGATTCGTAGATCGGCACGATGCGGCCGATCTCGAGCGACTCGGCAGCTTTTTTCTCGGCGGCTTGCATCCCCGGCCCAGCGCCGTTTTCGCTGCCGTCGGCGTCCCCGCCGGCCTCGCCCAGAACTTCATACTGCGGCTGGATGATCTGCAGCTCGCGGTTGCGCTGATCCTCTTCCACCTTGCCGTAGAGCGCGATCAACTGGCCGGGTTTAAATTTATCCTGCAGGTATGTGGCGTTGAAAAACAGGCAGCGCAGGCGGGCGCGGCCCTGGCCCACGGTAAGCTGGAAAATGGGCATGCGGCGCGTACGGAACAGCCCGGAATTGCGCACTTCGGCGATCACTGTGGCCATTTCGCCCGGACGTAATTCGCCGATGCCGCGGGGATTCAGCCGGTCTTCATAGCGGAAAGGCAGATAATGAAGCAGGTCGGCGACGGTGTGAATGCCCTTGCCCGCCAGAATCTCGGCGATTCGCGGGCCGACTCCTTTCACGTATTGCACGGGCGTGGAGAGTTCGAGCATGCGGAGTGAACGTCCCCACTTCTGGCAAAACCGGTCAGAATTGGGGCACCCAGACTTGAAATGGTAACAGCAATGATCGGAGTGAGGCAGCGCGGTGTCTAAACAATCCGTGGTGGTGAATCTGGTTGAAGCGTTGCTGGCGATCGTGCTCGGGAATGTCGTGTACTTCTTGCTGGTGCCTTCCCTGCCAGCTGCGGCCCGGCATCATCGCTTCCATACCGACCTCGGCACTTTGGTGGATTTCTGGTTCTGCCTGGTGGCCTATGGCCTGATCCGGACAGCCAGAAAGTGGCGATAGGCGACGTGGCCACTCCCGCCCGTGAGTGTAATCGCCTGCTTACGTCATTTGACCCACTGGGGGATAATAGGTGTCCGCAACCCAAATGAATCGTCTACCCGCAACGTTGCGCTATGTCTTTTTAGAAGGTATGCCGGTGTTCCAAGTCGCGTGGTATGCGGCAGTCAGCCTATTCTTGGGTTACGGGGGCTGGCTCTTGATCTTTCGAACAAGCGCAGTGGTCAGGCGGGCGCATACGACATACGGTTCCAATCTATTCCTGAAGCCTTGGTACTCACAATTGATGCGGTGCACGGGAATCTTCATTTGGCTTTTGACGGCGTTAGCAGATTACTTCTTGCTAACGCAGAAGTAATCCCATCCGCCCAGAAGGTGGTGTATGGGTCGCCTCCCGAAGCACCCCAGCGGGGGTGGTCACGCTCATGAAGCGCCAATTGACGTAACATCGCCATCACTCGCAGCGAGAGCATACGAAGAGGGAAACGTGAAACGAGCCACCGTATCACTGCTGTTGCTTCTCAGCATCAGCGTCGTAGCGCAAGATTCATCCAAACCACGAATCTCACCGTTCTTCGACCGGATTGATGATGGACCAGCGTTCTTCGTAGAGTGCCGCAACACAACCGGAGGGACTGTCTCCTCAGCCCACGTCATGTGGGCCAGTTCACTGCGTATCGACAGCGAGGTTCTGCCCGATGAGGTTCATGGTCTTCCGGGTCTCAGAACTGACATACCACCGGGAGAGGTCTGGCGCGGAATCGTAGCCCTCAGGCAATCCCAGCGCCCGTTTTACCCCGGCCCAAAGTTCGGTGCGCTCCTACGCAGCACGCGCACTGCATTGCTGACTCAGGGGAAACACACCATTGCCGTGCAATGCGGTCATGAGTGGTCTGAAGAGTTCTCCTTCTACTGGGAAACCGAAACGCACGATCCTTTTTAATTGGCGAAACATCGCCATTACACTCATTGACCCGGTGCCCTGGGGTCCACACGGTTACTTTAGAAACCTCGGTAACCGCTGGCGGCAATCGTACAATCGGCTGAAATGCCGAAAATCGCGGTTTTGTACGACGCGGGCCAGGCCGTGCTCTCCACCTTCGACCTTGACGAGGTGTTGCAGAGAATCCTGGGCATCGCGCGCGACTTTTTTCATTTGCACAATGTGGCCGTCCTGCTGCTCGACCGGGAGGCGCAGCAATTGTGTGTCCGTTCGCAGATCGGCTGGGACCCGGGCCACGACAGGATCTGTCTGGGAGCGCACGAGGGGATCTCGGGTGCCTCGGTTGCAAAGAAGCAGCCGGTTTATGTGCCGGATGTGAGCCGCGATTCGCGCTATGTCTGCGCTGCGCAGTCGACACGATCGGAGCTGGCGATCCCACTGATGGTGCGCGACGAGGTCGTAGGTGTGCTCGACTGCCAGAGCGACCAGCTCGATTACTTCGACAACGAAACTATTGACCTTCTGACTCTGTTTTCGACCCAAGCCTCGATCGCCATCCAGAATGCGCGTCTGTACTCGCTCGAACAGGAGCGGGCGCGGCAACTGGAAGCGATCAACGCCATCGCCCAGCAGAGCACGGCCGTCACCGACCTGGAGGACCTGCTGGCGCGAACCTGCTCGACGATTCAGCGGACCTTTGCCGTTTCGCACGTATCGTTGTTGCTTCGCGAGGAAGGCGAGTTGGTGTTGCGGGCACACGCGGGCTCCTTGACACCGTGCGTGCCTGCCGGTGGACGACTTGCCACTGATGCCGAGCCATGGTCGCGCGTTCTTGCCGGCGAGTCGCTCATTGAAAAGGATCTGAGCTCGGCTCAGGCATCCTCACGGCTCTTTGTCGAGGCCGCCTCGCGCATGAGCATTCCCTTAATCGCGTTTGGGCAGATGCTCGGAGTGCTGACGCTGCACAGCGCGCACAAGAACTCGTTTCACGATAGCGATCTGAAGCCGCTGGAAGCCGTGGCCGACATCTGCGCCAATTCCATCCAGAATGCCCATTATGTGGAGAGAATCCGCCAGCTCTCCTATCTGGATGGGCTAACGGGGATCTTCAACCGGCGCTTCTTTGAGCTGCGCATTCTGGAGGAAATCGAGCGCGCGCGGCGCACCGAGACCGGTATGGCCGTGGTCATGGTCGACATTGACCAGTTCAAGCGTTTGAACGACGAGTTTGGCCACCTTCTGGGCGATGAAGTGCTGCGGCAGGTGTCATCCCTGTTTCACCTGAACCTGCGCAAGATTGACGTGGTTTGCCGTTACGGAGGCGAGGAATTCGGCATCCTTTTGACGCAGACTCACGCCGAGCACGCGCTCGGCGTGGCCGAAAAACTGCGGAAGCTGGTGGAAGAATGGGAATTCCCGGGAGTGCCCCAGACCGTAACCATCAGCGTAGGAGTGGCCGCTTTCCCCGAACACGGCACTACCCGCGACCAACTGGTGCGCGCCGCGGACAACGCACTCTATGCCGCCAAGCAATTAGGGCGCAACCGGGTCTGCCTCAATACGAGGTCGCAAGCGGCGTCCTGCGGCCGCTAAACGTTAAATGTCCAAATAGTTTTTCTGCAGTTGCTGTTCCATCTGCTTCATCTGCTCGCGGAGTTCCCGTTCCTGCTCCCTGAGTTCCCGCCTTTGCTCTTCGGCGTTCTGGCGTGCTTCTCGCCGCTGTTCGTCTGCCTCCCGGCGCTGTTCGTCAGCTTGGCGGCGGGCTTCTTTCTGCTGCTCCTCAGCCTCTCGTCGGGCTTCCTGGCGCTCCTGTTCAGCTTCTCTGCGCTGCTTCTCCGCGTCGCGGCGTTGCTCTTCTGCCTGCTGCCGAGCCTCGCGACGCTGCTCTTCCGCTTCCTGGCGCGCCTCCCGCCGCTGTTCTTCTGCTTCGCTACGGGCTTCCTTGGAACGCTCGCAGACGGATTTGCGAATTTCCTCCACATCCTTCCGCGCGTCGTCCGTAGCCAGCTCTATTTCGGGCCCCAGACCGGCCACTTCCCGCCGTACTTCCTCTTGTACTTGGCGCAGCTCAGCCGGAGTCGCGTCCCCCAGCAGCGGATATTCCAAGCTCTCTTCATCGAACAGTTCACCGGAATCCTTGCGCTCCGGCATGGGCAGGGCGATGGTTTGCTCCTTCTTGTCCCGCACCAGGCCCACATTCACCGAATCGCCATTGCGCGAGCGCACGGCGTGAGTGAAATCGCTTGTATCGTGGATGGTCTGGTCGTTGATCTTGACGATCACATCCCCGGCGCGGAATCCTGCTTTTTCGGCGCGACTACCCTTGGCTACGGCGCGCACCAGAACACCATTCCCGTTCTTTACCCCGAAAAACTCTCCCAACTGCGGTGTAATGTTCTCGACCGTCAACCCGCTACGCGGCGAGGAGGTCACCACCACCATGTTGAACGCGGGAATGTCGATCTCCGGCATCGGCGGAATCGGCGGAATAGGTGGCATCTCGAAGTGATAATCCTTGGCCTTCGGCGAGTACGCATATTCCTTGCCCTTGTCGCCAAGCTGCACCTTTACCGTCATCGGCTGACCATCGCGGCTGAGGCCGAGGGTCACCACGCGGCCAGGCGGAGTTTCGTGGATCATCCGGCGCAGCTGGGCCGCACTGTCCACCTGTGTCCCGTTCATAGTCAAAATAACGTCGTGCTCCTTAATGCCCGCCTTGCCGGCCGGGGCATCCTGGTCGACCATCGTGATCTCAACGCCTTTCTCTTCCTTGAGCTTAAGCGGGCCCACGCGTTCGCCGGTCACGTCGGCAATGTCCACGCCGAGATACGAGCTTGTGCCGCTGTCTTCGCTGGAGAAGACCATGGTGTGTTCCGACGGATCGACAGACCGTGGCTGAGCGGCGTCGGAAAACGTCATCAGGAACGGGATCAACGCAAGGCTGGTCACAACGTATCTGCGCATGGCCATCTCCTCACTCTGGTCACGGATCAACGAATCAGCGGCCAGTCTTTCACCGGTTGGCGCGCCGGAAGTTGATATCACCGGTTGTGGTGCGCACCTTCAACATGGGGCCGCCGCCGTTCAGCTTGCCCTCGGCAGTGTAGGTCTTGGGTCCATAGTCTCCGCCTTCGCTGTGGACGTGAATATCGGGAAAGTCGGAGGTGATGCGGTGTCCGTTCGCCAGATCGACGCTGGCACGCACGCTGAGCGCGACGTCCGACGCGATGTACACGGTAATGTCGCCCGCTGAAGTTTCCAGCATCGAGTCGTGGCGTTCTCCGCCGGTGCTCACCAGCTTCACAACGATTCCGCCGGCGCCGGTTTCGGCCTGAGCCGAAGGAACACCGTAGAGCTCAATACCACCCCCGCCGGTTTCGGCGTGAACATGTCCCTTGGCCGACGAGAGGCGGATGGTGCCGCCGCCCGTATCGATCTCGGCCGGACCGCCGATGTCGCCCAGATCCACACTGCCGCCGCCTGTGGAGGCCTTCACCTTTCCGTTGCAGCGGCGAACCTGAATGCTGCCGCCGCCGGTTTCGATAATCGCGCCCTGGGCGCCGTTCTGGATTTCCACGCTGCCGCCGCCGGTTTCGGCGACAACCTTGCCGTTGGCTTGGTGGACTTCGATGGAGCCGCCGCCGGTGTGCAAGCCGATATCGCCGCTCACCGTGCCCAGGTCAATCGATCCGCCGCCGGTTTCGGCATTGACGCCGCCGCCAATGTCATCGAGGTGAATGCCTCCGCCGCCGCTCTCGGCCTCCACGCGCCCGCTCACGCCCGTGGCGTCGACTTCGCCCCCGTCCGTTTCGAGCTTTACTAATGCCATTTCACGAGGTACACGGATGGAAAATTCAGAAGAGCAACGGCGCGGCTGGTGTCCCGTTTGCCATTCCGCCTCAATCCACCCGGTATCACCCTTCACGTAAGCGCTCACTTTGTAATTTTCGAACTGACGGCGCGCTTCCTGCTCGGAAGAATTTGCATAACGGATATGAGCTGAAAAATCGATGCCCTGCTGTTGTCCGCCGCGAACGATCAACGAACCCATGTCGACTTTGACTCTCAGGTTCTTGACCCCAGCCAGCGAACCAGTGATTTCCTGGCCCCAGTCGTGGTCTTTGCGAGAGACATGTGCTTCCTGCGCCTGACCCACAGAAATAAGGGCCAGCGGCACAAGCAGGGCCGGCACTGCGGCCAGCCCAACGATTTTGATACAACGTTTCAAATCTCTACCTCATTTCCTTTCCTGTTCGAGCCGCGCTGGAATATCTTTTTTTCCTTAATCAATCTCCGGCAACTGGGCCAGCATCGTCCGCGCTTGCGATTTGATGTATGTGCTCGAATCCTTCGCGGCCAGCGTCATCAGAACGCCGCGCACGCTGCCATCGGCCTTCACCGGCTCGAGCATGCGCAACGCCTCGGTGCGCACTCCGGGATTCGTATCATTCACCAGCGCCCGCAGCATAGCATCGCGCACGCGCGTGTCCTGCTTGACATAGGGACCGAGCGCATCCAGCGCCTTGAAGCGTACGCCCGGATTCGAGTCATACTGCAGCGCGTAAATCAGAGCGTCGCGGAAGTGCGTGTCGTTGGGATTCTGCGTCATCAGTCCAACGGAATCCATGCGCACGCCGGAGTTGTAGTTGTTGCGCGCCGCGTACAGCAGCAGTTGCTGAATCCGCTGGTCGTTTAGCGATCCCTGAAGTTCCTGCGTCGAAGTGGTGTTGTACTTGATTGTGACCTGGTTGCTCCCCGGCTCCTGCGTGACCGAATCAATACCGGTGATGGAAGCATCGTTGACCGCCGCGGCTGGGGCAGGTCCTGCGGGTTGCGGCCCGTGCGAGTAGAGCTTGTAAGTGGTCCCCACTCCGCCGGCAAAACCGAGAATCAGAATCACCGAAGCGAGGGCGGGCGAGAATCGGATTTGCCTTAGCCAATTTCCCGGATCGAACGCCAGCCGGCTGAAGAAGCTGCCTTGCTTGGCCGTCTCCAGCGCTTCCTGCAGCCGCATGCGTGAAGCGGCCAGCAGATTCGGCGACGGGTCGTTCATCAATGGATTCGTCGCGCGATCCTGCTCCAGCAGTGCGTGGAAATCCTGCTCGGCTTTCAGTTCGGCGGCGCAGTCGGCGCAGCGGGCTACATGCTGCTCCAGTTCGTGGCGGGCGTCATCGGCCAGTTCGCCGTAAACGTGGAGCACGATATTTTCTCTGACCCATTCGCACTTCATATCCGTTTCCCTTTCCGTGGCGTCATCCCGAAGCCTCGCGTTTTAACCAGCGAGGCGAGGGATCTCACGTGCAGCTACACGGTCCATGCCCTATCTCATGTCCGCCAGCGCCCCGCGCAATTTCTGCGTGGCGCGGAAGAGCGTATTCTTGGCGGTCTCTTCCGTGGTATGCAAAATCTCGCCCACGGTCCGGAGCTTCAATCCGTGGTAATGCTTCAACTCAAACACCATGCGCTCGCGCGGGGTCAACTTCTCGAGCGCCCCTGAAATCCGCGCGCCCAGCTGGCGCCGCATCAGATCCCGCTCCGGATTGGCCCCGGCCCGTCCATCAGCCACCTGATCGAGCAGATCGTACTCGCCGCCATCGGCGTCTTTCGCGACCGGCGCGTCCTCCTTGCGCACGTTCTTCTTGCGCAAGTGATCGAGGCATAAATTGGTCACGATCCGGTAGATCCACGTGTAGAAGGAGCACTCGAAGCGGAAATTGCCGATGTTCTTGTACGCCTTCAGGAACGCGTCCTGGTAGACGTCCTGGGCGTCGTGCTCACTGCCGGTAAGGTGGAGTGCGAGCCGCAATACCGCCTGATCGTAATGACGGACCAGTTCCTCGAAGGCGGCAGCGTTGCCTCGCTGCGCCTCGCGGATCAGCATCGTGTCATCGATGCGGCGGTCTTGAGTTTGTCGATCTAACCCAGCCATGCGGCCCCGCGCGGGGTCCTGGTTACTCTCGACTCTCTCACTCTTTGCCTTGGAGTGGGCCCGTTCGCCAATCGCAAGTGATACTGCCCATGCATCGGCCGGCATTTTCGCTTCGTGTCCTCTACGCGCCCGCTTGTTTTAACTGATAAAGCCTTGCCATATCCGGGCTTGCACAGAGATAGACGGCGAGCTCCGAGAACCGTAAGCAGAAATTATAGGCGGGTCCGGGATTTTTTGCGGGGCCTAGGTGATTGTGGGGCCGAGATTTAGGGTGAAACAGAACACAGCGGGAGAGTGCAGAAAGCAGGGTTTGGCAGCGAAAGTGCCTCGGTTTTCGTGCGTTTGAAGCGGCCATTTGTCATCCTGAGCGGAGTCATGACATTCGCACCGCAAATGGCATGCGGAGTCGAAGGAACTCTACCTCGCCCGTCTCGCCCGATGCAACCTTCCAGCTATAGGGATCCTTCGCTTCCTCAGAATGACAATACTAGGGAAGTGCAGCCCGAACTGTGTTTCGGCCGAAAGCTTCGAATTCCTACGCCTCCGCCGCTTCCTTCTCGATAACCACCTTCAGATGCGCGGTCACGTCCTTGTGCAGCTTCACCGGAACCGTGAACTCGCCCAGAGTCTTCAGCGGTTCGTGCAGCTGGATCTTGCGGCGATCGACGTTGAATCCCTTCTTTTCGAGTCCCTCGGCGACATCGCTCGACGTGACCGATCCAAACAACTGATCGTGCTCACCTGATTTACGTGTGAACGAGACCGACACGCCTTCGAATTGCTTGGCCAGTTCCTCGGCCTGCGCCTTCTCTTTGGCCGAGCGGCGCACGGCCGCGGCCTTCATCTGCGCGATGACTGCCTTATTGCCCGCGTTGGCCTCGATGGCCAGCTTGCGGGGCAAGAGAAAATTGCGCCCGTATCCTTCGGCGACCTTCACCACGTCACCGCGTGAACCGAGCTTCGCTACGTCTTCTTTCAGAATGACTTCCATGGTGGCTCCAGTTTCTTGCAATCTCGAATATCTTTGTCATTCCGAACGAAGTGAGGAATCTGCTGTTCCTCACCGCCAGCAAGAAGCAGATTCCTCGCTACGCTCGGAATGACAGGGCAAGGGCAGGTCCTAGCTTGCCCGCCCTGCAAACGGCAGCAGCGCAATGTTGCGTGCCTGCTTGATGGCCGACGACAGCCGGTGCTGATGCGGGGCACACACGCCCGTCAGGCGCCGCGGCACGATCTTGCCGCTTTCGGCCACGAACTGGCCGAGCAGGCGGTAGTCCTTGTAGTTGATGTCTTCGATGCGCTCGACGCAGAATTTGCAGACTTTCTTGCGCCGGAAAAACTTGCGCCCGCCTTCGCGCGGAGGCCCGCCGGGCCCACGTCCGCCGCCGAACCGCGGACGATCGCCGCCGGGACGATCTCCGCCTGATCTATCCGAAGCTGCACGTCCTTCTGGTCGCGGCCTCTCGCTCGTGGCCGCGGCCGCTTGCTCTGGTGCTTTTGTCTCGTCTGCCATAATTCTCCTTCGAAATGAGTGGCCAGTGACCAGCTGTCAGTGGCCAGTAAAACCTGATGCCCGCAACGCGAATCTGGGCCACTGGCCACTAACCACCGGGCCACTGACCACGCCCCTTACGCCGTTGCTGGCGCTTCCGCCGCAGGCGTGGATGCTGTCTCCGCAGCCGCCGCAGGCTGTGCGCTGACCTTCTTGCGCGCGTCGCGGAGGGCCTTGATCTTGGCCAGCCGCTTCTGTTCCTCATCAATGCGCACGGTGAGGAACTTGATCACGGGTTCAGTCACGCGCAACCGGCGCTCCAGTTCGTGAATGACCGGGCCGCCGCCCTCTACCACCATCAGGACGTAAATCCCGTCGTGAAAGCGGCGAACGGTGTAGGCCAGACGGCGCTTGCCCATCTTCTCGACCTTCACCACAGTCCCGCCCGACGTGGGCACAGAAGATTGGAGGGTCGAAATCAGCTTGTCCAAGTCCTCGTCCGTCATATCAGGACGAACGATAAACATCAGCTCATAAGTACGATTCATGCGTTTCTCCAAACTCTTGTTGTCATCCTGAGGCGACGTGTTTGTTGTCGCCGAGGGATCTGGGCGCGCCGCGCGAATCGCCGCGCGGCTTTCATTAAGAAGCGCCGCGGTGATCAGATCGCGCGTTTGGCGCGCTTCCCTATTCGTCCGGCTCTTTCCGGTTAAACCGGTTCATCGCTGCCGCTGGACCATCCTTCAAAATCACTTTCACTGCTTCTTCGGCGGTATCGAGCATGCCGTCCACCACTTCCAGATCTTGCTTTTTCATTGGCGCCAGCAAGTAGCCCGGGCCGTCAGAAACTTTGAACTCCGGCGCCACGCCAATTCTGATGCGCAGGAAATCCTGCGTACCCAGCGCCCCGATAATCGACTCGATGCCGTTATGTCCCGCCGAGCTGCGTTTCGTATGAATGCGCAGCGTGCCCAGCGCAAAATCCAGCTCGTCCTGAATCACGATCAGGTCCGATTCCGGCTTCGCTTCATACCCGAGCACCAACTCCCGCACCGAGACGCCGCTTAGGTTCATGTATGTCTCGGGCTTGGCCAGCAGCACCATCTGATCAGCGATTACCGCCCGCGCCGTCAGCGCCCGGCACTGCCGGTTCCTCACATCCACGCCCAGGTTGCCGGCGATGCGATCAATCGCCAGAAAGCCCAGGTTGTGCGGCGTGAACTGGTACTCGATACCGGGATTGCCGAGACCGACGATCAGTTTCACGCCTTACGATCCGCCTCCGCAAAACCAAACCGTCCGCCACGGATTCTCGCGGATCATCACGGATAAAACGAATTCCTTAGATTGATCCGTGTAAATCCGCGGCGATCCGTGGCCAGTACTATTTCTTCTCTTTCTTCTCGGCCTTCTCCGGCTTTTCCGGAGCAGCCTCGGCGCCTTCTTCCTCGGTCTCCTGCTTGCCCTTCTTGATGACTTCGGGCTCGGCCGGCGCCGCCGCCGCTTCCGCCGCCGCCGCTTCAGGTGTGGGCGCAACCTCTTCCTTCACTGACGTAACGTGCGCCACGGGCTGATTCGGATCAGTTAGGAACTTCAGCTTCTCAAAATGCGGAAGGTCCGACACGCGCAGCACCTTGCCGAAAACCAGGTGGCTGATGTCGGCGTCGATGTGGCTCGGAATGTCGCCGGGCAGGCATTCGATCTCCACCTCGCGCAGCATCTGTTCCATGATGCCGCCCTGCGTTTTCACGCCCTCGGCTTCGCCCTTCAGGAAGATGGGCACGCTGACCTTCAGCACCTTGTCCATCGCAATGCGCTTCAGGTCAATGTGCAGCAGTTTGCCCTTGATGGGCTCGTACTGCCAGTCCACTATCATGGCCTTGGTGCGCTGGCCGTTGAAGGCCAGATCGAAAATCGTGTTGTGTCCGGTTTCCGAGTTCAGAATCCGCGTGACCACGCGCGGATCCACCGTGACGGAGAGGGAGTCCTTCCCCGCCCCATAAACTACGGCCGGGATTTTTCCGTCGCGGCGCACGCGGCGGGCATCGTTCTTGTTGCCCGACTCCCGCGCTTGCGCTTCCAGTAAGTTGGTTTCGAGTGCAGTTGCCATAAATTAAGTTCCTGTCTTTTCGAAGCTGATGCGAGCCCTACGCGCGATTATTGCGTCGCGGAAAGCGAGATGCTCCGCGCGGCTCGCCCAGATCCGTCGCGGCGCAAAGAACGCTGGCTCGGGATGACAAAACCTCCGTTACATGAACAACTTGCTGACTGACGTTTCCTCGTGATTGGCCTGTATCGCGCGGCCAATCAATCCCGCAATCGAGAGGACGCTGATCTTGCCTCCCTTTTCCGTGCGCGCCGCGTCAGCCTCCGGCGTAAGCGGGATCGTGTTGGTGACCACTACTTGCTTGATCACCGAACTCCGGATGTTTTCAACCGCCGGGCCTGACATTACGGCGTGCGACGCACAGGCATAGACCTCGGTCGCACCGTTCTCTATCAGAGCCATGGCGGTCTTCACCAGCGTACCCGCCGTGTCGATCAGGTCGTCGATGATCAGGCACGTCCGCCCGTTCACGTCGCCGATGACGTGCATCACTTCGGCCACGTTCATCTCCACGCGCCGCTTATCCACGATGGCCAGGGCCGCGTCCACTTTCTTGGCGAAGAACCGCGCCCGCTCCACGCCACCTGCGTCCGGCGAAACCACCGTCAGATTCGGCAGCGCCAGTTTGCGGAAGTGATCCACCAGCACCGGCGAGGCGAACAAGTGATCGACCGGAATATTGAAAAAGCCCTGCAACTGCGGCGTATGCAAATCCACAATCAGCGCCCGGTTCGCACCCGCTGTGGTCAACAGATCGGCCACAAGCTTCGACGAGATCGGGCTGCGCGGCTTGTCTTTCCTATCCTGCCGGGCATAGCCGAAGTACGGAATCACCGCCGTGATGCGCCGCGCCGAGGCACGCTTGAGCGCGTCAATCATCAGCAGCAGCTCCATCAGGTGCTCGTCCACCGGACGGCACGTCGGCTGCATCACAAAAACGTCGGCGCCGCGCACGTTCTCCTGAATTTGGACGTAGCACTCACCATCTTTGAAGCGAATCACCTGCGCCTGCCCGCGCTGCAAGCCGAGAAAGTGGCAGACCTCATCGGCTAATGGCTCATTGGCCGTACCGCTGAAGATCTTGAACTTGTCGTCGGCGCGCTGGCGCTGCTTGCGCTCCGGCTTTTCGTCGGTCACAGGCGGACTCTTTTTTTCAGCCTTCTCCGTCGTCTTGTCGGTCGGCGTGACTAAAGTAGCCATGGTTTTTCTCTGGGCTCCTGGCCTTCAGTTTTACCGTTCTCTTGCAGAACCTCGGTTGCCGTCGATTTGACTGGCAACCTGGGCACTGGCCACTGACAACTGATTTTCTGGCTGGGCCGCTAGGATTCGAACCTAGACAAAGTGCTCCAAAGGCACTTGACCTACCATTAGTCGACGGCCCAGTGCAATTTGCCAATTCCGATTGTCGAATGTCGATTTGGCTGGCACGACTAGTTTATCGCGCCAGACAAAATGAGCAATCAGAAATCTCAGCCGACAACCCGCGACCAGTACTGCCGCCGCGTCAGGGTAGCCGTCGCTTGCGCCGCCCACCCCTGCTTCCGCAGCTTCGCAGCCGCCCGCTCGGCCGCCTCACGTGAGGCGAACAGGCCGTAGAGCGCCGACCCGGAGCCCGACAACGACGCATATTTCGCGCCCGCGTGCTCCAGCGCACGCTTCCCATCACGCAGCTCGGGAAATTCAGGAAAGACGACTTGTTCGAAGTCGTTTTCGATCCCAGCCCGGACAAGCTCGAGAAGCGGATTCTCGGCCCGGCCCCCTCGTTTCAAGAAATCAGAAGGAGCACTGGAGTGAAGCTCGCTCAGCCACGCCGACAACCCGCGGCCAAGCTTATTCATTTTATCGGAGGCGGCGGGGACCGTCAATTTCGGCTCGAACGGCGAGGAGGTTCGAGTCGAGAAAGCCTTCAACCCCTGCATCCGGTCCCACTCCGCAAACGCCTTCGGAGTGGACACTCTGACCTCTGGCGTCACGACCACGCAGGCAATCGGCGGCAAATCCGGCAGTGGATAGACCTGCTCTCCCCGACCGACGCCTAGCACCTTTCCCCCCACCAGAAACAGGGGCAGGTCCGACCCAACTTCCGCCGCAATCTTCAGCCTCTCGGTCGCTGGCAGGCGCTTCCTCAGCGCCCGTTCCAGTCCCAGAAGCGCGGCCACGGCGTTCGCCGAAGCCCCACCGAGACCACCTTGCACCGGGAGCCGCTTCTCGATCTCGATCGCCACTCTCGACGTCATCTGCAACGCCGCCAGAACCTTCTCGACGATTCGGGAGCAGGTGTTCGACTCGTCCCTGGGCACGCGCGGATCGTCACATCGTATCTCGATTCCCCTGCCGCGCGCCGCGCTAATCCGGATCACATCGTGCAACCCGATCGTCTGATAGACGGTCAACAGCTCGTGGAAACCATCGGCCCTCGGCGGGCCAATGTACAGGCCGAGATTGATCTTCGCGAAGGAGCGAGCAACCGCAGTCGTGGTCATGAGCAACGGAGGGATGATTGTACGGTCTGCCGCACAAATTTACGACGCCAACGCCAGTTCTCAATTAAGCTAGCTGGCCATGCGGCACTTCGATCCTATGGAGCTTCCGCCCTTCGCAAAGGATGTTGGCGTTTTGCTGCTTTCGGCAGCCGCAGCAGCTTGGGCCTGGTTCCGAACGCGCCACGCCCACTCCTGGCCTTCTGCGCAAGGAACCATCGTGGGCGCCCGGGTGCAATCGAACTCGGAGTCTCCCATCCTGCCTTGGGCCGCGAGTCTCACATACACGTACGTGGTGAACGGAGAATACTATTCTGGATTCCATCGTATGAGAGCCCGCAGCAAGCGCCTCGCCGAGGCCAGACTCGAGGGCTGGAAGGGCCGCATGGTGGTGGTACGATATGCGCCCGACAAGCACGACGTTTCTGCCCTGCTGAAATCCGACCAGCCAGGCGGCCAGCTGGGAAACTAGTGCCATGGCCCTATAGCTAAGTCGGAATGGCACTCGTATGACCTCAGTAATCTGGACTGCTTACCCTCCTGAGAGCACCCTAATCTTGTGATTTCAATCACAGACCCTCGCGCTTCCTTCCTCCAGACAGGCGCGACGGCTTCCCCGTTGAAAGCACCGAGCTAAGGCAAAAAAGCAAGGCCTGCAAACACAAGTGCTGCCCCGAAATGACTTCTGGCCCTCTGCAGCGCTTTCCCGCAAGTAGGGATGTAAGTCAGTGCGCGCGGGAGCAAGCAATACGGAGAATCTCGTGCTCGGGCACGTGCAAAATCGGCCAAGCTGCCGCACCGCCCGGAGCACAGTGGGGTGAGTATGCGCCGAGCAGCTTCGAGCTTTTTGATCTTCCTCTTCGCGGCAATAACCGCGGCGTTCGGGCAAAACGACTATAGGGTCATTACTGTCACCGACGGGGGAACGATTTCAGGCACCGTCAAGTGGTCAGGGACGGTTCCCCGCAGCCTGGAATACCCCATCACCAAGGACCCGCAGATTTGCGACCCTGACTCGAAAAAAACGGCCGACCTGGAGCGCCTGATCGTCGGCCCACAGGGCGGCGTTGCCAACACGATCGTCTATCTCAAGAACATCACCAGCGGGAAGGCCATGGACCTGCCCGAGCAGCGCCGGCACCTGGACCAGAAGCACTGCCGCTACGTTCCGCACATTCTGCTGGTTCCGGAGAACGCGACTCTGAGCATGCAGAGTTCCGACGCCACGCTGCACACCATCCACATGGACGGCGCGGCTTCGTTCAACCTGCCATTTCCCTTTACCGACCGCGTGACGACGCGCACCATGTCCACGCCCGGCTTGGTTCATCTGCGCTGCAACGGCGGTCACGTCTGGATGAACGCGGAAATGATGGTCGTTCCGCACCCCTACTACGCCGTCACGGACGAGAGCGGACGCTTCGAGTTCACCGACGTTCCGCCCGGAACCTATCAGATCGTGGCCTGGCACGAAGGCTGGAACCTGCTCGGCAAAGAGCACGCCTACGACGTTCTGACGGAGCATAGTGTGGAACGGCCGCTGTTTTCCGAGCCGCGGACTTGGGAAAAATCCGTCACCGTGGGCGGAAATCAGGCGAGCACAGTAAACTTTGTGATTTCGAACGCGAAGTAGATTCACAAAACTACACCGGAGGGCGCCCGCCTCTGGCCGCTCTTGCCGGACGTGGGGATTCTGACCAGACCCAGGGTCTGATCCGCGTTGATCGCCGTGAATCCGTGGCGAGAGAAGTTTGTTACCGCCGCTTGTACAGCACGGCAAACTCGAATCCAGCGTTCGGTGGAAAGAGTTCCGCCACTTTGCGCAGCCGCTCGGCCAGCGCCGACGGCGCGAGCAATGGATAATCTCGCTCTCGCAAGTCGTAGTAATCCACGTCAAGATACAACGACAGCAGGTAAATCGAGATCGTGTCGGAAAACGTGGCTTCCAGATATTCATTCTTGAAGCGCTCGCGGTCCGGCTCGTCCGAGGTAGCCAGTTTGCGCGCTTCCCAGGCGTCGAGCGAAGTTTCCCCCCGCACGCCGGCCTCGACCTGACTCCAAGCCAACTCGGCAAACTCCCGCGAGACCCCCGCACGCTCCACCAGCGCGTGGCCCACGTTGATGTAGAACTCGAAGGCCACCGAGAACTTGTCGTCCATGAGCCGGGTCGAAATGAAAACGCACTGCGAATCGCCCAGGTTCAGGTTGCGATGGCAAACGGCATTGTCGCTGAGCGCGACGTCGTAGCGCTCGGCGATCAGCGTGTCCTCGCCCTGGCTCACGGTCAGCGGAACAAAGTAATAGGCCTTGCGCTCGAGAGCGGCGGCGATCCGCGTGGGCACGGCCGCAACCATGCGCTCCAGGTCGAACGAGTTCACCGCGGTCTCGCCCGCCGTGGCATAACAGATTCCATTGGGCGCCTGGGAAACGGGCGTACGCCGCACGACTTCCGCGGGGCTCCGCGTGATTGCTGAGGCTGCCTGCGACATGCTCTGTCTTTTATACACCAGCCGGCGTTGGTTGCTGCGTCTTTAGGAACCCGAGAAACTGCGATGGTGTTAGGGTAGAAGCATGCCCGCGACGAAGGCTCCGCGCTGGTACGGCATTCCGCTGCGCGTGGCCGTGCTCACGTTCCTCGGGACGCTGATCTCGTTTGCCGTAACTCTATTCCTGGCAATCCTGGGGACGGTGATCGTGGCGGCGCTGCGCGGCGTGCACCCCGACATGCGCGTTGCCTACCGGCACATCGCCCTGCCCGTGGCGCTCGTTGCCGGCAGCATCATTTTCGTGCTCGCACTGGTGATGGAGATCCGCCACCACCGGCAGATCAAGACGCTCTCAGCGATCGAGAGGATGGGGTAACCCGCTACAATCAATTCATGCCGCCGCGCATTGCCATCCCCATGCCGCACTCCACCGACCGCGAGTACGGCGAGCGGGCCATTCCGCAATATGAGCGCGCGGTGGAACTCGCCGGCGGCGAACCGGTGCAGATTCCGCTCGATCGGAGCCCGGCGGACGTGAAGAAACTGATTGAACGCTGCGACGGCGTGCTCCTTCCCGGCAGCAACGCCGATGTCGATCCGGCGCGGTTTCATGCCGTAATCTCGCCCCACGCCGCCGCCGCTGATCTGCGCCGCGAGGCCGTTGACGATCTTCTGCTCGACGACGCCTACGCCCACGGCAAGCCAGTGCTGGGCATCTGCTACGGCCTGCAGAGTTTGAACATTTACCGCAAAGGATCGCTGATCCAGCACATCCCGGATTTCCTGCCCGAGGCAACGCGCAACAAGGTGAATCACGAAGCGGGAAAGAAAGTGGCAGTCGCGCATACGGTGGAGATCGATCAGCACTCAAAGCTGGCCAGCATCGTGGGATTGAATGGCCGCGGTCTGGCGTCCGAGGTCCGATGTTCGCTCCCGGTGAACTCATCCCATCACCAGTCCGCCGACGTGATCGGCGCGGGCCTGCGCATCGTGGCCCGCTGCCCGGACGACGGCATCATCGAAGCCGTGGAAGGCACATCGCCCGATCATTTCGTCCTGGCCGTGCAATGGCACCCGGAGCGATCGGTCGACGACGATGAACCCTCAGGCGCCATTTTCCGCGCGCTGATCGAGGCGGCAGCAGGAACTGCGCCGACCTCTCGGAAGTAAAGTCGGGGCGATATTGTCGAGGCCCACGGATTCCGTCCCTAAAACATCAGAACTGCTGTCAGTGCTTGACTGGCGGGTTTTCTGCAGCGATCCATGATTTCACCTTGGCCAGCTTTCGCGGCGAGGACTCCACCGGAGGGTAGCAGTACAGAACCAGTGATGGCTGCTGCTTGCAATAGGCGATCACTTTGGCACGCAGCCGTACAGAAAGGGGCAACGCGCTCGGACAATTCACCGATCCGTAATTGGCGAGCACTGGACCTTTGGTCGGCTCACCGAAGAGAACGTCGACGACGCTGATTTCGACCTTGCGCGGGACCGCGACTGTACAAACGGGAGGCCCTTTCGGCTGAATCCTGTCGACTTCCCCTTCGAAAATAAGGTCGCGGCTCGCCTTGAGCGGTCTTGCCTTCCGGATCGCCTGCATGAACTGGGTCCACACCGCTTGGTCCTCTTCTCGCCGCGCCTCCACCACCCACGCGCGGAGGGTTTGCAGTCGTTCGGTTGTCAATGGCACCGGTTCGAAGCAATTGTGTTGATGGTGGCAGTACAGGATGATTTGCGAGTGAAGGGTGAACGGAGGCGAGGGCAATGGCTGGCGGGTGCAATTCGGATAGCCGTATTGGAAAGAATCTTCCGAAAGATCGCCCAGCAAAAGCTCAGAAACAGAGAAATCGACAATCTGATTGACGGCTTCCTTACAGACTTCCTGGTACACCGGGCCCAGCGCGCTGACCTCGCCAACGAAGAGCAGCGGATTCGTGTATGGACGTGCTCTTACATCTCCCCTGAGATACTCGCCGATGTTCTGAAAAACACGTTCGCTCTGATCCTGTGCTTGCAGGCTGCTGCAGAAGGCCAGGTACAAGGCGATGAAGCAGAAAACTGCGCGTCTCACGTTCGCGATCTGCGCTTTCTCGCCTCTTGGCGATTCTTCCGAGTTTTCCCTATTTCCAGCAGCACCACAACATGCGCGATGGCTGCGTTTTCCAAATTCAATCCCTCCGGAGTTTTCGCCTTTACTCCCACGCAATCGCCGACGACGCCGAGCAACTCCGCCACGCGCGCACGAATCTCGGCTGTGTGCGGACCAATCTTCGGCGCGGCCAGAATCAAACTGGCGTCCACATTCGCCACGGCGTAACCGGCGTCCCGCACGCGTTTCAACGCCTCGCGCAGAAAGATCACCGAATCGGCACCCTTCCATTTCGGATCGGAAGGCGGAAACAGCGCGCCAATGTCAGGAGCCGCAATTGCGCCCAGGAGCGCGTCGGTGATGGCGTGCAACAGCACGTCGCCGTCGGAGTGTCCGCCAAGGCCTTTGTCGTGCGCAAGCGTAACGCCTCCGATTTTCAGCGGAATGCCCGGGCGGAATTCGTGAGAGTCGAAGCCGTAACCGATGCGGGTCTTAGGTCGTGGGTCTTGGGTCTTAGGCATGAATGTAATTAGTGCCGCCGCGCAGATTCGACACTGGCTTGCAGATAAAACTCCGCCAGTTCCATATCGCCGGGACTCGTGATCTTGATGTTCCGCGGTGAGCCCATCACCACAGCGACCTCGTGGCCGGAGCGCTCGGCCAGAGAAGCCTCGTCGGTGCCCATGAAGCCGTCGGCCGCGGCCTCGTCGAAGGCCTTCTTGATCACGCTGTAGCGGAATCCCTGGGGCGTCTGCGCCAGCACGATGCTGGCGCGGGGAATCGTGGCCTTGATAATCGCGCCTTCCGCCGTCCGCTCCACCTGCTTTACAGTATCCACGGCCGGCAAACCCGCGATGGCCGCTCCGTACTTCTTCGCAGCCTCGATCACACCATGAATGATCTCCGGAGTCACCAACGGGCGCACGGCATCGTGCACCAGCACGATGTCATCGGGCGCGGCTGTGATCGCGTTCAACGCATGTTCGACCGACTGCTGGCGGTGCTCGCCGCCCACCACCAGTTCGATTTTCTTCTTCCCCAAGTCCTTGGATTCCTTCTTCAACTGCCCGCGGAAGCCTTCGATCTCGTTTTCGCGCAGTGCAATCCAGATCTCGCTGACTTCGTCTAATCCGGCAAACTTTCGCAGCGTGTGAGTGAGAATCGGCGTCCCCGCGAGTTCGGTGAACTGCTTGGAGGCGTGCGGCTTCACTTTCGCGTCTTTTCCGGGAACGGCGCCGGGAACCGGGCCGCCGGGCATGGAAGCCATGCGCGTCCCCAGACCCGCAGCCGGAATGATCACAACAACCTTCATGGCGGGCTGTAAGTATACGGGCGGGAAGTAGAGAGTTCAAATGCGCAGAGTTTGCGGCCCGCAGTTCGACGGCAGCCTGAACGGATCGCGCGCGAAGACACTCCGCCGAGATCTGAATCCCAAATGCCCGTTTCTGGATCACTTCCGGATTGCCGACAAATACTTCCAGCAGGAGTCACATACGTTTTGCACAAGGCAGAGATCGACTGGAAAATCGCGGTCATCATCCTGCACGACCCGCACTAATTCGCGCCGCGCGGCAGTAGTTCCAGCTGACGGGCAAACCAGAGATTTATGTGCGACGGTGTGCAAACCTGCCTCAGCCCATTTACAGGGTCTAAGCTCAGGGTTTCGTCTCGACTCCCGCACTGGAAGCGGTGGAAGGGGCGCTGGTCGCGGCGACGGGCACAGGCTGAGGGGCCACAGGCATCGCTTGCCTTGAGTAAGCCGCACGCTCATCCCACTTGCCGAAGATCATTTTTCCGGCCGTGGTCTGCAGTACAGACGTCACCGAAACATCAATTGTCTTGCCGATCATTTTGCGCGCATTGTCGACCACCACCATCGTCCCGTCATCCAGATAAGCCACACCCTGGTTGTACTCCTTGCCTTCCTTCAGGATAAACACGCGCATGGCTTCGCCCGGCAGCACGATCGGCTTCAGTGAATTCGCCAGTTCGTTGATGTTCAGCACTTCCACGCCCTGCAGCTGCGCGACCTTGTTCAGGTTGAAGTCGTTGGTGATGATCTTGCCCTCATACATTTTGGCCAACTCGATCAGCTTCAGGTCGACTTCGCGGATAGCGGGAAAGTCGTCTTCCACGATCTGAATCTGCAGGTTGGCGACTTTCTGCAGGCGCTGCAGAATGTCGAGCCCGCGCCGGCCGCGGTTGCGCTTGAGCGAATCGGCGGAGTCGGCCACCAGCTGCAGTTCGCGCAACACGAACTGCGGGGTCACGATGATGCCATCGAGAAATCCTGTCTCGGCGATATCGGCAATGCGCCCGTCGATGATGACCGAGGTGTCGAGAATCTTGTAGCTTTTCTTACCCTGTTTCTCGCCGCCGAAAATTCCGCCCAGTGCTGCCAGATTCAGCAGGTCCCCTTTGTTGGCGCCGACGATCAGGCCAACGTAGGCCATCAGCAGCATGACCATGATCTGCAGGAAGCTCTGGGTGTTTCCCTGAGGCACGCTGCTGCGAATGACAAGGGCAAACAGGTAAGCGCCGCAGATGCCGAGAATGCTGCCGATGGCGGAGCCGATCAGCCGTTTCAGGCTGACCGTGCGCAGCTTCCATTCAAAGAGGACGATCGCAAACCCGATCCCCGCGCCCAGGCCCGCGTCCCAGACACGCGGCAGGCCGAAGGGTTCGATGACGAAGCACGTAACCGCAACGACGACAATAAAAAGAAGACGTACAAGAATGATATCCACGGCTGACCTCCCCGGATGCAGCAAAGCGACAACTTGCCGCGTCATGCACCCGTGCCGTCTCCACGCCGCCCCGGGCGAGGCCGGCCTTGCGCATGCGGGGCGCGATGAATAAAGGGGGAATAAACTAAGCGCCCCGTCCCGGCCGGGCTGGGGCTTGGCCGGGCGGATCAGTAATTCACGCCATGAGTATATACCCGCCGGTTAGCCGCGGCGAAAGAATCCGGACGACACGAATCAGTCGCTACTTTCGCCGTCGGGTCTTCGAGTGAAGAATGCAACCTGGTGGCAAGAATTTGCAGAGCGGGACCACGACGGGGCTCCTCGATAGGCTGGGCGCGGAGTCTTCCTGCTAAACTTTTCGCGATGAAAGCGCTGGTCATTACTCGTGTCGCGGGTCCTGAGTCGCTTGAAGTCCAGGATGTTCCCGAGCCGCAACTAAAAGCCGGACAGACCATGGTCCGGGTGGCCGTCGGCGGTCTGAATTTCGCCGACTTCATGACCACAAAAGGCGGATATCCCGGGACGCCCCCGCCGCCGCTGGTCGCCGGACGCGAGTTTTCTGGCGTCGAAGAAAGCACCGGACGCCGCGTGATGGGATACGCGCAGTGGGCCGCTTTCGCCGAGAAGATCGCAGCCCATTCACACATGACTTGGCCAGTCCCAGAGCACTGGACCGACGAGCAGGCCGCCGCTTTCCCGGTCAACTTCTTCACGGCCTACCTCGGCTACTGGCAGGCGGGAATGACGGCTGTCGCTGTTCAACCGCCCATGTGGGGAGGCGCGCCGATACCACAGCGGACGGGTGCCCCGCTTCTCGCCGGTTCTGCGAGAAGTGGGTATTCTCCTCGCGTCCTCATTCATGCCGTCGCCGGAGGCGTAGGCACAGCGGCGGTGCAGATCGGCCACATTCTGGGCGTGGAAATGTATGGGACCTCTTCTTCCGATGAAAAGCTGGCGCGGGTGAAAGAACTCGGCCTCCAGCACGGCATCAACTACAAGCGGCATGAATACGAGGAAGTCGTGAAGAACTTGACGCGCGGCGAAGGCGTGGACGCGGTGTTTGAAATGCTCGGCGGAGAGCACACGGCTCGCAGCCTGCGGTGTCTGCGCGACTTTGGCCGCGTCATTCAGTACGGCACAGCCACCGGCAAGGCCCCGCAACTCGATCTGCGCGCCATGTACGCGAAGTCGGCAAGCGTACAGGGATTGTGGCTGACATACCTCTCGCAGAAGCCGGAAATTATGGGACCAGCGTGGCAGCAACTCTCCGCCTGGATCGCACAGAAGAAACTGACACCGCAGATCGGCGCAGTATTCTCCCTCGAGCGCGCGATTGAAGCCTACAAGCTGCTCGAAGAGGGCAAGAACTATGGGAAAGTCGTGATCAGGATTTCATCTTAGCAGCGCAAGTGGAACCTCATTCGTACACGTCAGTTTGTCCCATCCTCGAACACCCACTTGTGGCTGATCAGGAAATTCGCCAGCGAGCAGAGCGCGATCGCGTTGGCGAGCAGGTAGTTCATGTGTCCCTGCCCAACCATCATTTTCATGAGCGCCACATTGCCCACGAGGGAAACAGCGCCATTGCTGAGGTTGAATCGCCACAGGCGCGGCCATGAACCAAGCAGCCGTGACGGCCGGTTCTGCAGCGGACTGAACCGATCCGCCCATGTGAACTGTTCGTGCCAGACGAAGTTGTGCACCACAGTGAACTCGACTGCGAGAGCCGTGGCAACGAGATAGGGCAGTCCGCACACACTCTTCAGCACGAAAAGCAGGGCGAACTGCACGGCAACGCCGATTCCGCCAACAACATGGAACCGGAACCAGCGAATCAGAGCGGAGGGCGGTGGCGCCGCGATCATAGTCAGATCCTTTCTTCGCGATACAGCCGCAATGTGTTCCGCGCAGTAAACGCCACCAGCATCAGAGTCATGCCGGCAAGGCCGACCGCACCGCCGACGTCGAACAAGCGGTAGTCGCTCCCGAACAACCGTACCGCAGGCCGCCAGAGCAGCGCGATGTTCCCGACAGCCAACAGAATTCGCAGCTCGGTCGGACCAAAACGCCAGAACGACAGGCGGAATTCGCCCAGCGCGTGCGTGGCGAGATACGACTGGATGGAAAGCATAAGAAACGCAACCAGCAGCCCAACCGCGATCCATGGATGCATGAATCCGGAAAGCGCCAGCCCGCCCATCAGTGCCAGGGCGCCAAAGCTGTCGACCATGTGATCCACATAGAAGCCGTAACGCAGACGCAGGCGCTGCCGCGCGCGCGCCAGAGTGCCGTCGAGCGAATCGCCCAGCCAGTTGAGAGCAAGGCAGACGATCACGCCGAGCAGCGCGAACCGATTCTGCGCGGCCAGGGCGTAACACGCTCCCGCTCCGATCTGCGCCACCAGCCCCAGGACTGTCAGATGATCGGGGCCGATCCATTCGGGAGTCCGTGCGGCCAGCCACAACAAGGCGCGCTTCTCCGCCGCCGCGACCCAACTCTCCTGTACCCGCAGCATGTCCGGGAAAGGCCGCCTGCGCCGCATCTCGAGCAGGACGCGCGGGTTGACCTGCTCGCAGTATTCAGTCATGACTCTGGAACCGGTTGCCATTTCTTCCTCCAAGGATCTCTTGCCTCATGGTCTGTCGAGAATCACTTTCGCGCCGACTGTGACGCGCGGGCAATGCACCCCGCCTCAATGTGCCGTCAAACGTAGATCAATCTGTAAGTAGATGGAAAAGAACAACTTGCCCCCATTAGTCAATGGAACTCCGAGAACAATCCCGCAGCATTTTCGCGTGGGCGAACAGCCTCCCTGTTTCTCCAAACTGCCCCGGGACATCTAACAAGTGAGAAGCAAATCTGCTTTCGGGACATGGCTGCAGTCGGCCTGCGGCCGGCAAGGAGGTATCCCATCATGAAGACATTGCGCTTTATCGCCACTGCACTACTTGGCGGAATCTGTGCCTTCGGAGCATCACTCGCGGGGGCTCAGCAGGCTCCGGCGCCGGAGGGCACTCCCGCGCACCTGGTCGTCACCGTCGAAGCTCACAAAGGTGCAAGCATGCCGCTCATTAATCGCGAGGACGTTATGGTGCTCGAAGGGCACAATCGCGACAGGGGCATCGACTGGGTTCCGGCCCAAGGCGATCGCGCGGCATTGGAATTGTTTGTCTTTATCGATGACAGCTCGCTCAGCGATCTGGGCACGCAACTGAACGACATCCGCAAGTTTATCGAGGCCCAGCCGCCTTCCACCAAAATTGGCGTGGCTTACATGCGGAATGGAACGGCACTGATTGCGCAGGATCTGACCACCGATCATGCTTTAGCAGCAAAGGCCCTAAGGTTGCCCATAGGTTATGGCGGCGCTGAAGCCAGCCCCTACTTCGCACTGAGCGATCTGGTCAAGCATCACTGGCCCGCCAGCAATGAGCGCCGTGCGGTCCTGATGGTCACCGATGGCATCGATCGCTATTACGGTGCGGGCGACCTGCTGGATCCGTATCTGGACGCGGCAATAGACGATGCCCTGCGCGCCGAGGTCATGGTTTCGGCCATCTATAATCCCGACGCCGGACACTTCGGACACAGCTACTGGCAGACGTATTGGGGACAGATCTATCTCTCGCACCTGGCGGACGAAACCGGCGGCGAAGGGTATTACATCGGCTTCAATGGCCCCGCAGTGGCGTTCGCTCCGTACTTGGATGACGAGGCGAACCGGCTGACGCATCAGTATTTGCTCACATTTATGCCTCAGCCGCAGAAGAAGGCAGGATGGCAGCGGGTGCGAGTCACGACGGAAGTGCCGAACGTAGACTTGGTGTCGGCTGGCAAGATTTACGTTTCGGGAGGACCAAAATAGTGGTGCAGAAATAGAGCGCCGAAAACAGCGCAGAAGTGGCCCGTAGCAATAAAATCGGCAGTGCGTTTCTGAGGACACTGCCTCCGCAGTGGACCTTGTTCGGTCAACACTGGCCCGTTGAGATTCCGATAAGATTGGATTGCCGATCGGGTCTCAATGACAAAATTCTTGCGATTTTTCCGCCCCTCGCATCAGCACACCGCATTTTCCGCCACTGTGCTGCTGATGGGGACGGTGATGCTGTCGCGCGTCATCGGGTACGCTCGCGAGGCCTACATCGCCTTCGCCTTCGGCGCGGGAGCACAGACCGACGCCTATGTAGCGGCATTCACGCTGCCCGATTTCCTCAATTACATCGTGGCCGGCGGCGCGGCTTCGATCACCTTCATTTCGATCTATACGCGGTTTCTGGCCGAAAAGCGCAACGCCGACGCCGAGAAAACTTTCTCCATCATCATCACGGTCATGACCGCCGTGATGATTGTGGGCACGATTCTCACTGAAATTTACGCGCCTGAGTTTGTGCGCTGGTTCGTCAAGGGATTTTCCCCGCAACAGATCGAACTGTGCATCTTCCTGACGCGAGTTCTCCTGCCAGCGCAAATCTTTTTTTATGTCGGCGGGGTAGTTTCGGCGGTGCTCTTGTCGCACCGGCTGTTTTTGTTTCCTGCCTGCGGGCCGCTGATCTACAACGTGTTCATCATTCTGGGCGGAGTCGTGGGCGGCCGGCATTTTGGCATTGCCTCGCTCGCCTATGGAGCGCTGGCGGGGAGCATCGCTGGTCCTTTTCTGGCCAGCGTGATCGGCGCAGCACGGATTGGCACCGGCTACAGAGTGTCGTTTGACGTAACCAATCCGGCGTTTCGCGAGTGGGTGAGGTTGTCCCTGCCGCTGATGATCGGCGTGTCACTGGTCACAGCGGACGACTGGATTCTCCGCCACTACGCCGCGAGCGGCGTGGGCGACATTGCACGGCTCAACTATGCCAAGCGCTTATTCGCCGTGCCCATCGCAGTGCTAGGGCAGGCCACCGGGCAGGCGTCGTTGCCATTCTTTGCTCGTTTGTTCAGCGAGAAGCGAGTGAAGGAGTTCGCCGACACGGTGAACGATTCCGTCTACCGTGTCACCGCCGCGTCGTTTCTGGCCACCGGATGGATGATGGCCGCATCGCTGCCGTTGATCGATCTGGTGTATCGTCGCGGAAAATTTCTGTTCGCCGACGCGCAGACCACCGCGATTTATTTCTTCTGGTTTTCACTTTCCCTGGCGCTGTGGTCGGCGCAGGGACTCTACGCGCGCGCGTTCTACGCCGCCGGCAACACATTGACGCCGATGGCCGCAGTGACCATCATTACAGCCGCGTCACTTCCCGTGTATTCATTTCTGTTTCACACCTTCGGAGTGGTCGGGCTGGCCTGGGCCTCAGATATCGGCATCGGAGCGAATTTGTTCGCGCTGGCCTGGCTCCTGCATCGCAAAGGAGTCGTCCCGCTTAACGGGTTGCGCCGGAAAGAACTGGGAAAATCCGCGCTGGTTGCGGTCGTGGCGGCGGCGATCAGCTTTGAAGTCGCGAAGATAGTCCCTTTGCCGACTGGTTCCGCGAAAGGAAGCCGTGCCGCCGACCTGATGCAACTCACGCTGGTTACGCTGACCTGGGCGGCGGCAGTGGCGGCCGGCCTATGGCTGCTGCGCTCCGACTTGCCGGGGGAACTGCGGCGGCGCAAGGGCGCCGTGTATCCAGCCGTGGCGCAGGGCGAAAGCCGGGAGATCCTGGGATCCGGAAGAGAGCCGTAGGAGCAAAATCTTGCAAGGTGCACGGAGACATCCCGAGCAACCGCTGGCTTTATCGGCTGCGTTATACTCATGCCCGGAGCACACATGATCACAGCTGCCAAACCAGTTCCCATTCAAAAGCTTGTGGAAGAACTGCGGCAGTTTCCGGAATCGATCTTCGATCAGACCGAGCCTTTGCGGAAATTTCTGGAAGACACACCGGTCGAGGCCGACTCTCTCGCTCCCTACCTGACCTGGGATGGCCAGCACTACACGCGCAACCTGATCGACCGCACGCCGCTCTACGAACTGATGGCCATCTGTTGGGAAACCGGTCAAGCAAGTTCCGTGCACAACCATCGCGACCAGAATTGCTGGATGGCCGTCCCGATCGGGCGCCTGCTGGTCGAAAATTTCCATCTCGTTCACCAGGACTTGCAGGCCGGGCTCTGCCGGCTCGAGCCGCTCAACATCGTCGAGATGAACCCGGCTCACCCCTGCGCGGTCGACCCCGCCGATCCGGTGCATCGCGTGCTGAATCCCCGCGAGTTCAACCAGCGTGCCGTGAGCCTGCACCTCTATTCGCGTCCCTTCGACAGTTGCGTGGTGTACTCGCCCGAGCAAGACACGTGCGGCGAAATTCAGCTCCATTTCAACACCATGTTTGGGAAGACTACGTTCGGGAAGAATGCGGGAAACTAACGCCCAATGGTTCAGCACCGACATCTTGTGATTTGGTGGCTGTTGTTGGCGGGTGTGGCGTGCACCAAGCAAGAACAGCAGCAACCTGCGCCGGAGACGCCGCTCCCTTATGAGCGCGCAGCTCCTTCGCCGGTCGGCACAACTCAGAACGTTCTACAGAAAACGTTCTCGCTTCAACGCTCGGCGGAATTTGAGTTTGAAGTTCCTGCCCACGCCGCCATGCCACACCTGCATGGAATCTTCGAGTCTTTCGTCGGCCAGGTGCACGGTGCCTCTGATGACAGCGCAAACATTGACTTCCTAATCATCAACGAGGATCAGCACGACGATTTCGCACGCAACGGCTCGAGTGACACAATGTTCTCCGTGGAGGCTTCGCACAATCAGGCAGTCAATTTCGATCTGCCCGCGTCGCTGAATCGAAAGGCGAAGTACTACCTGGTGTTCCGGAATCCGGAGGGAAACAAGAGCAGTAAGGTCGTCGAAGCCAACTTTCGGGTGGATTATTAGGCGCATTATTGAGGGCTGATCCTGCTGCTACACTAAGCGGGTTGGCCCAGCGAAAAAAATCATCGAAGTCCGCAGCCCGCGCGGCCATGCCGCCGAGTCCACCGTTGCAACCTTCTTTAGACTCCAGCCGCTCACCTGGCAAATCGGCACCTGACGCCCCCGGCCGCATCTTCCTGATGGACACCATGTCGTTCATCTTCCGCGCGTATCACGCGATGGCGCGGCAGAGGCCCATGTCGACCAAGAGCGGCCTGCCAACGGCGGCGATCTATGTTTTCGTCAACATGCTGCGCAAGCTGCGCGACGATTTTGCCCCGGAATATCTGGCCGCCGTGTTCGACGTCGCCGGGCCCACATTCCGCGACCAGCAGTCCGAGGCCGTCGCCACCGTCCGCAAGTTCGACATCAAGACGCAGACTTTCACCGAAGTCGAATACAAGGGATACAAGGCCAACCGCAGCGCTATGCCCGACGATCTGGCGCAGCAGGTTCCTTACATTCGACGGGCGCTCGAGGCGTACCGGATTCCGATTCTCGAAGCCACGGGCTTCGAAGCCGACGACGTCATCGGCACTTTGGCCCGCAAAGCGGCTGCGGCGGCGCATCCGGTCTATGTCGTCTCCAGCGATAAGGACATGATGCAGCTGGTGAATGACCGCGTGCACATTCTGAATCCGCCGAAGGACAACCTGATCTGCGATGCCGCCAAGGTGGAGGAAATTCTCGGCGTTCCTCCTGAGCGCGTAGTCGACGTGATGGCGCTGCGCGGCGATGCCATCGACAACATCCCCGGCGCGCCGGGAATCGGCGATAAGGGCTCGGTCGAGATCATCAAGCGATTCGGCACCGTCGAGGCGGCACTTGAACACGCGGCCGAAGTGGAGAGAAAAACCTACCGCGAATCACTACAGAACAACCGCGACACAATTTTGTTCTCGAAGAGCATGGCGACGATCGACACGGCAGTTCCGCTCGACCTCGACGTCGACTCCATGCGCGTGGGCGAGCCTGACGTGGATGCCCTTCGGGCGCTGTTTACCGAACTCGAATTCACTTCCCTGCTGAAGGAATTACTGCCCGTGATCGAAATCGCCGAGGCCCATTACACCCAAGCGAAGTCGGCTGCCGACGTGGAAATCGTCGTGAAGGCGCTTGCCCCCGGAAGCGCGCTTGCCGTTGTGGTCGAGCATGTGGAATCCGAATTTGAGCGGGAAGACGCGCCAGAAGAAGAAAGAGATGAAGATGAGCCGGAGCGGCAGCTTTTTCTGGTCGAAGCTCCAGTTCCCACCTCCGTGGCGCAGCGCGTCGCCATTTCGGCCGGGGCCGGTTCGGCCACGATCGTAAAACTCGATTCCGAATCAGCCGGCGAAAAGCTCCGATTTGTTCTGACGTGCACCAACGTGCCCAAAGCTGTCCATGACTACAAGGCAGCGATGCATGCTCTTCGCCCGCTTGGAATCTGCCTCGAAAATGTGCAGCACGACCCCATGCTGTACTCCTACCTGCTCGATCCAACCTATTCGTCGCACGGCCTGGCGGAGGTCGCGCTGCGTCGTTTCAATCTGAAGCTCGCGGGCGGCCTGGCGGAAGCTGCGGATATCACTGGGCGGCTGGCGGGCGCGTTGCGCGATGAGGTCGACCAGGCCGGGCTCGCCAAGCTCTACGAGGAAATCGATCTGCCGCTCGTGCCGGTGCTCACGCGGATGGAAGCTGCGGGCGTAAAGATCGACAATGCGGCATTGGCGCACATGTCGGTCGAACTCGAGCGTGAGATCGTCGCCAAGGCCAAAGAAATTTACGACGCCGCGGGAATGGAATTCAATGTCGGTTCACCGAAACAGCTGGGCGACGTTCTTTTCAACCGCATGAACCTGCCCAAGCCAGTGAAATACGGCAAGGGACGTACGATTTCGACCGCGGTTGATGTGCTGGAAGAATTAGCCGAGGATTATCCCATCGCGCGCATGGTGCTCGACTACCGCCAGCTCACCAAGCTCAAATCCACCTATGTCGACGCTCTGCCGGCACTGATCAATCCTGCCACCGGACGCTTGCACACGACTTTTGATCAGACGGGCACGGCCACGGGGCGGCTTTCGTCGGCCAATCCGAATCTGCAGAATATTCCGATTCGCACCGAACTGGGGCGCGGCATTCGCGCCGCGTTTATCGCCGAGCCAGGCCACGTGCTGCTGACCGCCGACTATTCGCAGATCGAGCTGCGCCTGCTGGCGCACTTCTCGCGCGATCCTCTGCTGGTGGAAGCCTATCGGCGCGGCGACGACATTCACACGCTGACTGCCTCGCAGGTGTTCGGCGTGCCTCCGCTCATGGTCACGCCTGAGCATCGCCGCCAGGCCAAGGTGGTGAATTTCGGCATCGTCTATGGACTGTCGGCGTTTGGACTCTCGCAGCAACTGGGTATCGAAACCGGCGAGGCCAAGCAGTTCATCGCCAACTACTTTGAAAAGTACAAGGGCGTGCGGGCGTTCATCGACAGGACGCTTGAGGAAGCACGACGCGAACTGAAAGTGCGCACACTCTTCGGGCGCGTACGGCCTATTCCCGACATCAATAGCAAAAACGTCAACCAGCGCGGATTCGCGGAGCGCACGGCGGTCAATACGCCGCTGCAGGGCACGGCCGCCGACCTGATCAAAATCGCCATGATCCAGATCGACACAGCCATACGCCGGAGGGGATTGAAATCGCGCATGACGCTGCAGGTGCACGACGAACTCGTCTTCGAAGTGCCCGAGAACGAAGTCGAAACGATGCAACTGATGGTTCGCGAGCACATGGAAAAAGCGCACGCGCTGGCCGTGCCACTGCAGGTGGACATGGGCGTGGGAAAGAACTGGAGAGATCTGCAGTAGCGCGTGCAGGGACAGCCGCCGTCGGCTGTCCGGTCGAGCGAAGCTCGACGGCTCTCAGCGGCGGATTCCTGCCGTTTCTGGTGTAGAATCGTTACGAAAACCCCTTCCGCTTCTCTACGCGGAGTCCTCCCCAGTCGGGACGTGGCGCAGCCTGGTAGCGCACTTGCTTGGGGTGCAAGGGGTCGCGAGTTCAAATCTCGCCGTCCCGACCATTCTCCTTCAGCGAGGTTCGAAATGAAGGAGATCCTTTGCTTCGCTCAGGATTTCGGCTGGCGCCTCCGCTCAGCTCACACAACGGTTCAGGTTCTGCGCGTGGGAGATCCCTCGCTTTGCTCGGGACTTCGGCGCGCGGCTCGGACGCCGCGCAAACGCCTCAGGTTCAAATCTCGCCGTCCCGACCAATTATCCTTTGAATGCACGCCGCCCGCCCGCCGGCTAGATACGACTGCTGTCCCAGAATGTGAATCACCGGCCCGCGCGGAATCTGGGAAAGCGACTCCTTGCCCCGTTCTTGAACAGGCGGCAAAACTGGAAGGTCGATAGATAAATTTGATCCGTTCCATCCAATAAAGAGCGGCTGTCGTTATCTGTTTTCATGCTCTAATTCGACCAAGTAGGGCAGGAGGCAGCCTATGACACGAAGGAATCTCTCCCTCGCATTGCTCGTCGTGACCGCTCTGGGGGCCGGTTTCGCGCAGAAAGGCGTTTCAAAGCAGCCGGACAAGAACGTCATGGCCGTCGAGAGCGTCAAGCAATTGCTACTGGTCATGGATACGGACAAGAGCGGCAAGATATCGAAGGCGCAATGGATGGCGTTCATGGAAGCCGAATTCGACAGGCTCGACCTTGAAAAGAAGGGCGAGGTTGATCAGGCGGCAATCCGGCAGTCAACAGGGTACGTCAAGCAGGCCCGTTCCGCAGACCTAGGGCGGTAACGACTGGCCGCAGTTCTTTACGGGACGTCGCTCCTTCCGGCCATCTGCTGACGATGAGATCTTCACCATAAAACAATCCTGCGGGTCTCGGGCATTGATGTTCGCCGAGGAAATTCGGGCGGAGTTGCCCCCGCCCGGTTTTGGGTTTGTGGCAGCTGTCACAGGCCAGAGCGGTGCCCGCGCGCCAAGTTTAAAGTTTAGCTAGCCTTTTCTCGCGGGTGCACGTGCATGTGAACAATGACGTGGCCATTTCCGTTAGGGATGTTCGTAGTGTACGACCATCCGCTCGGGGGGCTCTGCTCGTCGGCCGCGGTCACGACGTTAGAGTTGTCCGGCAACGGACCGGTCGCCGGTCCAGTAAAGTTGCAGGGGCTTGGGGTGAACCAGGGATTCCCGTCCGGCATAGTCTGCGCGGTGACAGTGATGGAGCCCGTAACATTGGTTCCCCACGCGAACTCCTCACCTTGGTTGATCGACCCCGTGCCGGATCCCAGCATGATTGTTGGTATTGGCATAGTGAACTCCTTTTCGCCGGTCTTATTGACCGTGTGAATTTTCTTTAATTGTGGTGAATCTCAGTTTTGGTGCATTAGGGCCTGATAGCGGGGGTTGTCGTGCAGGTTATCCAGTTCCGGAGTCTTGCTCACCGTTGACTTCGAGTACCCCGCGGTCAGAGCCTTACTCAACCATTCCAAAGCGGCCCCGGTTTCGCGCAACTGGTTGTACACCAGGGCTGCCTGGAAAAGCAACTCCTTGTCCTTGCGGTTGCCCACCATGGCTTTGTCCAGATAGTCGAGGGCGCGGGTGCGATTGTCGAGCATGGCCCAGTAGGTCGCTAAGTCGATCAGGACGTTGGTGTCGCGGGGGTTCACTTTGAGCTGCTGCTCGGCCATGGAGATGGCTTTCTGGTAGGGCTCCGTAGCCGCCGGTTTGTTGCCGCCATAATAATAGGCTTCGCCCAGGTTGCCCCATGTCTGGTAGTTGCTGTCGTCCAGCTTCAGGGCTGCCTGAATGTTGCGCGCCACAAGGTCAAACTTGCGCAGACGCAGATAGGCTTCGGCCAGGTTCTGGTAAGCCTCGTAGGATGGCCGAATGGCGATGGATCCCTCCAGGGCCTGAGTCGCCTCTTCCTCTTTGCCTTCATACAGCAACACTGCCCCCAGGTTGCTGTAATCGCCATAATCGTTGGGCCGGAGCGATGCGGCCTTCTCGAACATGGCCTGCGCTTTGTCGTACTCGGCCTCGCCGAAATAAAAAACACCGAGCGCGCTGTAATTCCGCGAGTAGTCGGGACGAAGGCTGATGGCGCGCTTGTAAGTGTCCTCGGCTTTGTCGAGCTGATTGAGATTCTGGTAGGCATCGGCGAGACGGCGATAGGCCTGATCGTTCACGGGGTCGAGCTGAACCGCTTGCGTAAACTCTTGCGCGGCTTTCTCAAATTGCCCCGTACCGTTTTCGATCGTACCCAGGCACATGTGGCCTTCTGCGCCCGCGTTGCCCAGTTCGATCGCTTTGGCGCAGGCTTGCTGCGCCTGCTCGATCCAACTCTTTTGCTTCGTCAGGTCATAGAAGAACCAGTAGGTCTCACCCAGCCCGGCTTCAGCCGGACCGTAATTCGGATCCAGCTTGAGCCCCTGTTTGAACATGATCTCGGCGCTGGTCAACGCGTCTCGTTGATGCTGAGACTGAAGATAGCCTATGCCCTGGAGAAAGTACTGATAGGCTTCAGGCACAGTGGTGGCGTGGGCGGCGAGGGCTTGCCGCTCTTCCGAGCGCAAGGAAACATTGAGGGCGCGGGCGATGCCGCTGGTCAGCTTGTCTTCAATCGTAAATAGATCGGACACCGGAGCGGTGATGGAATCTCCGGCGATGTTCTTGCCGCTCCTGGCGTCGGTCAGACTGTAGGAGGCGCGCAGCAGATCATTGGCCTGCTCCAGCGACACGGCGAGGCCGAGATTCGCGCCCAGTTCTTTTGCGGCATCGGCGAGCGTGGTGATTTTCTTGTCTTCGAGCGTGCGGGCTGGAACGACTTCCAGATCATGACTGGCGCTCAATTGGGAAAGCTTGGCGGCCACGTCTTCCAGCAGTCCTTTGCCAAATGCCGTTAGTTTGGGATCGCCTTCGACGGCGGCGAGCGGCAGAAGGGCGATGCTGTTTCGCGCGGCGGCTGGGGCGGTGGGTTGCGGAACTTGCGTGGTGACGACCTGAGTGGCCAGGCGGCGCAGGATTCTCGGACCCCATACTGCTGCAGCTACCAGCAAAACCACCCCTAACGCACCCAGCGCAAGGCGCAACTTTCTTTGCGGAGACCACACCGCCGCCCTACGCACGGTCTTGAGCGTTTTGCCTGCCTCGAAGTCCTTCTTCAGTTCAAGCAAATCGCGATGGATTTCTGCAGCGGTCTGGTAGCGCATCTCGCGGTTTTTCACCAGACACTTGTCAATAATTTCCTGCAGGCGCTGTGGCAGGCCGGGCGCCGATTCGTTCAGCGACATGGGAGCCTGGCCCAGGAGAGCGTGCACGGTCACGGCCCAGGTGGGGCCGGAGAACGCCTGCTTCCCTGTAGCCATCTCATAAAGCAGAACGCCGAAAGAGAAGAGGTCGGTGCGCGCGTCGAGGGACTCGCCACGCGCTTGTTCGGGCGACATGTAGGCGACCGTGCCGATCGTCGAGCCGCTGTGGGTGAGGGGGCCGGTGACGGAGAGGGTGGGTTCTTCGGAGCTGGAGAGGTCGGGACCGGTGAGTTTGGCCAGTCCGAAGTCGAGAATTTTTGCCTGCTCGGTGGTGGTGATGAAAACGTTGGCGGGCTTGATGTCACGATGAATGATGCCCTTGGTATGTGCGGCCTGGAGGGCGTCGATAATCTGCAGCGCCCAGGCGAAGAGCGTTCCGAGCGGAACGGGCCTATTGCCGATGCGAACCTGCAGGGTGGCCCCGTGCAGCAATTGCATGACGATGAAGGGACGGCCCTGGTCTTCGTCGATCTCGAAGATGGTGCAGATGTGGGGATGATCGAGCGCAGAGGCAGCCCGGGCTTCGCGCTTGAAGCGCTCCAGCGCACGCGGATCGCGAATGGCGTTGTCGGGAAGAAATTTCAGCGCGACCATGCGGCCGAGGCGGATGTCCTCAGCCCTGTAGACCACGCCCATGCCGCCCGCACCGAGTTTCTCGAGAATGCGATAGTGCGAGACAATCTGATCGGTCATTGGCGCGCAAACTCCAGCAAGCCCCAATAGGCGGCATGGTACTCAGTTCATCAGAAGGGCGCAATACCCCAAACGTTCCACGCTCACCACCCCGCAGAAAGGCGTTATCCCTGCAGCAGCGGTGAGATAATCGTGGCCAGTCGCTCTTCGACGCCATTGTTTTCTCAAATTGTTTTCTCAATATGAAGCGGCACGTGCTGATCTACGGGTTAGTGGGTGGCGTCCTGATCACTCTGCTGAAGTGGAGCGAATACCGCTTCCTAGTCATTGCACATTCCATTGAAATCTACGGCGGACTGATCGCGGCGACCTTTGCCGTTCTTGGCATCTGGCTGGGCCTTAAGCTCACAGGAAGCCGGCAGACGATTGTTGTGAAGGAGATCCCGGTTCCTGCCGGGGAACCGTTCATCCCGGACGAGAGAAAACGAGAGGACCTCCATATCACCCGCCGCGAGCTCGAGATCCTTGAACTGATCGCCCAAGGCATGAGCAACCGCGAGATCGCCGAGAAGCTTTTTGTGAGCGAGAACACGGTTAAGACCCATTCCAGCCGTGTTTTCGACAAACTCGGGGCCAGACGAAGGACGCAAGCAGTGCAGCTCGGCAAAGAATTCGGCCTGCTTCCCTGATCTCTGCTCGCACGGCTGCTACGCGCACGAAAGCCTGCTCACCCAAAGGATGATTTTTCTCGCCCCAGCGAAAATCACCCGAAAGAATGACGACAAAGGCCCCGCCTGATGCGGTATTTTCAGTCCGCGTTTCGGAAAGGAAACGAAATATGACTGCGATGAATGGGAGCAAGGGCTTGTTCGGTGTCCTGTCAATCGGTGTCTTGTTGAGCGGCATCCTGGCAACATTGGTGCCGGCGATCTTTGTTCTGGCAATCTTTGTTCTGGCCATCGGTGTTGTGCCGAATAGTGCGGCCGTTCGAGGAGACGCCCAGGAACTTCCCAAGGTGTATGACGCCTCCATGCCGCGCGAGCGTCAGATTGCACTGGCCGAGAGCGCAGCCCCGGCGGAGGTCTCAAGCAAGGCGACAATTTATATTCTTGGCCCGAAAGGTCATGAGAAAGCGCGCGAAGGCACGAACGGCTTTAGCTGCTTTGTTGGGCGCCATTTCGTCAAGCCCACGGAAACGACGGTCGAGCCGGCATGCTTCGACAACGAAGGAAGCCGCACGCTTTTGCCCATTTACCTGCACAGTGAAGAGCTGCGCTCAAGCGGCAAGTCCGAGGCAGAGATCAAGGCAGACGTCGCCGACGGGTATAAGGATGGCCGCTACAAATATCCGAGCAAGCCGGGATTCCTCTATATGATGTCGAGCCAGAACCGTTTGGGCCCCACTCCTGACAATGGCTCGGCTAGTTTTCCGCCCCACTTGATGTTTTACGCGCCCTACATGACAACGAAAGACATAGGGTTTGACTCGCAGCCGCAGCTGGATTATCTGGGCATGACGCATCCCGGAGCGGGGGATAATTTAATTGTTGTTCTCCCAAAGACAGCAACGCCGCCGGCGAGCGCGGCTGGACGCTGAGGGCGCAAAGGGCGACATCTAGGAAAGAGACACGTATATGAGAGATATCTCCATGAAGAAGACCGTACTCACCTTCGGTCTGATTTCTGGCGCGTTTTCCTCGCTGATGATGATCGCGACCGTGCCGGTCGCGCACAGGCTCGGCATTGACCAGGCTGAATTCATCGGCTACACGACTATTGTGCTGTCGTTTTTGCTAGTGTTCTTCGGCATCCGCTCCTACCGCGACAACATCTGCGACGGCCGGATCACCTTCTTGAAAGGATTCGCCGTCGGTATCTGCATCACTGTAATTTCTTGCATCTGCTATGTCGTGACGTGGGAAGTTCTCTATTACAACTTCCTGCCTGATTTCTGGGACAGGTACGGCGCTCACTTGGTGGAGAAGCTCAAAGCCTCGGGCGCGAGCCCTGCAGCCATCCAGGCGAAACTTCAGGAGGTGGCAAAATACAAGGAGCTATACAAGAACCCATTGGTCAATGCAGCCCTGACATTCATCGAGCCGTTCCCGATTGGGCTGGTAATAACGCTGATTTCGGCGGCGATCCTGCGGAAGAAGCCGCAATCACAGACTGCACAGTCACCGGTGCAGGCGGCGTGACTTGAGAGCGTTGGTGGGGTGTTTAGGGTAGCGAGCCAAACGCGCGTTTACTGCGGCGCAAGTGCGCGGCGCACTGCGCGGCTCGCCCAAATCCTTCACTGCGCAAAGAACGCTGGCTCAGGATGACAAAGCAAACCGGCACTATTGTCCGGCCCTGACAGCGGAAAGATTCAGCCGACCCGGCATCTTCTTGCGCTCGCCTTCCTGGGCATAGATCAGATCAGGGCCGCCGTCGGTCGAGGCGTCAGCTAATGCCGCGGCCAGAGCGCGATACGACCGGCTAATCTCCGGTCCCTCCTGCAGCACCACGGGCGTGCCGTGGTCGATCGCGGGTGAAACCGAGTGAAATGCGTTGGGAACCTTCCACAAGACCTTGCAGTTGGTAGCGTGCAGTACATCCTCGTCGGTAAAGCCGGGAATTTTCTTGTAGCGATTCATCACCATGCGCAGGCGATCGCGTCCGGTACCCTCTTCGAGGAACGCGTGAATGCGGCCGGCGCTCCACAGCGAGACGACGTCGGTCTGGGCGACCACGAGCACCGCGTTGGAGAGATCGGAGAGCAGGCGCGTAGTGGCGTCGAGGCGGCTGGAGGCGTCTACGACAACAAAGCGGTAATGATTCACCAGCAGGTCAAACAGGCGGGCGAGTTCGCCCGGCGTGGGCTCGGCGGGATAAGGCTGCTCCGGCCCGGCCAGAACGTGCAGGCCCTCCTTGGTCAGAGTCATCAGGCCATCGAGCAGCGAGACATCCATGCGGTGCAGGTTCTGCAGGGCGTCCAGTACGCCGAACTGAGGGCGCAGGTTCAGGTGCAGAGATGCATGGCCGATCGGCGCGAAATCCACCAGCACGACGTCGCCATGAGCCTGCTGCAGAGCGAGCGCAGTGTTGACCGCCGCAGTGGTGCAGCCAGCGCCACCCTTCGCGCTCAGAAAAGTGAACACGCGGGCCTTGCCGGCAGCTCCCGGCGTGCGGGTGCGCGTGGAGGTGAAACGAGTAAGCGCTTCCAGCAGCCCGTCTGATCCGGCCGAATGATCGAGGTATTCGCCGGCGCCGGCGCGCATGCTGGCTACGATGGCGGTCGGCTGCGTCATGGGGCCGTTGGCGAAAATCGCAATCTGTTGAGTCGTAGCGCGGATCAATTCGATGGCGCGTATGGCGCGCTGCGGCTCTTTGGAAATGTCGACGATGGCGACTTCCGCGCGCGACTCCTGCAGCTGTCGCAGCACAGAGTCGGTGGGGCTGACGGGGAAGCCGATGTGGGCGAACACCTTCTGCCCCAGCTTGGTCGCTTCCAGCCGACTTTGCAGCGCGGATAAGTGTTCCGGGTCCTCGGTCAGGAGGGCGACGGCGATCCCATGCATAGCGCGGTTCTCGCTGATTTCTCTCGGTGTTTGCATGTTAGAAAGAGATCGCACCCCCGCCAAGTGACCTAGGTAATCGATCGCTCGTGGCACCGGTGTTACCTGCTGCGAAGGCTCAGGGCACACCACAGAAAGGTGGAGGCTGGGGGAGTGCACAACGCAGAAAAACCAGTGCCTGTAATGCAAACGATTCTATGTCATCCGTCTGAGGTTGAAAAGGCACAAAGGTGGAATGCGAGCAGGTTTTTTGTGGACTAGTCCGAAACTAACCCGGGGGCGTAGAAGCCGCCCTCGCTCACGCTTGATTGAACCTCAAGGAGAGAGTTTGTGTGTTACGCAAAAAGGAACAACGGCTATGGTGGCGGAATCTGGACCAAGGTCAGGAGCACTCCCTCGCTCGCAGCAAAGGGAGAACCGGATAAAGGAGTGAGCACGCCGCTGGTGGAATCGATGCTAAAGGCTTGAATGCCCGTGGGGCTGGCGACGTAAAGATACTGTCCGAGGTAATACGGGGAGTCAATGGCCATCGAAAAGCCCACAATGGCGAAAGGAGAATCAGAAAGCGGAGTGAGCGCGCCGCTGCTCGAATCAACGCTATAGGCGGACATGTTGCGGTTATTGCCGAACATGCCTTCGTTGAGCACGTAGAGGAATCCGTTGGGGGACTCGTTGGCGAAGACGATCGCGGTGGGGTTCGTTCCGGCGGGGACAGGGGAATTCGGAACGAGGGTGAGCCCTCCGGTGGTGCTCAATATAGAAAATGCGGCGATCTGGTTGGTTTGAGACAGCGTGGTATAGACAAAGAGGCCGGTATAGACGATGCCATAAGGCAGAGTGTTGGTTTCACCCGGAATAGTAAACGGAGAATTGGGTACCTCGGTTAGCGCTCCCGTGGAACCGATGCTGAAGGCAATGACGCCGCCCGAGTCGGCATCGGGAGCGTAGAGAAACTCGCCGGAGGGATCGGCTGCGAGAGAGATGCTGCTTCCGGAGGGAAAAGGAGATCCTGCAATGGGCGAGGGCACGCCGGTTGAGCTTACGGTAAACGCGTCGACCGCGGCGATGTCGGCGGCATAGAGCAAGCTGCTGTTCGGCGGCGAGGCCAGGCCAGCAGGAGCGGTAAGGGTTCCGGTGGAGAAGGGAGAGCCCTGGAGCGCGGTCAGCGCCCCGGTGGTCTGGTTGATGGAGTAGCCGTACAGGCGCGATTGGGAACCGTCGGAGGCAAACAGGAACTGATTGTTCACGGCAGTGAGACCGGCAGTCGAGGAGGGACCCGGCACGGAGCCGATTGTGGTAAGCGCTCCGCTGTTGCGATCAATGCCGAAGGCCAGAATCTGCCCCGTCAGGCTGTAGGCGTAGAGGAACTCGGGGCCAGGCATGACGGGGCATGCGGCGGTGCCTTGGCCGCAGGTGCAGGTGGTGCTACTGCTGCTGGGGAGGTTGCAAACGATCGGCGTCGCGCTGCTGCCGCAGGAGGTTACCGCTAAGGCAAGCGCAACCACGACGAAGAGCTTTTCGGGAGTGTGGAGCAGGTTGATCAGCATGAGCTTCTCCACTCGATGAGGATGGTGGTCGCCGAGGGGCAGGCGAGATTGCCCTATGGGACACTCTCTAATGCGTCACAACCCCGAACAAGTTAGAAAGTTTCCCGCAATAGAGTAGAAAGAACACAGCAGGAAACCGCGCGGCCGTGCTGGCTAGAAAGGACCGACAAACCCGGACTCCAGTTAACCCACGACGGGGCGGCCGGCAGAGACAGCGACGGGCTCGTCTTCATCCTGGTGGCGATGCAGAGCCGAGACGCGGGCGTAGGTCGGCGAAAACTCCGCGCTTTCAGGCAGGTACTCGTAGCCCTCGAAGCGCACGGCGACTCCGATCTTCGTCTGGGCCTGCGTCTGGGCCTGCGTCTGGGCCTGTGTTTGAGGTTGCGTGTCGACATTGCGGGCGGCAGGGCTCGCCGCCTCTTCCACCGAGGTCGCCGGCTTTACGATCCGCAGAATGCGTCCGCGGCAGCGCACCAGCATGTTCTCGCCCAGCGTAATTTCCGAAGGCATGCAAAGCGTGAGCTCAATCTCAGCGCCTTCCTGTAGAGCAGCATCCGTGAGGAAGAAGACGCCACGAGAGCTTACGTCCTGGGTAAAGCCCAAGCCGTCGGTCGCAGTTGAAATCTGGCGCAGCGAGAGCGGAAGCAGATAAGGAAAACGTTGTCCGACGCGGCGTTCCACTCGAACTGGAGGCGCGGTCATAAGTTGTGACACATCCTTCGCCCAGTGGCCAGAGAGCGTACGCGCTAATGTATCTTACCGCGCTCGCGATGAGAAGTTGCAAGTTAGTTACAGCAGCGGAATTTCCCAACTTGGTCATTCGCATGTACTTGATGAGAAGGATTACGCAATCGGACTACGCCTGCTTCGCACCGTCTGTGGAAAACTCGGCTCGCGGGCCGCAAGGTGCTCCAGTCTGTGCGTGGCGAGCTGACGATATACTGTCGGTACGCCGCGTCGTGGCGGCAACCGCAAGCGAGTCGTGGCCGAAGCGAAGAATTCCATCCAGGAAGCTGCCGCCATCGCAGCAGCGGATAAGCGCAAACTGCGCTGGCAGGATGCTGGACTGGCGCTGCGCCATCGTAATTTCCAGCTTTTTTTCAGCGGACAACTGATCTCTCTCATCGGCACGTGGATGCAGACCGTGGCCCAGTCGTGGCTGGTGTACCGGCTGACCGGGTCGGGCTTGCTGCTGGGTTCGGTGGGATTCGCCAGCCAGATTCCGGTGTTTCTGGTGGCGCCGATCGGCGGCATCACCGCAGATCGCATGAACCGCCAGCGCGTGGTGATCGCCACCCAAACGATTTCTATGGTGCTGGCATTCATCCTGGCCGCGCTGACACTTACGCACACCGTGCAGGTGTGGCACATTTTCGTGCTGGCCGCGTCGCTGGGCGTGGTGAATGCGTTCGATATCCCCGGGCGGCAGGCGTTTCTGGTGGATATGGTGGGCAAAGAAGACTTGATGAACGCCATCGCGCTGAATTCATCGATGTTCAACGGGGCGCGCGTGATCGGGCCGGCCGTCGCGGGCGTGCTGGTGGCAAGGCTGGGCGAGGGCTGGTGTTTCTTTGCCAACGGAGTGAGTTACATCGCTGTCATTGTGGGACTCCTGCTGATGAATGTGCACAGTCCGGCACGTGCGATTGGAGCTTCGCCATTCGAACACGTTGTGGAAGGATTTCGATTCGTGAACGACACGGCACCGATCCGGGCGCTGCTCATGTTGCTGGGGGTGGTCAGTGCGACCGGCATGCCGTACGTGGTCCTGATGCCGATCTTTGCCGACGAGATTCTGCACAAAGGCGGACAGGGGCTGGCGTCGCTGATCGGATCGCATGATCTAGGCGCGGTGCGGCTCGGAATCTTGATGGGCGCCGCGGGCGTCGGCGCGTTGCTGGGCGCATTGACGCTCGCAGTCCGCACGGGAGTAAAAGGGCTGGCCCGGTGGGTAGCGGCGTGCTGCGCCGGGTTTGGCGTAAGTCTCATCCTGTTTTCCGCTTCGCGATCGTTCTGGCTGTCGGTGGCGCTGCTGTTGCCGGTGGGATATTTCATCATGCTGCAGATGGCGTCTTCGAACACGCTGATCCAGGTGATGGTGCCGGATGCGCTGCGCGGGCGCGTGATGGCCGTTTACTCAATGATGTTCATGGGCCTCGCGCCGCTGGGCTCGCTGATGGGCGGAGCGCTGGCGGACCGGCTGGGCGCGCCGTTGACGGTGGCGATGGGCGGCCTTGCTTCCGTCGCAGGAGCGGTGTGGTTTGGCATGCATCTGCCAAAGATTCGCATCGAGGCGAGAAAGTTGATTTTGGCGCAACAAATGGCCGGAGGCGAGCCGGCGGAGGAAATCCGCTCTCCGCTGGCGAGGGAGTAGCGGGTGGCCCATCCTTCCCGGTTTAGGACCGGGGTTGCTCCACCCTTGTCTCCGCGCACTTTGCGGAGACAAGGTGGGACTACGATACGAGCCGATGAAGCCGAAGCCCACCCTCCCGCACAGAACGTGGGAAGGGTGGGGCAACTACATTCGAGATCCTGACCGCAATGGATGGGCCAGCCCCCGAAGAGTGGGGCAACGGCGATTCCAAATTCGGAAAGGCCGCGCCACCGTCACTGGCAGCTGGTGAACTTAAACGCGATGATCCGCGTCGACCACTGCGTCGTTCCGCTGGCTGCTGAAGAATAGTATTCGTTGCTGTACCAGAACGTGCAGTCGTCGGAAGGATCGACCGCCATGATGGAGTGATCGCCCCACTCGCCTCCGGCGGAGCTGCCCTCGTAGCCTGTGCCGACGATCACGGTCTCGACAGTTTCCATCGTGTTCAGTGGATCGGTCGCCAGCCGTCCCGTGAACATGATTCCGGGATCGATCTTTGGACCTGCATTGCTGAATCCGAGCGCGATGTTGCCGGCCTGGTCCATGTTGGCTGAGCCCATCCAGAAGTTGTCGTGCAAACCCGGCGTCAGGCTGCCTTGCTGAGCCACAGCAGGACTGGTACTTGGATTCGTGATGTCGAACCACTGCTCGGTCATGGCATTGCTGCCGGCGATGGCATCATTGACGACCAGGTGCTCGGTTCCATCCGAAGTCTGGCGCCACGCCAGGGGAACCATCAGGCGATCGCTGCGGGAATTGAGAAAGCCCTCCGGCTCGGGGACTACCTCACGCCCCTCCGAAAAGGCGTTCACGGCCACCGCGGTCGGACCGCTGAAAGTGGAGTTTTGGGGAGTGAAGAAATCGACGTGGAAGCTCCACAGGTTCAGCGCGCTGTGCACACCTGCAGTGCCAGCGGCAATGTCGAGGAAAAACTCCGGCTCTCCCGTGGCAGGTTGAGTTCCACCCGCGATGTCGGCCGGAAGCATTAACGAATCGGTAGAGGCGGACTTGGAAAAGCACTGCATCGGGGCCGGCTGCGCGCCGGTCAACATCGACGTCCGATCAAGCGCACAGGCTCGGGGGCCGAGATACGCGGGCTTGGGGCTGATCATGTTGAAACCCATGTAGTAGGCGTCAGTCCAAATGCCCAGCTTGGGATAGTCCCAGATGGGGTTCTGGTTTCCGGTCTCCGCAACCTCGTACAGGTAGTACGACCCGGTGGGATCGGAGGTGGTCGAAACAGCGAGGCATAGCCAGTATGCTCCCTGCGTTGGGACAAATATGGGAAGGGCAAGGACCCATTGACCCGCAGCCTTGTCGTACCGGATGTCGAAGTCGTCGCCCGAGCCTGGGGTGCTGCAGGCACCATTCCCGAATCCGGTCCAGGGCAACGTGAGCGGATCGGGCCCTTCGACTACGCTCAGGTCGCTCTTGTTGTAGATGGTGAACACATTGTCGACGGTCTGCATCACGTATTGTTCGCTCACTGCCATGTCAGTGTCGGGCACGTCTTCGTAGGCTGACGATCCGTTGTTATCGTTGCCGTCGCAATTCAGAACGATGGTGAAGTTGCCAACAGTTCCTCCGGAAGAGCAAGGCGTAACGGTCGCGGACTGCGAGGACGAGCTTCGCAAAAAAGATTGGCGGAAAGAAGACCGGCTAAGAGAAGATCGCCCGAGAGGCGCTGCGGTTCCGGACAAAACCCGCAAAGGCAGCGACTCCTGCGGGCCGATCATGGGGTAAAGCGATGGAGGTTCGCTCTGCGCGCAGACTGCGGCGCAGAGGATCGTGCACAAGAACGCGAGAACTGCAAAGCAAGCCTTCAAGTTCCGCTCGCGTGAAGAAATGAATTGGTTCGAGATTTAGATCGGCTCAAAGATAGTAGCCGAACCGGCGCAGAAATCAACGCCCTTCGAACTCAAGTTTTCCACAGCAGAGGCTATCGATAAGCCGCCGGGGGCAAGCCGGTGATACGGATGCCAGCGTGGCCTTTATGGCGGATGTTGAGGCCGATCAGTAACGCCGTGATTTGTTCGACGATCCGTGCATTTTCCAGTCTGCCGCCGTCGATGGCGCGGACGCCGGGAATTTTGGCTGCCAGTTCGCGGGTAAGTTGTGCCGCGTCCGGATCGTCGCTGCAAACGATCACGTCGCAGTCGAGCGGCGCGTCGCCGCTGCGTCCGATGTTATTGAGAAGATCTGCGGACACATTGTGGAACGCCGCGACCACACTCACTTCCTCGGGGACGAGTTCGGCGGCTTGCTGCGCCGCCGACCCTTGCCAGACGCCGAGCGTGCGCGAGGCGCGTCCGCCCAGGCTGGCAGCGAGCGGAACCGTGGCGTCGATCAGGATGCTGCCCTCGGTCATGGCGGGCTTCAACTGTTTGAGCAGGGCAGCCTGGCCTTCAAACGGAACGGTCAGCACGAGGATGTCAGCGGCGGCACAGGCGGCGCTGTTCTCCATGCCGGATACGTTCGCCTGGTTTCCTACCTTCAGTTGGATCGCCGCTGCCGCCAGTTGCGCGCGTTGCTCGTCGCGCGAACCGATGATGATGGTTTCCCCCGCGCGCGCCCAGCGCAGGGCCAGTCCCATGCCGGCCGGGCCGGTGCCCCCTATGATCGCGATGGGGCGAATAGGGACGGCAGAATTCGAGTTCATGCGAACTCGGCCTCGAGGGTTTCCACGGTGAATTCAGCTTCGTTGAACGGAAGCTTGATCTGGATACGCGAATAAGTCGTGTTGCGCTCAGCTGGGATGCGGCCGATCTCAAGAATCAGCGACTGAAATTCTTCCGGGCTGGTGTACTGGCCGGCCGTGGCCCCGGCTTCGCGCGAGATGTTCTCCTCCATCAGTGTGCCGCCGTAATCATTGGCCCCGGCGTGCAGGCAAAGTTGCGAAAGGCGTCGGTTCAGCTTGACCCACGACACCTGAATGTTGCTGATCGAACCGGCGAGCAGGACTCGCGCCAGCGCGTGAACTTTCAAGTGTTCAGCCAGCGTGGGGCCGCTGCGCGCCAGTCCCTGATGAAAGAGCAGCGTGTTCTGATGCACGAAGCCCAGCGGTACGAACTCGGTAAAGCCTCCGGTTTCGCTTTGAATGTCGCGCAGGAGCCGCATCTGGCGCGCCCAGTGTGCTGGAGTCTCGGCATGGCCGTACATCATCGTCGAAGTCGTGCGAATGCCGCAGCGATGCGCCGTGCGGATGACCTCGATCCACTGCGCGGTGGAAAGTTTGTTTGCCGAAAGAATGTGGCGGACTTCGTCGTCGAGAATTTCGGCAGCGGTGCCGGGGAGGGTGCCGAGGCCGTTGTCGCGCAGCATCGAGAGATAGTCGGCAAGATGCATGCCGGTCAGCTCGACGCCGTAGACGATTTCCATCGGCGAAAAGGCGTGAATATGCATGCGCGGAACGGCCGACTTGATCGCGCGCAGAATATCGCGATAGTAGAACTTGTCGAGATCGCGGGGCAGACCGCCCTGAATGCAAACTTCGGTGGCGCCGAGCCGCCAGGCTTCGCGGGCCTTTTCAGCCATGTCTTCGAGCGAGTGAAAGTAGGCATCGGATTCGCGCGGTCCTCGGCTGAAGGCGCAGAACTTGCATCCCACAAAACAAATGTTGGTGAAGTTGATATTGCGGTTGACGACGTAGGTAACGATGTTACCCACCAGCTCCGCGCGAAGAATGTTGGCTGCGACCAGCAGGCCTAGGAGGTCGTCGCCTTCGGCGTTGGCCAACGCGTAGGATCCTTCGAGAGATAGGCTTGCGCCGTCTTGCGATTCGAGAACTCGCTCGAGAGATGCGCGCAACGCCGGAGTCATGCGCGGAGCAATGTCGACCCAGTTGAGCGTGGGGAAGGACTCAAGTTCGGCGATAGCAACTTGGCGAAGCACCGGTTCTCCGTGACGAGAATTTGATTCTATGCGGTTTTGATTCGGTTGTCTTGCCGGTGGAGGGGCAAAGCGCAAACCGGGTCGAGCGCGCGACCGGACAGCCCCTTCGACGCGCTTCGCTTGCTCAGGGCCAGGCTAAGTGCGGCGGCTGTCCCTACATAAATCTCTTAGCGAAATAAGTCACTCGCTGCAGGGCGGAGCAGTTCGCGAACGCCACCGGCGCCCGAATCGTAGCGAAATCCGCGAATTACGCACGCGGGTGTGCGTTCGAGTTTGCCGCATACCAGTCCCGCAGCGCAGGCCAGTTCATCGGCCACAGCCTCCACACTTGCTTTCAGTCTGTAGCCATGAGGATCGCGCCGGCCGCGGTCGTCGCGTAACGGCCTGATTCCGGCGATGCCGATAGCGAATTCGGCCAGGCCCTCGCGCCACGGACGTCCGAAACTGTCGGTAATGATGACCGGGATGGAAAGGCCGGTCCGTTTCTTCACGTCGCGGCGCAGGTTGGCGGCGGAGCGGTCGGGATTTTCGGGAAGTAATACGGCGTGGCGGCCCCCATCCACATTGGAGACGTCGATGCCGCTGTTGGCGCAAAGGAAACCGTGATGCGTTTCGGTGATCAGCACGCCGTTCTTGCGGCGGATGACGGTGCGACTCTCGCGTAGAGCCAGTTCAATCACCCGCGGATCGAGCGCGTATTGTTTCGCCCAAGCCACAGACTCCTCTGATGGCAAAATCGTCGCCAGGTCAACAAGTCGGCCTTCTGCCTTCGAAACAACCTTGTGCTTCACGACCAAGATGTCACCGGATTGAAGCCGTAACCGGCGCCTGCGGAGAACTGCGAGCAGTTTGTCCGCGATGGAGTCGCCGGGAAGAATTTCGCCGGAGAGTGGAAGGGGGATGACGCGGAGTTCGGACGAGGAACGGGAACGGCGACTTGATGGAGCTTTCATAGGCGCGGAAAGCGAAAGAATTCAGCGGCTAAAGCCGCAGGTTTTATCTTAGGGGATCGATCGGAGCGCTGGAAGCGCTCTACCCCAGCATGCCAAAATCGGGCTTGCTGGGGACCCCGGCGCTGCGCCACCCAAAATCGCGGGCGAGCTGTTGAGCGCGGGTTTCGCCGGGCAGAGAGAGCAATTGTTGCAGGTCGGAAGGATTGTCCACGTCGACGGCAATCCCCGGCAGTTGCAGCACAACGCAAGGCTTGCCCGTCGCTTGTGCGACGGCATGATGCGGCTTAAAGCTGTCGTTGCCAAAACGCAGCGAGAAAAGACCGGCCGGGCGGCGGAAAGCGGCATTCGTGCCGCGCCCGTCGGCAGCTGGGACCAACACACTCCCTTCCACGGGTGCCTGCTTCAGGATTTCGTCGAGTTCCCAGGCTTGAATCAGAGGAATATCGGCGGGGATCACCAGCGTGCTCTCGGCTCCACGCTCGACGCAAACTCGCGTGGCCATCCCGATGGCGCCGGTTTCGCCGGGATTATCAGGGTCGGGGATGATTTCAAATCCGTACGTGTTGGCGAGCTTCACCGCGTAAGGATCGCTGGTGACGACTGCCACCTGTGGTCGCTGCTTCCAGCCACGCAAAGTCTCGAGAACGTCTTCGAGCATCGCCTGAGCCAATGCCGTGCGCGCGGGCTGGTCTAGGACCGCGGCCAGGCGTTGCTTGGCGGAAGCCAGGTTCTTGACAGGAACCAGAATTACCGGAGATAAGCTCACGGCTCGCGTTCCAGGCGCCGGAAAGCGCCCGCGGCGGGTTCTTCCTTCAACGAGCCCGCTTTCGGCAGATCCTCTTTCAGCAGGCCGCCGACCACGAGCGACAGAACCTCACGCGCCAGCGCAGCCTTGTCGTCGGCGTTGCGCATGATGGTTTGGGTGCACTGTACGCGCAGTCCCTTCTGGCGCAAAACTTCGGCGGCGCGGGCGTCGCGCGTGTCGCAAACGAGAAGATCGAGAAAATCCTCGTACACTTGCGCCACGCCGGCGATCGAACACGGCAGTCCCTGCGCAGCCATCAGGATTCCAGCGGGGCCTGCGACGGGAGCATTCCCGACAATTGGGCTGACCGCGGCGATTTTTCCCTTCGCCCGCAGCAGGGCATCGCGAATCCCGGGCACGGCCAGAATGGGGCCAATGCTGGTGACAGGATTGCTCGGGGCGATGATGACAGCGTCGGCGGAAGTGATGGCATCGATGACGCCCGGAGCAGGCTCGGCATCGCTGGCTCCGGCGAAGCGTACGGACCGCACCGGATCCTGATACCACCGCTGCACGAAATATTCCTCGAAGCTCAACTCGCCCACGTTCGGCGTCTCGATACGCGTTTCCACGCGCGAGTTGCTCATGGGCAGAACGCGCGCCTTCACTCCCAGTTTGCTGGAGACGACCGCAGTGGCTTCCGAGAGCGTCTTGCCTTCGGCCAGCAGGCGCGAACGCAGCAGGTGCATGGCCAGGTCACGGTCGCCGGTATGAAACCAGGTGGGTTCGCCCAGCTGTCCCATGGCCTGCAGGCAAAGAAAGGTGTCGCCTTTGACGCCCCATCCGCGCTCGCGGCTCAACATGCCGGAGAGAACGTATGTGATCGAATCAATGTCCGGTGAAACATAGAGCCCCCACCAGAGCAGGTCGTCGCCGGTGTTGACAACAATGGTGATTTCTTCGGCGGGCATCACCTGGCGCAGGCCGTCGACGAACTTCGCCCCGCCGGTGCCACCGCTCAGAACGCAAATCATTTTGCGTTCCTCCTCATGCCGCCCTCACCAATCTTGCCATACCGTGATCATCCGCCGTGGCGCGCAGTTTCTCTGACAGTAGGCCGGGCTTCGATATGAGCGCAGGCAGAAACTCCGGATACACCGGCAGACGCTGGCTCAGAGTGCATCCCCGCGCCTCGGTGCGCAGGCGAAGCTGCTCCAGGTGAGGCCAGGGCTTTTCTGGATTGATGTAGTCCGGCGTCAGCGGCGAAATTCCTCCCCAATCATTGATGCCCGCATCCAGCAACTCCTCATAGTATGGCGCTGAGAGATTGGGTGGAGCCTGAATATTGACCTCAGGGAGTAACAAGCGAGCTACCGCCACAGTGCGCAGCATCTCGCCATGCGAGGGCTCAGGCCAGTGCGCCATGGGGATCGCGGGCTTGACGCGAAAGTTCTGCACGATCACTTCCTGGATGTGGCCGTAGCGGTCATTCATATCGCGCAGGGCCAGGAGCGTATCGACGCGGTCCTCGCGCGACTCGCCAATGCCAATCAGCAGGCCGGTCGTGAACGGGACGCGCTGCTTGCCGGCGTCTTCAATCGTGCGCAGGCGCTTGGCGGGGACTTTATCGGGAGCATTGTCGTGCGCCGCGCCAGGAGCGAGCAGGGATTCGTTCGTGGTTTCAAGCATCAGTCCCATGCTGGGGGAGACGGCGGCTAGGCGGGCAATCCACTCGGCGCTGAGCAAGCCGGGATTGGGATGTGGCAGCAGGTTGGTCTCGCGCAGTACGAGTTCGCACATGGCTTCGAGATAATGCAGCGTAGATTTGTAGCCGAGATGGCGGAGCGTGTCGCGCATTTCGGGGAAGAGCAGTTCAGGTTTGTCGCCCAGACTGAAGAGAGCTTCCGTGCATCCGAGTTTTTCGCCGGCGCGGGCGACGGCGAGGACTTCGTCGGGCGACATCGTGTGCGCGCCGGGGTCGCCGGAATTGCGGCGAAAAGTGCAGTATCCGCAGTAATCGCGGCAAAGGTTGGTCAGCGGGATGAAGACCTTCCGCGAATAGGTGATGACGCCGGGCTTGAAGCGCTCTTTGGCAGCGCGGGCGGCGGCGAGAAGTTCAGCAAGATCTGCGTCGGAGCAGCGGATGAGCGTTAGAGCTGCTTCGCGAGAAATGCGAACGCCGGATCGAATGTCGTTAAGCGCAGACGCAGGAGTGCAGCTTAGGGCAGGAGTGCGCAGCGCGCGGTCTTCTGCCTGCGTACGTATTTTTGCGGGCGTGCTCCAGGTCAGGGACACACTGCCTCGAATATACAACGGCAGCCCGTGGTAATGTAGGCGGGCGGTTGCACTATGAGCCTGAATCCGGCCGATTTTCGCAAGGCGATGGGCTGCTTCGCCACAGGCGTGACGATTATTACGGTCGATTTGGGCGACGGGAGCCATCATGGGGTTCATGGAATGACCGCGAATGCGTTCGCTTCGGTATCGCTCGAACCGCCGCTGGTGCTGGTTTGCGTCGATCGCCAGGCGAGCACGCATGCGCATCTGCATGCCAAGAAGCGTTTCGGGGTCAACGTACTGTCGGAAGATCAGCGGGCGATTTCCGAGTACTACGCGCGCGCCGACCGCACCGACACCGACGCCGAATCCGTGGCCGGCGCCCGCTTTGATCGAACGCACCATGGAACTCCCGTGCTGCGCGGGGCACTGGCCTATCTCGAGTGCCGGTTGCGTTCGACGGAAGAAGCGGGAGATCATACGATTTTTATTGCCGAGGTCGAAGATGTGCTGGTGCGCGAGGGCGAGCCGTTAGTCTTCCATCGAGGGCAGTATCGGAAGGTAGGGGCAGGCGTAGACAAGTAGGCCTGAGCGCTAGATCGACGCGTCACTTTGGCGGCCTTCAAACATCCAATAAAGGCATAAGTAAACAGGAAAATGGAGCGACTATGGTCGAAAAGACAGCAGAAAAAGTTACGAAATCAGAAGGCGAGTGGAAGAAGCAGCTCACGCCCGAACAATATCACGTGACGCGCGAGGCAGGCACAGAGTGTGCTTTCACCGGGGCGTACTGGGACAATCACGAGCCGGGGATGTATCACTGCGTCTGCTGTGGAGCGCCGCTGTTCAGCTCGCAGACGAAATTCGATTCCGGGACGGGCTGGCCGAGTTTCAATCAGCCGGTGGAGGGCGGAGGCATGACCGAACATCGGGACAGGAAGTATGGCATGGTTCGCACTGAGGTGCGTTGTGCCAAGTGCGATGCGCATCTGGGGCATGTATTTGAGGATGGTCCGGCGCCGACGGGCCTGCGCTATTGCATGAATTCGGCTGCGCTGGATTTCCGTAAGAAGTGACCTCAGGGGCTAAAGCCCCGAGGGCTCCCATTGGCCTATCCGCGTCTTCGATGTGTCATCCCGAGCGCAGCCGTCTTTCAGGCGGAGTGAGGGACCTCGCGTGGACTGCCACCGCGCTGCGCGCGAGATCCCTCGGCCCGCTGGTTCAAGCGCGGGCCAGCGGGATGACGCCGCGAGCGCCACGAAAAAGCCAAGGGCACGCGCGAGCGTGCCCTTTCTTGTATCAACGTCGGGGTGCGACCAAAATTATGCGTTGGCGGTTGCTGCCATCGCCTTGGGAGCCTCGACCGGCTTGGGCTGGGCCTGCGGCTGCGTTTGAGGCTGCGCCTGATGATGCGGCTTGCCTTCGGCGCGAACCTGGATTCCGCCCTTCAGTGCGGCGCCATCTTCCACGCTGATGCGCACCGTGGAAATGTCTCCCTGCACCGAGCCTTCGCTGCGGATATCGACGCGGTCACTGCATTCAATGTTACCGTTCACCTTGCCCATGACCACGACTTCGCGCGCCTGGATGCTGGCATCGACTTTGCCGTTGCGGCCAATGGTGACGCGGCTCTCGGGCATGGTGATCTTGCCTTCGATCCGGCCATCAATGTAGAGCGCTTCGGAGCCGCTGATTTCGCCCTTGATCACCAGCGTGCGGCCGATCGTGGCCTGGTCTACGGGTGCGGTCACGGTCTTGACGGGGTTGTAAGCGTTGGGGTTGGAAGCCGGTGAGCCGGACTTCAGGAAAGAGTTATCCGACGACTGGAGCATGCGACCATCCTTGGGTTCCCGCGGGCGTCGCGCTGGCTGGCGCCGTTGGCGCGGTGACTGGAATTTTTCGGCCTTCGGCAGTTCGTGGCCTTCTGGCCAATTCGACTATCGCACAGGGGTAAGTTTTCCCTTAGATTACGGAAGAACGTGCCCATGCGGTCGTGGTGGAATTGGCGGCGGAATTGGCTCCGTGGTGACCGTCGAGAGGCTCTGGCTATTCGGCGGTCTGCAGCGTCTCGGACAGCTCTTCCCACTCGGCGATCAAGCTGGCGTGGCTGGACTTCTGCTGGTCCAGTTGTTGCGACTGGCGCTGGCTCTGGTCGGCGCTGACAAAATTCTGCAGCTCGGTTTCAAGGTGCGCGATCGCCGCCTCGGCGCGGTTGATCTCTTCCTCGAGTTGGTGGATGCGGTCCTGCATCTGCTTGCGCTTGATGGGATTCAGGCGCTTCTTCGGAGCCTCAGTCTGAATCGGATGGGAGCCGTTGCCGTTCGCCGATGGACTGTTCCCGTCAGCGGCGTCGAAACCCCCACTTCTGCCAGAATCGGGCAGAAGTGGGGCACCCGATTTCGCGGCAGAGGCGACAGTGACACTCTTCTCACCGACGAGTTCCATCCCGGGCACGTCCTCCAACGTCGGCGCAACGTGCTGTCCTCCCTCTTTGCGCCACAGATAGTTTTCGTAATTGCCGGGGAAGATTTCGACTTTGCCGCCGCCGATCTCGAACACGCGCGTGGCCAGCCGGTCGATAAAATAGCGGTCGTGCGAAACAAACACGACGGTGCCGGTGTATTCCATGAGCGCGTTGAGGAGCACGTCTTTGGCACGCATGTCGAGGTGATTCGTGGGCTCGTCGAGCAGCAGAAAATTTGCCGGATGCAGCAGCATGCGCAGCAGGGCATAGCGGCCGCGCTCTCCGCCGGAAAGGACGCCGATCTTCTTGAAGACGTCGTCTTCGGAGAACAGAAAACAGCCGAGCAGGCCGCGCAGTTCGGTCTCGGTGGAGCGCGGCGAGACCGCCCGGAGATCGTCGAGAATGCGCGCGTCGGGATCGAGTTCCTTGTATTGATCCTGCGCGAAGTAGTCGGCCTGCACGTTGTGACCGAGGCGGAACTCGCCGTGCGTGAGCGGCTCGCTGCCAGCGAGCAGCTTGATCAACGTGGACTTGCCGGCTCCATTCACGCCGACCAGAGCGATGCGGTCTCCGCGCTCGATCAGGAAACTGACGTTTTCAAAAACCGTCTTTCCTGAGGACCGCTTGGCCGCTTGTTCCTGGCCATCCCCGTTTCGGCCCGTCGAAGGGCGCGGCGGGTACGTTTTGGCGACGTCGAAAAATTCCGCCACGATCCTTCCGCTCGCTTTTGGCTGCGGGAACTTGAAGTGAATCGTTTTCTCCTCCGGCGGAACCTCGATCCGCTCCATGCGCTCGAGTTCCTTGATGCGGCTCTGCACCTGCTTGGCCTTTGTCGCCTGATAACGGAAGCGGTTGATGAAGACTTCCAGTTGCTCGATGCGCTCGCGCTGATTCCGATAAGCGGCTTGTAGTTGTTCGTTGCGCTGCGTCTTCTGGGCGAGAAATTTGTCGTAGTTGCCGGTGTAAAACCAGAGCTTTTTGTTCCAGATTTCGGCGATCTTCGAGACCGTCACGTCGAGAAAGTAGCGATCGTGCGAGATCAGGACGAATGCATTCGGGTAGTTCTGCAAATACTCTTCCAGCCAGTTGCGCGCTTCGAGATCGAGATGGTTCGTCGGCTCGTCGAGCAGCAGCAGATTCGGCTTTTGCAGAAGCAGCTTTGCGAGCGCAAGCCGCATCTGCCATCCGCCGGAGAATTCATCGGTCTGCCGATGCCAGTCTCCTTTGGTGAAACCCAGGCCCATCAGGACTCGTCCCACTTCGGCTTCAATCGAATATCCGTCGCGAGTGCGGAATTCGTGCTCCAGGACGTGGTAGCGGTCGGCCACGGCTTCGTACTCGGCGCTGGTGTGGTCGAGTTCGGCCATGCTGTGCGTCAGCGATTCCAATTCCTTCTCCATGGCCCGCAGATCGTCGAAAACCGACATGCACTCGGCAAAAACCGTGCGGCCGGAGAGCGTCAGACCGTCCTGGGGCAGGTATCCGGCCGAAATTCCTTTGGCTTTGGTGAGCTCGCCGTAGTCGAGTGTGTCGAGCCCGGCCAGAATCTTCATGATCGTGGACTTGCCGGTGCCGTTCGCGCCGACCAAGCCGACGCGATCCTGGGCCGTGATGAGCCAGTCCGCGTTTTCAAACAGAAGTTTGTGGCCGAATCGTTTTCCGGCGCCAGAGAGCTGAAGCATGTTCGTTCAAATCGGGGCTGGAATTATCGTAACAGGGTGAGAGGCAGGGGTCAGGAGACAAAGGGGCGCCTGGAGCTTAACGGCGCGTAACCCTCGGGGACATTCGATAGAATCGACCGGACTGCTCATCGATCTTGCTCTAAACAGGGTGACTGAGAAATCTTATGAGGAGGCAACGTGGAGTTCGTAATGTTTGAAGACGTAGACGGCATGGAAGTCTTTGTCAACCCCGAACGGGTCATCTGGGTCAGGGAATATCCCAACCAAACCACCGTCATCAGTTGCGGACACGAGGATAAGTTTGCTGTTCGCCTGGCTCCGGCTCATGCCGTCGCCGCCTTGGGAAAAGCCGTTCGCTGAACCAACGGTGCCCTCGAACCTTTTCGCGAAAACTTTTGCGGATATGCGGCTGGAACCACAATCTACGGCCAGACCGCTTCGGCGATGGGATCTTTCGGTGAGGCCATTACGCGGGCGTTGCGGGCTCCGGGGTACGATCCCCAGAGCTCGCTATGGAACTGGATGCGTTCGAGCGCGCGGTCGATCACGGCTTCGAGTTCGTGGAAGTACTTCACCTCGCGTCCCTTGGCCAGGCGGCGCTTGGCGTCGTCCGGGCTGACCCAGGTCGGTTTGCGGTTGCCCTCGTCGGGCTTGCGCATCTGGTGGACTTCCATCAGGAAGGCCTTGACCACGAATTCCTGCACTCCGCCCGGCTGCCAGAACACACCCTTGGAATGCAGATAGAGAGTGAAGTGACGCGGCTCGATGGTGCCGATGGCTCCGGCTTCCTCGGCGGCTTCGCGCTCAGCGGCCTGGCTGTGCGAAAGCCGCGGGTCGGTTGAGCCTTTGGGAAACGTCCACTTGTTGCCGCCGTTGGTGTTGACCAGGAGGAACTCAATCGCATTGCCGCGCCGGCGATAGCAGATCGCCGCCACCTGCAGCGGCAACGATTTGGCAACGCGGGCTGAGCCCATGGAACCGGCCTCCTGTCTCTATTTAGATTACAAGCAAGATATTTCAGGAGTATTAAAGTGCAACAAAAAATGTGCACCCTGGCGGTTACCAAAGGATTACGTCCCGTTTCGGGATTGGCCGGATGTTACGGTTTTTGCAGTATTTTCGCGGTTATTGAGCCTGTAGGGGCCGCTGGGCCTCCATCGCTACTTCGAGGCCGCCACGTTTCGCCTTACCGGCATATAAAAAGAAATCTCGTCGAATCTACCAGTCTCCCCAGTGTGACACCGACATCTGCTGAAACTTCATCTGCCAGGCGACGCTCTTCTTTATCCAAACCGTGCTGAAGTGCTGATAGCGCGGCGGAGGCCCCTGGTCTTCCTCCGGCGGCACACGCAGAACCACGTCGTAGGTAACGATGACCACGTCCTCACCTGCAGGTAAAACCTTCATGTTGTAAGGCAGGATGTCGAATCCCGGATCCGACCGCGCGTCAATCATTTCTTGCCGGTCGTGCAGCTGGCCGTCAGAGTCCACGAAGGAAAAGTCATCGGCGAGCGTGCGCTGGAAGAACGCGATGTCGCCTTTCTTCGCGGCCCGAATGAAGGTGTTCTCCAAGGCGGTAAAAGTCTGATTAAGCTGGGTCTGCTCGGGATGGTTCTGCTCCGGCCGGCTGGTGGGTTTGGGAGAAGTAGCGCCTTGTGCGTACGCAGCAGGAAGAGCGCAAAGCAAGATGCAAATCGCGAGAGCGCATTTCATGGCAGTTCCTCGATAGTGAACCGAAGATAGTAAATGTATCGGGGCAACTCAGCCGTTCTTAATCTTCTGCGCCAACTCACCGCGCGCCACGGAAATCTGCTCGCCCGTAGCCAGATTCTTCAGCGTGAAGGCGCCGGCGTTCACTTCGTTTTCCCCGACGATCAGAATGTATTTCGCCCCGGCACGGGTCGCGGCTTCGAACGATTTCTTCAGCCGGAAATTTTCGTCGCCCAACTCCACGACAAGATCGTGCCGCCGCAACTCCCGCGCCAGCCGCGCTGCTTCGCCATTCGTACCGGCGCCTAGAGGAGCGACATAGACGTCTGGCTTGCGCACGACACTCTCCGCGGGAGTCTTTTCCTGCAGCGAAAGGATGAGCCGGTCTTCGCCGATGGCAAATCCGATTCCCGGAGCAGGAGGGCCTCCAAGCGCCTCCGACAGGCCATCGTAACGCCCGCCGCCCAGAATGGCGTTCTGTGCGCCGAGCGCTCCGTGCGTAAACTCGAAGGCCGTGCGCGTGTAGTAGTCGAGCCCGCGAACAAGACGGTCGTTTTCTGAAAATCGAACTCCTACCTTGGTGAGTATTTCTTTGACCGCGGCAAAGTGCTCGCGGCATGGCTCGTCGAGAAACTGGCTGATACGCGGCAGAGTAGCGATGATCGGCTGATCCTCGGGTACCTTGCAGTCGAATACACGCAGCGGATTAGTGACGGCGCGCCGCTGGCAGTCGGCGCACATTTTGTCCTTCACCGGCTCGAGCGCGTTGCGCAGCGCCTCGTTGAATTTGGCGCGATCGTTGGCGCAGCCTACCGAGTTCAACTCCAGATTCCAGTCCGTGATGCCGAGACGGTCGAGCAGCGTGGCCAGCATCTCGAGCACTTCGCCGTCGCGCGCGGGCGAGTCGCTGCCTGACGAAGGCGGGCCGATCACTTCGGCGTTGATCTGATAGAACTGCCGGTATCGGCCTTTTTGCGGACGCTCGCGGCGAAACATCGGTCCGATCAGAAAGAGCTTGTTGAGGCCACGATCTCCGAGCTTGTGCTCAATGTAGGCGCGCACAATGCCGGCCGTGGCTTCGGGGCGAAGGGTGAGGGATTGCGCTTTCCCCTTGTCCGTCTCTATTTGTGCTTGTTGGGATGAAAGATATTCAAGCGTTTTCTCATGCGAACCGCCGACCTTTTCGCGAACGTCCTCGAGCAACTCCAACGCCCAATCGCTGAACAGTCGGGCCTGGTCGTGCCACGTGTACATCTCCTTCGCGACGATATCCGTCTCTTCGCCCACGCCGCGCGCGAACAATTCCGTGGCCTCGAAAATCGGAGTACGGATTTCCTGGAAGTTGTAGGCGCGGAACACGTCGCGCACCGCGGCTTCAACGAAATTCCACAGCGCCGTGTCGGGCGGCAACAGATCGCGCGTACCTCGGATGGCTTTAATCATTGCTAGTTGTGAGTCCTGAGTCCCGAGTCCTGATTTAAGAGACAACCCGCTCACGACTCGCGGCTCGGAGCTATCTCTCCCTCAAATACTCCTCCGTATACCCGAGATAGTTCCTGGCATAGCGCATGATCATCTCGTCTTCGCCCTTTTCCAGCTTGCGGCGAAACTTGCCCGGAGAGCCCATCCACAGCGACCCGGGCTCGACCACGGTCTTCTCTGGAATCAGCGTTCCCGCGGCGATGATCGACCCGGCACCGATTTTCGCGCCGTTCAGAATCACAGATCCCATGCCGATCAGGCAGCGGTCTTCCACCATGCAGCCATGGAGAGTAACCGAATGGCCTACAGTCACGAACTCGCCGACATAGACGCCATACAGCTGCTTCATGCCGTGCAGCACGCTGCAGTCCTGCACGTTGGAGTGCGCGCCGATGCGAATCTCGTGCACGTCGCCGCGCAAGACGGCGTTCATCCACACGGAAGCGTGCTCGCCGAGAACCACGTCACCGATGATCCGCGCCGACTCGTCGACATAGCAACTAGCCGGAATCACCGGCTTCATACCCTTGAAGGATCGAATCATTTTATGAAAACCGCTACAGGTCTTTGCCTTAGAATGCTTTCGTTTTGCCTTCCGACTTGCGGCGCGCTTAACACCGCCACGCGTTATCACCCTGGCAATGTCGACCTGGCCTGTCCGCGGAGCCTTATCCTCAAAACCGCTAGAGGGCATTGACTTGAGACGCCTTGATTTTGCCTTTCCTCGTGCGACCAGTTGTTTTCGAAAGGAAATTGAAAATACCACGAGGGGCGATGGTTTTCCCAATCCGGGAACTCTCCCAAAAAAGTTTTGTCCCGATCACTGAAGTGAAATTACCCACAATGCTATACCGAGATTGGTCTCTCACAATTCGGCGGAAAAGCTTTCCGGCCGCGCATTCCTAGGTCTTGCATGCCAAGGCTGCGCCCTCCGGCACGTCTCCGCTGGCCTCAGCCGCGCCCGGTTAGCGCGTGCCGGGCCGTCCCTTCCGAGTTTATCTCGCGATCTCGTTCGCACTCAGGGGCGACTTATGGTTTCGGCACGCAGTCTTTCTCTTTCCGCACTATCAGTTTTTCTTCTGATGACTCTCACCGCTCTTCCGCTTCACACGCAAGATTCCGCCACGGGCTCATTCCGCGGCACTGTCGTCGATTCAACCGGAAGCCGCGTTCCGCAGGCGTCGATCGTCGTCGTCAGCACCTCCACCGGCGCGCGGCACTCTGCCTCGAGCGACGCTGAAGGCCGCTTCGCGATGGAACTGCCTCCCGGCGATTATTCTGCGCGCGCAGTGGCGAAAGGCATGTCGCCACAGGTTACGCCGCAACTGCATGTGGATGTTGGCGGCATCACCGAGCTCGAATTCCGGCTATCGATCGCCGGCGCCCAGGAGCATGTCACAGTCTCCGCCGAGCCTGCCCTGGTCGAGACCCAGCCCAGCGCCGTTTCCACGCTGCTCGACGAACGCGCTTTGAACGATTTCCCTCTGAACGGCCGCCGCTTCTCCGATCTCGCTCTGTTCTCGCCCGGTGTGACCCAGGACCCGCGTAGCCTGAATTCCTCCACCAACGGCGATCTCTCTTTCGGCGGCCTTCGCGGATTCCAGAATGCTTTTTTGGTCGATGGCGGCGACTACAACAATGCCTTCTTCGCCCAGGCCACGGGACGTTATCGAGCTCCGTACGTTCTTTCGACCGACACCGTGCAGGAGTTCCGCGTGTCTTCGAACTCCTACGGCGCCGAACAGGGACGCTCGGGCGGCGCGGTCGTCAACGTGGTGACCAAGTCGGGGTCGAATCATTTCCATGGAACGTCGTTTTATTATCTGCGCGACAGTTCGTTCGGCGCGGCCGACCCGTTCCTCGCCTTCAAGCCGCACAACCGCCAGCAACAGGCGGGAGGCACGATCGGCGGCCCGCTCCGGCGCAACAAGATTTTCTTCTTCGCCGGATTCGACCAGCACATTTTCCACGCGCCCAATGTGGTGGAATTTCTGAACGGCAGCTCCAAGGTGGTGCCGCAACCCGGGACCGGCCCGTACACGCCTGGTGATTACGAGACTTCCGATCAGGATCTGGTCTTCGCCGCCGCCGCTCAACTCACTTCGCTCGCCGGAGAATATCCTTCGGCGCAAATCGGCAACACGGGCTTCGGAAAGCTCGACATCAATCTCACGCCGCGCCATCAGCTGACGCTGCGCGTCAATACGACGCGCTACTGGGGATCGAACAATGTTTTTCTCGACCCCGCCAGCCCCGTCACCTACGACTCCATTAGCGACAACGGCGAGGAAACGGTCGCGACCGAAACCGCGAATCTGTCGCTGACCAGCGGCCTGTCAGCACACTGGATTAATCACCTGCGCGCGCAGTTCTCGCGCGACCTGCAACAGTCTTTCAGCAACACGAGCGACGTGCTGGTGAAGATTCCCAACATTCTCGACGGTATGGGCCGCTCCGACCTGCTTCCGCGCCAGACCCGTGAGCACCGCCTCCAACTCGCCGAAACCGTTAGCTTCGACGGCCATCGCAATTCGTGGAAGTTCGGCGGCGATGGCCTCCTGTCGTGGATCTATGACTTTTTCCCCAGCCAGCAGAGCGGAGAATTCCTCTTCTATCCCATCAAAGTCGATCCGTTCACCTTCGAGCCAATGGAGGCTGGACTCGAGCTCACGCCGCTGCGCGCCTACGCGCACGAAGTTCCGCATTACTATTTGCAGAATTTTGGCAGCGCCGCGTCCCATCCCGACACCAAAGAATATGCGGCTTTTGTGCAAGACACGATCCGCCTGACGGATCATCTCGCGGTGAATCTGGGTGCGCGCTGGGACTTGCAAACCTTTACGACCGCGGGGCTGGTGTCGAATCCGCTTTTCCCACCGTCAGGCAAGGTTCCTTTTCAGCCTTATAACTTCGCCCCGCGGGCCGGTCTGGCGTATTCCTTCGGCAATGTTCGCCCGCTCGTTCTCCGCGCGGGATATGGCATCTTCTACGTGCGCATCCCGCAGATCTACAACTCAGCGGTCGAGACTGAGAATGGCATCACGGACACGCAGATTTTTCTCAACAACACGAACTATTACGATCACCAGGTCTTCCCGGCCTATCCCAATCCGCTGGTGAGTTGCCCGCAGACCGCCGCAAGCTGCCTGCCGCCCGCGGGATTCATGCAGGGCGTGTCGAACGAAGTCTCCGCGTTCGCTTCGAATTTTGTGACGCCGCGCGTACAGCAGGGCAGCGTGACGCTCGAAAAGGAAGTCGCGGGCCACACCACCGTGGCTCTCTCGTATCTCACCGTCCACGGCGAGCACCTCATTCGCGCTCTGGATGTGAATCTGCCGCCGCCTCTTGCCGTTTCCTATCCCATCTTCGACTCGACCGGTTCCATCTTTCAGGGTGGATACTACACGGTCGATTCCTTCGCGACGTGGCAGTTCACGCAATCGCTGACCTGTCCTTTCCCGCCCTGCATCAATCCGCTGGGACGGCCGATCGCGCAACTTGGCGCGATTGACGAATTTCAGAGCGCCGCTTCGAGCTACTACAACGGAGGCACGCTGTCGATCAACCGGCGCGTGTCGCGCGGAACCTATCTGCGCCTCTCCTACACCTACGCGCGAGCCATTGACGACGGCCAGGACGCGCTCGTCGCGGGCCAGCCCGCCACCGTGCAGAATTCCTATGATCCCGCGGCGGAGCGGGGACCCAGCACAACGGACCAGCGCCATCGTTTCGTCGGCGCCCTTTCCGTTGAGCCGCGGCCATTTCACCGCGGCCATGAACTTGCCGGCCGCTTCCTGAACGACTGGAGGCTTTCAACCGTCGTCAATTACGGCAGCGGGCGACCCGTCACCGCAACCGTCGATGGCGATCCCAATCAGGACGGCAACGACCTGAACGACCGTCTCCCCGGCTACAGCCGCAACGGGTTTACCGGGCCGGACTACGCCACTGCCGATCTTCGCCTTACCAGACTAGTCCGCATTACCGAACGCTGCCGGCTGCACTTCACGGCGGAGTCATTCAACCTCTTCAATCGCGATAACCAGCGCGTTACCATCACCTCGAACGGGCTGGTGGCGCCGGCGAGCACGTTTGTGCAGAGCAATGTGACGGCCGGGATCGCACCCTATCCCGGCTGTTACACCCTGCCTAATAACTTCATGAAGCCAAACGCGGCCTTCGCCCCGCGGCAAATCCAGCTGGGGTTAAAGCTCGTTTACTAACGGGGAAGCGCGGTCTCAAAATGAGTCCTAAATCTATGTGCGGATGGGTTAGTCCTGCTTAGGTCACAGGGTCAGGAATTTCCACGCTCTCCCCCTGACTTGCCCTTGACTTGGAGTCGAATCCTTGTAATAACTATTCGGTCCCACAGGACGGGTTTGGGGGTGTGTCAGTTTGGCAGAAGTAAGACTTCAAGAGGGTGAGTCCCTCGAGAATGCTCTGCGCCGCTTCAAGCGTAAGGTGCAACAGGAAGACATTATCAAGGAGGTCAAGCGCCACTCCTTCTACCTGAAGCCCGGCGAGAAGAAGCGCGTGAAGGCAGCTTTGGCGCGCAAGCGGGCGCGCAAGAAGACGCGCAAGGAGCAGGACTAAGTGAAACAGGAGCCGCCTCATCCGGGGCGGCTCCGCTCAATCTGGCCCCCACCAAGTTGAGGTGCTTCACGGCAGTCATAATTCATATCCCGGCATAAAAGCACGAGAGTTTTTGCCCACGTTCATTCCACGAACGTGGAGGGCCGAGTCCAAGGGGCGGTACCGAGGGGGGAGAAGTTCAAAACCCTGTTTTTTCTCCGACCACCGCAGTTCTTTCCCCGCGGGTGGGCGCGCGGAAACGGGCTGAAGGGAGCCATCCTCAATGGAGTTTCAGGACAAGGTGCTGAAGTGTATTGACTGCGGGAACGACTTTGTTTTCACCGCCGGGGAGCAGCTGTTCTTTCACGACAAGCAATTCAAGAACGAGCCCAAGCGCTGCAAGGCCTGCAAGACCAAGCGTGTCGCCGTACTCGGCGCACCACCCGCGCAGGGGCAAACGCACCGTTACACGAAAGTGGAAACCCAGGCCGTTTGCTCGGGATGCGGAAAGCAGACGACGGTTCCATTTCGTCCCACCCAGGGCCGCCCGGTTTTCTGCCGCGAGTGTTTTCAGTCGCGCCGAACGGCTGCCTCCGCCTGATTTCACCCTTACCGCCCGCAAGTCCGGACCGTAAGTCCGGACAGGCTGCGGCGGAAGTGTGCGATACCGTAGTGCGTTAACATATTGCGTTAATATGGAAGCGTGCCGGGCTACTATGTAGAAAACTTCGGCTGCCGCGCCACACAGGCGGACGGTGCAGCTCTGGAGCGCCAATTCGAAGAGCTCGGCCTCGATCGCGCGGCGACTCCTACGCAGGCTGCCATCGTGGTCCTGAACACCTGCACGGTCACAGCCGCGGCCGATCAGGACGCGCGTGCGGCCATCCGCCGCATGCAGCGCCAGAATCCCGAAGCTCAGATCGTGGTTACCGGCTGCTACGCGCAGCGCGCTCCGGAAGAAGTTGCCACGCTGCCCGGCGTGGCTTTCGTCATCGGCAACTCGCACAAGCACAGGCTAGCCAAGATCGCGCTGGCCAGCGACGCGTCATCAGAGGCGGTGCCTGCTGCGTCGACTGCGGCATTCATTCCCTTGGCTGGGCTGAGCAAGCAGCCCAGGACCGACGACCAGCGACCGATTTTCGTTTCCGACATTTTCGCGCACACCGAACTGCTCGCCGCACCGGTATTCGACGCCGCCGGCTTTTCTCAGGAAAGCGAGCGCACACGCCCCAACCTGAAAGTTCAGGACGGATGCGACAATCGCTGTTCTTTCTGTGTGATTCCGTTCGTGCGCGGGCAAAGCCGGTCTCTCCAATTGGACCGCATCCTTCAGGAAGTCAATGCGCTGGTCGCGTCGGGCTATCGCGAAGTCGTCATCAGCGGCATCAACCTGGGGCGCTGGGGAAAGGATTTCGTCGGCTACCGGCTCTCGGCGTCCGGTTTCCGGGCGCAAGAGCCTTTCCGGAAGCCGTCTGCCGGAAGCCGGAAGCCGTCCCTGGAATCCCTGATCCGCGGCATCCTCGCCGAGACTTCTCTCGAGAAGCTTCGCATCTCTTCGGTCGAGCCCATGGATTGGTCTGACGAATTGATCGCGCTGGTCGCTTCGTCGCCGCGGGTCGCGAAACACGCGCACGTGCCGTTGCAATCCGGCAGCGACGCCGTCCTGCGCCGCATGCACCGCAAGTACCGGCCCTGGCACTATCGCCAGAAAATCGAGAAGATTCACACGGCCATGCCGGCTGCCGCGATCGGAGCCGACGTCATGGTCGGATTCCCCGGCGAAACCGACGCCGAATTCGAAGTTACGCACCGCCTGATCGAAGACCTGCCGTTCACCTACCTGCACGTTTTCACCTACTCCGCGCGCCCGGGCACGCCAGCGGCCGCCATGCCGAATCAGGTCCCGGTGCATGTGGCCCGCGAGCGCAACCGCATTTTGCGCGAGCTGGCAGCGGAGAAAAAGCTCGCCTTCATGCGAAGCTTCATCGGGAGAGAACTGGAAGCCATCACGCTGCGCGCGGGCGCGGACGTGCCGGACTGCACCGAAGCCTTGACCGATAATTACCTGAAGCTGCGCCTGAAGGGGCGCCACGAGCCCAATCGCTGGCTTCGCGCTCGTGTCGAAGAGGTTGTAAATGGAGCGTTAGTCGGAAGAGTCGTCGAAACGCATCAGGCGTCTGCCGAGTGTCCTGCCGTTACAATGGCTTGATGCTGGAAACTGTCACTCGCGACGCGCCGACGCCAACCCAACCAGCGAAGGGCATCCGGCGTTTTACACTGCGCCAGCGCATCATCCTGCGCCTGATCATCTGGGTGGGATACTGGTTCATCCGCCTGGTCGGTCCAACCCTGCGCGTGTCGATTTCGCGCGAGGAGGGCGCGCAAGAAACCCTGGCGCAGCGGCCGCTAATTGCCTCCTTCTGGCATTCCTGCCTCATTCCCGCAACCTACATTTGCCGCGACCTGGGCGTGCGCGTGATGAGCAGCAACAGCTACGACGGCGAGTACATGGGCCGCATCATTCACAAGTTCGGATTCGTCGCCGTGAAAGGGTCAAGCAGTCGCAATGCCGTGCGCGCCCTGCTCGGCCTGCGCCGGGCGCTCGACGAGGGATGGACGGTCGCTTTCACGCTCGACGGTCCGCGTGGCCCACGCCACCAAGTCAAACCCGGACCGGTCGCTCTGGCCCGCTCTTCCGGCGTGCCCATGACGACTTTTTACGCGGCCGTCGACAAGGCCTGGGTGCTCAACACCTGGGACCGCCTGATCATTCCCGCACCGTTCTCCCGCGTGCTAGTGCGCTTCGGCAAGCTGATCCCCGTGCCGGCGAACGCGACCGACGAGGAGGTCGAGCGTTACACCGCCGAGTTGCAGGCCTCGCTCGATCGCGTGTGTAAGTTTGCGGAGGAAAATGTGGAGAAAGTGGGGACGGAAGAGTTTCCGATTCAGCGGGCTGGTTAGGAGAGGGTGGCGGGGATTAGCGCTAGCGATTTCAGATTGAAGATTTCAGATTGAAGACTCCGTCTTGCCGCCGCTGACCAATTCTGCAATCCAAAATCTGCAACCTGAAATCAGAAACCTAATCCATCGTCGCGCCCAGGGGCTGGTACTTGTACTTCTTTCCATCCCAGAAAATGTCCGATGCCATGTCCTCGCCCTCGCCCTGCTCTTCCATGTAGATTCCGAGCATGATGCGCTTTTTCAGCGTCAGTCGTTTCACCGCGACCGTTTTAAAAGGCAGGTTGATCAGCACGAACTTCGCCTTCGGACTCTCGGCGCGCCAGGCGTCGGCGCCCGCGCCATGAATGATCAGCAGGCACACGCCGCGCCGCTCGGGCGCGTCAGAGGCGAAGGTGGAAGTGATTTTGACATCGCCGAAGCCGAGGAAACTGTCATATGGATCGGCGACCACGAAGTTGTACTCCGCGCGATCGGCCATGGGATTCTTGCACCGCGCCGCGACCACCAGGTCGTCGATGCCGTCGCCATCGAGGTCGGCGACGAACTGCGGCGGCCCTGCCACGAGCGAACAGTTATCCCCAAACTGCTTGTGGATGAACTCGTCGGTGACCGGAGGTGACGGCGCCTTGGCGTGCGCCGGGGGCAGCGAGGGTTGGTTCTTGCTCTGGGCGGCGCCAACGAACAGCAACGCCACGAAAATGGCGGCGATAACAAATCTGTGAGACGACATGTTCCTACTCTAGCCCGGTTGGATGGGCGCCGGGTAGAGACTGAGTAGTGACCAAGGTACGGAGGTAATCAGCCTGATAGTGCCGCAGTCCATGGAGGGACAGCCGCCTCGGCTGTCCGGCGGAGCGAGGCTCCGTGTCGTCATGGCGTGAAGCTGCCGGGCTACGTGCGGAAGTGCTCCCAGCCATGGGGGATTAATTGGTGGTATACGCCTTCGCTGTCGAGGAGCAGCACGCTGGCGGCAGGCGACCGCGTGATCACGCCAATCTGCGTGACGGGCACGCCGGCAATCCGGGAGGGCAGCCGTTTACTTGCCGAAACCGTAAACAGCAGTTCATAATCTTCGCCCCCGTGTAGCGCGAGTTCGAGTGCCACCTCGTGCTCGGGCTTGCCGACGCGAGCGCGTGGAATCAGATCCGCGGCGATATCAGCCCCCACGCCGCTCTCCTCGCAGATGTGACCGAGATCGGTCGAAAGGCCATCGCTTAGATCAATCATGGCCGTGGCCAAGCCTTTTTCGCGCAGGATGCGTCCGAGTTTGATTCTCGGCTCCGGAGAGAAATGCCGCCGGTACTCCCTTGGATTCAATTTCTTCTTCGGCCGTGCACGCATCTCCATCAGAGCCGCCGCCGAACTGCCGAGTTCCCCGCTGACATAGACGCGATCCCCCGGTCGCGCTCCCGACCGCAATACCGCTTTGCCCTTGGGAACGCTGCCCACCACGACGATGTCGGCCAGAATGCCGTTGGGAGATTCCGCCGTGTCTCCTCCCGCCAACGGAGCGCTGTATTTCATTCCTAGCGCAACCAGGCCTCGGACAAACCGCCGCACCCACGCTTGCGGCAGATCGCGCGGCAGGGCGAGCGACAGGAAGGCTGCGAGCGGTTCGCCGCCCATGGCAGCGATGTCGCTCAGTCCGCGGGCCAGGCAGCGATTGCCGACCACCTCCGGCGCATGCCATTCCCGCCGGAAGTGTATGCCTTCCAGTGTGAAATCGGTCGTGACTAGGATTTCATGCCCCGGCGGCGGGCGCAGCACGGCGCAGTCGTCGCCAATACCCGCGGTGATGCGAGCCCCAATTCCGCCAAGCACGACAGAACCCGAGCCGGACCTACGCCGACGCGAAGCGAAACCCGCCAGGCGGCGAATCTCAGCAATCAGAGCTTTCTCCGGAAGCGGCATACCCGCAGACAATATAAGCCAAGGCGATCGGCGCCGTCCGCGTCCCCGGGCGATCCGACTTCGGCGAAAGAAGTAGCCAATCCCAAGATGGCCCAAGCCACTCCGCCCGCCGCGCGAAGGTAACCTGTCCTGCTGTACCCCTTGATTACCCTACCTTCGGTAACCGAAGAATGACCTAGCGACTCGTTGACAGGGGGAATCCAGTTTGCTAACGTTAACCAGTCATTCACACAACCTTTGGCCGAGCTATCCTCTGCGTAACGTTGAAATTGCAGAGATTGCAAGTTTTCAGGCTCTGGTCGCAGTTCCGGTAGGTGTAGGGCGCGCAAAAGATTCCATACCCAAGATGGGACGCAGCCCGAAAAAAGTCAGGTGGTCCGAACAGGCCTTCTACTCCCCAGGACTTGGCTTGGAATTCCGGACCTGATGATTCACAAGTTCGTTTCGTTCTTGGCGAGGAGCGATTGCAAAAGCGTTTCTACATTCTTTTTGTGGCCCGCGGTGACGACGGGCAGCTGCGCAAGATCTCAATCCCCGTGCATTACCTGTACGTGTTTGTCGTGGGCGCGGCTATTGGATTCGTCAGCCTGACCGGCATTGCCCGCTCCTACACGCGCATGTTGCTGAAGGTTTCGAGCTACAACCAGCTCCGGACCGAAAAAGACCAGCTCAAAGACAATTATTCCCGGCTGGAACAGGTGGCCAAAGAGCGCGACGTGCAGGTGGCCTCCCTGGGCTCGATCGCAGGTGAGGTTTCCGCTCTTTACGGTTTGAAGTCGCAGCCCACGCTGGTGACGGCGAGCGCCGAGCAGATTCAGGCTGCCGAGGTGAGTTCTTCCCTCGACCAGTTGCATGCGCTGCGAACATCGGCTCTGACCGGCGCGACCATGGTTGGCTTGACCATGGGCCTGACCCGCAACGCCACGACGGCAGACTGGCTTCGCGCGAACTCGGCTCCGAATTTGTGGCCGGTCGAAGGCCAGGTTACGGGAAGCTTTGGCGAGCGAATTGACCCCTTCAACGGAGAAGGCGCATTCCACAGCGGCGTCGACATCAGTACCTCCTATGGCCACCCCATCGTGGCGCCGGCGGACGGAGTAGTCACATTCACTGACTTGCTCGGCGGCTATGGCAAGGCCATCATGATCGATCACGGCAACGGCATCAGCACCCGTTACGGCCATCTTTCCGGTTTCGCCGTCAGCGCCGGACAAGCCGTGCACCGTGGCGATGTGATCGGCTACGTGGGTGAGAGCGGACGATCCACCGGCCCGCACCTCCACTACGAAGTCCGCATCAACGACACTCCCGTGAATCCCTACAAGTACCTCCGCATCACCATCGCGCATAACGGCGGGTTCGCCGCCGGCAATTAGGTCGCGCGGCCCAATCTGGCCATCCTTCCCTTACTTCTCTTCGCCGTGTAAGGGCTTGAGTTTGGCGATTATTTCCCGGGCCTCATCAGGGTCAACTTGCAGGAGTCTTCCAGCGCCGCGCCAAGTACCAGGGACAACTACCATTTGAATGTAGACAGTCTCACCCGCCGCAGGCTGGATTAACGTGTGGGCTTCGTGCTTCGCACTCGATCCAAGCTCGTGCTTACCGGGCTCGATTTCGACCGAGAACCAACGACCGTTCAAGAGGCGATCCACTTCTTTGCCATCAACGTATACAGACGGCCTCAAGGCAGAACCGGCATAGTGGGCCTCGCGGAAGAACACTACGGTTGCCTTGTCTTTTGCTGGTGGGGCACTCCCCTCCTGACTCAGTGAAACAGCCGGAAGCAGCCCGGCGAGGACGAAGAAGAAAATTGTGCGCTTCATTTGAGTATCCTAGACGCCTCGAAACCCATGCGTCAGCGCTCAGATTACGGTAATCCCTACTGCCTTAATCCCATCCAGTTTTCCGAGACCACGAGCGAGTTGCCCGGATTGAGCGGGTCGTACTTCACCGAGGTGTGCAACCCGAGGCGGCAGGAGTGCAGGTTGATCCAATGGCGCAGGTAGGTCACGTCCTGCGAGCACTCGTAGGAAACTCCCGCCACGTCGTATTTGTAGATCAGCATCACGGCGGGGCGGCCGCGGGTCTGCGCCTCTAGCTCCTGCACGTCGATCACGGTGCCGTCGGTGATGCGGCCCGTTCCTTCCAGCCAGGCACGACGCTCGCGCTCCATGTCATCGGCAGTTTTCGGTTTGCGGCGCAAGAGCGCGTACGCGCCGAGCAGTGCTATGCCGCCCGCCGCTGCCAAACTGTAAAGTCGAAGTGAATCCATACCAGGTGGGTTGGGTGCCTTGAGATTGCAATCTCAGCATAAGCGGAAAAAAGTACCCGTGGAAGTGGTTTCGAGGTTACCGAGGTGCGGGGTGCTGTGAAAATCTTCGGAGGCTGCTGTGCGAGTCCCCAGAAAAAAAGAGGTGCGGCGGCGCCTACTTCACTTGGCCGCACACGTTCTTGCTGACCATGACCGCAAAGCCGCCTTCGCGGGTCGTGCCGAAGTCATCGTCCCGCGTGGCTTTTTTGGTGACCACGAAGCGTCCGCTGCGGTCGCGAGTGTAAAACCATTCCGAAGTAGGAAATACCGCTCCATTGGCGCAATTGAAGCGCACCCGGGCGCGCATCTCAACAAACGGACCGCCCTGCGGAAGCTCGGTGGGATCCTTGAACTCCACCCGGACCAGGGCGACTCGCTGGCTGTTCCTGAGCACACGCACCGAACTGACGGACACTCGGTCACCGGCTTCGGTTTGACCAATTGTTCGCCAGTCTCCGGCGGCGAGCAATACCAGGCTCACCACCAGTACCGGAGCAAGAATGACAGCACAAAGAATGAGAAGGGCTTTTTTCGACGCTATGCTATCCAACACGATGTACCGAGCAACACGCACCGGACGCGACTGCCAGAAAGACTTCCGGCCCAAGATTAGACAGCACATACTCTGGGGCAAAAACCGAATTCTGTCAATCGGGGCCGCGGCGAGACGGACGCCCTTCTGCTAATGTATGTGGGCGCTTAAACTGCACGGCAGTCGGACTGCCATGGAAACGCTTCATTCTGCGATAGTTACATCTCCAGTCGGACCTTTGTTTCTGGCCGCCTCGCCCAAGGGGCTGGTCGCTCTTGAGTTCGACACCCGGCTCCAGGGCCAGCGGACCATCCGCCCGAACCCGCGTGACTTGCGAGTAGAAAATAAGCACCTGCGTTTCGAGGACTCTGCGGCCCTGATGCGGCCCTACGCGCTGGAACTGGAAGAATACTTCCGCTGCCAGAGGCGCGAGTTCAGCTTCCCGCTCGACCTGCGCGGAACGGAATTTCAGCTGACCTGCTGGCGCGCCCTGCTCGCCATTCCCTACGGCGAGACCCGTAGCTATGCCGACGTTGCCCGCCAGGTGGGGAATCCTAAGGCATTTCGTGCCGTTGGCATGGCCAATAACCGCAATCCTGTAGCGATTGTCGTGCCCTGCCATCGCGTGATCGGTTCTGACGGATCGCTCGCCGGCTACGGTGGCGGGCTCGACATCAAGCGCAAACTGCTCGAACTCGAAGGCGCCCTGAGCGGGCCCCTGGCCGCTTAGGGATTCTCGCCTACGACTAATGACTGTCGAATGAAAACCCTCGTCGGACGCTGAGGTTGCGTGGCCGGTCAATGAGTGCAATAGTCTGATTTCGCCATCCACTAGAAATCGCTCTGTTTCGCGCCTAAAGTAGGTACGTATGGAGAGAGTCATTTCCCCGAATGAAGTCAAGGTCGTTGAATGGCTTCTCGACCATGCGTTGATTGACGTAACAGCATATCGACTTAAACCCGCGGCACATTTGCGCGTTGTCGGAGGCTGCGCTTGCGGATGTACCACGCTTCATTTCAAACCTCTTGAGCAGCTAATGGGAAAGAAGAGGCTTGCCGATGAATTGGCTGTCTATCCTGATGGCCAGCAAGCGGGACTAATTCTTTGGGGACTCGAAGGCGAGATCGTGATGTTAGAGGTATACGATGCTCAGCCGGGGTCCTCCCACCGCTTTCCAGACGTGTCTAACTTGTGTACTTGGGAAGAGTTGGGACGCAGAGATTTGGAGCGGGCCAACCGAGAGCAAGGGAAGGCGTGAGTCGAATCGGCACATTGTTGGCGTAACATCCTGATTTCACTCATTGACCCCGCCCTGCATTTAGTCAAGAATCACCAATCGTCAATCGCGTCTACGAAACCATTGAATACAACCGACGACCCCACCACCGCAAACCTTTCCGCCCTGCGCAAGGCCAGCCTCTTCTACCTCGTGTTCGTCATGTTCTCCTACACCACCGGGGGCCCCTTCGGCATCGAGGACATGGTCACAACTTCCGGCCCCGGCATCGCCCTGATCTACATTCTGGTGCTGCCGTTTTTCTGGTCGATTCCCGTGTCGCTCGTGTCGGCCGAGTTGACCACCGCCATGCCGGTCGAAGGCGGCTTCTATCGCTGGACGCGCGCCGCCTTCGGCGATTTCTGGGGATTTCTTGCCGGCTGGTGGAATTGGACGGCTTCCTTCCCTCTCGGCAGCGCCTACGCCGTCCTGTTCGCCGACTACCTGCAATATTATTCCCCGCACATGCCGGCCTGGCAGCACTACTTGATCTCGCTGGCCCTGGTAGCTGTGCTGACGTGGGTCAATGTCCGCGGCATTCACATGGTTGGGCAGGTCGCGACGGCGCTGGAGCTGATCATCTTCGTGCCGGTGGCGACCATGATTGTGCTTGGACTCGCGCACTGGCACTACAACCCGTTTCATCCCTGGATGCCTCCACATCAGGCGACGTTCAAGATTTTCGGAGTTGGGCTGGCGATCGGGTTGTGGTCCTATTCAGGATACGAGCAACTCTCGACTCTGGCAGAGGAAGTTGAAGACCCGCAGCGCACGTATCCGACGGCGCTGGCGCTGGTGGTGCCTCTCTCGATCGCCGCATATTTTCTGCCCATGGTTGCGGGGCTCGCTTCGGCCGGCCATTGGCAAGACTGGCATACAGGGTTTTTCTCCGACGCCGCCCGTCTGATTGGAGGCTCGTCGCTCGGGACAGCTATGACACTCGCCGCCGCAGTGTGCAACATCGCGTTGCTTAACAGCACGATTCTCAGCACGACGCGCATGCCGTTCGCCATGGCCGAAGACGGATATCTGCCGCGCGCCCTCACTCGTCGCCATGCGCGCTACGGAACACCGTGGATCGCAATCGTGGTCTCGGCAGCCATTTATTGCATTCTTTCCTTGCACAGCCTGACCCAGTTGGTTTCGGTCTATATCTGGCTGCGGTCGGCGACGACGGTCTTGACGGTGCTCTCGGCATGGAAGCTGCGCCGCTCGCGGCCGGAACTCAACCGCGCGTTCGTCATTCCGGGCGGGCGTACGGGATTGGCCTACGCGGTTGGCGCTCCGCTCATCATGGCCGTTGTGGCCCTTCTCGGCAGCGATCGCTTCGGCCTGATCGGCGGCGCCATCGCGCTGGCGCTGGGGCCGGCCGTGTACTTGTTCGTCCGAAGAAACACGGCTTCGCGCGAAAATCACACTTGACACGGCACAGTAGCTTAGCTCACCCAGTCCAGGATCTTGTACCACGCGCCTGCCAGCGGCAGGAACCATGGCATCCCGTTGTACAGCCCCAAAGGCGCGCCAGGGAACGGAATACCGATGAACGGATTCTCCGGCTTGTCGTTCCCCGCCCCATCTGACGCTCGATCCGCGGCCATCAGTTCGGCAATCTTCTGACCCTGATACGTGGCCATGGCGACGCCGTGTCCGGCATAGCCGAGGGCGTAATACATGCCGCCGAGCTTCCCTTCGTTGAGCCGGCCGGCGTGGGGCATCATGTCAAAGGCAAAGTCGAGCGTTCCACCCCAGACGTACTCAACCCGGGCGTCGGCCAGTTGCGGGTAAACCCGAATCATCCCGCGGCGCAGAAGTTCGGCGCTGCGGCGGATGGTCTGGTCGTTTTCCGGAAAGAATGCGGCGCGGCCACCGAACAACATTCGGCCATCGGGCGTGAGCCGGTAGTAGTAGAGGTAGTTTTTCGAATCGTAGATCATGCGGTTGCGCGGGCTAAGTTCGTGGGCGAGCTTCGGCGACAGGACTTCGGTGGTGATGATGAACGATCCAATCGGAATGATTTTCTTCTGCAGCGCTGGTGTCGCTGGTCCGGTGTATCCGCTCGTGCCGACGAACACTTCGTGCGCCCAGATCTCGCGCCCAGAGCCCGATCCGCGCGAGGTCTGAATTTTCCATCCCACTTCGCCCTGACACGCATCCCGCTGGATGCTTTGAACCCGGGTGTGCTCGAAAATTTCCGCCCCGGACTTCATCGCGGCGCGTGCCAGTCCGGCGACGTAGCGCGCGGGATTGCAGCCGGCGCTGACATCGTCGACCATGCCGCCGTAGTAGATGTTCGAGCCGATCTCCGCATGCAACTCATGCCGCGGCACTACGCGAAGTTTGTGGTTGAACTCGACCTCGATGACTTCGGCCTGCCGCGTGTAATCATCGAAATGCTTCTGCTTGCAGGCCACTTCGAGATGGCCGCAGCGCGAGAAATCGCAATCGATCCCTTCTTCCCCCACGATCTGTTCGACGCAGTCGATAGTCGCGAGCGAAGCGGCATACATGCGCTGCGTCAACTCGCGCCCGTACATCGAGATCAATTTATTGACGCCCAGCTTCATCCCGGTGAGAACCATGCCTCCGTTGCGGGAACTGGCGCCCCACCCGATGGTTTCGGATTCGAGCACGGCGACCTTCGCTCCACGTTTCGCCAGCGTCCGCGCGGCCGAGAGGCCGGTGAATCCTGCGCCGATTACGGCCACGTCGCAAACCTGGGGCAATGGGCACGAGGGATCGATTGCGGGAAATTCCGCGGTGGCCAGCCAGTAATTGCGTTCTTGCAAGGGCATCACTTGTGGCGAATCCCGCCGCAGCCCAAAGACCGAAATCAGAGGCACACAAGGGATTCCAGAGCGACCGAGCATTGTAACGCGGCGACATCCTACGGTACATGTACGTGCGGCGCGATCCCACGCCTAATGCGGCCACCTCGGTAATCTTGTCCGGGTTACCGCATCATCACTAGTCTGAAGAGGCATGGGTCTGCGCTGCCTGTTGTTTTCCTCGGATGAGGGGACATCCGCGTCGATTCGACAGATTCTGGAAGACCTCGGGATTGAGGGAGAATTGTGTCCCGAGGCGGTGACCGCAGTCCAGCAGGTCGCACAACAGTCCTATCAGTTCGTAATCATCGACTGGGACCATCAGCCCGAGGCCAGTCTTGTCCTGACGGCGGCGCGGGAGCGCAAGGCCAGCGAACGCCCTCTCACCCTGGCGATCGTCAGCCATGACCACAACGTGCCCAAAGCGATGCAGGCGGGCGCGAATTCCATTCTGCGCAAGCCGATCGTTCTTAACCAGGCCAAAGATACTCTGACGACGGCGCGCGATCTGCTGCGCGCGCGTCAGGAGTCAGCCACGGCTGCGGCTGCTGGCGCCACCGCAAAAGCACAGGCGCCGACTCCGGCTTCCGCGCCGTCCAGCCCGGCAGACGGAAATGAGCGCACTCTGCGGAGCGCAGAGTTTCTGCCATCGTCTGTTCCCTCTCCCGGCGGACAATTCGACACCGAAAAATCGGACCTGCAGAAATCCATGGAACAGGCGGCGACGGCCGAAATCGATCCTCTGAAAGAATTGGAACCGATGGCTGCGGCGCTGACGCGTCCCAAATCCTCGCCTTCTTCGCCCCCCGCGCCACCAGCAGCGTCTGACGAACCTCGCGGGCTGCAGTGGTATCTGAATCAGCGGGCAGCGGCTGCACCGAAAATGGCGCCGCAACCGCCATCCCCAGCCCCGGTCGCTCCGCCTTCGGCTGCGCCGGAATTGTTGGGCTTCGATCAGATGCCGACGCAACCCACAGAGCGGCGCCAGACTGAAGAAGCGCCCCGAGAGGGGTCGGCTTCAGAACCAGCTACTGATTCTGCCTCGCCTGCGCCAGACACACGCGAAGAGGAGCATGAAGCGCAGCTCTTCGCCTACATCAGCGGGGAGAAACACGAATCCGAAGACAAACCCCGCCAGTCCTTTCGGCTGGGCAAAGGCACGATCATCGGGGCCCTATCACTGGCGGCATGTGCCGTCGCGGCTGCTCCGCAAGCGCCGTGGCATGCGCGGATGCGGGCAATCTTCAAGCAGGAGCAACAAGCCCTCCATGCATGGCTCAACCCGCCTGTGGTTACGCCTGCCCAGGTTCCCGAGTCTCACGAAAATTTCGGCCGCGCCGGCGACGAGTACAAGCTTCCGGTCGCAGAGAATATTCCCGACGCCACCACGGACCCGTCGCAGATTCGTGTAACTCCAGTCGTGGACCCCACGGCCAAGAAGACACCCGGCGTCGAAGCGAGCGCAGACCAGCCTGCATCACAACCAACTGACGCCGCGGCTTCAAGTCGGGGCGAGTCTGCGCCTGGCTCCGATGTTCAGGTCCCACCGAGTCCGGTTGGTTCGGTCTCGGCAGGCGGACAGCCGGGCAGCGTCGAAAATGTCCCAGCTGCGAATCCCTCAGCGACTGCTCAGCCAACCGTCGTTCCGCCCCCCGTAGTTCCGCCTCAAACCGTCGTCCCGCAGCCACCAGTAGTGCAGATGCATCCCGACCAGCCAGTCACCGTTCCGCCTCTTAGTCCATCGGCTCAGCCGGCTCCGCAGAAGCGGCCTCAGGTCCAGACAGCCTCGAACACAACGACGCCTCCCATTCCTTCCAGCTTGAGGTCGCAAATTGCGACCATGGCGCCCGAGGCGAGCGGGAACAAGCCACCGGAGGCCGCATTGCCTTCGATTGAACCGGTGAACATCCCGGAAATCGCAGCCCGCGCGCTCCTGACCGATCAACCGGCTCTCGTTTATCCTGCCAGCGCAAAAGGTCAGCAAGGCACGGTGATTTTGCAAGTCTTGATTGGCCGCGATGGCGCGGTGCAGGACGCCAAGTTCCTGCAGGGATCGTTTGCCTTCGCAAAGGCGGCGATTGACGCCGCCAAACAGTGGAAGTTCAAGCCATATATGCTGAACGGCCGGCCGGTCTCGATCCAGACCTCGCTGACAATGAGCTTTAAGCCGACTTCCTAGTGCGCCTATCGCATTGCTGTGCCGGCCTTTCCTGGCTGCGTAGTTACCTGCGGATCAAATTGAGCAGCCCCCTGCGCGCGCAGCGCATCTATCGGGATATAATGGCTGCAGATTTCACCGGAAGTACTTCCTTCCAGAAAACGGCCAGAAACTGATGTCCATGAAAACTAAAGCAGCGGTTCTCGTTTCCTCTTTTGCCGTACTCCTGTTCGTCGTCGTCGGTTCCATGGGAGGTGTGCATGCCTCTTCCAACGACGGCTCTTACCGCCAACTCCAGGTCTATAGCGAGGTGCTATCTCGCGTGCAGAGCGAGTACGTGGAGGAGCCCAACATCCCCAAGGTGACCGATGGCGCGCTGCATGGCCTGCTGGAGTCGCTCGACTCGAACTCCAGCTACATGACAGCCGACGCGTACAAGGCGTACAAGGCGCACAAGTCGGAATCGAAAGGCGGGATTGGCGCCGTAATCTCGAAGCGCTTTGGCTATGCGGCGGTCGTATCGGTCCTGCCGGGTTCGGCGGCGGAGAAGGCTGGAATCGAACCGACCGACATCTTTGAATCCATCGAAGGGCAAAGCACGCGCGACATGTCTCTGCCTGAGATTCGCAACGTGCTGGCGGGAGCGCCGGGATCGAGCGTGGACGTTTCTGTTGTGCGGGCGCGAAAGGCTGAACCGCAGAAAGTTGTCATTGTGCGCGAGGTGGAGAGCATCCCGCCCGTTTCCGACAAAATGATGGAAGATGGCGTCGGGTACGTCAGGGCGATCACATTGACGAGGGGCAAAGCGCAGGAGATTGCGTCCCGCATAAAGACGCTCGAAAAGTCTGGCGCGAAAAAGCTGATTCTCGACTTACGCAATTGTGCCGAAGGTGACGAGGGTGAGGGTGTCGCCACGGCCAACCTGTTCCTGAATCACGGAACCATCACCTACCTCCAGGGCCAGAAGTACCCGCGCGAGGCATTTAATGCGGATCCGTCGAAGGCGGTCACCACTTTGCCTCTCGTCGTCCTGGTCAACAAAGGCACAGCAGGGGCGGCCGAAATTGTGTCCGCGGCAGTTCTGGAAAACGCCCGCGGCGATGTAGTCGGCGACAAGACTTTCGGTGACGGTTCAGTTCAGAAGACCATAGACTTGGCCGACGGCGGCGCCTTGATTCTTTCCGTGGCCAAGTATTACTCACCCAGCGGAAAGGCCATACAGGACGTGGCGGTTACTCCCAATGTGCTGGTCGCGGACGCTGACGATGGCCTGGGGCCGGACGATGACGAGCAACCATCCGCGACCGAGCCGGAAAAGCCGAAGCCCACGGTGGACGATCAGCTGAGAAAAGCCGTGGAAGTGCTCAAGAGCCGCAGCAGCTAGTTGGCGGGGCGGACCTATCCAGACTCTTGTCATTCCGACGAGAGCCAGAGCGAGGCAAGGGCACTGAGGAATCTGCTTCCCGAATCGCGCGCCTCCATCGAATCGGCGCGCGATTTGCTTTCCGGGTGCACACCCACGCAGGCCGTGCAGAGCCAGTGCTATTCTGACCTCGGCCGGTCATGAAGTCGCTCTACGAAAATCTTCCCGAGGTCGAAATCGGCGGACGCAAACTGGTGGGCCGCGTTCTGTTCGGGCTGCTGGTGCTTGTTTCTGCTCTGGTAGGAGCAACCTCCGGGCTGCTGCTCGTCTATACGACGGAACTTCCCCAGGTTGAGGCGCTCGAAGACTACCGTCCCAGTTCGATCACCGAAATCTACGACGATCACAACCGTGTGGTCGGCTCCTTCGCCCTGCAACGCCGCGTGGTGGCAGGTTACGATGACTATCCGCAGGTCTTGCGCGATGCGCTGGTCTCCATCGAAGACAAAGACTTTTACAAGCACTCCGGAATCAACTTTTGGCGTATCGTCGGCGCCGCTTATCGCGATATCGAGTCGGGCGGCAAAGTGCAGGGCGCCTCGACCCTGACCATGCAACTGGCGCGTAATCTATTTCTGTCGCCCGACCGCTCTTTTCATCGCAAGATCCAGGAGGCCCTGCTGGCCATCCAGATCGAGCGGCACTTCACCAAACCGCAAATCTTCACGCTCTATGCCAACCAGATTTTCCTCGGCCACGGCGTTTATGGATTCGAGTCGGCCTCGGAGTTCTACTTCAGCAAGCCGGCCAGAAACCTGACCCTGGTCGAAGCCGCATTGCTTGCCGGATTGCCGAAGGGCCCCACGCTGTATTCGCCAATCCTTCATCCGGACAAGGCGCAGAGGCGTCGCACTCTGGTTATCAACGCCATGCTCGAAGATGGCAAGATCACCGCCGCGCAGGCAGCCGCGGCGCGAGAGGCGCCGGTTGTTCTCCACGTCGCGCGCGACCCGAATTCTCTGGCTCCTTATTTTGTCGAGGAGATCCGCCGCTATCTCGAGGGTAAGTACGGGACGGATCAGGTTCATGAAGGCGGGCTGAGGGTCTACACCTCGCTCGACGTGGACCTGCAGCGGGCCGCCAATCAAGCCGTGCTCGATGGACTGGCCGCCTACGAGCGCCGCCATGGCTGGAAGGGGCATCTCGAAAATGTTGTGGCGGAGGGCAACGTTCTCGAGAAATATTCCCATCCCGACTGGGATGACGAGCCGGAAGTTGGTGGATACATCCACGGACTCGTCACTTCCGCGGGGCCCGGCATCGCCACGCTGAAATTCGGCCGCTATACCGCGGCGCTGGGCCAGCCCGACGTGGCCTGGACCCAGCAGAAACTGGCCGACATCTTGAACGCGGGCGACATCTGCTATGTGAAGATCGTCACCTTGGGCGCGAACGGCGCGGCGCGCGTTACGCTGGAGCAGGATTCCGGCGCGCAGGGAGCTTTGCTTGCCCTGGACAACACCACCGGCGCTATCAAGGCGATGGTGGGCGGGCGCGATTTCAACGATTCGAAATTCGACCGCGCCACGCAGGCCCTGCGCCAGGTAGGCTCGTCGTTCAAGCCCTATGTTTACACGACCGTGATCGATCAGGGCGCCAGCCCCGACGACACCGTTCTCGACGAGCCGGTGAGTTTCGAAACGCCCTCGGGTGAGTATTCGCCGCACAATTACGATGAAAAATTCGAAGGCATCATCACGCTGCGACGGGCACTGGCGCAGTCGCGCAATATTCCGGCGCTGAAGCTGGCTAATAAAGTCGGCATCAAGACCGTGATCGATTACGCGGAGCGCTTCGGCATCACTTCGAAGCTTCCGCCATACCTGCCGGTGGCTCTGGGATCGGCCGAGATCACGCTGATGGAGCAGACGTCGGCCTACAGCGTTTTTCCCAACGACGGCGTGCGCGTGACGCCGCGCTACATCACCCGCGTGACCGACTATGAAGGGCGTGTGCTGGAGGAGGATTTTCCCGAGGTCAAGGATGTAATCAGCGAGCGCACCGCCCGCATCATGACTGCGATGTTGCGTGAGGTCGTGCTGCATGGCACGGCCATCGCCGCGGCGAAGTTGCCCTTTCCCGCGGCCGGCAAGACTGGAACGACGAACGATTTCACCGATGCATGGTTTATGGGATTTACGCCCACGATGACTTGCGGAGTGTGGGTCGGCTACGACGAAAAGAAATCGCTCGGGGCGAAGGAAACCGGCGCACACGCCGCGCTGCCCATCTGGATGAACTTCATGACGGTGGCAATGGCCGGAAAAGATGCCGGCGACTTTCAGCCTCCGCCGGCCACGCCGCATAACGTCGCCCAAAAAGTTGACACGCCGGATGCGGCGCCGGCGACGGAAGAATCACATTAAAAAGCGGGCCACGGATCGACGGCGGATTTGCACGGATCAAAATCCTTTGGGAAAAACAATGAATCGCATTCTCGTTCTGGTATCGACAACTTTCATGCTGGTCCTGCCAAGCTCCATCGCCACATCGGCGCCAACCTCGGAGGATCCCAGACTCGCCGTCGAACAGGTTCTCCACATGCAGCAGGACGCCTGGAACAACCACGACCTCGGCGCCTTCATGACTGGCTATTGGAACTCTCCCGATCTGACGTTCTTCTCGGGCGCGAACGAGCGGCATGGCTGGCAGGAGACCATGGACCGCTACAAGGCTAAGTATCATAGTCGGGGGCACGAGATGGGCAAGCTCGAGTTTTCCAACCTGCGCGTCGAAGCACTCGGAACGGACGCGGCTTTCGTTCGCGGCGAATGGCATTTGACCATGTCGAACGGAAAGACTCCCGATGGGAAAAGTCCGCATGGCCTCTTCACGCTGGTGTTTCGTAAGTTTGCCGACGGTTGGAAGATCGTGCACGATCACACCTCGGCGGACGAGTAGCTCATCGCCCCATCCCCCTGTCCATGGCTTCGTTCGCCAGGCGATCGGCTTCCTGATTGTGCTCGCGCAGCGCATGGCTAATGGAAAACCACTCGAGTTGCGCAATCAACTCCTTGGCCCGCGCGTGCAGGTTGCGCAGCGTCGGGTTTTTCACCTTGTAAATTCCTTTGATCTGGCGAACCAGCAGTTCCGAATCGCTGATCACCTTCAGCGCATTCGGCCCGTGCTGCAGCGCGTATTCGAGAGCAGCAATCAATCCCTGATACTCGGCGAAATTATTCGTCTGGTGGCCGAGATACTCGCTTAACCCGGCGACCTTGCGTCCCGATTCGTCCTTGATCACAACGCCATAACCGGCAGGCCCAGGATTGCCTCGTGCGCCGCCGTCGCTGTGGGCGATCAAGTAATGCGCGGGCGGATGTTCGCGGGATTCAAAGAGGGATCTGGCGCCCGGATGGGAAGGCATGATGTGAGTGTACTTCCTCTGTGAACCCCCGTGTTCTCTGTGGTTGCGAAACAGGTTAACCACACAGGGCACAGGGGCCACAGAGGCGCTCAACGCCCGGCCGCGAGACGCGTCGCCAGCCGCGCTGGAAGTTTGGCGGCGAAGATGCGATCCTGCGCCGATTTCAGATTGTAGGGCGCGCGGTGGAAATGCACGATCTGCGCGTCGGTGTCGAATAGTGCAAAGGCAGCGCGCCAGTCGCCGTCGCGAGGCTGGCCGACCGAGCCGGGATTGATCAAATACCGGTTCGCAGTCTTGAGTTGCAGGGAAACCGACTCCGTCTTGCCGACGGTCTTGTATTCGGGGCGGAATCCGTCGGCGGCCGCGCCGTTGGCAAAGAATCCGCCCTGCAGATGCGTGTGGCCGAAAAAAGTCAGGGGCGATGCCACCGTAATCAGCGGGGTCAGCGCGTCGCCAAGCGAGACCACGTACTCATCCTCATCGTTCGGCGAGCCGTGCACGAGTTGGACTCCTGGAAAATCTGGAAGAGGAACAGGCCCGTGCGGCAACGCCCGCAGCCATTCGAAATTTTCGGGAGTCAACTCGTTTCGCGTCCAGATCGCAGCCGCCGCGGCCATAGGATTGAAGTCCTCAAGGTCCATGAGGCCGGTGGCCGCTTTATCGTGATTGCCGCGCACGAAAATTGTGCCGAGTTCGCGCGACCGGTCCGTCACCTCGTTGGGGCTGGCGCCATAGCCGACGATGTCGCCCAGATTGACCGCCACGTCGTAGGCTGGAGCCGCGGCCAAGCAAGCGTCGAGCGCTTCAAGGTTGGCGTGAATGTCGCTCAGAAGAAGGATGCGCAAGCAAACCCCGGACAAAGTGGCGATTATAGACGAAGCCCAGCTATGGTGGAATGTTTCCCGGACGCGTTAGCGGAAACCGGAAATCTTCTCAACCACGCCGCACGTTCACCACCGGACATCGTGCCCAATGGCCCGGCGCAACTTCGGCCAGCGGCGGAAGAGATCGCGAACATTCGACAATACGGAACTCGCACCGTGGTTCAAAAGCACAACCCGGCGGCAACGCCTGCAGCAACGGTACCGTTCCTTCCATCGCTTCGAGCGGGCGAGAGCGGTCGGTCGCAAGGTCAGGAACCGCGTGGAGCAGGCCCCGCGTGTAAGGGTGCGCGGGGGCTTGAAAAATGTCGCGTTTTGTGCCGAGTTCGACAAGGCTTCCTGCATACATCACGGCGACCCGGTCGGCGACTTGCGAAACCACCGCAAGATCATGCGAAATGAAAAGCATGGCCAGGCCGAACCTCACGCGCAGTTCCGCCAGCAGGTCGAGGATCTGCCCCTGGATGGTGACATCAAGAGCGGTGGTCGGTTCGTCAGCGATCAGCAGCTGCGGGCGATTCACGATCGCCATCGCGATCATCACACGCTGGCGCATCCCGCCGGAGAGTTGATGAGGATAATCACGGGCGCGCCGGGAAGCATCGGCGAGGGCAACATCGTTCAGCGCGGCGACAGCGCGTTCCCACGCCTCGCGCTTCGAGACCGGCTGATGCGCCAACACGGCTTCGGCGATCTGATCTCCCACGCGCATCACCGGGTTGAGCGCCGTCATGGGCTCCTGAAAAATCATAGCGATGCGCGAGCCTCGGAGCCGACGCAGGGAATCGTCCGGAAGTTCAGTGAGATTACGGGGGCTGCCATTTTCCGCAAAGGAGATTTGGCCGGAGACTTTTGCCAGCGGCGGCAGCAGCCGCATGATCGCGAGCGACGTAACGGACTTTCCCGATCCGGATTCCCCCACTAGTCCCAACACCTCGCCGCAAGCGATCGAAAGGCTGAGATCGCGCACAGCAGGAATGAGAGCCGACTCCTCGCCGGTCCCATTCGTCTGCACGGGAAATTTTATGGTCAGGTTGCGAACGTCCAGGAGTGCAGCCACGCCGTTATGGTATCAGCGGCGGCCTGAGCTTGCCCCGAATACCGAAGGCATATACGCAATCTCCGTCATTGCCCCAGTGTCATTGCCCTAGAATCAGGGGCAGCCCGTTCTTGTTGTTGCCAATGACCACCACTTTTGAGTTCGCACTTTTGGCCAGATTCTCAGTCGCCTCGATGCCCTTCCACTCTAGCAGCGACGGCGTAATGCCCTGGGCCACGATCTGCTGGAAGTCGCGGACGCCTGCAGCCTCGATGCGTTTGCGCTGCGCCTCCTGCGTTTCCTTCTGCAGGCGGAAGTTCATCGCCAGCGCTTCCTGCTCCGCCTGCTGTTTGGCTTCGATCGAGGCTTTCAGCGTCGCCGGCAGTTGAATGTCGCGCAGCAATACGTTTTCGACGGTCAGGCCGCGTTTGCTCAGTTCACTGGTGATTTGATCCAGGATCTGCTTCGCAACCATCTCCCGCTCGCCTGTGTACAGCGCGTTGGCGGTATGCGACGCCGTGGATTCGCGGATGGCAGAGCGGAGCGTTGGCTCGACCACTACGCTCTCATAGTCCGCACCGATCTTCTGGAACACCTCGGCTGCACGGTCGGGGTTCAGGTGATAGATGAGTGAAGTGTCGAGCGCCATCATCAGGCCTTCGCTCGAAGGCACGCTCGCCGATTCCTTGATGGTCTGGGTCTGAATCGACATTTCGTTGTTGGTCTTGAGCGGGTTAATAAGATGCAGGCCTTCGCCCAAAGTCTCGCCTGTCACTTTTCCGAATAGTGTAAGCACACCCACGTGCCCCGTGCCCACGCGCGTCACCGAACTGAACAGAAGGATCACGAGCAGGAACGCCACAATTCCCAGGCCGATCAGGCGTAGCAATCCGCCGCCGTGCCCGCCGCCATCAATCACTTTTCCGCGAGTTGGATCGAAAATCGTCATCGGAGTTCTCCCGGTTCGATTGTAGGGACGTGCGCCAGAGAGGATAAGTGACTTGTAGGAGTCGGATTTCCGATTCGGGTCGTAGGCCAGGACCCGGTTGTCATCTTGAGCAAGTTGAGGCATCGCGCGGCGCCGAAATCCTCAGCGCAGCGAAGGACCTGGGCGAGCCGCGCCGCATCCCGTAGCCTGCCCTGAGAGAGCGACAGCGATCGAATGGGCGCGTTCGGCTCGCTTCCTTATCAAAACTGCACCCCCAAACACCCTTGAATCTTGCCCAACCGCGGTTGCATCTCTTACAGTAAGTCTATGAGCAAGATTCACATTCCGACGCCACTGCGCCAGTACGTGGGCAAACAAGCTGCCGTGGAAGTACAGGGAACGACGGTCGGCGAGGCGATGAACTCGCTGATCGCGCAGCATCCTGACCTGCGCAAGCACCTCTACACCGACGATGGCAAATTGCGAGCCTTTGTCAACCTTTACGTCAACGACGAAGACATCCGCTACCTGCAGAAAGAGGCGACTGCGATCAAGGATGGTGATAATATCTCGATTGTGCCTTCCATTGCCGGAGGCGCGGCCTGACTGGGGTTTAACGATATTCAGCTTTGCGAGTCCGATCATATGAGTGTGCTTCCGCGTGTTTGGATCATGAAACCTGCCGCCATCATGCGCTGTTGTTGCCCTCCCTGTCGGTAGTGTCTTTTTCTCGTTTCGTAAGCCCGGCAATTACAGAATTCAACTGAGGACCTTATGGCCACCACCACCGAACTTCCAGTGACGTTGAGCAAAGACGAAATTCTGCGCTACTCTCGCCACCTGATCATGCCGGAAGTCGGCATGGAGGGACAGCAGAAGCTGAAGGCGGCACGCGTGCTCTGCATCGGCACTGGCGGCCTGGGCTCGCCACTGGCTCTGTACCTGACGGCCGCCGGCGTAGGAACGCTCGGTCTCGTGGATTTCGACGTCGTGGATTACACCAACCTGCAGCGGCAGATCATTCACTCCACCGCCGATGTGGGCCGCAAGAAACTCGACTCTGCCGCCGACAAGCTGAAGGCTATCAATCCATACCTGAATCTGCGCACCTTCGACACAAAACTGACCAGCGCCAACGCGCTCGAATTGTTTCGCGAGTTCGACATCATCGCCGACGGCACCGACAATTTCCCCACGCGCTATCTGGTCAACGACGCCTGCGTGCTGACGGGAAAGCCGAACGTCTACGGATCGATTTTCCGCTTCGAAGGCCAGGCCAGCGTATTTGCGACAGAGGACGGCCCATGCTACCGCTGCCTCTATCCCGAGCCGCCACCGCCGGGTGCAGTTCCGTCTTGCGCCGAGGGTGGAGTTTTGGGGATTCTCCCCGGCCTCGTGGGTGTGATGCAGGCCACCGAAGTCATCAAGCTGATTCTCGGCACGGGCGAGCCTCTGATTGGTCGTCTGCTGCTGATTGATGCGCTGGGCATGAAGTTCCGCGAGCTGAAGCTGCGCAAGAATCCCGACTGCCCGGCTTGCGGCACGCATCCCACGATCACAAAGCTGATAGACTACAACGAGTTTTGTGGCATTCGGGGTGAAGAAGGAAGAGAGGGAAAGCCCGTGGGCAACGGAGTCCCGGAGATTCAAGTCGAAGAATTCAAGCGCCGGCTCGATGCCAAGGACGATCTCTTCGTCCTCGACGTGCGTGAGCCGCATGAGTACCAGATCTGCAATCTTGGCGGATATCTGATTCCGCTGAACGATCTGCCCAAGCGCGTCAATGAACTCGACTCCAGCCGCGAGATTGTCGTGCACTGCAAAATGGGAGGGCGCAGCGCCAAGGCCGTCACCTTCCTGCAGCAGGCGGGATTCAAGAAAGTTCACAATCTGGCCGGCGGCATCCTGGCATGGTCGGACCGTGTCGATCCCACGGTGCCGAAGTACTGAGAGGCAGTGGTTAGTTGTTAATCGGTTTCAAAAGGGAGCGCGCAGCGCTCCCTTGCCTTGTTACCCGCGCTTCAATGCTGGGCGGGTGGTGTAGTGCTGGGATTGCTGTCCGTGCCCTCCAACTTCGCGATATCCCGCAACAATTGTTTGACGCACAGGTCGGCCACGTCGGCGCTGGCTCCCTTATACTTCGCGCCTTTGCTTTCTTGAGTTGTCGTCCAGATCACGTCCCCGTCCGGATTTACCAGCCGAATCGAGATGCGCGCCCGATCAACAGTCTCGGTGTTCACGGAGCTGTCGCTCGTGCCCATGTGCCTTGCGACGAACCCTCCACTGGACGAACCGGAAACTGAGCCATTTCCATTCACGACGGTACCGCTGAGCTCGCCGTGGGATCCGCCGGCTGCGCCACCGACAGAGGTAGACTCACCGAAAGCATGGAGCTCCTGCGAACTCTTCTCCAAGGCCACTCCCTTGAGCACCGCGTCCGCTCGTTCTCTGTTCTCGGTGACCTTGAAGCGCTTCGTCGAAACGAGAGATGAAACGATCATGGATTGGAGTTCTTTCGACACAATGTCTTCGCCAAAGTTATCGACGTAGATGCGTTTTACCTTGAGCAAAGCCATGGGGTCATCTATATCACCCGCATCCTGCGCGGCCTGGGTGGAAGTGGGCGGAGCGGAGTCCGTGTGCGATTGAGGATCTGGCGTCGCCTGAAACATGAAGCATGCGAGAAGCAATTCTATGATCACTCTATGCTCCTCCCATGCCGCTCTTTCGCGCCTCGTCGTCCTGATAGTCGACTTTTCTACCTGTCCTTGCTTCTAGGGTCACGAGCGTAACCCGCACAATTGACTTCCCTAGCTCGAAAACTGCGGCATGTTGCTGGTCCTTCTCGTCCTTCCAGCCGACGGTCAGGAAATGCTTCCTCTTCTTCGAAAGAAGGAGCCACGGACTCACCGCGATCGCGAGTCCGACCCTGCGGCCCGCTTTCTGCCCGTATTCCAGGTCATTAACCTGGTCGTAGGGTATCGCCAAGTTACCGTCCTTATATTCAAAAACGAACTTCTTGTCATCTTTCGCCGAGGACATTCCCTCGGTACCTTCTTTTATCTGGTTCTCGGTTCCTCCTATGTAAGCCGTCTTGTCGCCTCCCAGCCCGGCAAATGCGACGAAGTCCAGCGCCAACAAGCACACTAATACGGCGGCGATAGAGCGCTTCATCTCCGTTCTCCTAACTCAAAATTGGGGGAAGCCAACGCAACGAAATATAGCTCCGTCGACAGAGCGGCGCAATACTCAAGGCGGTTCTTTGCTGCATTTGCCGCCGTGTGATCCCGACCGTAAGGCTGCTCCCTTTTGTTTTCCCATATTCTTCCAATCTCTTCTTGCGGATCCGCTTGACACCACACTTTGCCGGAGGATAATAGCCTAATTCCAGGCTTCGGCTTCCCCAACTCACATTTCCCGCTTGGAGGTGCGTCATGCGAAGAAGCGCGTGTCTGGCCGTGGCTCTCTTTTGTTCTGTAGTTTTGGCGCGTCCCGCCGTTTCGCAAAAAGCGAGCTCGGACTCTGCCGACAAACCGCGCGTCTTCATCACCGACAGCCAGTCGTGGGATATGTCTGCCTACAGTGGCGGAGGAGCCGGCGGAGGCGGTTCTATGGCGCGCGGCGGCGCGCGCCCGCAGACCGCTGAAATCATCAAGACGTTCGGGGAACGTTGCCCACAGGTCGTGACCAACAACATTCAGACGAAAGCGGACTACATCGTCATATTGGATCACGAAGGGGGAAAGAGCTTCGTTCGTCACAAGAACAAAGTAGCTGTGTTTGCCCGCGTGACTGGCGATTCCGTGGTCAGCAAATCCACGCTCTCACTCGGTGGATCGGTGCAGGATGCGTGTGAAGCGATTACGAAGGACTGGGCGGAACACGGAGCCTCCATGCGCGCGGCGAGTGCAGCCGCAGCGGCGCCGGTTGCAGCGGCGCCGGTTGCAGCAGCGCCGGTCGCGGCGCAGTCCGCGGCCCCTCCCCCAATTGGGGCTCCGGCTGCAAAAGATCCGCCGGCTCAATTTCCTGCGGCTCAGCCCGCTCAAACGCCTGCAAGCGGCAAGATTTCAATCGTATCAAGCCCAGATGGCGCCGACATCGAAATCGATGGCAGCTTCGTCGGCAACACTCCTTCTGACCTACAAGTCGCCGATGGCGATCACATCATCAGGGTAAAGAAGCCTGGCTTCAAAGACTGGGAGCGGCAAATGAAAATCAGCGCCGGCAGCAACGTGCATTTGAACGCCGAACTCGAAAAGCTACCCTCCCAGTAGTGCAATTACTTTGAAGGAGCACGGCTTTCGCGCCGCAGAAGCCGCATTTGGCGTCAAAACTGCGGTGTAACCCGCGCCGCTTGCATTTCCGGAAAAAATGCGGATAATGAGCGTTCCTCTTCCCCCAGAGGAGGCTCCGTGTTGTTTCTCTTCCGCGCCCGCCACGCCGCCGCAGTGGTGTCTCCCACCAAAGTTATATCTGCGCTTGCCGCGCTCATTTCTGCGGCCGTGCTTCTCTACGCTCATGTGGCTTACGCACAGACTGCCGCGCCCAGCCCGAACTCCGATCCCACATATCAGGCCTTGCGCAATCTGACACTGAGCGGCGAAGCCGTCAGCGTCAGCAACTTCGAGTTGACGCGCGATGCCGGAAAATTCCGCCTCCGCTCCGGCACGGTCTGCTTTACTCCGCCAGTCGAAGGCAAAGTGACAGGCGCGGTATTCACCGGCGACGGCAGTTTCTTCCTCGACCCTCCTTCGGACGCCGAGCGCAAGAGCCTCAAGCTCCTTACCAAAGAAGACGAATTCAACGAGAAATTCGAGCATCTGGTCCTGCGTTTCACCGACTCAACCTATGAAGACATCAAGAAAGCCGGCACTCCCACGACGAGCGGTTGCGACACCGGGTTGCTGAAAGACAGTCAGAACACCACCCGCCATAAGCTCAAGAAAAACCTTGAACTGCGCCTGCTGGAGGAAGTGCTCAGCCCCGAGCCGCGCGATTTCTTCATCGCCTTTATCCACGGCAAGCGTTACAACGACAAGGAGATTTTCGAGATCGATCCCGATTGGGGCTCGAACCAGGTTAGCTTCCGCACGTACGACGAAATGAAATGGGGCGAGTGGGCTTCGTTCAGCCTTTCGCACGAAGGCAGGAAGCATTCAGCGGATAAACCATACAAGATCGAGCACCAGCAGCTCGACACAACATTTGAGAAGTCCGGCAGCCTCTCGGGAAAGGCGACCACTACGCTGGTGACGCACCGCGACGGCCTGCGCGTCATCCCGTTCAGCCTGTTTCGACCTTTGCGCGTGCAGAGCGTAACCGCCGACGGGCAAGCCTTGTCGTTCATTCAGGAAGACAAGAACGACGACGGCGACTTCGCCGTCATCCTGCCCAGAGCAGTCGCGGCGCGCGACATCTGCAACATTACGACAACCTATGCTGGAAAAGAGGCCGTCAGTAACGAGGGTGGCGGAAATTACTTTCCCGTGGCCCGCGATGATTGGTATCCCAACAATCCCGGTGCTCGCCTTGGCGAATACGCAACTTACGACATGACCTTCCGCATTCCCAAAAGCCTGAAAATGGCGGCCACCGGTACGCTCGTCAGCGAGAGCGACGAAGGCGGGCAGAACGTCAGCGTTTGGAAAAGTGAGGCTCCGCAAACCGTCGCCGGTTTCAGCTTCGGCAAGTTCAAAGAGGAACAGGCCAAGCTCACCGATCCTGAGTATTTCATCCAGTCCTTCGCCAATCCGGATCCGCCGGATTGGGTGGATCTGCTGAAGTTAGGCGGCATGCCAGGCATGGAAACGACTTCGCTTAACAAGAAAGCTCTTGCCGAAGCCGAACTCGCGGTGCCGCTCTATACGAGGTTCTTCGGCCCTCCCCTGTTCAAGCATCTGCAACTCACTCAGCAAACATCCTGCGCTTTTGGCCAGTCGTGGCCGGAGCTGGTTTGGATTCCCATGTGCTATTACTTCGATGAGACCGTCCGCCATTCCTTCCGGCTGGATTGGGGAGACCGAGGCTACTGGAAGGTCGTGACGCCGCACGAAATTGCCCACCAGTGGTGGGGCAACACTGTGGGCTTCAGCGCCGGCCGCGACCAGTGGATGAGCGAAGGCTTTGCCGATATGTCGGCATCGCTTTACCTCACGATGATCGAGAAGGACCCGAAGAAGTTCATCAAATTCTGGAACGACGAGCGCGAGTTGTTGTTAGAGCGGGATGCCCAGGGCTTTCGCGCCATCGACGCCGGTCCTCTGACCATGGGCTACCGCGCGAGTAACTCACGAACGGGATTCGACACCACTCGCCGGCTCATTTATCCCAAGGGTGCATACATTCTCCACATGATCCGCTTCATGATGTGGAGTAACCAGACTGCCGAAGAGCGTTTCAAGGAGACCATGCAGGATTTCGTCAAGACCTACTCGGGAAGGTCTGCTACTACAGAAGATTTCAAGGCCATGATCGAAAAACACATGACCCGCGAAATGGACATGGAAGGCGACCACAAGATGGACTGGTTCTTCAACGAATACGTCTACGGCACGCAGTTGCCTTCGTATCAGTTCAACGCCACTTTTGACACAGGCGCCGACGGCAACGTTGTGATGAGTTTTAAGGTCACGCAATCCGGCGTGGACGACAAATTTCGTATGCTGGTTCCGATTTACGTGGAGATGGCGGACGGGAAAACGGTCTTTCTCGGGCGGGCGCGCATGGCCGGCAATACTTCGGTGGAGCAGAAAGTTACACTGAAGGGATGGAAGACGCCGCCGCGGCGGGCATTGATCAACTACTACGACGACGTTCTTGCATCGCCCAACTGAGTTACCGAGCCTGAATGGACGAGCCTGGGTTGCGGAGCTAGAGACAAGCCTCCAAGAAAAAATCAGGAGAGCACCGTGTGCTCCCCTGATCTGATCCGAATTCGTTTTTCGAAATTCTCTTTCTAACTGTGCCTCGATTCTACTTGCTGGATCCGCCCATCACTCCATCGGACCCGCCGAGATCGAGCGCATACTTCTTGCCATTGAAACGGACGCCGGCAACCGTGCTGGCGCCGTTCTCGGTAGTGGTAAACACGACCGAGTCGCCAGCCGCTGGCTTCTCCAAGTCAACTAGCTTGGCCTGTACCTTGGCCACCACATTCTTGCCCTTCAACACGCTCACTTCCACGTTCGGGCCGGCGCCGTCCCACTCCAGCTTGTAGTCGCCGGCATTCAGCTTGGTTCCGCTGATGGTGGCCGGATTGCTCAACTGCAGATTGGCCTTCGTGGCTGCGAATGCACTCGAGGCCAGCAACAGAGCTGCCCCCATGACCAGACTCTTCGAAACTGTCGCGAACTTCATAGCTGCTCCTTTTTCTTTCCCGAATTTGCGTCGGGAAGCGGTTGGGGCGGCCCGGCTCGCGACAACGCCAGAAAACTCTTGTGTTTTCCCGCGAATCGCCTACAATGCTGCCGCTGGGGTTGAGCAGACAGGCCCCGAGCCTGTCTGCCACGATGGGGGTTTTCTCACCTGGGCCGCCAAACCGAGTGTGAGAGAATCCCCAAACCCCGCAAGATATCTCGTAAACGGGATCTCGTAATCAAGACGTTCAGATCACCTCTCACTGAGCGTCCCATCGCTGCATTTATCTACGCAGGTGCCTTTCAGAAAGTTCCCGGCAGTGCGGTATGTGTTTACATTTTCTTGGACGTACTTCTCCGCGTTCCGGTAGCAAGAAATTCGTGCCCAGCGCGTTCTACGAAAGAAATACGGATATGTGAAACAACGAAGATGTGTTTTGTAAGAAGACTTTACAAAACACACCGGCAGCATAGAGTCCATGGACCCGAATGTGAGGGATTGGCGACAGTAGCGTGCTATTCAGCGATAGGTGGGTATCCACATCTCGCTTCTTTGACAAGACGTGGGTTCTTGACGAACCAGTTCTAGTCCGCGTCGCCGTGTTGCCGCGACACTGACCAGATCGCCGCTTGATCCTTCTCGAACGGATAGACGTGCACCATCCAGTTGAAGACGATGGGAATGAATCTTCCGCCGGCCGCGTCGCATGCTTCTTGCGTAGCAATCGATCCCTTCAGACCAAACAGCGCATTCGGGCCCAGCATCTTCTCCATTCTCTCCTTGATGGGCATGTCCGCCGGAGGCCGGCAGAAGTTCACGTGCTCGTGCCATTGCGCCACGCTCAGCGGGATGCGCTCGTCCAGTTTATCTTCGGTCAGTCGCTTCGGCGCCGTGTACATCACGCCAATCAGTTTGTAGTCGTCGCCGTGCTTCTCGTAAAGGAGCGAGGTTGGATGCTCCGGGTTGAAATGCCAGAACGCCTCTCGGCCGTAGCGGTAATTGGTGAAGTGATACATCTTCTGCGGAACGTTGGGCAGGAAGATTTCGAAACCGTCGGCCAATGCCGCATGATAATCCATGTACTTCTCTGACGCCTGGAGCGCTTCTTCAACGACTTTCTGCGCCCGCTCCGCATCGCCCGGCTTCGCTGGCCGCAACGCCGTCATCTTCATGTGTGGGCCCATATCCATATGGCCTTCCATGGAGTGCATCGCGTGAGCGCTGGCGTCAGTGTCAGCGTCCTTGTCGTTGTCCATCGCCATGCCCTTCATGTTCGACTTGTCGTGCCCCGACATGTCCATACCCGGCGTGGGTTGCTGTGCTGAAGACGGTGCCGAAGGTGACGCGGAAGCAGGTGCGGACGACGGCGCGCTGTCGGCTGGAGCGTTCTGCGCCGGTCCCCATGCAATGCTTCCGAGCACAATAACGGCGAAGATTACGAAACGAGAATGCATTTGGAATCCCCCACTTTCATCTGATACTAACCCGTATGCCGGAGCAATGTCTCGGTTACCTGCCATTACGGCGGTAATCGAAAATTATTTCTTACGCGCGCGGTTGCTAAAAACAAGAAAATTTCCCGCCCTATTGCTCAACCGGAGCGTCTGACGACCTACTGCAGTGGCGCCGACACATGTTCGTGGACAATCAACCACTTGCCGTCTTCGTTCTCGAAAACCACCGTCCAGCGGAAATTTCCCATCTCTATTTTCCCCGCCGTCGTCGTCATCTGTTCGGCGACCGTTGCCGTGGCCCACACCAGGTCGCCATGCGGATGAATCACGGCATCGTCGTTCACGGTGAATCTTGCGCTCTTGTAGCCGGCCACCACGCCCTTGACACCTTTCTCATATTCGTCCCAGCTGCCGTATTTCAGGGGTGCAATGTCGAAAAACGTGTGTGGCCCCGTCGCGTAGAACTTGGCTACGTTTGCCGTATCCAGAGTTGCCCAGCCGTCCCATATCTTCTGCAGGTAGGCCTTGTCTGGAGCAGGAACGGCAGATTTTTTCGACTGTGCCGTCACAACGACCGCTGCAATCATCAGACACAGGAAAACAGTGGACACTCGTTTGAGCATTCGATTTTCCTCCCGGGAATTTTGGGCGGAATTCTCGCACACCAGGCACAAAACGCCAAAACCTCTAGATCCGTCTTATGGATCCACGGCGTTTCAGAGCGACGGCGCGGCTCAGATTCGTTGAAGTTGTGGCACACTTCGATCTGGCAAGCCACAACCGGGAACTGGTAGTATCGCGCCAGTGGCTACCGCGAAGAACTCCAACCTGAACTGTAACCGCGAGCGCCTGGTGTCGGGCGCGCCAGTCGAGGACGATTCTTCCTTTGAGTTGAAGCTGCGGCCGCAACGGCTGGGCGAGTTCATCGGCCAGAACAAGGTGAAAGAGAATCTGGCCGTGGCCATCGAGGCAGCGCGTTCCCGGGGCGAAGCTCTGGACCATGTGCTGCTCTACGGTCCTCCCGGGCTGGGCAAGACCACGCTCGCCAACATTATCGCCAACGAACTGGGCGTGCATTTTCAGCCGACCGCCGCGCCCCTGCTGCAGATCAAGGGCGACCTAACGGCGATCATTACCAACCTGCAGGAAAAACAGGTTCTGTTCGTCGACGAAATTCACCGTCTTCAACCGGTCCTGGAAGAATTGCTCTACTCCGCCCTCGAAGATTACAAGCTCGACATCATCATCGGGCAGGGGCCGGCGGCGCGCACCCACACGCTCGCGGTGAAGCCGTTCACGTTTGTCGGCGCAACCACGCGCGCTGGTCTGATTTCCTCGCCGTTGCGGGCACGTTTCGGCATTGTGCTGCGCCTGGAGTTTTACACTCCCGATGATCTGCAGATCATCGTCGATCGTTCTGCGCAAATCCTCGGCGTTGCCATCGACGACGACGGCGCGCGGGAAATTGCGGGTCGCTCCCGCGGCACGCCGCGAATTGCAAATCGCCTTCTACGCCGCGTGCGCGACTACGCACAAGTGCGCGGAGCCGGCAAAATCGATGCGCCCACGGCGAAGGCTGCCCTCGAAATGCTGGAAGTCGATCAGTATGGTTTCGACGAGGTTGACCGGCGTCTGCTGCTGACGATTATCGAAAAATACCAAGGCGGACCGGTCGGCGTGAACACTTTGGCCGCCGTGCTGGCCGAGGAGCCTGACGCCATTGAAGAGATCTACGAACCCTTCCTCATGCAAATCGGATTCCTGAACCGCACTCCGCGCGGCCGGGTCGCCACGCAATTAGCCTACGAGCATTTCAAGATCACGCCCAACCGCCGGCAAGCGTCGCTGTTCTAGCGCACGTTGCTCCAGCGCATCTTGTTCGGCAATCCGGATAACATCTTTTTCCTGTTTTGTCAGGCCCCGCAGTGGTGTATCTTGCTCAATTCCTATTTTTGCCTAACGGCGAGGATTGGGCGAGGGCGGGCGTGCGGTCGCAAAAGGGCCTCCGGTTTCAACAATTTCGACTTACACGTCTGTTTGCACCGTTGGCGCTGTGCGTTTCAGCGATCACCTTGCCGGCTCGCGCCCAGAATAAAGTACAAACGTCATCTCCGGGCATCCCAGTGGGAGAGTCGCAGCTCGGACCTCCGGCCCTCACCATCCCGCGCCTTCAGCGCGCACCCTCCCTCGAAGAGTTCCTGAGCATGGAACCGGAAGGCGAAACGGCCTTGCAAATGGCCAAAGTGACCGGTTTCACCCAACGCGCCCCACACGACGGCGAAGCCGTTTCCGAGCCCACCGACGCCTACCTTGGCTATGACCAGAAAAATCTCTACGTCATCTTCGTCTGCTTTGACAATCCGAGTCAGGTGCGCGCCCGTATGTCGCCCCGCGAAGACATCTACGACGACGATCAGGTCGAGATCATCCTCGACACCTTTCACGATCGCCGCCGCGCCTACGCCTTTCAGACCACGCCGCTCGGTGTCCAATGGGATGCCATCTGGACCGAGGCGGCGCGCGCCGAAGTGAACGGCAACTTCGACACATCCTTTGACACGGTCTGGAGCTCGCGCGGCAAAGTCACCGACCGCGGCTTCGTCGTCTGGATCGCAATTCCTTTCAAGAGCCTGCGCTTCCCTCCGACGAAACAGCAGGTGTGGGGCATCATTCTCTACCGTGGAATCCAGCGCAAGAATGAAGACTCCTTCTGGCCTTACATTTCCCGCAAGGTACAGGGCCGCCTGGGCCAGGCTGCGACACTATACGGCTTGGAAGGAATTTCCCCCGGCCGCGACATCGAATTGATCCCTTACGGCTTGCTGCGCAGCTACCGCGCCCTCGACACCCTAGACCCGACCAATCCCTACTTTCGGAATGCCACCGTGCAAGGCCAGCCCGGCATGGACGCCAAGTTTGTCCTGCACGATCATTTCGTCCTCGATCTTACCGCGAACCCGGACTTCAGCCAGGTCGAATCGGAAGACCCTCAGATCACGGTGAATCAGCGCTGGGCCGTCTATTTTCCCGAGAAGCGCCCGTTTTTTCTGGAGAACGAAGATTTTTTCCGTACGCCCATGGACCTGTTCTTCACGCGGAACCTCGGCGATCCGTCTGCCGGAATCCGTCTAACCGGCAAAGACGGCCCTTACTCGATCGGCCTCATGACGTCGGATGATCGCAGCCCCGGCCTGTCCGTGCCCAACTCCAGCCCGATCTCCGGTGTTCGTTCCTACTTCACCATCGCGCGCGCCAGCCGGGACATTTTCCGAGAGTCCAGCGTGGGAGCGCTCTACACCGATTGGGAATGCCCCTCTACGCATGAGTTCAATCGCATTGGCGGCGGCGACCTTCGCCTGAAATTCAGCCAAAACTGGACTTTGGAAGGCCAGGCGGTCGACAGCTCCAGCAGCGTCCTCGGCAATCCTCTCAGCCCCATCTACTCAGCGAACAATTGCGAAACCTATCTCACGCCTTTCAGTTCGGGCAGCGTCGGCAACGGCAACTACTACGCCGGCCCGGCAGAAAAACTCTACCTGGTGCGCGACGGTCTGCACTTCAACTACGAGGGCACCTACAACGACATCACGCGGGGATTTCTGACTGTTCCCGGCTTCATCAATCGCGTTGACATTCGCGAGGCCATCCAGGAAGCCCGATACCGCTTTCGTCCGAAGAAAGGATGGATCCTGAGTTGGGGCCCGTCGCTGGTCGCGCGTTACGACTTCGATCACACCGGCTTGCGCCTCGACACCGACTACTTTCCCTACCTGGCGATTCAGGGACGAGGCCAGACGTTCATCTTCCTCCGGCCCTACGAGGAGAATCGTCAGCGCCTGCGCCCTCAGGATTTCTGTTTCCTCGGCTACTCGTTATTTTGTTCATCGCCGAACCCGGGGAATGCCGACTATCACCAGCGCACTTCCGGCGCCACCATGCGGACTCAATATCTCAAGTTCGCAACCGTCTTGGCTGGTTATTACTGGGGCGATGGTGGGAATTTTGTCGCCATCCCTGATGTGCCGCCAGCTCCATCTACGCCTTACAACATGCCTTTTCTGGCGCGGCAGGACAGCGCCCAGGTCTCGTTGATCTTTCGCCCCATCAATCCTCTCAAGATTGAGAACACTTATCTCTTCGATCGCTTGCGCGCCACTAATGCCGCCTACCTTTTCCAGCAGCCTCAATATCCCGGTTTAGGCCACGGCATCTTCAATGACCACATCATCCGCAGCAAATGGAACTGGCAATTCACCCCGCAACTTTCTGCTCGCGTCATCCTGCAGTACAACGGCCTGCTGGCCGGTACGCCCAGCGCTGCTACTCCTTATACGTCGTCGCCCTACACCTATCTGACCACGGCAAAAGAATTCAACGCCGATTTTCTGATTACTTACCTCCTGCACCCCGGCACAGCAATTTACATCGGCTACAACAGCGACCTGCAAAACCTGAACCGCAACCTCGCCCTGGATTCCTTCACCGGCCTCATCGCGAACACTCCCAGCGGCTTGATGAACGACAGCCGCCAGTTTTTTGTCAAAGTCTCTTACCAGTTCAAGTTCTGAGGAGATCGACGGCCAACTTCCCGCTAACGGTGCTGTTCAACGCCCGTCATAATCACTGAGAGGAAACGCCGGCGATGCTTAAGAAATGTGTACGACTCTTAGCCAGTGCTGGCCTCTCCGTGTTCACGATGAGTTATTCATTTGGTCAGAGCGCGCCTCCCCGCGAGCACTTCGATCACGCCACGGTTCTCTACGACTGGGTCACGAACTCTCGCGGCCAGAAACTTCGCACATTCGTGACCCGGCCGAACAACACCACCGCCAAAGTGCCCGTTATCTTTTTCGTCGGATGGCTCAGCTGTGACACGATGGAGTCTTCCAATCCAGCTCCCGATGATGGCTTTGGCATTTTTCTCCGACGCCTCATCGATGAGTCCGGTTATGCCACGGTCCGCATGGATAAGCCCGGAGTAGGGGAAAGCGAGGGCACCTGCGCCCAAGCCGATTTCAAAGACGAGATCGAAGGCTGGCGGGCCGCCTTCGATTCCATGTCGAAATACGATTTCATCGATCAAGACCGCATCTTCGTCCTCGGCATGAGCAATGGCGGGGGCTTCTCGCCGTTAGCCGCCGTTTCGCATCGAATCCTCGGCTTTATCTCCTGCGGATCCTGGGGCCGCACCTGGTACGAACACATGCTCGAACTCGAACGCCGCAGGCTCGTGGAAGACAAAGACAAGAAATCTCCCGCCGAGGTCAATGCCGCGGTCAAGAGTTTTGCCGAGTTCTACGACCTGTACCTGATGAAAGGCATGACGCCGGGGCAGGTCATCGCCCAGCACCCCGAATGGAAAGATCTCTGGTACGACGCGCCCGACGGACAATACGGCCGCCCGGCCGCCTTCTACCAGCAGATCGAGGCGCTGAACCTCGGTGAAGTATGGCAGAACGTCAGTGCCCCGGTGCTCGTTATTCGAGGCTCTGCTGACACCATCATGAGCCGCGCAGATAGCGAAACGATCGCGCAGATCGTCAACCAGGCCCACCCTGGACACGCCCGTTATCTCGAAATCGACGGCATGGCGCACGGCTTCACCGTCAACGGCAAGTTCCACGACCCAATCGTCCCTATAATTCTCAACTGGATGCGGGAACAACAATCTGGGAAGTAGTTAGGTGTCGTCGCGCGGAAGCCGTTTTCTGCAATTGACGCCTGCTGGCGAATCCTTTGCGAATCCGGTAGAATCAAATACTCGGAATTGAGCCTGGAACCCGCCGGATAACCCTGGGGTGAACCAAGCCTCGTTTACCGTTTACCAAGATTCGAGAGGCAAATTTACGATGAAAGCAGCCATTCATCCCGCATACAACGAAGTCCGCGTGCACTGCGCCTGCGGCAACACCTTTATGACTCGCTCCACTCACAAAGGCGACATCTCGGTGGAAATCTGCTCCAACTGCCATCCATTCTTCACCGGCAAACAGAAGCTGGTCGACACCGCCGGTCGCGTCGAGCGCTTCCGTCGCAAATACGCCAAAGCTGCCGAAACTGCCAAGAAGTAACCGTACCGCCGCGGATCGGCAGAGCGAACCAGGAACCCAGCCCCCGTTTCGGCGGGGGCTTTTGCTTGCACTCGATAGGTAAAATAGCCACGTGAGGAAATTCTGGGACAACTCGGAAGCAGGTGGCGTGGGCACTCCCTTCGACAAACTCGGGGCAGGCTCTGCCCGCGAACAGCCTCCGCTTAAGCCTGTCCCGGCTCGTCTGTCGATTGGAAGCGTAGAAATCGCGCCTGCCACGGTTCTCGCGCCCATGGCCGGCGTCACCGACACCGTTTTCCGCCGTTTCATCCGCAACCTCGGCGGATGCGGCCTGATCATGACCGAGTTCACCTCGGCCGACGGTGTCCTGCGTGCGAAAGACAAAAAGGCCCAGCGCTACCTGCACTTCTACGAAGACGAGCATCCGATCTCGGCCCAGCTTTTCGGCAGCAATCCGCAAGTGATGGCCGAGGCCGCGCGCATGGTTGAGGGCCTGGGCTTCGATCTGGTCGATCTTAACCTCGGCTGCCCCGCGAAAAAGGTGGTGAAATGCAACGGCGGCTCCGGTCTGCTGCGCGACCTGCCCGCCATTGGCAAAATCTTCGACTCGGTCCGCGCAGCTGTGAAAATTCCCTTCACGGTCAAGTTCCGCGCGGGATGGAACGATGAAGAAATCGTTTGCGTCGAACTGGCCAAGATGGCCGAAAGCTGCGGCCTGTGCGCGGTGGCCCTACACGCTCGCACTCGTGAGCAGGGCTATAGCGGCAACGCGCGCTGGGAGTGGATCGCCGCCGTCAAAGACGCGGTGAAAATTCCCGTCATCGGCAACGGCGACATTCGCACGCCCGAAGATGCCTGCGCCATGATCACGCAGACCGGCTGCGACGCCGTCATGATCGGCCGCACAGCGCCCTCGAACCCATGGATCTTCCGGCAGATCCAACAGTACTGTTCCCGCGCTGATCACTTGTTTCAGGAACCTTCCGAAGCCGATCGCTACCGGATGATCCGCACCTACTTCCAGATGCTCATCGAGGAAGAACTCCCCGACGCTGTCGGCAAAATGAAGCAGTTCGCGTCGTGGTTCACGCATGGAGTTCCGGGCGGGGCGGGATTGCGCAAGGCGATCTACGAGTCGAAGGCAGCGCCGGAAGTCCTGACGCGCGTCGAGGACTTCTTTGAGACAAAACTCGCAGCCACAAGTGTCGCGGCTGGCGAGGTTTGACCAGCCATCAGATTTTCTAGGCCATTTAGATTGGAACAATTCCTCATCAAAAGGTGTCCCTACCTCCAGGGTGTTGCGCAGACGGGGACGATTCATTGTTCAAATTGATCGGAAAAATGTTCTTCGGCATCATCTTTGGCGGATTCATCGTCCTTGAGGTTCTGTTGTGGGGTCTTCTGCTGGCCGGAGCATCTGCACTCTTCGTTTCCACGCCGCATAGTCGTTTCGTGGAGGATATTTTACTTGCCTTGTTTGTCGCCGGACTGGCTGCGATTGGCGCTGCCAGTTATTTTGTCTTTCGCCGCATGACGCGGGCGGAATACGTTGCCTCGGAATCGGAAAGATGGCTTGCTCAGCGGCGGAAGGTGGACGATCGCTGGATCAAGCGCCGCAGGGTTCTCACGCGGTGGGCGGTATGGGTTCCAACGATCGCTGTGATTCTTATATGCGCCGTTTTTGATTACGCATGGGCTTTCGGATCGCATCTGTTCCATCCTGGGTATGGGAGACTATCGGGATTCGAGATCACGGTTCCGCTCACGTGGACCATTGCCCTCAGTTGGCCGCCACCCGCGGGAGTCGGTGGGCGGACTATCCTGCTGGCGCAACGATACAGAGGCCTGCTGCGAGCGGGGAGCGGGCTCTTCGTGGGACGGCAACCATTTTCTACCTCGAGTATGGATTTCCGCACCATCCCGGCCGGGGAGCCGACGGCTGCGAATGCTGCCACCAAGATCATCTCGGTGCGAACGTTGCCTCTCGGTAAAACCACGATTGACTGCAGGGAGGAAGTCCCACCTCACCGGATGACCTCAGGACGGTATATTCGTTGTTCTACTCGAGCCGGCGACTTCTTTGCAGCTTTCAGCGGAAGCGACGAGGACGTTGCCGCGTTTTATCGTGCACTTGCCTCGGTAAGTTCCACCCAATAATTTTCGCGCGCGATTACACTTCCCGCGCCACCATCTTCCCCTGCCCATCCTTCTCCACGTATGCCCACGGCGTCTTCGGGTCGTGCGTGAACACCGTGAGCCATTTCTCCGGAATCGACTGGGCGTAGTACTGCTTCCGGCTCTCGATGGTGTCCAGCGGATACAGATCGAAAGCCATGCCCCAGGCGAGATCAATGTGCGCGGTCGTGGGGATCAGATCGGAAATATAACAGGCTGTATGCGGATGCGTGCCAAACGCGCGTTTTGTGTCCTCGCGCTCTGCGCTCGAATGTCGCGTGGCACGCCCAGGTCCCGCGTCGCCAACTGCGGGCTTCTCGGGATGACAACCTTTTATCACCACCGCCTGCATGTGCGCCGTGTGCCCGCGAAACTCCTTCACGGAAATGCCGGGCACAATTTCCTCGCCGCCCCTGAGCAGCGTCATCTGCCCGCTCGCCACCATCGGATCGTAGTTTTCCGGAATGTAGCTGATCGCGTCGCGCTCGCTGGGCCTCCGCGCGTAATGCCATTCGTCCTCAGGGGCGTAATACTTCGCCCGCGGAAATGTCGGCACAATTTTGCCGCTTCTGTCACGAACGGTATTCCATCCGCAGTGATCGAAATGCAGGTGCGTGTTGATGACGATGTCGATGTCTTCGGGAGCGATGCCCGCGGCCGAGAGATTTTCCAGTAACTTCGCCGGCTGGCCATAAAACTTGCGCATCCGCTCCGAGAGCTTATTGCCCATCCCGGTCTCAACCAGCACGGTCTGCTTGCCGGTGCGAATCAAGAGAGAGTTGAGACCCGCGGTAACGTAGTTGCGCTCATCGGCCTGCACCTTGCGCGACCACATGATCTTTGGGATCACACCGAAAAACGCGCCGCCGTCGAGCGGGTACGTTCCGTCAGAAAAAACGCTGAGTTCGAAATCGCCAAGCGTGAGCCGATGCATGAGAATTAGTGTGCCACAAGAAAACGCTGGCCACGGATTTACACGGATTGCCACGGATAGATCCGAGAAGGTCTCTCCGTGAAGATCCGTGGAGTCCGTGGCGATTTTGTTCAGCGTTTTGCTTTCGCCGGCTGTTTCTCGCCCACGCGCTGGCTCACTTCGAATTTCATCTTGCCAGCCTTCTTGTCCGCGTCAACGATGACGTGATCGCCGTGCAGGATCTCCCCGTCGAGGATCTTCAGGGCCAGCGGGTCCTGGACCAGCTTCTGGATCGCGCGCTTCAGCGGCCGCGCTCCGAAATTCGGGTCGTAGCCCTGCGTGAAGAGCAGGTCCTTAGCGGCGTCGGTCAGTTCGAGAGAAATCTTGCGATCGGCCAGCAGGCGGCGCACATCTTCGAGCCGCAGTTCAATAATCTTGACCAGCTGCTCTTTGCGGAGCGGCCGGAATACGATGATGTCATCGACCCGATTTAGAAATTCCGGCCGGAAGTGCGCGTGCAACTGATTCATTACTTGTTGTGACGCCTGTTCGAACTCCGCTTCAGAGCGAAGGCCCTCAGCCTGCAAGAACGACGACCCGATGTTTGACGTCATGATGATGATTGTGTTCTTGAAATCCACGACGCGGCCTCGGCCATCGGTGAGGCGACCGTCATCCATCATTTGTAGGAGAACATTGAACACATCCGGATGGGCTTTCTCGATTTCGTCGAACAACACCACCGCATAGGGACGGCGGCGAACCTGCTCGGTAAGCTGTCCGCCTTCTTCGTATCCGACGTAGCCCGGCGGCGCACCGATCAGGCGCGCAACCGAATGCTTCTCCATGTATTCCGACATGTCGATGCGCAGCATCGCATGCTCGTCATCGAACAGAAATTCCGCGAGCGCGCGAGCCAGTTCAGTTTTTCCAACGCCCGTCGGGCCCAGGAAAATGAAGCTGCCGATCGGGCGTTTCGGATCGCTCAATCCGGCCCGCGACCGGCGAATGGCGTTGGCCACGCGTTCCAGCGCCGCATCCTGGCCAACCACGCGCTGGCGCAGGCGGTCTTCCATGTTCACGAGTTTCTTGACTTCGCCTTCGAGCATCTTCGACACCGGAATGCCAGTCCACTTGGAGACGATCCGCGCAACGTCTTCCTCGTCGACTTCTTCCTTGAGCATGCGCGCCTGGCCTTTGGACTCCATCTGCCTGGTGAGCTTGACCAGTTCGTCTTCCGCCTGGCGAATCAGCCCGTAGCGAATTTCCGCCACGCGCTGCAGGTTGCCCTTGCGTTCTTCCGCCTGCTCCTCGGTCTTGAGCTTCTCGATCTGCTCCTTCAGGGTGCGAGTGCGGGCAATCAGATCTTTCTCTTTCTTCCAATTTGCTTTCAGCGTGTTCGATTTTTCGCGAATTTCGGCCAGTTCTTTCTCGATTACCCCCAAACGCTCTCTCGAATTCGGGTCGTCTTCTTTCTTCAGCGCCTGCTTTTCAATTTCGAGTTGCGTGGCCCGGCGCTCCAGTTGATCGATGTCCGTGGGCAGCGAGTCGATCTGGATGCGCAGCGACGCGGCGGCTTCGTCGATCAGATCGATCGCCTTGTCGGGCAGGAAGCGGTCGGAGATATAGCGATGCGAGAGCGTGGCGGCGGCCACAATCGCGGAATCCTTGATGCGCACGCCGTGATGGACTTCGTATTTCTCTTTCAAACCGCGCAGGATCGCGATCGTGTCTTCAACATTGGGTTCGCCGACGAACACGATCTGGAAGCGGCGTTCGAGCGCGGCGTCTTTTTCAATGTGCTTGCGGTATTCATTGAGCGTCGTGGCGCCGATGGCGCGCAGTTCTCCGCGAGCCAATGCCGGCTTCAGCATGTTGGAAGCGTCGATTGCTCCCTCGGCAGCTCCCGCGCCGACCAGCGTGTGCAATTCGTCGATGAAAAGGATGACCTGCCCCTGCGAATCTTCGATCTCTTTGAGAACCGCTTTCAGACGATCTTCGAATTCTCCGCGGTACTTTGCTCCTGCTAGCATCGCACCCAGGTCGAGCGCGACCACGCGCTTGTTCTTCAGAACCTCAGGTACATCGCCGGAAATAATGCGTTGCGCCAAACCTTCGACGATGGCCGTCTTGCCCACGCCGGGCTCGCCGATGAGCACTGGATTGTTCTTCGTGCGCCGCGACAGTACCTGTACGACGCGGCGGATTTCTTCGTCGCGTCCGATGACCGGATCGAGCTTTCCGCGGCGCGCCTGCTCCGTCAGGTCGCGGGCATAACGCTCCAGCGCCTGGTACTTCGCTTCGGGATTCTGGTCCGTGACCTTCTGCGAGCCACGAACTGCAGTCAGCGCTTTCAGAATGGCATCGTAGGTGGCGCCGTGGCGCGAGAGAATTTGCTGGGCCGCGTCGCGCTTCAGTTGCGTGACGGCCAGCAGCAAGTGCTCGGTGGAAACGTATTCATCTTTGAAATTGCTGGCTTCCTTGAAGGCCTGCTCGAGCAGCTTGTTGACTTCGTTCGAAAGCGTGGCCTGGGCAGCCTCACCGGAGACTTTGGGAAGCTTTTCGATCTGCCCGTAGATTTCGTTCAGCACGGCCTGCGGGCCGATGCCGATTTTTTCGAGCACCGGAGGAACAATGCCTTCCTTGTCTTCAAGCAGCGCTGCGAGCAAATGAAGCGGCTGCAGCTCAGGATTGCCATGCTCACTGGCGAGCTGGCTCGCGCGCTGGACGGCCTCCTGCGCTTTGACGGTAAATTTGTCCCAACGGATCGGCATAGGGTTCCTTACGCATTCTCTGTCATTCTGAGCGAAGCGAAGAATCTATGCAATTTGCCTGCTGCAGCGAAATGCATGGATCCTTCGCTTGGCGCAGGATGACAGAGCAGTTCTTGTTTTACAAAACAATCGGGAGGCGGTCACCTCGGCCGCCTCCCGAAGAATCTTAGTCGAGCTTCGCTCGACCGGACAGCCCAGGGCGGCTGTCCCTCCATGACATTGTTGCTTACGCGGCTTTGCTGGGGCCCTTTGCTTCGATGTGCTTTTCCGAGCCCGGCTTTTCCGATCCGACGCTGACTTTGATCTGCTTCGGCTTCGCTTCTGCCTTCTTGGGCAGCGTGATCTTCAGCACGCCCTTGTCGTAGTTCGCCGAGACGTGCTCGGTTTCCACGGTCGTGGGCAGAGTGAAGGTGCGTGTGAAGCTGCCGTACTGGCGCTCCACGCGGCGATAATTCTCCTCTTTCTCTTCCTTTTCGATCTTGCGCTCGCCGTGCACGGTGAGGGTGTTGTTTTCCACGCGGACGTCGATGTCCTTTTCCTCAATTCCGGGCACTTCGATCTTCAACGTGACCTTGTGCTCGTCCTCGTAGACGTCAACGGCGGGGGCAAAGCTCGAGGTGGTCAACGACTCGTCCCGGCCCTCATTGAAGGACTCGCGGAACAGACGGTTCATGCGGTCCTGCAAAGTGGCAAACTCCCGGAACGGCTCCCAACGAGTTAATACGGTCATGGCTACTTCCTCCTTCAGAAATGTGTGTGTTGTGACTTCTTTGATTTCGAGACCGGCCTTGGCCTCATTGGCCTTTGGCTGTGTCACTTGATTAGACGCGCAATTAGCGTAAAAGAAGCATAAAAGTTGAGTGCATTACTGTCAAGTAAATAATCATGCTTATTTTCATATGCTTACATGTCCTATGGCGCACTTCAGATACGCCGTTTCAGGCACGTCCAGTAAGATCGGATGATCCTTCGCCTGCCCACGCAGTTCGATCAGCCGCAGCTTGCGGTGGGCGTCCAGAGCGGCCGAGCCCAGCATCTCAAGGAAGTCCACCTGGCTGACGTGGTAGGAACAGGAACAGCTCACCAGGATGCCGCCCGGACGGAGCATCTTCAGGGCGCGCAGATTGAGCTCCTTGTAGCCGCGCAGAGCAGAACCCAGGTCGCGCTTCGTCTTAGCAAAGGCTGGGGGGTCGAGAACGATTGTGTCATAGCGCCGGTTCGAGGCCGCGTAGTCCTTCAGCAGATCGAAGGCGTTGGCCTCGATCCAGTCGATCTCTTTTCTCTGTAACCCCGGTTCGATCAGCGACCGATTGAGCGCCGCATTCTGTTCCGCCACTTCCAGCGCCGGACGCGAGCTGTCAACCCCAGTCACTTGCGTACATTGCGCCGCCAAATGGAGCGCAAATCCTCCCTGATAGCAGAAGACGTCGAGCGCCTCGCCGCGCGCGTATTGGGCTGCCGCAGCGTAGTTCTCTCGCTGATCGAGGAAGCCCCCCGTTTTCTGGCCTTGCAGCACGTCGTGGTGGAACTGAACGCCATTCATGCTGAAGATGGTTGACGCTTTCTCTCCCTGCAGCAGTCGCGAGGCGCGCGGCGCGAGAGTCTCCAACTCACGCACTCGCGGGTCGACGCGCTCGGCGATGGATGCCGGATGCAGGCCCGCGCTGAGCTCAGTGATGACAGTTGCGCGCACGAACTCGGCATCCATCGCTTGCGTCAGGATCTGCAGCGAAAGAATGTCGTTGTAACGGTCGACAATCAAGCCCGGGAGGAAGTCAGCTTCGCTGAAAATAACGCGATAGGCATCGGTGTCGCGGACGATGTTCTTCCTGTAGTCGATGGCGGCGGCGATTCGCTGCCGCAGCAGGGCGGGGAAATCCGTTACTTCTTCGCGCGCCAGCATGCGGATCGCGATCTGTGACGAACTGGAGTACAGTGCCGTCCCCAGCGGCTTGCCACGCTGGTCGGCGACGGTAACGAGCGATCCCGGAGCAACGCCGTCGGCCGAAAGAATGTCGGAGCGATAGACCCAAACGTGACCTTCCTTCAGACGCATCGCGCCGCGCTCGGAAATCTTCACTCTTGGCCGCGACTGGCTTGGAGGCATGAAAGTATCTTAGAACGGATGGTCCGGGGGTTGCGTGCGCGATTAGCTGGCCGCTTGCTCGGTGGGACTAACGGCGGGAGTCTCGTGCTTGGCGGCCGTGCGCGTTGCCATTTCATGCCGGGCCAGGTCAAGGTCGGCTTGCAGAGAGTCGAGGATCACCATGGGGAGTTCGGCACCGAAGCCATCGAGTTCTTCCTCGCTCCAGCCGCCGTTGAGGCGCGTCGCGCTGGTGATGTCTTCAGGAAATGCCTGGCGATAGTCGCCTTCGCGGGTGAGAATGTCACCGATCAGCCGTCCTGTGTGCACGTCGTAGACGCGGCGGCTGGATTGTCCGCCGTTGTTAGTCAGCACGAGGAAGACTTCACCCGCATCGGCAAATTCGGGCCGGTAATACCACGCCTGTGGAGCATCGATCTTGGGATGATGGCGCTTCGGACGGTGAACCGTTGGCTTCTGCTCAGCCAGTTCTTCGGCGGGATTGAAATACAGAACGCGCTGGCATGAGTCGCAAATCACGATTTGCTGGCCGGACCGCACCTCGTTGTAGGTCTGCGCTCGCAGCATGACCTGACACGCGACACATTTGTGATCGCGAACTTCAGAAATTCCGCTCCCGCGGAATTTCGACACGCGCTCGTACTGGCGGAGTAGATCCTCGTTGATGTTGGCGCGTAGCTGATCGCGTTTGCCGCGCCATTCGGCGAGCTGCTTTTGATCTTCCGCGGTGCGCTGTTTCGCCTGCTCTTTCTCTTTCTCAATCTCGGCAGTTTCCGCTTTCAACTCGGCCTGCGCCGCCTTCACTTCCTTGTCGCGCGCATCGGCGTTCACCATCAGTTCGAGGATCTTGTCCTCGGTGGCCGCAATCTCTTTTTCCGCAAACTGGATTTCATGGAGCAGAGCTTTGTACTGCTCGTTGGTCTTCACTTCGAGGGACTGATCGCGATATTTGGAAATCTTGCCCCGCAGCTCAGAAATCGTGCTTTCGTGCTTGCGTTTGGCGGCGTCATCTGCCTTTATAGCGGCCAGGGCTCTTTCGAGTTGAGCTTTGGTGCCGGCCAGTTTCTGCTCGATGGCGGCTACGCGTTTCGGAAGTTCGGCGATTTCGTCCTGCAGCAGGCGGATTTCCTTGTCCGCTTCTTGCAGCCGCAGCAGGTTTTCAATGTCAGGAAGCATCCGGGATTTGGATCTGATTTGATTCTAGCATGCAGCGGCGCGCGCCCCCGGCTGTCTTCCCCATTCTCTGCTCGTCTAGCCCAACGCACCTGCGCAGTTCGAACCAGGCTGTGCGAGCGGCATCGCGCCCGGTGTACACTCGTTGGTTTGCATTGCAAATCCGCTGTTTCATCTTCCTGAGGGCACTCCGTGAAACGAACTTCTGCAGCTACCAGTCTGGCCATTGTGGCTTTCATCCTGCTGGGCTTCGCGCTGGGTACCAGTTTCGCGCAAACCGCGCCCACCAAGCCTCTTACCATCGAGGCGATCTACCAGCCCGGTGGTTTGGCCGGTCACGGCCCCGAAAACATGGAGTGGAGCCCGGACGGCACGCGGCTCTCGTTCCTGCAGCCCGACGAAAGCGGAAAAAATCAGTTGTGGTCCGTAGATGCCACAACGGGCGAGAAAAAGCTCCTGGTCAGCGCCGAGAAACTCGCATCGCTGGCGCCCGACTCCAACCGCGCTGTAAACGAGCGGGAACGCGAGCGCCGCAACCGCTATCACGTGGCCGCCTATTTGTGGGCCCCGGATTCAAAGCACCTTATCTTCGATTCGCAAGGGCAGCTGTGGCTCTACGACCTCGCGACCCAGACCGCGGTCCAGTTCACCTCCGCTCCCGACGCGTGCATCGATCCGAAGTTCTCTCCCGATGGCAGTCACGTGGCCTATGTGCGCAAGCACAATCTGTATGTTCGTCCCGCGAGCGGCAAGGATGAGAAGCAGCTCACCAAAGAAAAGGGCGACAATTTCTTAAACGGCGATGTCGACTGGGTCTACGCCGAGGAACTCGCCGTGCGCAGCAACTATTTCTGGTCGCCAGACAGCCGCGAGATCGTCTTCCTGCACATGGACGAAACGAATGTCCCGACCTATCCCATCACTGACTGGATGCCGCTCCACCCCACCGTCGACAACCAGAAATATCCCAAAGTTGGCGATCCCAATCCGGTGGTCAAACTCGGCGTGGTCGAGGCTGACAAGGACAAGGTGCGGTGGATTTCCCTTACCACCGACGAAGACATTTACATTCCGCGTTTCGGCTGGCTCCGCGACGGCGTCATCTGGGCCGACGTGCTGAACCGCGCACAGGACAAGATGGATCTCTATTTCGTCGACGCGAAAACAGGCAAGTCGCGAATCGTGCTCACGGAAAAAACGCCCGATGCCTGGATTGACTTCGAACACGTCGAAGTTCGCTTCCTCAGCTCGAGCTCCAGATTCCTTTGGCCAAGCTGGCGCGATGGCGATATGCATCTCTACCTCTACAGCTACGAGCAGCAAAATCCTCTCGCGGCAGATGCGAAGCTGGAGCGGCAACTCGAGCAAGGCGACTACGAAGTGCTTGGAATCGAAGGCATAGACGAGGGAGCGGGCGCGGTATTTTTCGCCGCCAACAAGGATGATCCGCGCGAGCGACGCATTTTCTCCGTGCAATTCGACGGTTCGGGATTCAAGGCGCTCACGCCAGAAGAAGGGATGCACTCGGCAAACTTTAGCGACGATGGAAAGCACTACATGTCGACGCATTCTGGACCCCATGTTTCTCCCAGTTCATACCTGTGCGCAGTGGGGGGCTCTTGCAGTGAGGTGTGGCGTGCGAAGGATGAAATCGCCGAATATGGCTTGCGCGCTCCGCAATATCTAGAGTTCAATGCGGACGACGGCACGAAACTCTACGGGCGACTGTTGCTTCCGCCTGACGCACCATCAGCAGGGAAGACTCCGCTGATCATTCACATCTACGGCGGCCCCGGCTCGCAGATGGTACTGAAGAACGTCCCCGACCCATTCGACGAGATTCTCGCGCGCAAGGGATTTGCTGTCTTTGCCGTCGACAATCGCGGCACGCCGGGACGCGATCGCAAGTTTCACACGGCGATCCGCCATGAATTCGGTGCAATCGAACTGAAAGATCAGCTCACAGTGCTCGATCAGCTCCTCGCCCAATTCCCGCAACTCGACAAGGACCGTGTCGCCATCTGGGGATGGTCGAATGGCGGCTCCATGACGCTCTATGCCATGACGCACTCTGACCGCTTTCGCGCCGGCGTAGCCGTCGCGCCAGTAACCAACCAGGCCAACTACGACTCCATTTACACCGAGCGCTACATGGGCCTGCTCAAGGAAAACAAGGAGGGATACGAACAATCCGATGTGACCAAGTCCGCCGGCAACCTGCACGGCGCGCTGCTGCTGGCGCATGGCATGAGCGACGACAACGTGCACTTCCAGAACAGCGTTCAGATGATCAACGCTCTTATCAATGCCGGCAAGCAGTTCCGGCTCATGATCTATCCCAACAAGACGCACAGCATCTCAGGGCAAGATGCGCGCGTGCACATTTACACCATGATCCTGGAGCACTTCGAGCGCGAACTGAAATAGAGGTTACTTGTGCTTGTCCGCCTTCTTGCTTTCTTTCGCCGGAGCCTCGGCCTTGGGCTTGTCTTCTTTCTTGGCTTCCTTCGATTCTTTCGCGCCGCTATCCGACGGCGACGCCGCATGCGATTTCTTGGCGTAGTCGGTCACGTACCAGCCTGACCCTTTAAACTGCACCGCTGGAGCGGAAATGGTCTGCTCGACGCGACCGCCGCATTCCGGGCATTTCTTCACCGGCTTGTCAGAGAATTTCTGGATTTTTTCGAAGCGGTGGCCGCACTTGGTGCATTCGTATTCGTAAAGTGGCATGAGTGAGACGGTCGCTGAGGAACAACTCAGGTTCAGTCTGATTTTAGCAGACGCTCCGATGTCAGCAGCCGCTTTGGGGCAGTGTTGCGCCACGCGGCCTGAATTGCTTTGCTCAGAATCTCCTTCTTGGCGGCTTTCAGATAAACGCTGGTCGCGCCATTTCGTCCCCATGCACCTTTTACCGGCACAAAGACGTCAGGATAATCCCTGGAGAAATAATGCTGCGCTTCCGGCGAAAGCTTGACCATGCCGCGCGACTTGTCCGGATAACCGAGCGTGGCAAATATCTTCCCGCAGACTCGGAAGTCAGGATGGCTCATGTGTGCACGCTCCTCAGTCTCGGGCAAAGAAAGCGCAATGCGGCGAAAGTCCTTAGCGGTCATGGCATCGTCCCTCCTGATGGGCTTTGATAGGGAAGCTCTCGGCTCGGCAAAAGGTTACTCTAGCCCGATTTCTGATTGCAGATTTCAGATTGCAGAGCGGGCGTGGCACCGCCGTCGAAGCCGTTGTTCTCAATCCGAAATCTTCAATCTGAAATCTGCAATCGCTGGCGGTGGTAGACTTCCGCCGATGAACGACACGAAATCGACCGGCCCGGCCCTGTATCTCGTCGCCACGCCGATCGGAAATCTCGAGGACATCACACTGCGCGCCCTGCGCGTGCTGAAGGAAGTCGACGTCATCGCCTGCGAGGATACCCGCCAGACGCAGAAACTGCTCAATCATTACGCGATCGCGACCCGAACCACGAGTTATCACGAACACAACGAGATCACGCGCTCCGCCGAACTGGTGAAGCAGATGCAGGAGGGCGCCAGCGTGGCATTGGTGACCGACGCGGGCATGCCGGGAATCTCCGACCCGGGATATCGGCTTATCGCGCTCGCCATCCGCCATCGCGTGCCGGTCGTGCCTGTGCCCGGCGCATCGGCGTTTCTGGCGGCTCTGGTGGCGAGCGGCTTGCCCACCGATTCCTTCCGCTTCAGCGGATTTCTGCCGGCCAAGCGCGGCGAGCGTCGAGCCGCGCTCGAAGCGATCCGGGATTCTCCCCGCACGCAAGTCTTCTATGAGGCTCCGCACCGGATTGTCGAAGCTATGGCCGACGTGGTCGAAGTGCTCGGCCCATCGCGCCACGTCGTCATCGCGCGCGAAGTCACCAAACTCCACGAGGAATTCCTCCGCGGGCGCGCCGTCGAAGTGCTGGAGAATCTGAAAGCCCGCGACAGCGTCAAGGGCGAAATTACGCTGCTGATCGGGAAAGCCGAAGCCGGCGATGCTCGTATAGGGGCGGACGCATTCGTCCGGCCCAGCGTGCGGGAGCGCGTCGAGCAACTTATGGCCGAAGAAAAGATCGACGAAAAGGCTGCCCTGAAGCGCGTCGCAAAGGAGCGCGGAATATCAAAGAGCGAGGCATATCGCGAGATGCAGCGGGAAAAGTGATTTGTGCAGGGACAACCGCCCCGGCTGTCCGATCGAGCGAAGCTCGACTCCCAGTAGGCTTCCCTACTTCCCCGCCAGCTCTTTCTTCACCGCCTCACTCACTATCTTTCCATCCACGCGCATGCCCGCGGCCGAGAATTTCGCCATCGCGTTTTTCATCACCGTACCCATGTCTTTCATCGTGGGCGATCCCATCTCGGCGATGACGGCCTTCACTCCCGCCACAATATCGGCTTCGCTGGCGGCCTTCGGCAGATAGGTTTCGATCAGCTTGATTTCGGCCGACTCCTTGTCGGCCATTTCCTGGCGTCCGCCCTTGGTGAATTGCTCGACCGACTCTTTGCGCTGCTTGATCAGCGTGCCCAGAACGGCCTGCGCTTCTTTGTCGTCGAGCGGGCTCATCTTCTCGACGGCCTTCAGTTGCAGTGCGCTCTTGATCATGCGCAGGCAGGAAAGCCGCGCTTCGTCCTTCGCCTTCATGGCGGAAACGATGTCTTTCTGGATCTGTTCGACTAGGCTCATGCGAGGATTATAGACGCTCGCCGCGATAGGGCAGCCCCGTCAAATCCCGCTGCGATTCCGGTAAACTAGAGTGCTGTCATTGTTCATAAGGGACTCCAATGCTGCGCAAAAATCGTCTGTTTACTCCCGGCCCCACGCCGCTGCTGCCAGCGGCGCAAACGGCCATGGCGTCGTTTACGGCGCACCACCGCACCGCCGATTTCAAGGCGCTCTTTCAGCGCGTGCTCGGCGACATGAAAGAGTTCGTCGGCACCAAGAATGATGTTCTGGTACTGGCCTGCTCCGGCACCGGCGTGATGGAGGCCGCGGTTTCAAATCTTACTTCGCCGGGTGACAGAGTGCTCGTCCTGACGGCCGGAAAGTTCGGCGAGCGCTGGACCGGGCTTGCCAAGGCTTTTGGCTGCAATGTGGACGTGCTGACTGCTCCGTACGGTGAAACTTTCTCGCTGAACGACATTCAGACGCGGATTACTTCTGACGTGCGTGCCGTGTTCGTGCAAGCCACGGAAAGCTCCACGGGCGCGCGGCACGACATTGAAGGCATCGCCAAAATCGTGCGCGAACGCGGAGACGAGACGCTGCTCGTTGTCGACGCGATCACCGGCCTGGGCACAACGCATCTCAACGTGGATGGCTGGGGCGTTGATGTGATCATCGGCGGCTCACAAAAGGCGTTGATGATACCGCCAGGCCTCGCTTATTGCGCAGTAAGCGAGCGCGCGTGGAAGCGGATGGACACAACGACTACTCCGCGCTTCTATTTTGATCTGCGGAAAGAAAGAAAGGCGGCCAGCAAAGGGGAGGCAGCCTACACGCCGGCCACGTCGCTATTCGCCGCCATGGGTGCGGCACTGGAATTCATTCGGGGTATGGGCAACGGGGATCTGGCAAAAGGTCGCGAGGTATTGGTCAACAATGCCGAACTGTGTGCCGAGATGACGCGCGCTGGTGCAAAGGCCCTGGGGTTGAAGCTGTTTGCATCTTCACCCGCGGCCGCGCTGACCGCGATCAGCGCTCCCGACGGTCTCGACTCTGGAAAAATCATCAAGGAATTCCGCGAGTCGTTCGACGCCGTCGTGGCCAACGGGCAGGGCGAGATGAAGGGCAAAATCTTCCGCATCGCCCACATCGGCTATTACGACTATCTCGACACCATCGGTATTCTCGCTGCGCTCGAGCACGTTCTGGCGCGGTTAGCCGAAAGTCGCATCGAGTACGGCGCCGCGGTGCGGGCTGCCCAGGAGGTTTACGCCCGCACCCATTCCCTCAAACGTCAGTTGGTCGGTGCCTGAAAAATTCACGACCAGTGGAACCACCCGAACACCGATGCTAGTTGATGGTGAAATCCATCGGGCCGGAAGTCTCGGCTGTCGTTCCGCCGCCTCCGTAGGGGCCTGTGCCCGCGGTCGCCGGATTCGTCACCGTGATTTGCACGGTAGCGGCACTCATGATGAGCGACGCCGGAATCGCGAGAGTCAGCTGGCTGGCGCTCACATACGTCGTTGCAGTTTGCGCAGTGCCGTTCCAGTTCACGACCGCTTTTGTGCCGAAGTTGGTTCCATTGACGGTCAGCATGAAGGCTGCGCCACCGGCCGTTGCGCTGTCAGGATTCAGTTGGGTGATGGTGGGAACAGTTCCCGCGGTCGCCGGGGCCGGTGTCGAGCTGTAGCCGCAAGCCAGCGTGAGAGCGATGAGCGTGGTCAGTAAAACGATCTTGACGGAGTTCATAGTGTTTTTCCTCGGGGCATTGGCCCAATGAGAGAAGCTTAGGCGGGAAGGATTTCGCTGGTGTCAGGAGCGCGTCATTTCATTGTCAACATCGCGTGCCCATGTCATGCGCGTGTCGCATTTCTGTCACACAATTGTCACCGGCTCTCGACGAATGCGTCTCGATTCGAAAAGAACGTTACTAAAGGAACTCAACCGTGAAGATTGTCGTGGCTGAGAAGATTTCGGCGTCCGCACTGGCTCAACTGCAGGAGCCCGGCTGGAACGTCGTGAGCGCGGATCAACTGCAGGGGAAGCTGGCAGAGCATCTTGAAACGGCCGACGCGCTCATCGTTCGCTCCGCGGTGCAAGCCGACGCTGCGCTTCTGGAGCACGCGAAAAAGCTGCGGGTGATCGGCCGCGCCGGGGTTGGTGTGGACAACATTGATCTCGAAGCGGCCACACGCAAAGGCATCGCGGTGATGAATACTCCCGGCGCGAACGCCGTCGCCGTCGCGGAGCAGACGCTCGGAATGATGCTGGCCATGGCGCGGCATCTCTGCCGTGCCGATGCGCTCATGCACGTGGGCAAGTGGGAGAAAAAATCGCTGCAGGGCACTGAACTGCGCGGCAAGACCCTGGGCATCATCGGCCTGGGACGAATCGGAATGGAAGTCGCGCGCCGGGCGCAGGCTTTCGGTATGGCGTTGCTGGCGCACGACCCGTTTGTGTCGGTGGCCGTCGCGAAGGAACGCGAAATCCGCCTGGCGGCGCTCGACGAACTCTATGGCGCCGCAGACTACATCACGCTGCACGTCGGGTTGACGCCGCAGACGAACGGAATGATCAACGCTGCGTCCATCGCAAGAATGAAGAAGGGTGTGCGCCTGGTGAACTGCGCCCGCGGTGAACTGGTCAACGAGACCGACCTGGCAGCGGCGCTAAAGCAGGGCCAAGTCGCGGCCGCGGCGATCGATGTCTTTTCCCAAGAACCTCCAAAGAACTCTCCGCTCTTGGTGCTCGAAAATGTCGTGCTCACGCCGCACGTGGGCGGATCAACCGTCGAGGCCCAGGAGGCAGTGGGCGTGCAGATTGCCCAGCAGGTGAAAGAGTATCTGAAGCACGGAGTGATTCAGAACGCGGTCAACGTCCCGTCGGTATCGGCCGAAGAGTACGCCGAAATGCAGCCCTACATCGTGCTAGCCGAGCGCATGGGCGGCTTTCTCGCGCAGATCTCGGAGGACCGGATCGAAGAAATTTCGATCCGCTACAGCGGCCACATCGCCGGATGGAAGACAGAACTGATCCGCAACGGAGCGATCAAAGGCATCCTGAACCAGGCGCTCGAGGAAAAAGCAAATCTGGTCAATGCCGCCACAATCGCCGATTCGCGCGGCCTGCGTGTCGTGGAGTCGCACAAAGCGAAAGCTTCGACCGGAGGGACCGGAAGTGTTCTCTCGATTTTTCTCAAGAGTTCAGCGGAAGAGCATCTGGTCAAGGGAGCGGTTCTGCACGGCACCGCTCCTCGCCTGCTGCACGTGGATGGCATTGACGTGGAGGCACCGCTCGAGCGCGACCTGATTTACCTGCGCAACCGCGACGTCCCCGGTGTGATCGGCCGCGTGGGGACGATTCTCGGTGAGGAATCGATCAACATCGCCAATTTCTCCCTCGGGCGGCGCAGCAGCGGCACAGATTCAGACGAGCCACGGGAAGCAATCGCGGTCGTCCATGTAGACGGTGTTGTTCCGGAGGATATTCTCGCCAAGCTGAGAAAAATTCCCGCGGTCCAGCAGGCCAAGTCGGTGCGACTGTTCTAGAAAACGATTTACCCTTCCGGCTCGTTTCTCCGCAGCCGCCGGCTCTCCGCCAGCAATGTCATGGAGTGCATTAGATTCTGCAGGGTGACGATACCGACCAGGCGCTGGTCGTCGACGACCGGAATGATGCTGGAACTGCGCGCGGTGAGTTTGCGAAACGCCGACCCCAGCGAGTCCTGCCGCACCGACACTTCAAAAATTTTGTTCATGACGGCCTGCACGTAGCCATTGCCCTCCGCCCGCAATGCGTCCAGGATGCGCTGCCGCGAAATTACTCCCACCATGTCGCTGCCTCGAACCACGGGAAAGTCATCTTGCAGGGAGTGAACCGCCTTTTCCAGCGCGTCTTCAAGCGTGTCAGCCGGCGAAAGCGTGGCAAAATCCGTCAGCATCACCTCTTCCAGCCGCACATTGTCGAGCACCGACTGGAAAATAATTGCGCGCTCTTCCAGTTGCGCCGCGGAAAAAATAATCACGCCGACCATGGTGAGCCAGCTATCGCTGAACAGGCCCGCCACCATCAGCACCATGGAGATTGCGTTGCTGATGGAGACGGCGCGCCGCGCGGCCGCGGAAGGATCCATGGTTCGGATGAATAACGCCCGCAAGATTCGTCCTCCGTCGAGCGGGTAGGCAGGGATCAGATTCAGACCCGCCAAATAAAGGTTCGCCCACACCAGGCTGCGCGGCAGATTCGCCGCCTGGAGGAACGGCCACTTCCAAAGCTCGATTCCGCGTCCTGTGGCCGTTATCCCCACAACCGCCACCGAAGCCAGCACCAAACTCACCAGCGGGCCAACCAGGGCAAGACGTATTTCCCGCTTCCACACGGGCGTGTCGGGCCGCGGCTTTTCCACGCGCGATTCGTCGAAGAGAGTGACTCCCGTGAGCGGTAGCAGAATCACGGCTTTCGGAATCATCCCGAAACGCCGCGCCACGAGAATGTGCCCCGCCTCATGCGCCGCAACACAGGCCAGAATAATGCCCACCATCCCCACGTCGCTCCCCGCGTTGGCGCTGCCCTGATGCGCGGCATATTCGGTCCAGAAGACGAACAGTGGCAGAATCAGGAATGTGATGTGAAGACGGACGTCAATACCAAAGAAACGCCCCAGAGGAATCGACCAGCTTCGCATAATGGCTTTGCTCCTTTTATTCTACATGTATGGAGAACCACGTCAGCCGAATCGAAGGTGCCATGCCATGCGGGTAATCGCCGGCAAATACCGCAGCCGGACCTTGCGCTCGGCGCGAGGCCTTGACATTCGTCCCACCTCGGACCGTCTGCGCGAAACTCTCTTCAACGTGCTGACCGCGGGAAATCCCGCAGCCCTCGACGGCACAGTCTGGCTGGATTTGTTCGCGGGCACGGGCGCGGTTGGAATTGAGGCCTTGAGTCGCGGCGCCAAGGAAGTCTATTTCGTGGAATCTTCGGTCACGGCCGCGAATGTAATCCGCAACAATCTGGAAAGCCTGGGTATCGCCGACGGGTTCCACCTGCTGCACGAGGAACTGCCGCGCGCCTTCTGGCGCATGGAACGCCGGCATGTGGCCGCCGACGTGGTGTTCGTCGATCCGCCATACCGCCTGAGCAATGCCTATGCGAATACTCTGCGGGCTCTGGCGGAATCGTCGCTGGTCTGGGCGATGTCGGTGGTCGTGGCCGAGCACGAAAAGAAGTTTGACCCCGGCGCGGAGTTCGGTGCACTCCGCCGTTTTCGAAAATTGGAACAGGGAAGTGCGGCGCTCAGCTTCTACCGTATGGGCACCGCGTCCGATCCCCAGGTCTGGCCGATTCCCGGGGCAACTACATGATCAGGTCTTCCCCGGATTCGTTGAGCCGGAGGATCGGATGCTGCATCTCCTCGAGATCGTTCTTCACCATGTTCAGCCCGTAGACGCAGCCCTCAAAATTCTGAGAGAGATTCGCAAACAACGGAGCCACCTTGGCGTATTCGAAGTGTTCAAACTTGCTGACGATGTAGTAGCTTTCTTTGCCGGCCTTGATCCACTCCACAAAACTTTCCAGGCGGTGACGGCGCAGGCGGAAATGGTTGATGCTCTCGGGAAACATTCCGGCAAAAAACAGAGTGTAGTCGCCGATGTGTTTGCGCACCTGGCGCTCGCGATCAAAACTCGGCGCCGGCCCGTAGACCGGATCGGATTCCAGCAGCATCTCGCCGACGTCTGACAGCGGACGATTTGACGCATCGTGAATCTTGAAGAGCTGTTCGGCCTCGCAGAACTCCGAGAGCAGATGCGAAACGTAGGCAATTACCCGCGGATCGCGAATGCCGATTGCTTCAGCGTAGTGCCGCCCCACCAGATCGTGAAACAGTTGCTGCAGCGGATGCCCTTCCGGAATCACTGGTTTTCACCCCCTGAACTCCGCGCCAGACACGGAGTTTCAGCCGCATGCCGTCTAGATAACTCAGTTCACTCCGAAACGCAAGTGACTTTTGTTTATCGGCGCGATTCGTTTTCCTAATTAGTTAGAACCCAGCTAGTAACCGATGAGTTGTGACTAAATGCGTTGGAAACAGCGCCGGGTATTTTGCTGGCAGTCAGAGTTGTCGGCTGCTAATTGCGCGCCGTTTATGCAGTTTTGTGCAGTTACAATGGCCACATCGGAGGACGTGACATGCAGCGGCAGAATATTTCAAGCGGCACACCCTGGGAACCCGTCGTCGGTTATTCGCGTGCGGTAAGGATGGGATCGTATGTGCACGTCTCCGGCACAACTGCAACCGGGCCGGATGGAAACATCGTCGGTGTGGGAGACGCGTATGCGCAAGCGGTGCAGACGCTGAAAAACATTGAGAGTGCGCTGCAGAAAGCCGGGGCGACCTTGAAGGACGTTGTCCGCACACGCATGTACGTCACGAACATTGGCGAATGGGAAAAAATCGGCAAGGCGCACGGAGAATTCTTCCGCGACATTCGCCCCGCAACGTCCATGGTGCAGGTCAGTGCGCTGATTTCGCCCGACATGCTGGTTGAGATCGAGGCCGACGCTGTGCTCCCATGAGCGCCGCGCGATTCCACTCTCTCAAGCCAGGGGCTTTGACATTTCCACGAAATGGCACGGCACTTTCGGCTTGAGCTCGGGCGGGAAGGGAACAGTGGTCCCCGTTTCAACGTATCCGCGCCGATGATAAAACTCCGGTAGCTCACAGCGCACGTTCACGATCCGCAGATCCATGAACCGGCAGCCGGCCCGGGCGCAAAATTCTTCGGCCGCGTCCATTAACTTCGAACCGAGGCCCGCCTTCTGCCGTTGCGGATCCACCGCCAGCAGCCCCAGGTACGCCCGTTCACCTCTCAGTTCGACATAAACGCAGCCGACAAGAGCGCCTTGGTCATCGGCGACGTCATCGGCGATCAGGAACTTCCCTTTCTCGAGCAGTGCCCGCACCGACGTTTCATCAATGCGGTCACGATCAATCAAAAAAGACTCGGCCCGCTTGAACGCCGCGTTGATGACGCTCGTGATTCCGCCCGCATCCCGAATCTCGGCAAGGCGCAACTGCACTGGTCCTCCGATAGGCAACCTGATTTCGCGGGCATTGTCGCGCAACCTTCGTTAAGCACCCGTGGGATCCGACTCTTCTTGTCGAGTCCACGGTCACCGGTTACCACGTTAAGGGTATAGAATCCTTGCCGCCAAATCATCCGCTGAAATTTTGCAGCTTTCGACCGAGACAATCCCGGTCACTGTACGAGGGGGGACAAAGTGAAGAGAGGAAGAATATTGAAGATGATCCGCTGCTTAGCGTCTTTGACATCAGTGATCATCGTCGTGGTCGGTGCCTTCGCGCAAACAGCCGCTCCATCGCGCTCGCCGCAAGTCACGGTCATCCGCGCGGGCACGCTGATCGATGGCCGCTCCGCAGCCCCGGCGCATGATCAGGTGATCGTCATCCGCGGCAATCGCATCGAAAGCGTCTCCGCTGCGGCCAGCGCGAAGATCCCCACTGGCGCGACGGTCATCGATCTCTCTCAGGCCACCGTTCTGCCCGGGCGTATCGATTCTCACACGCACATTTTCCTGCAGGGAGAAGATCCCGCGCAGGGTGGATACGACGCCAACATCCTGAACGCGCCGCTGGCGCTGCGTGCGGCGCGGGCCACGGTCGCAGTGCGGCGGGCGCTCGAGCAGGGCTTCACGACGCTGCGCGACGTTGAAACCGAGGGTGCCGGCTACGGCGATGTCGGCATCAAGCAGGCGATTGAAGGCGGCTATATTCCCGGACCGCGCCTTTTCGTCGCCACCCGCGCCATTTCAACCACCGGCGGCTACATGTTGGAAGGCTACGCTCCCGAGCTCGACATGCCAAAAGGCGCGCAGATCGTCGACGGGCCAGTCGAAGCCCGCAAAGCCGCCCGCGAACAACTCGACCACGGCGCCGACTGGATCAAGGTCTATATGACCCACCGCTCATGGGTGGGTAAGAACGGCGAGCTGGTCTCGCAGCCGACTCTCACCGTCGAAGAACTGCGCGCCGTCGTCGACGAAACCCACGGCTGGGGCAAGAAAGTCGCATGCCACGCCTACGGCGGAATCGGCCTGCACCGCGCCCTCGACGGCGGCTGCGATTCCATCGAGCACGGACTCGATCTCGACGATGCCGCCATCGCGCAGATGCTCAAGCAGGGCACATGGCTTGTGCCGACGCTCAGTGTCTACTACAAGGACTGGGCGCCGGCCGATACGCCCGCCGGCCAGCGCGACCACCTCCGCGCCGCGGTGCACGAGCCCTCATTCAAGAAGGCGCTGCAAGCCGGGGTGAAAATCGTCTTCGGCACTGACATGGGCGGCATCCCGTGGACCGAGCCCATCGCGCAGGAATTCTCCCGCATGGTGGAGTTCGGCATGGCACCGATGGATGCCATCCAGAGTGCCACCTCGCGCGCCGCCGCCATGCTCGACATGCAGGGCCAAATCGGCGTCGTCGCGCCGGGCGCATTTGCCGACATCATCGCGGTCAGCGGCGATCCTCTGCGCGACATCAAAGCGCTGGAGAACGTTCAATTTGTCATGAAGGATGGGCAAGTCTTCCGGTCGAAATAGGGTGGGCAGCATAGCCGAGGACTGTCTGACCCAAAAGGGACCGCCGAGCCTCTTTTTTCGTAAATTTCCTTGACAAGCGCTTCGCCACGAGCATAATGCGTCAATCCACTTTCGTTTGGGGGATTTCGGCCGTGCGGCCTTTGGGCCGAAAAAGGGGTGCTTATGAGCCTGCTCGAACTCTGCGACCGGGAAATTGCGGCGGTAGGACTGGAGGCCAGCGTAGCCGACGCCATTCACAAAATGCTCGACCATCACGTGGGAGCCGTGGCCGTGGTCGACAGCGACTTCCGCGTCGCCGGCATCTTCACCGAGCGCGACGTGTTGCGCAAGTGGGCGCTCAGCCGCCTTGATCCTCAAACCACGTCGGTGCGCGATCTTATGACCACGCCCGTCGAGATGGCGACGCGCAGTACCGGAGCCGGCGAAGCCCTCACTACCATGCTCGAACGGCACTTCCGCCATCTGCCCGTGGCCGATGACGATGGCAAACTGCTTGGCATCCTTTCCATCCGCAACCTGCTTGAGTGGCGTGTCGGCGACCTGAGCCGCGAACTCGAGTCGCTCGAGCAGTACGTTTCCAATGACGGGCCCGGGGGCTAGAATACCCTGCCTTAGAGCGCGCTCCAGCTTTTAAAGCCAACTCGCGCGAGATGGGTGCGCCTCGTCCGCTCCTTTCTGTAGTATCTGCAGCACAAGGTTGTTTCTGCGCTCGGCTGTCTGCCGATCGTCTTGAAGACGTTAAGGAAGTAGCATGCTCAGTTGTCGGCTGTTATATCGGTGCACCGTGTTCGAGAGAGAGGAAAGAGTCATCGTGAAAAAAATAGCGCTTTCTGTGGTTGCTGCCGTTCTGTTCCTTCTGACCCAAGTCGTCGGCCAAACTCCGCGACAGGTCGTGGTACATGCAGGTCATCTGCTGAATGTGAAAACCGGAAAGATTCTGTCCGACCAGCTGGTAATCATCGAAGACGGAAAGATTGTGAGCACCGGCGCCGTTGCTGAAGTAAAGGCGCCCGCTGGCGCGTTACGCATCGAGTTGCCCAACGCAACTGTGCTTCCCGGTCTGATCGATGCCCACACACACATCACTTTTGATCCCAAATTCGGCTACGACCGTCTCGCGATTTCCGTGCCGCGCGAGGCTCTCATCGGCGCCAAGAACGCACGGACAACGCTGCTTGCCGGCTTTACCACCATTCGCAACGTGCACGCGGGCGGCTTCACTGACGTAGCCCTGCGCGACGCCATCAATGCCGGCGACGTCCCCGGCCCGCGCATGCTGGTCAGCGGTCCAGCGCTCGGCATCACCGGCGGGCACTGCGACAACAACATGCTGCCTTTCGAATATCACTCCACCGCCGACGGCGTGGCCGATGGCATCGCCGCGGTCCAGCACAAGGTGCGTGAGAACATCAAGTACGGCGTGGATCTGATCAAAGTCTGCGCTACCGGCGGCGTGCTCTCCCTTGGCGACAACCCGCAGGCATCGCAATACACGCTCGAGGAAATGAAGGCCATCGTCGCCGACGCCCACCGCCTCGGCCGCAAAGTCGCGGCGCATGCGCATGGAGCCGAGGGAATCCGCTGGGCTGCCGAGGCCGGCGTCGACTCCATCGAGCACGGCTCCTACATTGACGACGCCGGCATCGCCGCCATGAAAGAGCACGGCACCTATCTTGTTCCCACGCTCTACCTGGGCGACTGGATGATGGAGAATGCCGAGCAGTTACACATGCCTCCGCAGCTCCTGGTCAAGGCGAAGGACGTGATTCCCGCCGCGCGCAAGAACATCGCGCATGCCTTCGCCAGCGGGGTGAAGGTTGCTTTTGGAACCGATGCCGCCGTGTATCCGCATGGTCTGAACGCTCACGAATTCGCGGTGATGGTAAAGCTCGGGTTGACGCCGCTGCAGGCCATCCAAGCCGCGACGCTGAACGCCGCCGACCTGCTGGGATGGTCCGGCAAGGTGGGAACGCTGGAACCGGGGGCGTGGGCGGACATCGTCGCCGTGGATGGCGATCCGATCAAAGATGTCACTACCCTCGAACACGTGAAATTTGTGATGAAGGGCGGCGAGGTAGTGAAGAACGACTACGCAAAATGATGCGCGGCCGCTCGCAAAAAACGGACGCCGCAGAAAATCGAAAGGCCGGCTCCAAGCCGGCCTTCGATTCTGATCTCGTCGGCAAACTACTTTTTCGGTGCGATTGCGTCCTTGGCAGCTTTGGCGAGATAGAACTTCGCCGTCGTCTTGGCCTTGATCTGGATTGGTTCGCCGGTCTGCGGATTGCGCCCCATGCGCGCCTTGCGATGCACTTTCTTCAGACGGCCCAGCCCGGGCACCACAAAGATGCCATTTTTCCTCGTCTCTTTGATCGCGGTGTCGGTCAGGTGCTCCAGGAACGCCGCGGCCTGCTTGTTGCTCAGTTCATTTTTTTCCGCCAGAAGGCGGACCAGTTGCGTTTTAGTCAATCCAGCAGCCATGGAAAACCCTCCTCGTAAGAATCGATTTAATACCAGCGGCGTTATCTTAGTCCCTGTACGCCTGTGGAAAACACCTTATTTTACGAGGGTTTTGTAATCCGGGCACGCGGGGAGGCCCATTTTTACAGGGCGTTTCAGACGCGCCTGTGCCGAAATGGGCCAAGCATGCCTTTCCAATGCCAGTGGCAAAGTTCTGCCATAATGGTTTCAGGGGAGCCTCTCTTGAGTTGCGCTATCTGCGAAATCCGCAACGAGAAACGCTTTTGCCCGGCCCTGCATGGCCGCATCTGTCCGCAGTGCTGCGGCGAGCAACGCGAGATCACGCTCGATTGTCCCAGCGATTGCCCCTACCTTCTGCAAGCGCGAGAGCACGAAAAGCCGCGCTCAGCAGGCGATATCGACCCAGCGGCGTTGTTTCTGAAGGTCGAAGTCCCCAACCAATTCATGTACGAGAAAGAGCACCTGCTCATGGGCCTGACCTACGCGTTGGCCAAGGCCGCCCGGGCCAACCGCAGTCTGAACGATCAGGATCTGATCGCCGCGCTTACGATCCTGACTACCAGCTACCAGACCCGCGTTGACTCCGGCCTGCACTATGAGCAGTCGTTCACCAGCGACGCCCGGCGCCGCGCCGCCGCCGAAATCGAAACCATGCTCAAGGAGTACCGCGAGGCGGAACAGAAACACATGGGCTACTCCACTCTGCGCGAATCCGACGTGCTGAAAGCCCTCGTTTTTCTCGTCCGGCTAGCCCTCGGCCGCACCTCGGGCCGTCCGAAATCGCGCGCCTTTGTCGAATTCCTGTTCGCGCAATTCCCCGAGAAAGAATCCGCCGTCGTCACGGCGCAGGACGCAGGCAGCCGCATCATCCTGCCGTAGCCTGGCGGGCTTGAAAGGGCGCGGCTTCAGTTGCGCCGGCCCCTAGCTTCTCACCTTGCGCACGACCTGCCCCTCCGGCAGCGCCGCAAGCATCTCTCGCACCGTTTTCTTCAGGACGGGATGCCGTACCCCAGGCGCTATCTCCGCCAACGGCTCAAGCACAAAGCGCCGCTTCTGCATCGCGGGATGCGGAATCGTCAACTCCGCCGAATCCACAACCGCGTCCCCGAACAGCAGAATATCGATATCAATCTTCCGCGGCCCCTTCGGCCGAGTGCGCACTCGGCCCATCCCCTGCTCGATCCGCAGAATCGACTCCATCAACTGCTGGGGAGTCAGCTCTGTTTCAAGAGCTACTGCGCAATTCAGAAACCAGGCCTGATTGGTGAGCTCTACGGGCTCGGTCTCGTAAAACGAAGAAACCCTAACGACGCGTCCCGCCGTCTCCAGGCGCCTGATCGCATCCCGCAAACGCTCCTCCCGCTCCCCAACATTGGATCCCAACGAAAGAAAAACCAGCTCCGCCATTAGGTTCCGCCGTCCCAGTTGTACGCCATGAACCTGGGCGACACAATTCCCTTCCCTTGTCATCCTGAGCAAGCGTTCTTGGCGCGGCGAAGAGCCTGCCCTGAGCGAAGCCGAAGGGATCTGGGCGAGCCGCGCGATGGCAGCGCGCAGCTTTTATTAAGAAAAGCTGCAACAAGCACACGGCTGGCTCGCTTCCTGGTACTGCAGGGCTATCAAGACAACACGCCGCTTTTTCCCGGCCAAACCATCGCCGCCTCACTCGCCCCAAAGGGTCGCGTCCACAAGGCCAGCATCGCGACCGTTACCTTTGTTACTTTTGTGACTATCGCCCTCGCCGCTAGAATCGCCTGTATGACGTTGGATTCCCTGATCCTGAGCCAGGACCCGGAATTGGTGCGTGTGATCCGGCCCACGCTCGAGAAGCTCTCGATTGACGTGGAAATCTGTCACGAGGCGCGCGCCGCTGCCGACATATTGATCTCGGAAAAATTCGACGCCGTGATCGTCGACTGCGACGACCTCAAGGGCGGCCTGGGAGTTCTGCAAGGCCTCCGCAGCACACCCAGCAACAAGAATTCCGTTACCTTCGCCATCCTGAATGGAAAGAGAACCACCACGCAGGACGCCTTCGGCATGGGCGCGAACTTCGTTCTACAGAAGCCGATCAGCGCGTTAAACGCCTCCCGCTGCTTCCACGCCGCACTCAATTTCATGCTGCAGGAGCGCCGCCGCTACTTCCGTCACCCGGTGAAAATGCCGGTGGTCATCTCCTTGGGTGAGAAGAAAGTGAAGGCCACCAGCACCAACATCAGCGAGAGCGGTATCGCCCTCATGCTGCGCGAAGCGCTGCCCAAGGGAGCTGTGCCTCGCCTGCAATTCATGCTGCCCGAGACGAATTTCACCCTGAACGTCGACGCTGAAGTCGTCTGGGCCGACGTCAAGGGCCGCGCCGGCCTGCGCTTCCGCGACTTGGCCGCCGAGACCAAGGATCGTCTTGAGCGCTGGCTTGACGAACGCCTCGAAGAAGAAATGCCGGGAGCTACGGAGCGCGTCGCTGCCGCCGGCGCTGACCCTCTGCAGTAAGCACACTGCTACCTTCCGGGAACCATCCCAGAGACTTGCTTCCTCAGTCGCCTGTGGCATTCTGAGAAATCAGCGCTAAAGCATCCGGGTCGGCCCGATATGTCCAAACAGTCTTCCGCGACTAACGATCTCCGCATTTCCCGTGTTCAGCGCACCCTCCGCTGGTTTGAGGAGGACATTCCCCTGCTCAACATGCGGGTCAAAGAGCTTTCCCCGGAGAGGCAGGAGTCGGCCAAGAAATTTGCCGCCGCCGTGATCGAGCAAACGCGCGCCGAGCTGAAGAGATTGCTGCAGACCGCGGATTTCCAGAATGAAGATGTGCCGAAAGAAGCTCTGCGGAAAGAAGGCCGGTATCACCAGGCTCGCGATGCGTTCGATCCCGCCGAGCCGCCCTGCGAACCCGCCGACTGAAGGAAACACCCTAACAGAGGATGGATCTACGCCGGCGACCCAGCCGCCGCCTGCGCGCTCGAAAAGACCGGATACTCCTCCTCTTCGGCCGACACCGTGACTTCTTCCCACAGCGTCTTGTCACGCAGAAGCCGCGACACTAGCGCAGTATGCATGGCGTGACCGGCGCGATCGGCAACCACTTTGCCTAGAATCCGCTTGCCTAGCAGGGCCAGATCCCCGATCAGGTCCAGCACCTTGTGCCGCACGAATTCGTCGGAGAAGCGCAACGGTCCATTTTCCAGTCCCGTCCGCGTCAGTACGATGCAGTTCTCGCGCGACGCCCCGCGGATCAACCCCATGTTGCGCATGGCCTGCTCGTCCTCGCGCGAGCCAAACGTGCGCGCAGCCGCAATGTGCCGCAGATAACTCCCGTTGCTCAGCTCGACCTCAAACGTTTCTTTTCCGATGAGCGGATGCGGAAAATTGATCGAATACGCAACCGTGTATGTATCGGCGGGATACACCGCAATGAACTTGTTCCCCTCGCGCCACTCCACCTCGCGGCGAATCTTCATGAATTTGCGCGGTCGCCGCTGCTTGCGGATGCCCGCCTTCTGAATCATCTCCACAAACGGCTTGGCGCTGCCGTCGAGAATGGGCAGTTCCAGATTGTCCAGCTCCACGATCGCGTTATCGATGCCCATACCGATGAACGCCGAGAGCACGTGCTCGGTCGTCGAAATCAGCACGCCCTGCTTCATCAGGCTGGTCGCGTAGCTGACGCGCGCCACGTTCTTGCTGACCGCCTCAACTTCAAAGCCATCCAGATCTGTGCGCCGGAAGACGATTCCGGTTCCCGTCGGCGCGGGCAGCATTCGCATCGAGACCGGCGCCCCGCTGTGCAGGCCTACGCCGCTGCACTCCACTGCCGCCCGAATTGTCTGTTCGTGAATCAAAGAGACCCAGACTGAAGACGCAAATACAAACCCGTGAAGATGTCAGTAGTTGGTAACTAGCATTAGGTTACCGCCCCGGTTGAAAATCCCGTCTGTGGTCAAAAAGCCACACTCCGTGGCCCCGACACGACTCGGAACCACACTTCCAACGCTCCGAGATTGTCCGTAAGACATTGACAATTATTTACTTAGCCTTCATCTCAGTGCCGCCAAGAAAGCCCTGGGCAAATTAGTGCTTGGACTTTGGTTTGGTCGGGCTGTAGCCAGAGTTGGGATCGAACATGGCCTGGTCCAGCCCCTGATTGAAGGTCGCCGAGTGGATGAAGCGCTGGTTCGACATGTCTCCGTTGAAGTAGCGGGTCACGTTGGAAGGCACCATAATCCCCGACACCGGCCGATAATTCTCGTAGACCTCCTCCTCCAGATTTTTCTGCCGGTCCACCGGATCGCGCCACTCGAACGACTTCTTAATCGGCAAATGCGTGTCCGAGTCGAAGAACAGGCTCACGCTCTCGTTTTTCGCGTTGATCAGCGTCACCTTCTGCGCCGGATGCTGCGCCGCAAGCGCGTTGCCCTCAAACAGAAGAATTACACCCGGCTCGTTCACCCATGTCCGCAGCACCGCATCCAGCGAGTAGTGCCGCCGGCGCAAGTAATCGTCCAGATCCTTCTGCTCCATGGGATGCGCGCCCTTGAACGTGATCTCGTATCCCTTGTTTCCGACGAAGAGCTGCGCCACGTCCCGTTCTGGCGTAAACTCAATCCGCTCTTTGTCCGGATACTCCGAGAAGCTCCAGAACACAACGCCCAGGCTCGTCGGGGTGCCATGGTGAAATCCGTAGCCGCGCCCCTGCAATTCGCGGTTGCGGATATTCAGGTACGCCTGCCCGCCCAGCGCCTGAATTCCCTGATCAATGACGGCTTTGGCCCGGCGCGTATCGGCGTCTGCGTCGGGAAAGCTGGGTGCCGCTCCAGCCGCTGATTGTGTCGTTGGCTGCGCCGGCTGGGCCTGTCCCCACGCCAGGCACAAGACAAAACACACCAAAGCCGCAATGGGAATCAGATGTTTCATTCCATTTGAAGGAAGGATTACGCGCAATCAGAATTGTAGCGTTTCTGGGGCACATTCTGCCCGCGGCGTTGAAATGTCATCTTTCCCCTTGGATGCAGGAAAACCGGCCGACGCAAACCAGGGGCTGCGGTTTTTTCAGCAGAGCTATCCCACCAGCACGGCTCCGCCATTCACGTTGAAAATTTCTCCGCTGATGAAGCCGGCGTGCTCGGTGCACAAAAACAGCACCGGAGCCGCGATTTCTTCCGGCTTCGCCACCCGCCCCAGCGGGATCGTGCGGCGGATTACGTCACCAGTCTTCGGATCCGCTAGCGTCGCGGAACTCATGTCCGTGTCCACCCATCCCGGCGCCACGCAATTCACATAGATGCCCTGCGGAGCCAGTTCGCTCGAGAGCGACTTCGTCATGCTGATCAGCGCGCCCTTGCTCGCCGAGTAATCGCAGTGAAACGCTTCACCGCGCTGTCCGCTGGTGGAACTGATGAGCACAATGTGCCCGACCGGGCCGTTCGTGCGCGGCTGGGATTTCATCTGGGATTTCATCTGAGCTTTCATTTGAACGACAGCATGCTTCACCAGACCGAAGACAGCGTCCAAATTAATGCTCAGAGTATCCCGCCATTGCTGATCCGGCATCTGATCGATGCCGACGTCGTCGCCCAGCCAGACACCGTGGTTGGCCACGAGGATGTCGAGTCGGCCGAAGCGCTCGGCCGCAGCACGGACCAGAGGCGCGGCGGACGCAGGAGTGTTAAGGTCGCATGCGAGGGCACAGCAGGTCGCGGAGCCGCATTCATTCATCAGCGCGTCCGCTTCTTTCTTTGCGGCGCGATAGTTGAAGACCACTTTTGCGCCGGCCTGCGAGAACATCCGGACTGTAGCCGCACCAATCCCGCGCGAGCCGCCGGTAATCAGCGCCACTTTGCCGGAGAGAGAAAGAGGAATGGACATAGCAGACTAGGCTATTACAAAAATCGATCTGGCCGCTAGGGGCGCGCGCAAATCTAAAGTGGATCTTTAGAAACGCTCCAACGTTGGCTGAGAATTTGACGTTGCGGTGAGTATTGTCAGCTGCCCGACCCCGACGGCGCCCGCTCCGCCTTCAGCGCCCGCAGCAGCAGCCGCACCAGCATTCCGTCAAAGCGTGTTCCGCTCATCTGGGCCAGTTCGTCCAGCGCCTCATCCGCCGTTCGTGCGGTGGAGATCGCGTGCTCGGTGATCATGTTGGCATAGGCATCGGTCAGCGCGATAATCCGCGCCCAGAGCGGGATCTGCTCGCCTTTCAGTCCGTCCGGATAGCCCGTGCCGTCAAAGCGCTGGTGATGATGCTCAACTGCATCTCGCATCATGGCGCTGTGTGGAATCGTCGCCACAATTTCCGCGCCTATCTGCGCATGCATTTTTACCTGCTGGAATTCGCTGTCGGTCAGCGGACCGGGCTTGTTGAGAATGCGCTCGCTGACAAAAATCTTGCCCACATCGTGAACCCGCGCCGCATACACCAGATCCGCCGTTTCCTCGGCGGACAGGCCCAGCGCCCGCGCAATCATGCCCGTGTAGCGCGCCACCAGGTCGCCGTGGCCGGCCGTCTGCAATTCGCGCGACTCGGCAGCACGGCTCAACGACTCAATCGCCTCCTTCAGGAGCGGCACGTTGCATCCATCGTCGTCCGTGCAGAGCTTGCGCAACGTGGTAGTCAATTCGTCGAGATGCTCCGGCCCGGTGTGCTCGCGCTGCAAAAACCCTTCGATGTACGCGGAAATCTGCTGGCGCTGCCGCGCGAAGTCCTGGCCCTCAACAAACTCCTGCGCCGTCGAAACCATGTTGCCGCCCGAGCGCTTGGAGACGTACATGCCAGCATCGGCCACGCGAATAATGTCTTCAATCGAGAACCCGTGCATCGGAAAGCTGGCCACGCCGAAGCTGCCGGTGACGTGGTGTTCGGCCAGCATGGGATCGGCTGCCAGCCACTGGCGCAGGCGCTCGGCCAGCACTTGCGCCTGCTCTGCGCCCGTTTCCGGCATCAGGATGATGAACTCGTCGCCACCGTAACGCGCCACCACGTTCGATTGCCGCGACTTCTGCTCCAGCAGCCGGCCTACGCGCGCCAGCACCAGATCGCCCTCGAAGTGGCCCATCGCATCGTTGACTTCCTTGAACTTGTCCAGATCCACCAGCACCACCGAAAACGGCCGCCCCGAGCGCGAAGCCCGTTTCCACTCTGCCGACAACGCTTCCCAGAAAAAGCGCCGTGTCTTGATGCCGGTTAATCCATCCGTAATCGATTGCTGCTGCAGCTTCTGGAACACGAACGCGTTGTGCAGCGCTGTGGCCAGCAGGTCGGCCAGCGTGTTCAGAATCAGCACGTCCTGCGGCGAAAACGCATCCTCGTTGTGGCTCTCAATGTTCAGCACGCCCAGCAGCGTCTCGCCGTAGGTGATCGGGATGCAGAGCACCGCGCGCGAATCTTGTAAGATTCCGCTAAGGTTTCCCGGGAGCGCATTCTGCACAAGCGCCCGCTCGCCGCTCCGCGCCACTCGCCCCAGAATACCCGTCCCCAGCGGAATGCGCCGCCCTGTGGCATGGGCCGTGACTCCCGCTTCCGCCTTGATCTCGATTTCCTTCGTTCCGTAGTCGAGCAGGCCGATCCCGATGTGATCAAAGCTGAAGTTCTTCTGAATCTCACCCGCAATCTGGCTCAGCATGTGGACGGGATCGTCGCTCGAAATCGCCGTCCGCGAAACATTGTTCAGGAATGCGAGCTGCTTCGACCGGCGCTGCTCATCGGCAAACAGGCGCGCATTTTCTACCGCCACCGAAACCTGCCCCGCCGCCGTCACCAGCACATCCAGGTCGCGTTGTTCGAACCCGAACTCACGGTCGGGATTCATCGCCACCATCACGCCGGAAGGCTTGTTCGCCAGTCCCGAAGTCTTGCTGGAAAGAAAAATCGGCGCAGCAATCAGACTTTTCGCCGGGCGTTCCGGAATGTGCGTGATGCCGAGGCGCTTGCGCGTCGCCTCTAGGTCGGAGCGGATCAGCAGCGGCTCGCCAGTGCGGATCACATACTCGGTAAACGCATTGCGCAACTCCCGCGTCCGCTTCGGGAGAACGCGATTATCCCGCACCTCCAGCTCAAACCGGATTTCTTCTGCTTCCTGGAACGCGATGTAGAAATGCGTCGTGTCGAAAATCTGCCCCAGTTCCACCTGAATCGTGCGCAGAATCTCGTCATGATCGAGCCGCGAACTGATCGCCTTGCCGATTTCTGTCAGCAACTCATATTCCTTCGTGCGGCGATGAGCGTCGTGGCCGATTACGTAGTTTTCCAGCGTGAGCCCGAGTTGCAGCGCCAGGCCCACCATCAGATGCGGTCCCGACGATCCGAACGCCCTGCGCTCGGCATGCGGGAACAGGATGACTCCGAAATTGTGCTCGCGTGTCTGCAGCGTGACCGCCGTCAGATTGCGCACGTCCGCATCCAACAGAATCCGTTTGAAATCGGCAAAGGCTCCGACTGGTCCCACCGGAAATGGCTCCGCCATCTCCGCCAGATTCTGCACCGTGAGAATGCCGCTTTGCCGATAAGCCAGTTCGCAAGCGTAATCTCCCGCACCGCTGGTCTCTAACGCCTCTACGAAACCGGCGGAAAATCCCTGCTGCACCGAAGGCAATAAATGACGCCAGCGCTCGCTGATGCAGATCGCCGCCCGCCGCGTGGGCAGCGCGCTCATCAGCCGTTCCAGCGCCGCCTGCATGCTCGGCACCAGATCTTCGGCAAACAGCAAACGACGCGGATCAACCCCAAGCGTGGACAGCGCCAGCGTGTTCTCCTGCACCGCATTGCGCTGATTCTCGAACAGCACCATCACCATGGCGATGCCCAGCAGCATCTGCGGCACCGGACCGAACAACCGGCTCGCCGTGCCAAACATCTCCAGCCACGGGCTCTGCAACTGCCCAATGCCCATCAGCACCGCCCACAGCGCCAGCGAGACCGCCAGCACCTGATAGGCGAGAGATCCCCGCTTGTGCCCGTTCACATAAAAAACCGCCGAGCAGTAAAGCAGGATCACTGCCAGCCCAATCCCCAGCCGCACTTCAGGCTGCGTGTGCGGCTGAAACGCCCCATGCACCATGTGCTCGCGCAATGTCAAGCCGGCGAGTACAACTCCCACGGTCGCGACCGCCGCGTCATACCAGCGGAAATGATAGGAACCGCGCATCAGTCGCGTCGACACGAAGATGCACAGCGCCATCCCCACCATGAAAAGTTCCGAGACAAAGAACGCCGCCCCCGATGATGGAAACGCATTGAGTACATAGTGCAGCGAGTAGAAAGCCCACGCCCACTTCCACGCCAAGAAATAGGGTTGTCGGCTCTGCTCATGTAGATAGTAGAAGATGACGTACAGCAAACCCGAGACGAATCCCGGGATTACCACCGTCGTGATGACGACGCTGTTCATCAGAGCTAAATCACCGTAGACTGCGTGATTCTGTGCGGGAGAAGTGGTGAAATTATGGTTTCATATCAGCCCGCTGAAGACAACAAGATTTAAGTACACTGCCTCGCGGGCAGGACCAATCGGGAAATCCGTTAGAGCCGAGCCGCTTGACGCTGCTTTTCACGCGCCCGTACCATCGCTAGTGACTCCATCGACTGCCGCATGAGCCAGCCCAGCAATTCAGCGATTCCGCGTGTCCGCTTCGCCCCGTCACCCACCGGCTTTCTGCACGTCGGTAGCGCCCGCACTTTTATTTTCAACTGGTTATACTCCCGCCGGAATCACGGCACCATGATCCTGCGCCTCGACGATACTGACGTCGAGCGCAACACCGACGCCTCCGTGCAGTCGATTTTTGAAGGCCTGAAGTGGCTCGGCCTCGGTTGGGACGAAGAATACAAGCAGTCCGAGCGGCTCGAACTCCACCGCAAGATCGCGTGGTCGATTTTCAACAAAGGCCTCGCCTACCGCGATTTCACCCCCGCGCATACGAGCGATAGCGAGAAGTCGGGTCCAACTAAGTTCGATCCTAAGGACCTGCGCGTGGATACATTCATCTCACCGGGATCTGTCGCTGTCCGAATCACGCACCTTCCAAGCGGCACAGTCGTGGTCTCGAAAGACGAGAAATCCGAGTCGAAAAATCGCGAACAAGCACTGCTCATGCTTCGCGAGCAGCTGAACGAAGGAGGACGCGGCACCTGGCTGTTCAATCCCGGAATGCCAGAACTCTCGCGTGAAGAAAGCGACCGCCGCGCCGCCGCCGGCGAGCCATTCGCTTTGCGCTTCCGCGTTCCGCGCAGCACGGTGGTGCGGTTCACCGACGCGGTCTACGGCGAGCAGATGAAAGCCGGAGCCGACATCGAGGACTTCGCCCTGCTGCGTTCCGACGGCATGCCCACGTATCACCTCGCCTCCTGCGCCGACGACGCCGACCTGCGCATCAGCCACATCATCCGCGGCCAGGACCACCTGACGAATACGTTCAAACACGTCCTCATTTTCGGGGCTGCAGGCTACGCACCACCGCAATTCGCGCATCTGCCGCTTCTGGTCGCTCCCGATGGCACCAAGCTCTCCAAGCGTCGCCACGGCCCGGTCGTGAGCGTCACCACCTACCGCGATGCAGGATTTCTGCCGCAAGCGTTCATCAATTTCCTCTGCCTGCTGGGCTGGTCACCGAAAGACGACCGCACGAAGATGAGCCAAGAAGAACTTATCAACGCCTTTTCCCTCGAAGGTATCAACCGCGCCAACGCCGTGGTGAACTTCAAGGAAATTGCCCCCGGCGACGGGTTCCGGGAGAAGGTAGCCGTTGCCGCTGGAATACCGTGGCCCCCCGAAGAAACCTTCGACCCCAAAGCTGTTTGGCTCAACGCCGAGCACATTCGCGGCCTCGCCATCGAAGGCCTAAGCGAGCGCCTGCTGCCCATCGTGCGCGAGCAGTTTCCCAATGCAACTCCCGAAAAAATGCTGCGCGTGACACCCCTGATCCGCGAGCGCATCAAGCTGCTGCGCGATGTGCTCACCGCCGCCGACTTTTTCTTCCTCGACCAGCTTCCGCCCTACGCTCCCGCCGAACTCATCCCGCAAAAAGGCGACGCGGCCATGGCGCTGAAAGTTCTCCAAAAGGCGCAGGAACTATTGCCCAACGTCGAGTTCAAGCATGACCCGCTCGATTACGCCCTGCGCGCCGCCGCCCAGGAACTCGGCGTCAAAGCCGGCCAGATGTTCCAGCCCATCCGCGTCGCCGTCTGCGGCCGCAAAAACGCCCCGCCGCTGTTCGAAACGCTGGAAGTGCTGGGGAAAGAAACAACGTTGCGAAGACTGGGCCTGGCAGTGGAGAAGATGGGGCAGGTTGCGAGCCGATAGGCCGCAGCACGATATGGGCGGCCCAATATGGAACGGAAGTCCAAATGGTTGTGGGCGATAACTACTGCCAGCCTTGTCGGCACCATGCTGCTGTTCGCCTACCTGTACCTCATCCTGCGGGCATTGGCGGCATTCGCAGCAAGTGTCGTAATCTGGCCGGTTTTCGTACTCGTTCCGTCCGTTGTCGTTCTTTCCGCCCTCGGAATCTGGCTCGCGAAGGGAACGGCGCGGTCCCTTGGCCGCGTCGTGACGATTGTCATTAATACGTGCGTCCTCGGTCTGGCTTTGCTGCTGGTCGTTGGAGCGACGAGCTTGTACGTTCGCATCCCGATGGAGCGCTTTCTCATTCCAGAAGGGTACACAGGAGATGTCTTTGTACTCTATGGTGTATCCCGCGGGGAGGTTTTGGCCCCGTCAGGGTCGACGATTACATATCGCATTCCGCCCAACGGAATTCTGTGCGTCCAGCACCTTCTTCGTATCGGCTCGCGCCGTACCGAATATGATTACGTCCTGAAAGACGGTACGACAAGGAAGATCGAAAATCTGTGGGCTACGACGATTCCACGCACGCCGGAAAATCTTGCGAATACCCATGACGTGGGGATTTTCTTTCCGCGCAATGGCACGTTTTCACTCTTTTTGCACGTTGGACAAGGAAAGTCGCAGGAGTGCAAGGTTCAATTTGAGGAATTCTACGTGGGCACAAAAGCCAATCTCCTGAACCAACATCGAGCCATCGATCTCGGCGACTATTTGCGAAACAACCCATCTGTTTGCCAGCAATAGTTCGAGTTCGCAGGCGTCCGCGCTCCCGCAGCATCGGCCTATCGGGACTGGGATTTTGCATCCTCCGTGCCTGGTTTCTCATCTGAAACTGCCGCACGAAATCCCCAGCCAATTCAGAGAGGACTCACTCATGCCTTCCATGAAAGCCGTTCAGATCAGCAAGCCCGGTAGCGATTTCGAACTCGTCGAGCGCCCCATCCCTGAGCCCGGGCGCGGCCAGGTTCGCATCAAAGTCGAGGCCTGCGGCATCTGCCATAGCGATGCGATTGTGAAAGAAGGGCACTGGCCCGGCGGCATTCAATATCCGCGCGTTCCCGGCCACGAAATCGCCGGTCGCATCGATAAAGTCGGCCCCGACGTCACCCAGTGGAAACCCGGCCAGCGCGTCGGCGTGGGCTGGCATGGCGGACACTGTTTCGTCTGTGATCCCTGCCGCCGCGGCGATTTCATCAACTGCAAATTCGAGAAAATCGTTGGGATTTCCTACGACGGCGGCTATCAGGAGTACATGATCGCCCAAGCCGAAGCTGTCGCCGCCATGCCCGACGATCTTCCCGCCGATGAAGCCGCACCCCTGCTCTGCGCCGGCATTACAGTTTTCAATGCACTGCGCAACGCCAGAGCGCGCTCGGGCGATCTGGTCGCGGTGCAGGGTATCGGCGGCCTGGGGCATCTCGGCATTCAATACTCCCGCCAAATGGGATTTCGCACGCTCGCGATTGGCCGCGGCGGCGACAAGAAAGAGCTGGCCACCAAGCTGGGCGCTCATGAGTACATCGATACCACAGCCGGCGACCCGGCAGAGGCTTTGCAGAAACTCGGCGGCGCGCAGATCATTCTGGCCACCGCGTCTGATTCGAAATCAATGTCGGCGCTCGTCAACGGCCTTGGTCCACATGGAACCATGATCGTAGTCGGGGCGGGCTTCGAACCGCTCATGATCTCGCCGCTTCAACTGATCCCGGGAAGCAAGACGGTTCGCGGATGGGCCTCGGGCACGGCTCGCGATTCTCAGGACACGCTCGAGTTCAGTTCCTTGAGCGGTGTGCGCCCCATGATCGAGCGCTATCCACTCGCCAAAGCCGCCGACGCCTACCAACAGATGATCAGCGGCAAGGCCCGCTTCCGCGTCGTGCTGACGATGAACTGATCGGCTTGTGAAGGAATAGCCGCTGCCTTTAAGCCTGCCCTGAGCAAGCGAAGCGCATCGAAGGGGCTGTCGGGCGGAGCGAACTCCGCAGCGCTTTGGACGAACGATGGCGCCCGCCCGCGCCGATTACGGCGCGCTCGCACCTTGCGGCTCGGGCACGCTAAGATTCTCCGCCTTCCACACCATCGCATCGTGAATGCGATGCCGTCCGCTCGGATGATCGTAGAAAATCCACTCCTCCAGCGTCCCCGGGCTCATCTTCCGATACTCGCCCAGATGAATTGCTGCCTGCGCCATGCCATCCGGCTGGCGGCTCGCATTCAGACCAAACATGTCGGCCTCGTGTTCCTGGGTGCGCGTGAACGTGTTGAGCACCGGAGTCATCACAAAAAGAAAGCTCGCCAGCAGCAGCGCCGCCAGGGGAACGATAGCCGTGTCTCCTGTTCCTCGGATCTGCCACTTCTCACCCCAGCGTTTCAGCGATGCGTCGATCCCCCGGCGAAAATAGGCAAACAGAACCACGAGCACGACAGCGAAGAAAAATATGCTGTTGTAGATGTGATGCAGCACGTAGTGACCCATTTCGTGACCCATCACTGCCTCAATCTCCTCGAGCGACCCGCGCTTCAGCAGGTTGTCATTCATCGTGATGCGCATCGTGCGGCCGAATCCGCTTACATTCGCGCTCATGCGCGTCGTCTGCCGCGAGGCGTCGATCTCAAAAACATCTCTTGCCGGAATTCCGTTGGCCCGCGCCAGCCGTAGGATCGGCTGCGTGACCTTCGGGTCGTCCAGCCGCGTCACCTTGTTGAAAATCGGAACCAGATACACCGGCCCGATCAAAACCACAACGATGACGAACACGATGCTCACCCCGGCTCCCCAAAGCCACCACGTGCGCTCGAGCTTCCGCACTACGCCAAACAGCGCCATCCCCAGAATTCCGCCCAGCACCAGATTCACCAGAAGACTCTTGAGTTGATCCCCCATCCACGGTCCGAAAGTCTGCGTGGCCAGCCCGTACTGGTGCTCGCGGAAGTAGTCCTTGTAAACCGTCAGCGGAAACGTCAGCACAGTCGCCGCCACCGTAAACTCGCACAGGTAGATCAGCGTCTGCAGCGGTTTGAAGCGTGTGATGCGCTCGGCCACATTGCGCATCCCTGCCGACCAGCCCAGGTTCAGCAGCAGTAGCATCGCTGCGGCCAGCCACACAAATTCCCAGAGAATCAGCCAGTACCCGCCTTCGAAGTAAGCATCTGACCGTGCCTTGGCCTGCGGTGGAATCAGCGCCAGATAAGCATCGGTCGCCGCATCCGCGTTGAAATTGGGCGAGGCCTGCGCTCCCACCGGCACGCTGGTGATGGTGGGCATGGCGGTTCCAGGCAAATGGCCAGGAGTCGATTGCGCCCGCACCACGGCCCCGCAGCATGCAAGTAGAACGAGAAGAGACGTTAGAAATCGGCGATCACGCATAGTTCTCCTTCCGTGAACGCCGTAGTATACGCAGCCCGCAGCGTTCCTGTTCCAGCTGATTGTTGAAGGAGAACCTCTCCGACTCCGCCGGCATGACAAATCAGAGGCTCATCGGCTCAGTGATGTTTTCCGCCGCCCGAGTGCCCGCCTCCGTGGGAGTGGCCGCCACCGAAGCCCTTGCCTCCGCCGGACAGTTTCGGAGCTTTGCCGAAGCCTTTCGGCGCCTTCCCTCCACGGAAACTTTTCGGAGCCTTCCCGCCGCCGTGGAACAATCCGCCATGTCCTCCGCCGAAATCGTTGCGCGCGCGCAGGTCGCTCTTAACGCTCTTCTGCGAATGTCCTCCGAACAAATGCAAGCCGCCCGACTTGCGTTCCGCGCGCGACGACGAGCTAAGCGATCGCCCGTCGAAACTGCTGCGCGCAAACTTCCCGCCCGACCCACGCTCGCTTCTGACGCCGCCCGCGTAGGCCGACCTGTACGGATCGCGCCCTTCCGGCATTCGGCTGGCCGTTCTGCCGTCCATATTGCTGAAGGAACTGCCACTGAACGATCTGTCCCTGAAACTCGAGGCCGCCGTTCGTTCACTGCGGAACGACTCAAATCCGCGACTCGGCAGCCGGTTTTCAGCGTGCAACCCCTGCCCGCGCCCGAACGAATGCCATCCAGAAGAGTTTTCTGCTCCGCTCCGCCAAGCTTCACCGCCCCAGCCAGCATCATGCGCCCCTTGGCGGCGCCAGCCTGCTCCGCCCCATGCTTGACCACCCCATGCTTGACCACCTGACGCTCGCACCGAATCGCGCGCCCAGCCCCAGCCGCCGTGTCCCGAGTAAGCGTAGAACCTGCGATGCGGAAACCCCCAATCCGCGACCGTGGTGCTGTTCGAGGAGTAGGCCGAGTCGTGGAACAGTAGAGCGTGCGCCAGCCAGTCCAGTCCCCACGCCAGAAAACTCCAGGGCCGCGTGAACGACGACACTGCGATGCCCAAGCCATAACGCAACACGGTTGATCCCAGAAATTGTCCAATGTCGCCCAACAACGAAAATCCCGGATACGGAGAAACCGGGTCGCCATAGACTGTCCACGGGTTGTACTCCGGTACATAAACCACCTGCGGATCCGCCGGCACCAGCTGAATCATGCCCGCGTCGTATCGCACCAGTTCCTGTGGCCCGCTGCGTAGAGTTCCCGCAGCCTCCGCCCGCCGACGCATCACCTGCACCGCCTCGAGCACATCCTGCGGCTGGTTGTAGTAAGCGTTGCCCAGGTCGGTCGTCCATTGCAGGTTGCGAGCCATCTCGTCCAGAACCCGCGGAAACGCCGTTAGCGCCTTCACGCTGGGATCCCACGGCTGCACGTCGGCGCCATAGGCGACTTGCTCGCCCGTCGCGTAGCCCTGCCCCTGCCACCATCGGTCCGCTTCGGCCACCTGCCCCGGATAAGTCGACGCCGCCAGCACCTGCGCCACCAGCGCATCCGGGTAGAGTGCAATCGGCGCCACCAGCTGCTCCAGTTGCCCCGCGCTCAATGGCTGCCGAGCCCATGCAGAATCATAGGGTTGCGACTGATAACTTGGTACCTGATCTCCATAAGCTTGGCCTGTGTAAGGCTGATTCGCATACGGCTGGTACGCGCCAACACCCTGCGCCAGCAGATTTCCGCAGCACAGCAAGAACATCGCCATAAGGGCAGGATACGCAGCGATAGACGCGCTGACGGACCGACCAGACAAGCGGGAGACGGAGGCGGAGTTGTTTCGCATTTTCACAAAGATGCCGAAAACCGCCGCGGCGTTCAATGCAGCCCGCGTCAATTCAAGGTCATGCCGTAAACATTTGACAATGAGTTGGTTGCTGCGCAAGGTAAAATGGCTGACGATGTCGCGGTTGCTGTTTTCCACGGCGTCTCCTGGAAACTCGCCTGTTGCTTGGAACCCCGATTCGATTTTTTTGTAGCGCCGGACGCAGTTTTTGTGGCCTCGCACCCGCTCTTCCACAGGGTTGCACGAAGCGCAGTGCTGATCCCTGGGCAGAGTAGGTCCTCCGCTCCTTCCCTAATCCCTTTGCGGTAAGATCAATGCTATGACTTCGTCAACGGCAGAGGCTGAGACAGGCGAAAACACTGCCCCCGAATCTCGCCCTTCTAACTTTCTTCGCGACAAAATCATCGACGACCTCAAGACCAACAAGTACAACGGTCGCGTCCAGACCCGCTTTCCTCCCGAGCCCAACGGATATCTCCACATCGGTCACGCCAAGGCCATCTGCATCGATTTCGGCCTCGCCGAGGAATTCGGCGGCAAGGCCAATCTGCGCTTCGACGACACCAATCCCGAAAAAGAAGACGTCGAATATGTCGAGTCGATCAAAGCGGACATCAAGTGGCTCGGCTTCCACTGGGACGGCCTCTTCTACGCCTCCGACTATTTCGAACAGCTCTACCATTGGGCGATCAAGCTGATCAAACAAGGCAAGGCCTACGTGGACGACCTTTCCGCCGAAGAAATTCGCAAATATCGCGGCACCCTCACCGGGCCCGGCAAAGAGAGCCCATATCGCAACCGCTCGGTCGAAGAGAATCTGAATCTGTTCGAGCGCATGCGCGCCGGTGAATTTCTGGATGGGTCAAGGGTTTTAAGAGCGAAGATCGACATGGCCTCGCCAAACCTCAACATGCGCGATCCGGTCATGTACCGCATCCTGCACGCCGAGCATCACCGCACGGGCAACAAGTGGCCGATCTACCCCATGTACGACTTCGCCCACGGCCAGTCCGACTCGCTCGAGAAAATCACGCACTCCATGTGCTCGCTCGAATTCGCCGACCACCAGCCGCTCTACTACTGGTTCATCAAAGAGCTCGGCATCTTCCCTTCGCAGCAGATCGAGTTCGACCGGCTCAGCCTAACCTATACCGTCATGTCGAAGCGCCTGCTGCGGCGCATGGTGGAAGAAGGCCGCGTCCGCGGATGGGACGATCCCCGCATGCCGACTCTAGGCGGTCTGAGGCGGCGTGGTTATACACCAGAGTCCATTCGCAACTTCGTCGCCGCAGTCGGCGTGTCGCGCACCAACGGCATTGTCGATCTGGCCATGCTCGAACACTTCGTGCGCGAGGATCTCAACAAGCGCGCCCCGCGCGTGATGGCCGTGCTGAATCCGCTGAAGGTCGTTATCGACAACTATCCTGAAAATCAAGTTGAAGAGATGGACGCGCAGAATAATCCCGAAGACGAAAGCGCCGGCTCGCGCAAAGTTCCTTTCTCGCGTGTGCTCTACATCGAGCAGGACGACTTCCGGGAAGTGCCTCCGCCAAAATATTTCCGCCTCTCGCCCGGACGCGAAGTGCGCCTGCGCTATGGCTACTTCATCACCGCAAAGAATGTCGTAAAGAACGACAAAGGCGACGTGATCGAAGTGCACTGCACCTACGATCCGGCCACGCGAGGCGGCAACGCCCCCGACGGGCGCAAGGTGAAATCCACCATTCACTGGGTCTCAGCGGCGCACGCCATCGACGCCGAAGTGCGCCTCTACGACAATCTGTTCAGCAAGGAAGACCCGAGCGATGTGCCTGAAGGCCACGACTTCACCGAGAACCTGAATCCCAACTCGCTCGAAGTGATCCCGCACGCCAAGCTCGAGCCGTCTCTCGCCAATGCCGCCGCTGGCAGCCGCTTTCAGTTCGAACGCCTCGGATACTTCTGCGCCGATCCCGACTCCAAACCCGGAGCACCAGTCTTCAACCGCACGGTCGCGCTCAAAGACACCTGGGCGAAGGTGGAGAAGAAACAGGGGAGATAAATGCAGTAAAAACGAAACCCCGAGCGCATCTTCCACTCGGGGTAGCACGTCAGCCTGTCAAGCTCAGTACGATTATCGGCCCTTTCAAATCAAACTTCAAATTGTCATCCTGCAGTCTGGCGCCGTCATCCCGAAGGCCCGCGTTCTCACCAGCGGGCCGAGGGATCTCGCGCGTACTACGATGCTCTCCGGTCGGGATGACGCCTTCACGATCGATCCGGACACTTCCCAAATCCCAATCCTCGCGTAAACTGTATAGCTTTCTAACCAGAGGCCATCATCATGCTTAAGCGCATCTCGACGCTCCTGCTCTCCGTGTGTCTTTCTACCGCCGCGTTCGCGGCATCCAACGAATTCGTCCTCTACAACGGCAAAATCTTCACTGGCGAACCGGACCATCCCTACGCCGAAGCCGTCGCCGTCCGCGGCGACAAGATCGTCGCCGTCGGCAATCGCGGTGACGTAGTCAAAGCTGTCTCGAGCGCCGCCGCGATGATCGACCTGAAGGGCAACTTCCTCACGCCGGGCCTGATTGACAGCCATTGTCACGCGGTCGATGGCGGCATCGACCTCATCGGAGCCGACTTCACCGACCACCCCGCAACAATCGACGATCTTGAAGCTTTCGTCGCCGAAGTCAAAAGCAACGGCCGCGGCATGCGCGGCGATGTCCTGATAGCCCAAGGGATTCCGCTTGCCATTTGGTCGAAGAACAAGGAACTGAACGAGCGTTTCAACTCCGGCCCCTACGCCGACATGCCCATCCTTCTCGAAGGCATGGACGGGCACACCGGATGGGCAAACCGGCCGCTGCTGAAGAAGGCCGGAATCACGCGGCAGATGATTCACTCGCTCGACGACGTGGCCCGCGGCTATTACGGCTACAGCCCGGACTTTGAGCCCAACGGCTTCGTAGTCGATCTCGGGTTGGACAAGGTCATGGCCGTCGTGCCCGAGCCGACGAAAGAAAAAATGCTCGCCGCCGGTCGCGCCGCCGTTGAATACATGCACGGGCTGGGCATCACCGCGTGGCTCGACGCCGAGGCCAGTGACGAAATCCTCGCCACCTACCGCTCGCTCGCCGAATCCGGCGAACTGAACTCGCACGTAGCCGCGCTGCCGGTCATCGCGTTCAAGCAAGGTCATCCCGACGAGCAACTCACCGCCATTCTCGGCAAGCGTGACCAGTTCAAGAATGTGCCCGACGTCAAGGTCGTCGGCATCAAGGTCTTTGCCGACGGCGTCGTCGAGTACCCTTCCCAAACCGCCGTTCTCTCGAAACCCTATGACACCGGCCGTAACGGCGAGCTGCTGTTTAATCCCGCCGATTTCGCCCGCATCGCGATCGCCGCCGACAAGCAAGACCTGCTCGTGCACGTGCACGCCATCGGCGACCAGGCCGTCACCGAAGCACTGAACGGCATGGCCGCCGCGCGCAAGGCCAACGGCAACTCCGGCCTGCCCGATACGATCACGCATCTGCAGTTCATCCGGCCCGAAGACTTCCCGCGTTTCCGCGAGTTGGGAGTGATCGCATCCTTCCAGCTCTACTGGGCAAGCGGGGAAATCGATACGATTGAGCTGGTGAAACCGCACATCGATCCCGCGATCTACCAGTGGCAATATCCCGCGCGCTCCATCCTCGACGCGGGCGGCACGATCGCCGGCGCCAGCGACTGGCCGGTCTCCACCGCCAACGTTTTCCAGGCGATCTATCAGGCGGAAACGCGCAAAGGACCCGAAGGCGTGCTCGATGCGAGCCAGCGCGTACCGCGCGAAGCCATGCTCTACGCCTACACGCGCAATGCCACCCGAGCCCTGCGCCTGGAAGATAAGATCGGAACGATCACCGCCGGCAAGCAGGCCGATTTCGCGCTGCTCGACCGCGACTTCTTAACCGTCACCGCCGAAGAGGCGCGCGATACCAAGGTTTTGTGGACGATTTTCGGCGGCAAGACTGTCTTCGGCGCCAAGCCATGAGCGCAACGGATCGTGTGGGTCCCGGCCTCTGGCCGACCCCGCGCCAGGGCCGAGCCTAGGGTGATTCGCTGCTTTCCAGCTTTTGGCGCAGCGCAATGATGACGCGCCGGAACACCTGTATGTCCTTCACCGAGAGTCCATCCGAAAGACCGTTGATCCAGGGAGCCTGCACCCGCATCGCAGCGTCGAACGTCTGTTTTCCCTTCTGAGTCAGAACGACAAGCTGCGCGCGCCTGTGATGCGGGTTGGGCTCGAATGCGACGAACCCTTCCTTGTGCAGATCATTGATGATCCGCTGCACGTTCTGGCGATTGGCACCCATGTCGCGAGCGAGCCACGCAACCGGCTGTGCGCGTTCAGCGGAGGCCATGGCTCCAAGGATCTGCCAGCGCGCACTCGTGAGCCCCAGCGGTCCGACCAGCCGGTCGCCCGCGGTCACGAGCAGGCTGTCGAGCCGGAACAGGTCGAGGATCAGGCCGGTCAGGGCCTCCCCGGCGGCCGTTCGCTTGCCTTTATATTCCATATGTCACCATAAACTCATATTGACATTATAATGTCAAACTGGTATTGTAGCGCTAATCAGTTGGTTGCAACATACCAGATTGACACGATACACCCAAATAAAAAAGGAGACTGCCATGTCGCTGCTGCGCCCTTTGGATCCCTCTTTTCCGATCGAACGTCAGCTCGCGGTCGATGCGAGCCCCGTCGTGCTGGTGAATGTCTTCACGCTCGATAAAGCCGACGAGCAGGCCTTCCTTAAAGCCTGGCACGCCGATGCGTTGTTCATGAAACAGCAGCCGGGTTTCATTTCCACCCAGCTTCACCGCGCCATCGGCGAAAGTCCGACGTTCCTGAACTACGCAGTTTGGGAATCGACGGCCCACTTTCGGGACGCGTTCACGAACCCAGCATTCCGCGCCAAGCTTTCGGTCTATCCGTCTTCGGCGGTGGCTTCCCCACACCTATTTCAAAAGGTCGCGGTGCCGGGCGTCTGCGTCGCCTGATCAGTTGCAGAGAAGGACCAATTGCAGAAAAGAAGAAGTTTGAAGTTGCACCAGGAGGTTTTCATGGTCAATCAAGCTCGCGTAAGAACCATTCTCCGTTGGGGGCATATCGCTGGGGGAATGTTCCTTGTAGCCTACGTGTATTCCGGCTCGCGCCCAAACCCAGTTCTGACCAACATCGTGCGGTTTGTGGTGATCCCGCTCATTGCCGCCGGTGGCCTAGGTCTGTGGCAGCACGGGCGGATTGTACGCTGGATGCGACGTACGCCGCCACAAACTAGCATGGAGCGAGCGTGACTGACTCGTTTGGCTGAGAGCAGATAGCCGACGGCTAACTGTGCACGTGCGGGCTTTGCGCCGGATTGTGCGTCGGCCCCGGTGGTTCCTTCACCACTTTCACATCGAAACTCACCGGGAGTTCCTTGGGCGGGAAGCACTGCGCGTTGTCGCAGGCCTGGTAGTGCAGTACGCCATGCATCACATACTTTCCCGGCACCACCGAGTGCAGAGGGTGCACAGCCACGGTGACCGTAAAGTCCCCCGAGTACACGCTCAGGGGTTCGTCGGGCGAGAAGGGAAGCGTCAGATCCTGCCCCGGCGGATATTGAATCTTGCCCAGCACGATGTCGGTGGGCAGGTCCATCTTCAGGCTCGTGGGGATCAAATACTCCGATTTCGGCAGATTGGAATTGATGTGAAATCCGCGGGCCACACGGAAGTTCAGGTTTACCTTCGTCTCCGCCGCGCGCGGAGCCGTCACCAGCGGCACCGCTGCGATGCTCACCGATGGCGGCTTGACCGGGACATGCTCAAGTTCCTGCGCGAGCGCCGTGCCCGTCGCCGCCAGCGCGATCAACGCAGCCAGCGCAACCGCTCGCGATTCTTGCCAGATCGGTATCATCCCGAAAACTCTTCCGCGAAGTGATCTCCTGGAGGCCCCTACCCCAGCCGATGATAAAACTCCCGCCGTCCGCTTCCTATTGTCACTTCTGAGGCTGTAGCGCCGCCGTGCTGGTCCCGACTGGTGTGTTGAGCGCCTTCTTTACCGCGTCTTCAATCTCGCTCCGGCCCTTCAGTCCGATGATCTTGTCCACAATCTTGCCATCGCGGCTGATGAAAAAGGTCTGCGGCAACGCCGGCACACCGCCATAAAGATCCCCCACCGCTTCCTTCCCCAACAGCACGGGATAATTCACTCCCATATCCTTGGCAAATTTGGCAATGTCGTCCTTGCTCGAATCATCCATCGCCACGCCCAGCACCTGCAACCCCTGCGCCCCGTACTGATTCTGCAATTCCACGAACCACGGCATTTCAATCTTGCACGGCCCGCACCACGTCGCCCAGAAATTCAGGAGGACCGCCTTGCCTCGCAGATCTGACAAACGCAAGCTCTTGCCGTCGAGCGAATCCAAAGTGAAATCCGGAGCGGTTGTGATCTTCGCGATCCCCGGCGCTCCCGCCGCCCCGCCCGTTCGCCGCGCCATGTGAAACCCAAAATACAGCATTCCCGCGATGACAATGGCCGCCACAACCAACGCCAGCGGACTCCGCCCGCCTCCCGGCGCGGGCTGCGGTGGCGGATTCAAATCCGGCGCGTTCGCTGTGTTGCTCTCGCCATTCACGGCAGGCACTTCTGATGTAGACATAAAAACTCAACCCCCCAAAAAATCAATCCCCAAAAATTCAACCCCACTCCATGTTCTTTCCACTACCATGCGAACCGGTTCAGGAACGACAGCCAGCTCGAAATCAAGGTAAAGCGGCCGATCACCAGCAGCACTCCCAGCGCCATCATCAGGCCTCCCGAAGCCACTTCCAGCGCGTGCATGTGCGAGCGGAAGCGGCTGTAAAACTTCAGGAAGCGCTCCATCAAAAGCGACGTCAGCAGAAACGGCACCGCCAGCCCCAGCGAATAAACACCCAACAGCAGCACGCCCTTCACCAGCGTATCCTGCTCGCTGGCCAGCGCCAGGATCGCCGTCAGAATCGGCCCCAGGCACGGCGTCCAGCCAAATGCGAACGCGAATCCAATCACGAACGCCCCGATCACAGTGCTGCTTCCCTTCACATTGTGCAGCCGCGTGTCCGCGTAGAGAGCCTTGATCTTCAGAATGCCGGTCAGGTGCAATCCGAAAATAATGATGACCACGCCCGCCACGATCGACAGCGTGTGCTTATAGCGCGCTGCCAGTTGCCCTACTTCGGTAGAAATTGCCCCCAGCGTCACAAACACGACGCTGAAGCCTAGGATGAATCCGATCGAATTCAGCATCACGCGCCGCATCAGCTGCGCCTGGGGCGACTTCAGTTCTTCCACGCCCGCTCCCGAGATCATGGAAACGTATCCCGGCACCAGCGGCAGCACGCAGGGCGACAGAAACGAGACCAGGCCGGCGAAGAACGCAAGGATAGGCAACGGAAGGCTGGACATGCGGCTTTTATTGTACCCGGAAGGAGTCCCGTATCCGAAGGACGCCCACCAGAATCAGACGCGCAGAGAGGCTTTTAGTTGCACGAACACTGTCCGAATCCTTGCCCTGCGCCGCGTCCTGCCCGAAGGCACCAGCTTCTGGACGTGACCTGCATCACTGACATCGCCTGACCCTGAGTAGAAAATCACCCGGTAATTCTCTCGCCCAACGCAGCGCACTTCTCTCTGCGGAGCGCAAACACACTTGAGGCGAGACGGCTCCCGCTTCTTTTCGAATTACGCAATTCAAACAGCTTATCTTAAGGAGGGCAGCATGACGTGTACAGAGACGGTTCTGAACGCAGCCAGCAGGCAGATTGGTCTGGCGTGTATAGCAATCTTGTTGCTCGCAGGGTTCGGCTTCGGCCAAACTGTCTCGCTCTCGCCGAAAACTGGACCACCCACCACCAACGTCCTGGTCTCAGGCAGCGGCTTCTCTCCTTACGCCGCCATCGACATTTACTTCGACACCACTGACGTAGCTCTGGCCGTTGCCAACAGCTCCGGCTCGTTTTCCAAGATTGCCATTCAGGTACCGTCCACAGCCCTGCCGGGAAAGCAATGGGTGAGCGCTTTGCAACGCTCGACCGACACCGGTGCGCAGGCGCCCTTCAGAGTCAACACCAATTGGTCGGAGGTCGGCTTCACTCCTAAAGGCGATCGCCTGAACCCCTACGAAAACGTGCTCAGTCCCAGCACGGTGGGTGCGATTGATCTACAGTGGAGCTACACAACGGGGGATACGGTAGCCTCCTCGCCTGCTGTCGCCAATGGCGTAGTCTACGTCGGCTCTGACGACGGCAACGTCTACGCCCTGAACGCCGCCACCGGCGCCAAGCTGTGGAGCTACTCCGTGGGGCTGGCGGATTCCTCGCCCGCAGTAGCCAATGGCGTGGTCTACGTCGGCTCCGGCGACGGCAGCGTCTACGCTCTGAACGCCGCCACCGGCGCCGTGCTGTGGAGTTACACCACGGGGAGCAGCGTGTTTTCGTCGCCCGCGGTCGCCAACGGCGTGGTCTACATCGGCTCTTTCGACAGCAACGTCTACGCCCTGAACGCCACCACCGGCGCCAAGCTGTGGGCTTACACCACGGGTAGCTACCTGTTTTCGTCGCCCGCGGTTGCCAATGGCGTAGTGTACGTCGGCTCGGACGACCGCAGCGTCTACGCCCTGAACGCCACCACCGGCACCAAGCTGTGGAGCTACAGCACGGGGGATTCTGTGATTTCCTCGCCCGCGGTCGCCATTGGTGTGGTCTACGTCGCCTCTTTCGACAATAACGTCTACGCCCTGAGTGCCTCGACCGGCGCCAAGCTGTGGACCTACACCACCGGGGACTCGGTGTATTCGTCGCCCGCTGTCGCTAATGGTGTGGTCTACATCGGTTCTTGGGACAACAACGTATACGCCCTGAACGCCACCACTGGCACCAAGCTGTGGACCTACACCACAGGGAATAACGTGTTTTCATCGCCCGCCGTGGCCAATGGCGTAGTCTACGTCGGCTCGGACGACGGCAACGTCTACGCCCTGAACGCCTCCACCGGCGTCAAGCTGTGGAGCTACACCACGGGCTATCCGGTGGATTCCTCGCCCGCCGTGGCCAATGGCATGGTCTATGTCGGCTCTTACGACAACGTCTACGCATTTGACCAGCAACCCGGAGAGGCTTCCCGCAGAACGCAGCAGCGGCCTGCCCTGAATACGCTCCATCCCGACTTCACCCTGAAACCGTCGCAGCCGGTCGCAAAGCTACCCGGCACCGACAGCGATTAAGAAACAACCGGTGGCGGCGCATGCATGCGCTCGGGTGCATGCGCCACCTTTGTCGCCAAATGACCGATGCTCGCGTCCACGGCCGGTAGAAAGCTGCACAAAAGATCGTCTGCTTCAGCGTGGTTTCGGCGCATCTTGTGGCCCTGGTGCCGCTCCCCCTGCCGGCATCTGCGCCGGCGATTCCACCATCTTTTTCAGAATCCCCGTTGGCAGCGTCGCATACAGCACCGCCTTGCTGCCTTCCCGCCGCACCTGCAAGCTGTCGAAAAAAGCCTTCACGTCCGCGTCGGTCCCGCCTGATCCCACCGAAACCTCGGCGCTGCGAAACATAGCGAGAAACGTATCCGCCTTGCTGGCAATTGCCTCGGCATCGGCTCCATTGGCGGCCCAGGCTTCCGCCGCCAGATGCAGCGCGCCCGTGCGCAGCGGAAGGTGCAGCGGGTTGTAGCTGGCCGAAATCACTAGGTCGGCAGGATGCGGCAGAAGCTGGCTCCACATGCCACCAAATTGCGGAGACGATGGGTCCACGTGCGCGATCATCCAGATCGGACTCGCCAGTTGCACCCGCTTGTAATACTTACGCAGAAAGGCCGGACCGCCGAACGGCGACGCCAGCCGCCGCGAGCGGTCGACCATACCGCGAATCACGTTCGGATCAGCGTGATTCGAAGCGGCCACTGCGTCCACGCTCAGAATCGCCACCCGGAACGCCCGCCCCTCCATCGGAATCGAGTAAATCTCGACCGAGTTGTAGTTCTCCTCCGATTGCGCCGCGTGCTTCAGGTAGGCTGCCAGCCGCTGCCCATCGAACTTGCCCACAAACACTTCGGAAAATCTCGGCTCCGCCGCGCCGCCCGTCCCGCCCCAGCGTGCCGGATAGTGCATGGCGAACCCCACCGATTCCAGATCGCGCTCAAACTCGAAGCCCGTCTCCTGGATGAACGTCTCGTACGCCGGATCGTGCGAAACTGCCGGCAAGGGCTTGTTGCTGACCTTGCGAATCCAGCTGAAGTCCGCGTAAAGAAAGGCGTCGGCGCCGGGCAGCAGGCGCGCCGCCTCAGGCGGAGCCTGTTTGCGCAGTTCGACCGTGACCGTGACCGCCGCGGCCACAATCACGACCGCCAGGGCGATGGGGAAGGCTCGTCTAATTCGCATGAAATGCGGTCAGCAAGGAATAATAGCACTGTGGTTCGATTCCGGCGCGAGGGCCAGGTGCAGAGGTAGGGATCTCGCGCGGAGTTGCTGACTCGCGGTGCTGCCCGCGAGGTCCCTCCCGCGGCTGAAAAGCGCAGCGGTTCGGGATGACGGCTCGCAGGTTGGCAAATCAAGTCAAGCTGAGGCATCACCCGCCTAACCCCTGGTTGCGCCTTGGATTATCCCTGTGTTAACTTATTTAATTGTCCCGGACATCTGGAAGGGATCCGAGGGATAAGTTTGCGCGGAGGCGCATCTGTCCCCAGTGTTGCTGGCGTAGCTCAGTCGGTAGAGCATCTGATTTGTAATCAGAGGGTCGGGGGTTCGAATCCCTTCGCCAGCTCCAGATTGAGGCGTTTTCGCGGCGTCTGAGCCGCGAGCCGAAATCCTGAGCGTTTGTTGCGAAGGATCTCATTGAGGCGTTTTGCAGGCGCAAGTCGGACCCTGAGCTTGCCGAAGGGGTGGACGAGAGCCTGCAGCCGAAATCCCGAGCGCGCTTTTTTTGGAAAAGCCCGCGAAGGAGCTCCAGAACCCTCTGGGTTTCTGGGAAGGATGATCAGCAGGCGGCGGATCAGTTAGCGGCGCAACAGGTTTTTCCAGACGCACTTCATTCGGAACTTTCCCGCATGCGGTGATCTTCGCGACAGTCTTTGCGCGAGCCTTGGTTTCCCTGTTTACCGAAATTTGACTGGCGAAATTTGACTGGCGAAATTTGAGTTCTGACGTGGCTGCGATTGGTCTGTGATTTTGGCGTGCGCTCGATTTGGGTCGGCACCGATCTGCCGAAAGGTGGTCTGCCGAACGGTGATGTGCCGGACGATGATCTGCCGGAGAATGATCTGCGGAGAATGCCGGCTTGCATCGCCCCGAGAGTTGAGCCGTCTAGCAGGCGTGAGCAAAGCGGGAGCCTGCTGGCGAAATCCTGAGCGTTGTCGGCGAAGGATGTGACAGTGCATCGTTTTTCTGCACAGGTGGGTGAGTGGTTAAAGCCGACAGACTGTAAATCTGTTCCTCCTAGCGAGGTACGGAGGTTCGAATCCTCCCCTGTGCACCAGTGATTCACGTGAATCGTCTCGTAGCAGCGTTGATCGCGTACGCAGTGCTTGGAGTCCTGACGTATCTGACGATCACCGATTCAACGATTCGAGGCATTACGTTCGCGATCCTGGCGTTGTTGGCGGTGAAGTCAATCTTGCGGCGCAAGGATGTGCTGCACCCGGACGGCGAAAAGGACGCGGATAAAGCTGAGGGCTGACAGCTGAAAGCTGACGGCTGGTTTTTGAGCCGATGTAGCTCAGTTGGTAGAGCACTCCCTTGGTAAGCGTCGCAGCAGCGAAGCGTTGCTGCGACAGACAATAGAGGCCGTCACCAGTTCTGGTTTTTGATTCCTGGTCATCGGCTCCAGAGTTTTGAACTTGGAGGTCGGTTGGGAGTGGCAGGGCCGATGTAGCTCAGTTGGTAGAGCACTCCCTTGGTAAGGGAGAGGTCACCAGTTCAATCCTGGTCATCGGCTCCATGAGTTCGATGGAGTTTCAGGTGGATGGCGCTTGGTATATCGCGAAGTGGGTCTGGGTTGCGATCCTCTTCGTCTGGCTGGCTGTCCAGCTCCTGGCTTACCGACGACTGAGGGGCGACCTAAGAAGGCGGAGTTTCACGGTCTTTTGGGTAGTGTTCGTCCTCGACATGGTTTTTGATTGGATTCGGACCGTTTTCGAGAATCCGCAAGCCACGAGGATTGCAATGCTGGTGGTCGGAGCTGCGGCGATAATTGCGACTATTCTGCTCGCCCGCATGTTGTTTAGTCCGGACAGGGGAAAGTTAGCGGACACTCAAGTCGACGCTGCGGAAGCGATTCAGTCGGTTGAAATTGAACTAAGGGCTGACGCCTGATAGCTGACAGCGGGTTCAAGGGCGGGAGTAACTCAGTGGTAGAGTCACAGCCTTCCAAGTCGAGGCGATTGGCGGGCGTTTGAGCCCGCCACCGAGATCCTGAGCGAGGCGAAGGACCTCTGAGTTTGGAAGACAGAATAAGCGGGAGTAACTCAGTGGTAGAGTCACAGCCTTCCAAGCTGTTGGTCGCGGGTTCGATTCCCGTCTCCCGCTCCAATTTGAGGCGGTTTGCAGGCGTGAGTCTGAGTGATAGCGAAGACGGGAGCCTGCAGCCGAAATCCCGAGCGTAGTTTGCGAGGGATCGATGACAACAATGGCTTTCGAGCAGGCTGCGATCAAAGTTGAGAATGCGCGCGAATTTGCGGCGCTGCAAGGAGCCATCGAGCAGGCGTTCCTGCCCGAAAAGGTCGAGCGCTTCCTGAAGCAGCTGGAGCGAAAAGGCATCCGGGTTCGCGATCTCGATGCGGTTCTGGCGAAGCGCGTACTCGAAGAGTTTGCAGCCGGATTGAACGCGAAGCAGTTATACGAGGCGCTGCCGGTTTCCGATCAGGCGCAGGTACGCGAGTTTTATTTGTCGAAGCTGGAAACGGTGGAGGAGTCGCTGCGGCACAGGTTTAAGAAGCTGTATCAGTACTATTGATCGCGTTTTGCGGGCGGGAGCCCGCAGCGATCATCCTGAGCGTTCTTTGCGAAGGATCTCCTTCGGGGAAAGAAGTGCATAGATCCTTCGGCGCAAAGAGCGCGCCTCAGGGTGACAAGGTCTAGAGAGCTAGGAGCTAAAGGCTAATAGCCAAGAGCTGAGGAAAGTCATGGCGAAAGAAAAATTTGAACGCACCAAGCCGCACTGCAACGTGGGCACGATCGGTCACATCGATCACGGCAAGACCACGCTGACGGCGGCGATCACCAAGGTGTTGCAGAAACATAATCCGAAGATCGTGTTCCGGTCGTTTGACTCGATCGACAACGCGCCGGAAGAGAAAGCGCGCGGCATCACCATCGCCACGGCGCACGTGGAGTACGAGACCACGAACCGGCACTACGCGCACGTGGACTGCCCGGGGCACGCCGACTACATCAAAAACATGATCACGGGCGCGGCGCAGATGGACGGCGCGATTCTGGTGGTGGCGGCGACGGACGGTCCGATGCCGCAGACCCGGGAGCACGTGCTGCTGGCGCGGCAGGTGGGCGTGCCGTACATCGTGGTGGCGCTGAACAAGTGCGACGCGGTGGACGATCCGGAACTGCTGGATCTGGTCGAGTTGGAAGTCAGAGAGCTGTTGAAGTCGTATCAGTTTCCGGGCGACGACGTACCGGTGGTGCGTCTGTCGGCTTTAGGGGCTTTGAATGGCGAAGCCAAGTGGGAGAAGCAGATTGACGAGCTAATGGCGGCGGTGGACAAGTATGTGCCGCAGCCGGCGCGCGAACTGGACAAACCGTTCCTGATGCCGATCGAAGATATCTTTTCGATCTCGGGCCGCGGAACGGTTGTCACGGGACGAATCGAGCGCGGCAAGATCAAGGTGGGGGAGGAAGTGGAGATTGTGGGCTTCCGCGAGACGAGAAAGACCGTTGTCACAGGTGTAGAGATGTTCAAGAAGCAGCTGGACGAAGGCATGGCGGGCGACAACGCTGGGCTCTTGCTGCGCGGCACGGGCAAGGAAGAAGTGGAGCGCGGGATGGTGCTGGCGAAGCCGGCGTCGATCACGCCGCACACGAAGTTCAAGGCGGAGGTGTACATCCTGACGAAGGAAGAAGGCGGGCGGCACACGCCGTTCTTCAAGGGCTACCGGCCGCAGTTTTATCTGCGGACGACGGACGTGACGGGCGTGGCGGAGTTGCCGTCGGGCACGGAGATGGTGATGCCTGGGGACAACGTGAGCCTGGTGATCGA
>JASHNU010000093.1 GCA_030041475.1 Candidatus Sulfotelmatobacter sp.
CGCCTCCGTGGACTGCGCTCGACGTGTCGATAGTTTCGGCGGTAATCGACGAAGAATTGCCTTGCACATTGATAACCTCCGATGACCCTGCCGGCTTCAGCGTTACGATCACGTCGCGGACTATGCTCACGGCTATCGAGACGTCGGCCTGGGCGGGTTGGAAGCCGGCCGCACTGACCGTCATGCGATAAGTGCCGGGAAGGAGATCGTCGAGGCGAAACTCGCCACGGTCCTCACTGGTGGCCTCGCGCCGAATTGCGGAGTCCACCGACTGCACGATAATCCTGGCCGCGGGAATTCGCGCACCCGTCGCGTCCTGCACCTCACCGCGCAGGGATCCTCTGGGATTCTGCGCCTGCGACTGGGAGACGAGAAAAATGATGACGGCTACGAGGGAAAGAAATACCTTCTTCGCCATGCCTTCCTCACGCAAAATATGGATTGAACGGCGGCAGAAACCCACCACAATGAAGGTTAGCGGGAGCAGCAGCCTACTACCAGCGCTCGTAGGAACGGGCAAGGCTAGTTTCACCGCCGAGCGCCGATGCACGCACAAAAACACCGGAAAAAAAGCTTTCTCTCTCACGATGTGTTTGTGCGGTGAAAATGCCCGGAGTCTAATCCGACCAGCGCTGCGGCGTCCGATCCCAGCGATGCTTTTTCAGTTCTGCCAGCAGGCTCTTGTCGAGGGGGCCGGCATCGCTGGCAGCGATGTTCGAACGAACGTGTTCCGGCCTGCGCATACCGGGGATGGTCGTACTGACAGCAGGGTGCGACAGGATGAACCGGAATGCCATCTCCGGCAGAGTTATTCCTTCGGGCACAATTTTCTTGAGCTTTTCCACGCGGCGGATCGTCTTGGCAAGATTTTCCGGGCCGAAATATTGCGAGCGCCAATCGTTTTTCGGGAAGCGAGTCTTCAGAGACATTTTGCCGCCCAGGCTGCCTTCGTCGAGCGGCACGCGGGCGATGATGCCGATATTAAGTTCCCGGCAAACGGGGAAAAGTTCGTCCTCCGGTGACTGATCAAAGATGTTGTAAATCACCTGCACCACGTCCACGAGTCCCGTGCGCAGCGCCTTGATCCCGTTCTCCGGCTGCCAACGATTGAGACTGAGTCCGAAGTAGCGAATCCAGCCGTCCCGTTTGAGCTTTTCGACCGTAGAGCGGAACTCAGGCTCGTCTGTCCAGCTGTCGTCCCAGACGTGAAATTGCAACACGTCAATAGTATCGGCACGGAGCTTCTTGCGGATGAGATCGGCATATTTGAAGACGTGCGCGGCGGAAAAAACGTCCCGGTACTTGTATTCGGGCAACGCGGGCCAGCGGTCATTGGCAGGAGGAATCTTGGACGCCGCATAAAGCCGCTTGGCCGCGTTGCGCGCCATGATTTCGCCGAGCAGGCCGTCGCTGTTGCCCTCGCCGTAAGCCCACGCAGTGTCGAAGAAGTTGCAGCCGAGATCCACGGCTAACTGTAAAGCGGTTAGCGACTCCTGGTCGCTTGACCCGCTCCATCCGCTCATCCCCCAGAGTCCGTGGGCCATTTCACTGACTTCGAAGCCGGTACGGCCGAGTTTGCGGTATTTCATGATGGCGTCCTTGCGATGGAGTGTTCGAGCCGGGAAACAAAACCGGAAGGGAACGCACAAGAATATACCCAATACCCGGACTCCGCCCAGGTGCGCTGCGAAGGCCGGTCAGGACAAGAAAACCGATGCCGGTTTTTCGATGGCCGTGATCGAAATTTTCTTCGCCACACGGGACTCCGTGGTGTTTCAATAAGCTTAGATCATAAAGTTGCAGGAGTTTCTCTCATGAAACCTAATTATCCTTTTCTTGCGTGCAAGGACGAGAAGAAAGACGAAAAGAAAGACGAGAAGATCGCTCCGCCGTCGCGGTTCATCGACGAGAAAATCTCTGACGAATCGGGGACGGAAACCAAGTCGGACAGCGCGCTCAAGCCTGCGGAGCTGAAGAATCCTTTCTGGAAGTGATCTCCGCACGGCGCTGGCCGGTTCAGCGAAAAATTTGCCGCAGTCGGCCCTGATTTCGCGCCTCCGCCGATCACACGTCAGCGCAGGATCGGAAGGCAGAGGCACGGCCGGACGGAAAAATCCAGCCCGGACATCTGTTCGAGTGCGGGATGCAACTGGGAATGGTGACAGGGTTCGAGAGTGATAACGAATGGCAGCGATGCCTTATCGAAGCCCGGTTTCTGCAGCACTGAGTCAATATTCAGGCGATGCCTCGCCAGGATTTCCGCCAGGCGGGCCACAATTCCAGGCTGATCGCGCACAAAAAACCGCAAGTACCAGGGCGTTTCGAAGTCGCCGCTAATGTTTGGCGTCGAGACATGGCTCGCCACGCCGCGACCACTGGATCCAGCCGCAAGCCTTTCGGCAACGAACATTAAATCCGAAACCACGGCTACGGCTGTCGGATCGCCTCCCGCACCTGCCCCCAGAAATGCCATGTCGCCGCCGTACTGGCCGGAGGTGAGGACAAGATTGAGATTTCTCTGCACGGGTCCGAAGGGCGAGCCGGTAGGCACCAGACAAGGACCAACGTCGGCGAACAAGGTGTCTCCTTTCAACTCAGCGCGCGAAATCTGCCGGATGGTACATCCGAGTTCCGCGGCATAGTCGAAGTCGACCGCATCAACCGGACGAATGGTACGAGCGCGAACAGATTCCGGAACGACGCGAGCATGCAGCCCGGAGAGTGCGAGAATGGCAAGCTTGGCGCGGGCGTCGCCCCCATCCAGATCTTCTGAGGCGTCGGCTTCGGCGTATCCGTGGGCCTGGGCTTCCTCGAGCGCTTCGCTGAAGGGAATCCTGGCGGTCTCAATGCGGCTCAGAATGTAGTTGCAGGTGCCATTCAGAATTCCAGCGATGCCATGCAGGCGATCTCCTGACAGGCCAGTGCGCAGCGCCGGGAGAACAGGAACCCCTCCGGCAACCGAGGCGCCGAATTCGAGCTGACACCCTTGGCTCGCGGCCAACTGGAGCAGATCAGGGCCGTGGCGCGCGATCAGCTGCTTATTCGCTGTGACAACTGATTTCCCTGCTCGAAGGGCATCGCGCACAATTTGTTCGGCAGGGTTGAGCCCGCCAATCAGCTCGACCACGATCTCGACGTCGGAATTCAGCACCCACTGAACGTCGTCGGTCCAGACGACATTGCCCGGAACCCAC
>JASHNU010000094.1 GCA_030041475.1 Candidatus Sulfotelmatobacter sp.
ATCGCAGTCATTTCCTTGAGCGGCATCGTCTATTCGCGCTCGGTGCGCATGGCCGGCAACCAGATGGACGAAGCCATCATGAATTACCTGAAGCGCAAATATAACCTGCTCATCGGCGAGCGCACGGCCGAGCAGATCAAGATGGAAATCGGTTCGGCCCATCAGCTCGACAAGCCGATGACGATGGAGATCAAGGGTCGCAACCTGATCGAAGGCGTGCCCAAGACGATTACGGTCGATGACGGCGAAATTCGCGAGGCGCTGAGCGAGTGCGTATCGACCATTATGAATGCGATTCGCGTGGCACTGGAGCGGACGCCGCCCGAGCTTTCCGCCGACATCAGCGACCGAGGCATTGTGCTAACCGGGGGCGGGGCGTTGCTGAAGAATCTGGATAAGCGCATCCGCGAAGAGACCGGGCTGCCGGTCTCGATAGCCGACGATCCGCTGTGCAGCGTGGTGCTGGGCACGGGCAAGATGCTCTCCGACTTCAAGCTGTTACGTAAAATTTCGATCGAATAACCGCGAGTTGCGAGTGCCGAGTACCGGGTACCGAGCAAAATCAGAATTCTCGCTACTCGGTACTCGGTACTCGGTACTGTTATGGAATCCGTCCTCGGCCGCTACCGCAATCTGATCATCTTGGTGGGCGTCCTGTTTCTGCAGGTGCTGGGGCTGGCGGTGCAGGTCAAGCGCGGTCCGAACGACGCCCAGGACACGCGCCTGATCCGCATCTGGATGGTGGGTGCGATTTCTCCCTTTGAGCGCGGGCTGGTCTGGATCAAGAACAGCGGCAGCGACATCTGGCACAACTATTTCTATCTGCGCGGGGTGCGCGCGGAAAACCGCCAGCTCAAAGAACAGATTGAGCAGATGCGGCTGGAGGAAGTGCGGCTCAGCGAAGACGCGGCGCAGGCGCACCGCCTGCAGAACCTGCTGGCCTTCAAGGAACAATTCATCGCTAAGACCGTGGCCGCGCAGGTGATCGGGTCGAGCGGCAGCGACCTGTCGCGCGTCATCTACATCGACAAGGGCGAGGACGCCGGACTGCAGCGAGACATGGCCGTGATTACGGCAGATGGAATCGTGGGGAAAATTCTGGTCGTCTACCCCTCAGTCTCGCAGGTTCTGCTGATCAACGATCAGTCGAGCGGCGTGGGCGTGATTCTTGAAAAATCGCGGCTGCAGGGCGTGCTGCGCGGCACCGCCAACGGCGAGGTCGTGCTCGAGCGCGTGATGAGCGATGAGCAGGTGCAGAATGGCGAGACCGTGCTGACCAGCGGCGGAGACCAGATTTTTCCCAAGGGCCTGCCGGTCGGCACTGTCAGTAAAGTTGCAATGGGCAAAGATCTCTTCCTGAATATCAAAGTCAAGCCGTCCTCGGATCTAAGCAGGCTGGAAGAAGTGCTGGTTCTGGTCGAGAAGCAAGAGCGGCAGCCCGCGGCTGAGGCTGCAACTCACGTGCGCGCGGCCGACATTTTGGCGCAGCGGCTGCCTTCGGTTCCGGACAAGCCCGCGGATGCGAGTGCGGCCACATCGGGCGCCGCAGGCCCGACCTCAGCTGGAAACAACGCTGCGAAGCCAGCTCCAAGGGCTCCCTCAGCGGCCACTAATTCCGTGGCGCAAGCAAAGAACCCAGTCCAGGCCCAATCGGCACAGACTCAGCCTGCACAACCCAAGCCTGCACAAACGAAGGTTGTGCAGACCAAGCCTGATCAAACCAGGCCTGATCAAACCACGACTCAGCCGATCACCGCTGATCAGCCCAAGACAGACCCATCGAAGACAGACCAACCCAAGATGAACCAACCAAAGATTGCTCAGCCCAAGCCGGCGCAACCCCCCTCCGACCAGCCAAAGCTGCCGACGAAGCCCGCGACACCCCCGCAAACCAATCCGCAGCCGGCGAGCGATGACGACAACCCACACTAGCGTGCCCATCACTTACACATCCGGGGAGCAGGTTGAGGTTTACCGGTTCAGCGTTCCGGTGACAATCGGAGTTCCCTTGCTGGCATTGTTCATCCAGGCGTTCGTGCCGCTGCGCTATCCACGCTTTGCGGTTTACCTCGATCTGCCGTTGCTGGTAACCATCTTCTTCGGTATGGCACGCAGGAACCCGATTTCCGGGCTGTTCACCGGGGCGGTGATCGGGCTGGCGCAGGACATGCTCGGGCACAATCCGATCGGAATCTACGGCATTGCCAAGACCGTGGTCGGTTATGGAGCATCGTCGCTGGGCGTGAAGCTGGACGTGGAGAACGCCGGGGCACGGTTTCTGGTCACGCTGGGGTTTTACCTGGTGCACTCAGCCGTCTACTTTACGGTGGCCCGCGGTATGGTGAACATGACCCAGCATTGGAGCTGGGTCAACGGCATCCTGGCCGGGCTGGCCAACGCCACGCTGGGAACCTTCCTGTACTTTGCGCTGGATAAGTTCAAACAACGAACCTAGTACCCAGTCGCGAGCACCGAGTTGCGAACCACTTTGATGCAGGGCTCAGTGCCGTTGCCGGCCGCTAGTGACCTTGGTGCTTCCGTTTCAGCTTGCTTGCCGCCAAGGGCATTACAATAGAGTTAATCCCGAAGACCTTCAATCGTGGCGAGGCCGAGTGATTTTTTCGACTCGCAACTCGGTACTCAGGACTCGCAACTGACTATGTTCGGCCGCGACGAAAAAGTTTCCGCCATCCGCCTGACGGCGGCGCAGTACATCATCCTCGCCATTTTTCTGGTGCTGGCCTATGGACTGTGGCGGCTGCAGGTGATGCAGAGCGACTACTACTCGCTGGCGGCGGAGCGGAATCACACGCGCAACATCCCGGTGCTGGCGCCGCGGGGCAGGATTCTGGACCGCGAGGGGCGCACGATCGTCGACAACTATCCTTCATTCTCGGCACTGCTGTTGCGCGATTCCTCGCGCGATCTGATGGGCGATGCGGACCTGATCGCTCAAGGCCTGCATATGGATCCAAACGAAGTGCGGGCGCGAGTGCGGCGCTTTGCCTCCATGCCGCAATACCAGCCGATCTTTCTGAAGGAAGACATCACGCCCGACGAGTTGGCGTTCATCGATTCGCACAAGAACGAATTGCCGGAACTGGACACCATCATGGCGCACCGCCGGCTGTATCCGCGCAACGGATTCATGGCGCACCTCATTGGCTATGTCGGCGAAGTCAGCGAAGACATGCTGAATCAGCCGCAGTTCGAGCTTTACAGCCCCGGAGACGTAGTCGGTATTTCTGGCGTGGAGCGGCAATACAACTCCGTGCTCATGGGGCAAAACGGTTCGCGGCAGGCGCTCGTGGACAGCCACGGACGTGAAGTCGGACGCCTGGGTGAGACCGAAGCGGTGCCGGGCAAGCCGCTCAAGCTGACCGTGGACATCGATTTGCAGATCGCCGCAGAAGAGGCGCTCGAAGGCAAAAATGGAGCGATCGTGGCCATGGATCCGCACACCGGCGAGATTTTGGCGATGGCGAGCGGGCCGACGTTTGATCCTAACGATTTTGCTGTGCACGTTTCGCGCGACGAATGGAACAAGCTGGTTAATGATCCCGACAAGCCGTTGCTCAACAAAGCCATTCAGGCGCAGTTGGCGCCCGGATCGACGTTCAAAATCATCATGTCGGTGGCGGGATGGCAGGAACACATTGCCCAGGATATGCACGTGTTTTGCACCGGCAGCGCCGAATTCTACGGACGCCGTTTCGGTTGCTGGGTGAAGGGCGGGCACGGCGAGGTCGGTCTGGAAAAGGCAATCTACAACTCCTGCGACGTCTTTTTCTACACTCTGGCTAACAAACTCGGAATTGAGCGCATTGCAAAATACGCCACTGATTTTGGACTCGGGCAAAAAACCGGCATTGATCTGCCCAACGAAGTGAGTGGAGTCATGCCGTCGGAAGAATGGAAGTTGCGCAACTTCAAGCAGAAGTGGTTCGCGGGCGAAACCATCTCGGTGGGTATCGGGCAGGGAGCGATCGCCATTACGCCGGTGCAGCTACTTCGGGCAATCAGCGCGATTGCGATGGGCGGCAAGCTGGTCGTGCCCCACGTGATCAATCCAGTCGACGTTCCCCCCGGCTATGTGGAAGCCGCGAAATACACCGAAGTGAAGACGGTTCCGCTCGACCCGGCTGGATGGAACTTCATCACCGACGCGATGTCGCGCGTGCTGCTGCCGGAAGGAACCGCTCCTTCGGCGCATGTCCCCGGGATCGATATCGCGGGTAAAACTGGTTCGGCCCAGGTTGTTTCTCTGGCGCTGCGCGCCAAAGTCAAGAATGAGGAAGAGTTCGCCCAGAATGGATGGTTTGTCGGCTTTACTCCGCGGAGGAATCCGGACATTGTGGTCTGCGTCTTATTCCAGGGCGGCGAGCACGGGAAACTCGCCGCGCGGCTTGCGACCCAGGTGATCAAAGCCTACGTCGACAAACAGAGACGGAGTCCGCAAAAGATGGTCGAAAAACCGAAAAACGGGAGCGTGGACGTGGGCGGACTGTGGACCGCGCCCCATCCCGACGGCGACAAAGAAACGCTACAGGGCGGGCGGTTCGTTCTCGACTTGCCGAAGAAGCCGCTGGCCGTGGTGACGGCCGCGCCGGGGCTTCGCTAGTATCGAGTACCGTGTAGCGAGTATCAGGCTGTTCTTGGCGAGACGTCGAAAAATTGAATTAGCACAGGGGGGCGCTCGGTACTCGGTACTTGGTACTCATGAGCCGTTACGTTTCATTTCGCGATTTTGACTGGCTGCTGCTGGGCTTCGTGTTGATGATCTGCGGGCTGGGGGTGATGGAGATCCACAGCGCGACCGAGCACACGAAGTTTGCCGGCGCTCAGGTGAAGCAGGTCTACTGGGTGCTGGGCGGCGTAGGCATGATGTTCCTGATGAGCCTGGTGAGTTATCAGGCGCTGCTCGACCGCATTCACTGGTTCTACATTGCGGGAGTCGCGTCGCTGATGGCGGTGCTGGTGTTTGGAACGCGTGCCTTGGGGGCAAAACGCTGGATCAAGATGCCGGGCGGGAATCACTTTCAGCCGTCGGAATGGGTCAAGCTGATTCTGATTTTGGCGGTGGCGAAATACTTCGCCGAGATGCGGCAGCGGGAACTCTCGTGGCCGGATTTCATCAAGGCTGGTGCCATTGTGGGCGTTCCCATGCTCATGGTGCTGGCCCAACCGGACTTGGGCACGGCTCTGACCTATGTCCCCATCGCGGTGATGGGAGTTTTCCTGGGTGGTTTGCAGTGGAGGCAGGGCCTGGCGGTGGCTCTACTCGCGGTCGTAGGCATCGGGGCGGTTTTCATGGTGCCGCGGGTGCACGTGTTGAAGTCGTATCAGAAACAGCGGTTGACCAGTTTCATCGATCCCGAACTCGATCCACAAGGGTCGGGGTACCAAGTTGAGCAATCCAAGATTGCGGTAGGTTCCGGAAGTATCTGGGGCGGGAAAGGCTCGCAAACACACGGGAATTTCCTGCCTGTGCCGCAGACGGACTTCATTTTCGCGGCTTTCGCCGAGGAACATGGATTCGTAGGCGCTCTCGCGGTTCTGCTGTTATACTTCATAGTGCTGATGCGTTTGACCCAGAACGCGCAAACAGCGCCCGACCGCGCTGGCACGTTCCTGGTTATGGGCGTGGTGGGTGTGCTTACCTTCCACATCCTGGTCAATGTCGGCATGGTGGTCGGCTTTATGCCGGTCACCGGAATACCCCTGCCGTTGATGAGTTATGGTGGGTCTTCCGTGTTGTTCATGTTCCTGGCGCTGGGGATGGTAATGAATGTTCGGATGCGCCGCTTTGTGAACTAGCTGGGTGAGCCGGTTAGGGCGGACGGGTTCAGGAACAGGAAGGTTGGGAACAGGGAAGACGGCAGGAAGCAACTTGCTGCGCTTAGGTTGGGTCACAATCCAAAGGCGCAGCCCAAAAATATCGATCGCCCTCGCGTAAAGAGGGCATTTCACCGGCCGGTAGGAGTGAAGGCCGGGCAGGATTCGAGACAACAGCCGGGCAGGGAACGGCCCCGAGACCGAGAGCG
>JASHNU010000011.1 GCA_030041475.1 Candidatus Sulfotelmatobacter sp.
AAGCCGGCCTGCCAGGTTGGTGATGGCGGGTCACCGATATTTGAACCAATGCAGAATGAACGGGTGCTTGACTCGAACTAGGATCCGGTGAGCGACGCTGCGCCATGCGCAGATGCCTAAAGGGTCTCGGCGGGCGCCCAACGTCTACCGACGGGTTCATTCTCGGCCCCGTCACACGGCACAGCGGGTCGGCTTGAGTTCTTGGGCCCCAGCATCTCCCAAGCCACAGAAACCAATTGCCAGCACAGAAGGCGGCTTGCCTCCCGGGCAGAAAACAGAGGCCGCATGTCGCAGCCGGAAGCAGCGCGAAAATCCGGACGAAAGATCGATTGGTATAAGTGGCTGGCGGGCGTGATTGTCCCCCTGGTCGCGGCTCTCATCGGAGTCAAGTTCTTCGGTGGCGGCGGCGAAAAACAAACGGCCAACAACTTTACGCTCGTTACCGACGTTACGGTGATCGAGAATCAATACCAGCAGGCCACCGGCCAGCCACTCAACGATGAGAACCTCAAGCAGTTGATCCAGAGCGCGGTCAACCTGGCCAAAGCTGGCCAGAACGAAGCCAGCCTCAAGCTGTTCCAGGAAGTGGCCAGCAGCGTGCCCGTGGCGGCAGTGTACAACAACATCGGGGCGCTGAACGCGGAAACAGGTAATCTCTCTGCTTCCAACCAGGCCTTCCAGCAAGCCCTGGCAAAAGACCCGTCCTACAAACCAGCCCAGCACAATTTGGAAAAGATGGGGTCGCTATTCCAGCAAGGACATGAATTCGAGCATGCCAGTACCATCCAGGTTGGAAAGAAGGCTGCCGGCGCAATCACAGATGCATCCGTGTCCGACTTCTACCAATTCACAACCCCGCCTGGCCCGCGGGATATCTACCAGGTCGCCTTGGAGAATGGCTCAACCACGCTAGAGCCCAACCTGATGGTATTTGACGGGAACCATCATCAGTTGCGGGACTGTGGGAACACAGAGCCTTTGGTTCATGCCTACTGTGCATTCCCGGCGGAAGGACAATCCGAGTACTACCTGCAAGTCGAGGGACATTCTAACTCGGTCGGCCCCTATAGCTTGGTGGTCACTTCGCTTAAGCGCGCTGACAGATATGAGCCCAATGACGACTTTCCCCAGGCGACCCGGATTTCCCTCGACAGCACTATCGAAGCCAACATTATGGACGATCAAGACGTGGACTTCTATCTGGTTAGGAGCGGAAGCAAGACTGGGCAGTTGACGGCGAGCCTCGAGAACAACTCGACCACACTCGATCCCGATGTGACGGTATTTGACGGCAACCGTCAGCAGTTGCATCGCTGCTATTACTTAGAGCCTGTAGCTCATGTAGACTGCACGTTCTCGGCGGAGGCGCAGGCCGACTACTACGTGCGAGTCGCGGGACAGTATTCCACGGCAGGAGCGTACAAGCTCACGGTCAAGTGAAGGCCTGCGTTTCGGCCGGGACACCACCCTACGGTTAATCTTCCTCATCCTTCCTGCTAGACTGATCCTGTAGCAAATTCCCGCTTCCTGCATCTAACCGACTGTGCATCCGCAACTCTTTCATATCGGACGTTTCTTCCTTCCCACGTACGGGTTTCTGGTCTCCCTGGGCGTGCTGATCGGTCTGTGGATCAGCGTACGGAATTCCGAGCGGCTGGGATACGACGGTGACAAAGCTTGGAACCTGGGCATTCTCGTCGTGCTGTGCGGCATTCTGGGGGCCAAGGTGCTGTACGTCATTAACGACTGGAGCTACTACGCGGCACATCCTGGGGAAATCTTCAGCATCGCAACTATGCAGGCGGGCGGCGTTTTCTCCGGCGGACTGCTGGCGGCATTTGTCGCGGCAGCGTGGTATGTCTGGAAAAATCATGTCCCGCCACTTGGAACCTGCGACGCGTTCGCTCCGGGGTTGGCGATGGGACACGCCATCGGCCGGCTCGGCTGCTTCGCGGCCGGCTGCTGCTACGGCAAACCGACGCACCACTGGTGGGGCGTGACCTTCACCAATCCGCTCGCCAGCCAGATCACGGGAACACCGCTGAACATTCCGCTGGAGCCGACGCAATTGTTCGAGTCGGCGGTGGAACTCGCGAACTTTTTCTTCTGCATGTGGCTGCTGAAGCGCAGGAAATTCGATGGTCAAGTCTTCGGCGCTTTCATGTTCGTCTACGGTGTTGCCCGGTTCTTCCTGGAATTCATTCGCGACGATCCGGGCCGCGGTTCCGTTTTTGGCGGCGCGATGAGCGGCACGCAACTCATCGCCATCGGCCTGGTGCTCGCCGGGGGCGTGATCTGGTGGCTGCGGCCGGGGGCGAAAGCAATGCCCACACAACCGGTCAGCGCGACACGGTAAGCGGTATCCTTCCTGCGGATGCCTGAAATCGTTCCTCCCTCGATATCCGTTCCGGACGACGCCGTCGGCCAGCGTTTGGACCAATTCCTCGCCGCCCGTCTCGAGGTCAGCCGGGCGCGTGTGCAGGAACTGATCCGTGCGGGGAAAATTCTGGTGAATGGTGCGTCAGCAAAGGCCTCCTTCAAACTGAGCGGCAGCGAACGCATCACAGTTCTCGGTCCCGCCGCGCGGCCGCCGTTGCGTGCCATCGCCGAAAAGATCCCCCTCGAAATTCTTTATGAAGACGAAGATCTGGCCATTGTTAATAAGCCCGCCGGCATGATGGTCCACGCCGGCGCCGGCACGACCGATCCGAACAATGAAGACCGGCGCAATCGCGGGACGCTGGTCAATGCTCTTCTGCATCATTTCGCCAGTCTCTCAGATGTTGGCGGCGAATTACGCCCGGGCATTGTGCATCGTCTGGACAAAGAGACGAGCGGACTGATCGTGATCGCGAAAAATGACGAATCTCATCGCAAGCTGGCCGCGCAATTCGCACGGCGCGACGTGAAGAAGACCTATATCGCGCTGGTGCATGGCTGGATGAAGAAGGATACGGGCACCATCTCCGTCGCCATCAGCCGCGATCGTGTGCGCCGCACGCGAATGACTACGCCGCAGACCGGCGGGCGCGAGGCCATCTCGCATTACCGCGTGCTTCGGCGCCTCGACACGGCTTTTGGCAAGTTCACCCTTCTGGAAGTAAAAATCGACACGGGAAGGACTCATCAGATTCGTGTTCACCTCGCGTCTCTGGGGCGCCCGGTTGTGGGCGATAAACTCTACGGGGCGCCAGGAGAATTGCGTCCGCAGCTTCGCGATGGAAAACGCGACAAAACCATCTCCCTGCCGCGGAATTTTCTCCATGCGGCGCAACTCGAGTTTGCCCATCCGCGGACCGGCAAAATGATTGCTCTGAAGAGTCCGCTGCCTGCCGAACTTCAAGCATTTCTCACGAGGATCGAAGGGGATGCCCTGCCCAAAGCGACGCGGCTATAATGGGAGCAGCAGAGGCTTGGGAATGAGATTTCCACTCTACACAGTCCGGGCCGCGTTGCTCGCGCTTTTTGCAGCAGGTGCGATCGCGCAGTCGTCGGCTCCGATGGCAGCGACGCAGGAAGCATCTCCGCCGCAATCAGCGCCGGTGTCATCCGGCAACAATCCTCCGGCAAGTCCGGCTGCCGATCAGCCCAAGCCGGCAGCAGGCAACAATGATGCGATCGAGCCTGCCACCACCATCAAACTGACCACCAACGAAGTGAACGTTGTGTTCACGGTAACCGACAAACACGGCAAGCGCATTACCGACATGAAGCAGAACGACTTCCGCGTGGTCGACGACAACAAGCCTCCGGAAGAAATCCGCAGCTTCTATGCGGAAACCAATCTGCCTCTTCAGGTCGGCCTGCTCATTGACGCCAGTAACTCGGTGCGTGACCGCTTCAAGTTCGAGCAGGAATCTGCGATTGAATTTCTGAACCAGACCGTGCGCCGGGGTGACGACAAGGCCTTTGTCGTCGGCTTCGACGCCACTCCGGAAGTCACGCAGGATTTCACCGACGACACGGAAGCGCTGGCTCGTGGAGTGCGCGAGCTGCGCCCCGGCGGCGGTACTGCGCTCTACGACGCGCTCTATTACGCCTGCCGCGACAAGTTGCTGAAGGCTCCGAAGAGAACAACGGTGCGCCGCGCTGTCATCCTGCTTAGCGACGGCGAGGACAACCTGAGCCACGTGACGCGCGAAGAGGCCATTGAAATGGCACAGCGGGCGGAGGCCATCGTCTACACGATCAGCACGAACGTGAGCGGCACCAAGGGTGCGGGCGACAAGGTGCTTGAACGTATCGCCGATGCCACCGGCGGCCGCGCATTCTTCCCTTTCCAGATTCGCGACGTGGCGAACGCCTTCGTCGAAATTCAGGACGAACTCCGCAGCCAGTACGCTGTTTCCTACAAGCCCGCGGACTTCAAGGCGGACGGCCATTACCGCACTATCGAAATTCTCGCCAATAATCGGAAAGATCTCCGCGTGCGCGCCCGGCGCGGCTATTACGCACCGGTCCAATAGATCCCTTCACACTCCGGCAAATCATTTCGGGTAAGATGCTCCCACGATGCCCGGATATTCCGGTACGCCACTTCCTAAGAAGCTGGGAATCAAAGACGGATTCCGCGTCCGCCTGGTCAATGCGCCATCGGATGTGCTGACGGAATTGAAGGCTCCGCTGGCTGGGTGCGAAGTTGTCCGCGATGGCAAGGCCCCGCTCAACTTCGCGATTCTGTTTACCACTTCAAAGGGGGAGCTAACGAGGGAATTCAAGCGGATTGCAAAGCTGCTCGCTCCCGCCGGCATGCTGTGGGTGAGCTGGCCAAAGAAAAGTTCCGGCGTGGCTAGCGACTTGGACGAAAACGTGGTTCGCGAGATCGGCCTCGCCGCGGGATTAGTGGACGTGAAAGTGTGTGCCGTCACCGAGGTCTGGTCTGGGTTGAAATTTGTGCGGCGACTCAAGGACCGCTGAAGAATCTTCGCAGGGCTTTGCCAACGTATGGTACGAGTCGGACTGATTGGCTTCGGGCTGGCCGGGCAGGCGTTTCACGCGCCCGTGATCCGCGGGGTCGCGGGCATGGAACTGGCCTGTATTCTCGAGCGCCACACTTCCACAGCGAAGGAACGATATCCGCAGGTTCGCATCGCGCGCACGCTCGACGAATTGCTTTCCGACAAAACGATCAACCCGTGCGTAGTGGCGACGCCCAACGACTCGCACTTTTCTTATACGAAAGCATGCCTCGAAGCCGGACGCCATGTAGTAGTCGACAAGCCCTTCACGCCCACCATGGCCGAAGCCGAGCAACTGGTGCACCTGGCCGCCGAGCGCGGACGCTTGCTCACGGTCTATCAGGACCGCCGCTATGACGGCGCGTTTCACACGGTCAAGAAGCTGGTGGCCTCCGGCACCCTGGGCACAGTCATCGAATATGAAGCGCGTTTCGACCGGTTCCGCCTTCAGGCCAAGCCGAACGCGTGGCGGGAGAAGGCAGATTTCCCTGCGGCTGGCGTTTTGTGGGATCTCGGCCCACACTTGATCGATGGAGCGCTGGTGCTGTTTGGCGAGCCGGAAACGATTTATGCCTCTGCGCTCCGCCAGCGCGAAACGTCGCAAGTCGACGACGCTTTTGACGTGATCATGCAATATCCGCACCTGCGGGCCACGCTGCGGGCGCGCATTATCGCCTACGCTCCGGGGCCGCACTTGCTGCTGCATGGGACCGAGGGGTCGTTTATCAAGTACGGGATGGATCCGCAAGAGGAAATTCTGCGCAACAATCCGCCCGACGGCCTCGACTGGGGCGCACACTGGGGCGAGGAACCGGAAGAACTCTGGGGCACGCTGAGCCGCGTGAACGAGAAGCCCCGCAAAGTGAGAACCGAGCGCGGAGACTATCGCGGTTTCTACGCCAACGTTCGCGATGCCATCGAAAAAGGATCAGGATTCGAGGTCACGCCGGAGCAGGCCTTGCGCACCATGCGCGCCCTTCTGCTGGCGCACAAGAGCAGCCGGGAGGCGCGGGTGGTTAGGTGGAATGAGGCCGTGGAGTAAAACTCTCGCAGAAACGGGCTCGGGCCAATGGGGTCAGCTATTTATCCAAGTTATAGCGGAACCAGCATCGCAGGGCCAGGTCCGTGCCCCCAGCCCTGATAAATTCGTCCGGCAAGGATGGAAGAGGACTCGAACCGACGATCCCGCCCCAGGCCGCGCGGTCAAGGTCCGTGGCGCCGGAAGCGGCGACCAGGCTCATTTTCTGGACGCTTCCATCCTTCATGATGGAAAACTGGATCAGTAATCTCCCTTTCTTCAGGACAGGAGGGAACACAGACGGCGGCAGCACCGCTTTCCAATGTCTTTCAATCACATCGTGGACGCGTTGGAGATAAGGACCAAAATCCACACCCAGAGTATCGCTGACGACCTCGATGGAGCCTCCGGAGGACTGCGGGGTGGCCGCGGCGCTCCCCCCGTGACCTTCAAGATCGTAAAGCCTTGTTTTGTGCGAATGACATCGGAAACATCGCCCACCTTCATAGCGAAACCCTTGTCTTCGAGGACCCTGGCAAGCTGGCCGCGCTTGAATTGGCCAATCGCGCCGCCGTAGGCGGCAGTCGGACCGTCAGAAAATTTCTTGGCAATGTCCTCGAAACTTGCGCCGTCGCGAATCTTCTTGAGGAGGTCATTCGCCTTGGCTTCGGCGGCGGCAAGAGCAGCGTCCTTCCCGACCGCGGAGGGACTGTTATGCGCAGAGGAAGCGGGCGCGGCGGGGCTCGCTGCAGCTTGGGGAGCGGTCGTTACATTCTTAGGGACAACCAGAATCTCGCTTAGCCGAACATAGTCAGAAGGCCCCGCTTTCGGTTCAGAAGAGGGCAATGTGCTTTGCCCGAACGCGATAGCACCGCAAATTAGAAGTACCGCTAGCCTCATCAATCGCCCTCTGCCTGATTGACGCCACGAGTATAGTCCAGCGAGAACGGCAGTTCACGTTGACAGGTGTTAAACATCCATCGGCCCCAGAGTCCTGCGAACGCAGCGACGCCTAGTCGGCTCATGAACGCTCTCAGCTTTTCATCACCTTCTGAAATGCGGCCTGGAAGCGTTCCATTTCCTCCTGCGTGCCGACGGTGACGCGAACGCAGGTCGGCATCACCGGCCAGATGCGGCCAACGAGCACATTCTCCTTGGCCATTGCCTCTCTTGCTTGCTGACCGGGCCGCTTGGTGTCGAGCATGAAGCAGTTCGACTCGGATGGAATGTAAGAGAAACCGTTGCGGTCCAGCCACTGAAACGTCTGCTGACGAACCTCGGTGTTGATGCGCCGGCGTTCGGGGATCAGTTGCGCGTCGTTCAGGCTGGCCATTGCCGCGGTGACGGCGGTTACGGGCATTGGATTCCAGCCGCCGTGCTCCATCACTTTTTGCATCAGCTCGGGGCGGGCAATAATGAAGCCGCAGCGCAGGCCGGCCATGCCATAGATTTTCGAGAACGTTCGCAGCACGATTACGTCTTTGTCCGCCTTCACCAGGTCGATCGCGGACTGCGCCGATTCGGCGAAGTGAATGTAGGCTTCGTCCACCAGAACGATGGAGTCCTTCGGCTTGTTCGCAACCAGGTATTCAATGTCGGAGTGCGGGGTGAGTGTGCCCGTAGGATTGTTCGGACTGGCGATGTAGAAAACGCCTGCGTCCGGCGCGGCACTGAGCATGGCTTTCACATCGTGAGCATAGGTTGACGTGAGCGGAACTTTCACCACGCGCACGCCGATACTTGCAGAGAGGTTCATTCCCTGTTCGTATCCTGGATCTGCTGTTACGTAGCTCCGCTTCGCAGAGGTGAAAGCCAGAACCGCCAGGCTCAACGCCGGAGTCGAGCCGACTGTCGGCCGCACCCACTCAGGGTCAAGGCCCTCCGTGCGTGCGAAGAGCGCGGCGAGATCGTTGGTCAGATTGAACTGGTAGCGCCCGCCGTGCGGGATCATGCCGGCTACTGCCTCGCGCGCAGATTGGCATGGGCCAAGCGGATTCTCGTTCGAGTCGATGATGACGGCATTGGCCGAATGCACGGCCGGCCGCGCCACAGCGGCCATTTGGGCCTCGCCCATGCCGCGAAACACAGCTGCGGCCGAGGCAACTGCTGACAATTGCATGAATGCGCGGCGGGAGAAATGGGGCATGGCAGACCTCCGGGGCAAAAGTCTATCAGCCCAAGAGTGTATCAGGGGAAGTCGCGGAGGCCAGGGGTGACTTTCTAGTCCTGAGAGGCGATTGCGTAATATCCGGCGCGCGCCTGGATCTTGTAGTTCTGCTTGTTCTTGATTTCCAGCTTGCGGTAGCTGCCATCGAGCTTCAGGTTGGTCGGCGTGTAGCCGATGTTGTACTGGCTGCGCAGTTCTGCGGCGATCTGGTCGAAGGCCTCTCGCAGCTTGTCGAACTTGTTGCCCACGTTGATCACTCGGCCACCCACCTGCTCGGTCAGCTTGCGCATTTCTCCTTCGCCCGAGTATGACATGCCGGCGCTGAAATAGGATCCCGGGTCGGCGCACAAGAGCACGTAGATCATTGCGTCTGCCTTCTGGGCGGCTTCAATGGCGTCCTTGATCTTGAGCTGGCTACCCTCGTCCTGACCGTCGGTGAGCAGGATCATGGCCTTGCGGCCGACTTCCTTCGCCAGCATGTCATGTGCGGATAAATACACGGCATCGTAGAGCACGGTTCCGCGTGCGGGCGCGGTGGGGACGGGATTGCCTCCCGCGCCAGGCATTGGACCGGTGGTGTAGCCGGCGTTGATTTTGACTTTATTGAGGGCGTTCTGTAGACGGTGAACATCACGGGTGAAGTCCTGCACAAGGCTGGCGTCGACGTTGAAGTCGATCACGTACGCCTCGTCTTTGTCTGTAAGAATCTGCTTCAGAAAAGCGCCGCCCACCTCCTTTTCCATGCCGAGGACGTTGTGCTGGCTGTAGCTGGTGTCGATCATGATGCCCAAAGTCAGCGGCAGATTCGACTCTGCGGTGAAGTACTTGATAGTTTGCGGCTTGCCATCCTCCGCGACCTCAAAATCGTCCTTCGTCAGGTTGGGAATCAGCGTGCCGTGCTTGTCCTTCACGTTGAAAAAGACCTGCACCACGTTGACGTTCGCCTTAATAGTCTCGGCCGGCTCCTGGGACTGGTCGGCGGAGGACTGGCCCGCGGGGTTCTGCGAGCCCGAACCTGACGGGCCGGAGGCCGGTTGCTGATTTTGAGAGGGCTGTGCGGCGCTCCCCTGCTGAGCTGCCAGAAGCTGAGCGGTCAGGAGTTGGGCTGCCAGAACGAAAACCAGCGCAAGAGCAGGCAGGGCTTTGGACGAAAACAGGGAAAGTTTAGGCATCCGGGGATTCTCTCTCGATTCTTTGTTAGTCTAATCCTGTAGCTTAGATGCACCAAATGGGCAATATCAGGCATCCCAAAGATGGGCGTATTTTCACGCGCATGGATTCCGCAACTATGGGCAAGGGTCGAATAGGGCAGATTGAAAGAGGATGGAGAAACGAACTGGCGCTGGCTGTTCTGGCCCTTGTCTTTGGGTTTGGGCTGGTGCGGCCCGCGTTGCAGGCGCAGTCGGGCGCGAGTTCTGCTCAATCGCAGCCTGCGGCCCTACAGGACCAGAACATCCCCGACGCTCCTTCGACCGTGCAGCCGCCGCCTAAAATCGATCCGCAGGCGTCCGAGGAGTCGAGCAGCCATGCCCAGCCGAATCAGAACGGTGCGGGTCAGGACGCGCCCGGACAAGCTCCGACGAACGAAACCACGCCGCCGCCCCCCATGCCCCCGATTCAAACCCTGCCGCCCGGAACGGGTCCGCGCAATCAGCTGAACCCGGAAGAGAAGCTCTACACAATTCCCGTCATTGTCAACTTTGTGCAGGTCCCTGTGACGGTGAAGAACTCTGACGGCGTACCGGTGTATGGCCTTGCACCCAAGGATTTCACGGTAAAAGAAAACGGCAAGATTCAAACACTTACCTTCTTCACCACCGATCCTTATCCCCTGTCTGTTGCCATCCTGCTCGACGTCGGCATGCCGGACGTTGACCTGCAGAAGATTAACGAGACGTACTCCGCCCTGGTCGGAGCCTTCAGCCCCTACGACGAGGTCGCGCTCTATACTTACAGCAGCACCGTCAGCCAAGTCGTCGATTTCACTGGCCACAGCCAGAGGCTTACCGCGGCATTGAACGAAATGAAACTGGTACGCGGCCATAGCAACGGCCCGCCGGTCTTGAACGGGCCGCTGGCCAACAATGGTCCTATCGTGAACGGAATGCCGGTCGGAGGCCCAGAAGTGACGCCGGGCAACATTGGCCCTCCCAAGGAAAACCACGTTTTGAATGACGCCATCCTGCGCGCGGCTCTGGATCTGGGCAAGCGCGAAAAAGGCCGCCGCAAGGTGATCTTCGTGATTAGCGACGGCCGCGAGTTTGGCAGTCAGGCTAGCTACAGGGACGTGCTGAAGGTCTTGCAGACCCGCGATATCCAGGTAAAAGGGGTCGTGGTCGACGTCGGAACAGTGCCCATCATCAAACAAATCGAGAGGTTCCATATCAAAGGCCAGGGCTACAGCGACCTTCTGCCCAAATACTCGGCGGCCACCGGCGGCGGCCAGGTCTACGGGGAACTTACGCGGAACACCATTGAAAAAGCCTATGTAGAGATCGCCTCTGACGCACGGAATCAGTACACCTTGGGATATGTTCCTCAAGCCGTTGGGGGCAGTTCCGCCTATCGCAGCGTCGAAGTCATCGTTCACAAGAAGGGACTTAAAGTGACCGCTAAAGACGGGTATTATGCGGTCCCGACCGCGCGGTAGCCCGTCTTCGAGACTTCCTTAGGGCGTTTTCCAATGACCTCAACGATTTACACTTTGTCGCTCCTTGGTGGGGGGTCACGTGAGTAACCTGCCTTCGATGTGCGCCCTGTGATATAAAAGCGGCGAGCCTCCGAAAGGACATAGGTGTGCGCGGAACGCCCGCGAGGGTGTGCCCGCCTTGAGGAAAGCCTTTGAGTTTCATCAACTTCGCAGCCCGCGAGATTAACTGCAAGATCGTGTACTATGGCGCCGGTCTGGGCGGCAAGACCACGAATCTGCAGCTGATTTACCAGAAAACCGCGGACCAGCAGAAGGGTAAAATGATCTCGCTGGCCACCGAAACCGAGCGCACCCTGTTCTTCGACTTTCTTCCGCTGGACCTCGGCTCGGTGCGCGGTTTTAAAACCCGTATACACCTGTACACCGTCCCCGGCCAGGTTTTCTACGATGCCAGCCGCAAGCTGATCTTGCGCGGAGTCGATGGGATTGTCTTCGTTGCCGATTCGCAGGAGCAGCGCCAGGACGCCAACGTGGAAGCCCTCGACAACCTGATGGCCAACCTGAAAGAGCACGGCTACGACTTCAACAAGATTCCTTATGTGCTGCAACTCAACAAGCGCGACCTGCCTAACATTCTTCCCGTCGACCTGCTCTCGACCGAACTCCGCAAGAAAAACGAACCGGTTATCGAAGCCGTCGCCTTCCAGGGCGTCGGCGTATTCGAAACGCTGAAGGAAATCGCCAAGCAGGTTTTGAACGAACTGAAGGCCGGTGGATAAATCGCAGGCCGGTGGATAAACCGCAGACCTCTGGCCCCGCATCTCCGACTTACAACCTGTCATCCTGAGCGAGGATTAATGCTTCGCTGGACGGGTGAAGCATAATTGCAATCCCTACGGTCTTGCTTTTGCCGACGGCGACGCCGTATGTTTTTTGTCATCCCTCGGAGAACAACGCATGGCATCTCCGCCTCCGCCTGATCTTTCCTCCCGGCCTTTGCGCTTGATCTGCGAACGCAGGATGAAAGCCTCGCCTGAGGCTCTGTTTCGCGCGTGGACACAAGAATTCGATCGCTGGTTTGCAGTTCCGGGCTCAGTGTTGATGAAGGGCGAGGTCGACGCCCCATTCTTTTTCGAGACGCATTTCGAAGGCGAGCGGCATCCTCACTACGGGCGATTCTTGCGCCTGAATCCAGGCCGGCTGGTGGAGATGACTTGGCTGACGGCCGCCACGCGTGGGGCAGAGACCGTCGTGACCGTCGAGCTACGGCCGCAGGATAGCGGCACGCACCTGAAACTCACTCACGCAGGCTTTCCCGACGAGGAATCGAGAGTGAGGCACGAAAAAGCGTGGCCTCAGGTCCTGGCTCACCTCGACAAGCAAGTCTCGGGCATGTAATTTCGATGCGCAGAGACCGGCTCAAAAGACCGCGGGGAAGCCACTGCAACGCCCTCGATCACAACATTTCCCGAGCGGTTCGTCTACAATGGCTACCGCTTCCTTCCGATGTTCGATACCAATGTTCGATCCGCGGCGATTTGAAGCTTTGGAAAGAGGAACTTATGCGCGCTCTTAAAGCTTGGTGGCTGGCATTGCCCTTCGTGTTCCTGTTCTCGGCGTCGTTCTTGTTTGCGCAAACCAGCTCTCTGCACGGCATTGATCTCAGCGATCTCGACCGCAAAGCCGAACCCTGTGACGACTTCTACGAATTTGCCAACGGCACGTGGCGGGCGAACAATCCCATCCCGCCTTCGCAAACGAAATGGAGCAAGCGCTGGCAAGCGGGCGAGACGGCCAAAGACAAACTGCGGGAGATTCTGGAAGCGGCCGCCGCCGACAAAACCGCTCCCACAGGCAGCAACGAAGAAATCATCGGCGATTATTACGGCGCCTGCATGGATGAGTCGCGCGCCAATGCGCGCGACCTAGAGCCGGTCAAGCCCTGGTTCGCCAAAATCGATGCCGCCGGCGATATGGCGTCTTTGCAGAAAGTGATGGTCGAGTTGCACGACATCATCGTGAACGCACCTTTCGCCTTCGGCAGCCAGCAAGACTTCCACAAGCCGTCGTGGGTGCTGGCCGATTTCGCCGCCAGCGGCCTCAGCCTGCCCGACCGCGACTACTACCTGAAGCCGGAGCCACGCTTCAAGGAAGCGCGCGAAAAATACATCGAGCACGTCACTACCATGCTGAAGCTCGCGGGATGGGACCAGAAATCGGCGGCGGCCGCGGCTCAGACCATCATGGGGATGGAAACGAAATTCGCAGAGAATTCTCTCGACAACGTCGCCTTACGCGATCCGGCTAACACCGACCACAACACGACCTTCGCGCAACTGCAGGCCATGGCCCCGCACTTCGACTGGGTGGGGTACTTCAGGCACAAGAACATTCCCACCGACGTCGACATGAACGTCGATCAGCCCAAGTTCATGCAGGAAGTCGATAGGCAGCTTCAGCAAACGCCCCTCGCCGACTGGAAAATCTACCTGAAGTGGCAGCTGCTGAATTCGGTGGCGGATTCTCTTTCAGCACCGTTCGTGGAAGAAGATTTTGCCTTCAACCACAAATACCTGAGTGGAACCACCGAGATCAAGCCGCGCTGGAAGCGCTGTGTGGAATCCACCGATCAGTTGCTGGGTGAGGCGCTCGGGCAGAAATACGTCGAGAAATACTTCCCGCCGGCGGCCAAGGCCCGCATGCAGGAGATGGTGCGCAATCTGCTCGCGTCGATGCGCGACGACATCCTGAGCCGTCCCTGGATGAGCGACGACACTAAAGAAAAAGCGATGGCGAAGATCGCCACGTTCAACCCGAAGATCGGCTATCCCGACAAGTGGAAGGACTACAGCCATGTCGAAGTTCGCCGCGATGCGTTCTTTGAGGACATGATCGCCGGCCGCAAGTTCGTGGAGCTGGACGATCGCCTGCAGATCGGCAAGCCCGTCGATCGCGGCCGCTGGGGCATGACGCCGCCGACCTCTGACGCTTACTACAACCCGCTGATGAACGAGATCGTTTTCCCGGCCGGCATTCTACAGCCGCCGGCTTTCGACATGAATGCTGTGGACGCCGTGAATTACGGCGCGATCGGCGTGGTCATCGGCCACGAGATTTCGCACGGCTTCGACGACCAGGGTGCGCAATTTGATTTTCTTGGCCGCTTCCGCAACTGGTGGACTGATGCTGACCTGAAAGACTTTCAGTCGCGCGCGGCCTGCGTGGTCGATCAGTTCGACCACTACTACATCGAGAAAGACATTCACCACAACGGAAAGCTGGTGCTGGGAGAAAGCATCGGCGATCTGGGCGGCGCCAAGATTGCTTATCTTGCCTTCGAGAAGTCGCTCGAGGGCAAGCCACGCCCCGAGATTGACGGCTTCACGCAAGAGCAGCAATTCTTTATCGCGTGGGGACAATTCCGCGGCGACGAGACTCGTCCCGAAACGCAGCGCCTGATGATCCAGACCGATCCGCATCCCATTGCAAAGTTCCGCGTGATCGGTCCGCTTTCGAACCTGCCGCAATTTCAGAAGGCGTGGAGCTGCAAGGTGGACGCGGCCATGGTGCGGCCGGCCGACAAGCGCTGCGACGTATGGTAGTAACAAACAGGGCCCAAAACCCGGCCCCGAGCCACCGCTAGTTCGAGGCCGGGACACCATTCCCAACGAAGTCGCATACCAGCACGGTCAAATCGTCGTCCTGCGACGCCGCCCACTGCTGCACGCTGGCGATGATGCGGTCTGCGACGTCTACGGGACTAACGCCTGCGGTTTGTCGCAAGAGAGCTGCCAGCGACTCCTGCCCGAAGAATTCGCCGGACGCATTTGCCGCCTCCACGATTCCGTCGGTGTAAAGCAACAGCCGGTCGCCCGGCTCGACACGGTGGACTACCGTGGAATAGGTAGCGAAGTCGAACGCCGCCAGCATCAGACCATTTTCGGCGATTTCGGTGATTTCGCCACCACGCAGCAGCAACATCGGCGGATGTCCCGCCGCGGAATAGCGCAACTCGCGGACCTCCGCGTCGAGGTGCACGTACGCCGCAGTCACAAACTGACTCTGGGTATTTCCACACAGCGCGGCATTCATCCCTGAGAGCAGGCCGGAGGGATCTGCCGCGTTCGCTCGCTGCGCCGTGGCCGCCAGCTTCACCATGGAGGCGATGAGCGCTGCGGGGACGCCGTGCCCCGATACGTCAGCAATCAGCAGCCCTGCGCGCTTCTCGTCAGTCACGACGAAATCGTAGAAGTCGCCCGCGACGGAAGTCATGGGCACGTATCGCGCCGCCACCCGGAAATTTGCCGACGCAGGAAACTCTGCCGGAAGAATAGAAAGCTGAATGCGGCGAGCGACCTCGAGTTCCTTGCGGATGTCTCCCAGTTCCTGGTCGCGTTGCAGAGTGCGCTCCGCCGCGACATAGCCCAACGACGCCAGGAAAACCGCAAAACCGTAAGGCTCGATCCTCAAGGATCGCGATGTCAGGCCGATCAGGTTGTCCGCCAGGGCTGCTCCTGCAAAAACCAGCAGACCGCGGCGGAGAACAACGAAATCGCGGTCTCCGCCGGACCGGCGCATAAATTGCACAGCAAGCACAGTCAGTGCGATGATCACCGCGACATTGTTGATCAGGCCAAACCATCGTCTGGGGCCCGCCGTAAAGGTGGCTGCCGCCAGCAGCGTGCCCACAACAATGAGCAAGTTTCCTGCCCAGCGACCGGCGCTGGTCAACAGGCCGGTAGCATTCAGGAAGAGAACGGCTGGAACGGGAATCACGTAGTCAATGCCGAAGGCGAGGCGAGGATAAAACGCCCATCCATTTGCCGACATCTGGAACAGACCGGACTGCAGCCAGAGACGCAGCCCATACAACACAGCGAAGAGACAAAAGTAGATCAGGAGGGGATCGAGTTTGCGCCGGATGGCAGCAAATGCTCCGGCCAGAAGACCTACCGACACAAACGCCGATCCAAGAAAAAGGCGTGGCGCGTCGCCGCGAAATGCTTGCAGCACCTGCTCAGCGGTAATCTCTGGTGCGATCATGCACAGGATGCTAAATCATCTCAAGTCTGCGTGAAGTGCACCGGGCCACTGTCCGCGCGCTGAGGACCATTACGAACGTAAGTGCCTCGGGCTGTTTTCTGCTGCGCCGGTAGAACTTCCTTCGCTAGCCTGACCACGGGGCGAAGTGTCGATTCTGAGCCTCGGATCGAATATCGAACTGTCCCACGATCTTCGCCATGATGTTCATGATCCTTGCTCTTCTCAAACAGCGTTCGGACCCGGCCACGTTGTTCATCGCCTGTGCCTTCGGCTTCGTGTTCGGGATCATGGTCTTCATCCGGGGATTCCGGCTGTTGCAGCGGCGGCGGCTGATCCCAGACACGCCATCCTCGAAAATTCGCAGCGCCTCGATGGGTTTGGTGGAAATCAACGGCCTTGCCGTTGGCCCTCATACGATGATCGCGCCCCTTACCGCGCGTCCCTGCTACTACTACCGCACGCTGGTCTGGGAGTACAAGCAGAAGGGCAAGAATAAGCAATGGGTAAAGATCGCCGGCGAATGCATGCACGTGCCGTTCTACGTGGACGACAACACAGGGCGCATGTTGGTCGATCCACGCGGCGCCGATCTGGAGTTGCATCGCGACTTTGAGCAGGAGTTCAATGGGTCGTTTTTCTCCGGCCGGGATGATGCGCCGGCCAACGTGATCCAATTCATGGCGCGGCACGGTGTCGCCACCCGCAACAAAATCAAGGTCGCGGAGTTCTGTATCAAGCCGAAGAACTCGCTGTTCGTGCTCGGCACGCTGGCTGAGAATCCCGGTGTGGAAGTCACACCGCGCCCGGTCCAGGACCAAGAAGTTCTAAGCAAGACCACGACACTTTCCAGCGGATCGTTTGCGTTGTCTTTCAACTTCGGCGGCGGAAGCTCAGGAGAGGAGGCGTTCGCGCGGCAATTTGCACCCGCGCCCACCACACCTCGTCCGCAGGTGATTCAATTATCACAAGGTTCTGGACCTTCACAGGCAACTGACATGACGCAGCAACAGAAAGTCGCTGCCGCGCTGGTGAAAGCGGGAATCTCGAATCCTGCCGCGTGGTCGGCTGCCGGTGTGACCTCGTCCGATATCAGCACCCCGGGCGTGCAGGTCGTCGAAGACGCTTCGTCCAGGAGGTCTTCTGCTCAAAGTGACGTTGCCAGCACCGAATCTGCCGCGGCAACGAACAGTTTTGATCCTCGTCCGCCGGTGGTGCTCATGAAAGGTGCGAACAATAAGGCTTTCCTCATCTCCTGGCGCAGCCAGCGCGAGGTTGCCGAAACGCTGGAATGGCAGTGCACGCTGATGATCTGGGGAGGGCCCCTGCTGGCGATGATGTGCCTTTACCTGTTTCTGAACGCCGTGCACCTCGTTTAGCCTAGTCGCAGGGATCATCACGTTGCCTCTAACGACGCCGCAATTAATCACAGTGCACCACGCATCTAAACCTGACCCCGCAGGCCATCGCCGTCGCAAACATCACGTCTAGTACAATCAACGCGTGAGCGACGCTGTCCGCATCGGAATTTTCGGAGATTTTAATACCGAATCCCGCTCGCACCACGCCACCGACGACGCACTGCAGCATGCCGCGCGCAAGCTCGAGATGAAGGTCGAGTCCGAGTGGCTGCCGACGCCGTCGCTGCTCGAACCGGGCGCGGAGAAGCGGCTGGAATCGTTCGACGGCCTCTGGGGCGCACCGGGCAGCCCTTTCAAAAGTTTCGAGGGAATGCTCAAGGGCATTGAGTTCGCCCGCCGCCGCGATTGGCCTTACCTCGGCACCTGCGCCGGATTTCAATACGCGTTCATCGAATTCGCGCGCAACGTGCTTGGGATCAAAGACGCCGACAGCGCAGAAAACAATTCGGGTTCCAAGAACATGGTGATTTATCCCGTGGCCTGCGCCGTTCCCGGCCGGAAAGGCAACGCGCCCAAGCTTTCTGGAGCGGTGCCTGAGATTCGCCTCCGCCCCGGTTCGTATCTGCAATCGTTTTACGGCAAGGAGCGCGAAGTCGTGACGGAAGAGTTCTTCTGCAACTTCGAAATCAATCCGGAGTTCGAGTGGGCCGCCATGGAAGCTGGATTTCCCGTGGTCGCGCGTGGCCCGCAGGGCGAGATCCGAGCCATAGAATCTCCCACGCACAGGTTCTTCCTGGCCACGCTGTTCCAGCCGCAGTTGTCGTCGACCGCCAAGAAGCCCCATCCGATCGTGCTCGCCTTCGTGCAGGCCGCGGCAGATTGGGGCAAGAAGAAACTCGACGACAGCGTGCTGGAGTAGGGTTTTCCGCGACCCCCGGAACAGCGCAATGGTTACTAAAGTCGCAGGCCCTTCAAGCATTATCTCCCCACACCAAACGCATCTGGAGCGACCGTAGGTCCCCCGCTAGACTCAGCCGCATCGGTCGCCCTCCCCGAACTTGCGTCCGCAGGAGCAGTGCTCTCTATGCACATGCAGACGGTGAATTCATTTCGCCTTCCATTCACCACACTGGTCAGCTACATACCAGTAATCGCCACGGTGGTGACGACTTTTTTCAGTGTGATTCTGGCGCGCGCTACGCTGCGATATGTGGAAGCCACGGACAAGGGCTTGGCACTGGCCCGCGAGGAATTCGAGCGCGAATGGTCGCCGGACTTACACATCAAGATGGAGCGCGTCTCAGCCACCGAGGCAAAGGTTATCGTTACTAATCTGGCGAAGACCTCGGTCTTGCTGCAATTACTGCAGCTGCGCAAGCTCAGCCATGCCATGCCGTTCGAACGCTGCCGCCTGAATGATCCTCTGGTTGGGGGCACGACCTGGACGCAGGAAATGGGCAAACGCATCCTGGCCTGCACCAGCGAGGAATTCGAAGGCCCGATTGCTGCCGCCATCACTTTCTACGCCGCCGGCCGCATGTACCGCACCGATTGGTTCCGATCTCAGATTCAGGTGCGCGAGGGCCGCATCGTAAGTCTGGAACCGAGTAACATGCCGACCCGGCGCGTCCGCCAGGTAGAACGCAAAGGTCAGCCTGAACGACGGCGCGAGTTCGTGCAAGATGTGACCGCCGATGTTGCTCCGGAGAAAGTGAACGATAAGCCGGCTGAAAGCTTCTTCGTAACCGGGGCGTGATGATGCTGGAAGCAGCCCTGACGTTACTTTGAGTCGCGCCCTAGTCACAGGCACGACTCGGCAAGACTTGCCCCCTCTGTAGGCACCTGCTGCAGGGCAGCGCTCTTGACCATTTCCGTCTATCCGCTACCGGCTCAGTGAATTCAAGCACTTCCCGCGGCAGCCGTGGCTGGAGAAGGTTGGCGGAGCACGTGCAATTTCCCTCGCGACAGCACGGGAGGAACTTCACATGTCAGTTGCGGGCATTTCGAGCAGCAGCTTTGCGAATCAGAGCATCGTGAACGGACAAAACCAGCAGCAACCGATTCAGAACCAGTTTCAGTGGCTGGCGCAGGAGTTTAAAGCCGGAAACTCTTCAACTGAGCAGACGGGTGCCATACCGCCGAACCCTACGGCCGTCGGTACGGTGGCGACACCTGGCAGTTCAACAATCGACGGTGCGTCCTCAGGTGGCTCGTCAAACCTGTCGGCATCGTGGGCTCATGGGCACTGGCACCATCATCATGTGCATGCGAACTCAGACGCGGACTCAGACTCCGAGACGGCCAACTCCCCTTCGCTTGGCCAGTTGGGGCAACCAGTTCAAGGCACAAGCTCGTCGTCGGCACAGCAGGCTTATGGCTCAGTGCAGCAGGATCTCAATCAGATTGCCCTGAACAGTGATTTGATTACGGCGCAGAGTGCGGCCCTTCAGGCTTCGAGCCTGTCGCTCACTGCTTAGCGGCAGCGGGATTAAGCGGCGATACTGCGAATCGGGTGGGGCCGGCTTGCTACGCTTTTTTTACAAAGCGCAGCGAGGCCGAGTTCATGCAGTAGCGCAGGCCGGTCGGTTGTGGTCCGTCGTCAAAGACGTGGCCGAGGTGAGCATCGCATTCGGTGCAGAGCACTTCTGTGCGGATCATGCCCAGGCTGCCGTCGCGTTTTTCCGTGACGTTCTGATCGGCGATGGGCGCCCAGAAACTCGGCCAGCCCGTGCCAGAATCAAACTTCGTCATCGAGTCAAACAGCGCATTGTCGCAGCAGATGCAGCGGTAGATGCCTTTTTCGTGCAGGTTCCAGTACTTGCCCGTGTAGGCCATCTCTGTGTCGGCCCTGCGCGTAATGTCGAAGACGCCCGACGGGAGCTGCTTGCGCCATTCATCAAGGGTCTTGACCACGCGCGGAATTTGCACCTTTTTCAGCTTCTTGCCGGAGTCGTCAAACAGAACTACGGTGACTTCCTTGGGAAGATCCTTCTCGCCGGCCGATTCGGCGCCCAGCAGCAAGGGCATTTTCCACTGCCACAATGTCAGTCCGCCGATGGCCGCGGCGGCGCTGGTCAGAAACAGGCGCCGATTCAGTTTGCCGCGTCCTTCGCGATCGAAATCGGAATCAAACATGACGCCTCCTACTTTCCAGTGTACAGATCGGGAAACTGCTGTTTCAGGTGCTCGACTTTGGGAGCATCGTTGAACATGATGTAGGGCTGAGTGGGATGCAGAGCCGCATAGTTCTGGTGATACGCCTCGGCCGGATAGAACGCCTTCAGCGGAACGACCTGGGTGACGATCTTGTGCCGGAAGATTTTCGCTGCGTCGAGTTGCGCGATGTAGGCGTCGGCGATGTGCTTCTGCTCATCGTTGGCGTAGAAAATCACCGAGCGATATTGCGTGCCTTCGTCCGGGCCCTGGCGGTTGAGTTCTGTGGGATCGTGCGCCACCGAAAAGAAAACATGCAGCAGTTCGCCGTACGTGATCTGCGAAGGATCGTATACAATCTCGACGGATTCGGCATGGCCGGTCTCGCCGGTACTGACAATTTCATATTCGGCGTTTCGCTTTGAGCCACCGGAGTAGCCCGACGTGGCGCGAATCACGCCCTTCACATGCTGGAAAACGGCCTGAATGCCCCAGAAGCACCCTCCAGCAACAACTGCTGTCTGCTGACCCGCTGCTGTGGTGCGCGGGCTATCCACCGCGGGGGCGGGAACGGCTATAGCAGGAGTCCCGGCGCTGGCCGTGCACGCCGCGGCAGTGAGCAGGCCCACGACAATCGCGAGCAGACGAAACGAAACCGATGAAGTCGCCATTGTTGGTTCCCCCACTTTTGGAGCCCCTGTTGCTGTCACTTGGTTCAGTGCGATGCAACTCAGTCTGGCAGATTGGAGTGAGCACCGAGCAAAAAGTTTCAGCCCTCGGTTTCCGCAAACCAAATTTCCCTTGCTTTTTCGCTTTATGTTCGCCAATAATTGGCCATGGCCATCACACGCAGACAGCGGCAAGTCTATGACTTCATTTCGCGCTTTGTCGCCGAGCACGGATATTCTCCCTCGTTTGAAGAGATTGGCAAAGGTCTGGAATTGTCTTCGCTGGCAACCGTGCACAAGCACGTGACCAATCTGGAAAAAAAGGGATTGCTCACCCGGGACTACAACCGCAGCCGCTCGATTGATCTGCTGCCGCCGAAGGGAAGGCTGAAACAAGCGATGAGTGTCAACACGGCAGTGGTGTTGCCGCTGGTGGGGCGCATCGCCGCGGGGCAGCCGATCGAGGCGGTTGAGAATCCGGAGACGATTTCGCTTGCGGATTTTGTGCGGTCGAAGGAAGTTTTTGTGCTCGAGGTCCGCGGCGAGTCCATGCAGGATGAGCACATTCTCGACGGCGACTACGTGCTGGTGGAGAAGACGCGCACGGCGCACAACGGCGACATCGTCGTCGCACTGGTGGATCAGAGCGACGCCACGCTGAAGCGGCTTTACCGCGAAGGCGACAACATCCGCCTGCAGCCTTCGAACGTGAACATGAAGCCGATCATCGTACCCGCAGCGTCAGTGGATGTGCAGGGGCGAGTGATCGGGGTGCTAAGGAAGTACTAACGGCAGGGGTTAGGGATCAGGGACCAGAGGGCCTGGTTCTTCTCAGTACAGGTGGAAGTCGATTTCCACGCCGATCTCCACAGCCACAGGCTGCCCGTCCCTTTCAGCTGGTTTGAATCTCCACTGTTTTACGGAGCGAACCGCCTGGGCATCAAGGCCGAAGCCGAGCGGACTGACGATATGGATGTTCTTGGGTTGCCCGTCCTTGTCAACAACCAACATCAAAGTAACCACCCCCTGGAAGCGGGCTTCGCGTGCGGACTCGGTGAACTCTGGGTCCATCTGATAGAGCGCCTTTGGCGGGCTTACGCCCTTCCCGATTTTAGAGAGTTCGCCAATGGCACGGTCCTCACCCTCCGCCTCGGGGGCACGGGATGAGGATTCATTCACGGGGCTCTTAGCGCTCAACGGAGCGACGCCTGGAACGGACGTTAGCTCTGCCGAGAAGCGGCAAGCTTCGTTCTTACCAGCTAAGCCGTCGGAAACGCAGATTTGCCAGTAGCTAGGAACCAGGTCCGCTAAACTATCTCGCGCGCTGAGAAATATTCGAGACAGAGCCAGGTCAATCTGGTCGGAACCCTGAGTTCCAAGGGCCGCTTCGATTTCTATACTCTGCTTTTTGTTTTTCCGGAGCTTCTTCGGATTGCTCTCCTGAAAGCGGAAGCCTTGCTTTTCTCTGACCACGACCTGTCGGCTTGCCTTGATCTTGAGTGTCTGGCCCTCAACGCGTATTTCATGCAGATACACGAAACCGTCCGTCGTCCAGTCTCCAGAAGAGGCAGCGCCAGGATTACCTGCCCCGTCGTAATGCAGTCGAGACCCGGAGTAAAAGCCCCTGAGGATCAAAATCTTGCCCTCGTATTGGTTAAGGCTCGGGGCCACGTCCTCGGCATACGACAGCAATGCTAGGAAGGTGATTGCGATCGCCGTTAAGGTTAGGAATCGGTGGAGCATCGCCGTGCATTGTAGTACGCTTTGCTCTCAAGCAGACGCGAAAACGCCCGGGGAATTCTCCCCGGGCGTTGTTTCTCGCTGACTGCTGAGAGCTGAAGGCTGAGAGCCTTACCCGACGTGCTTGTTCAGGGCTTGCGTGAGGACATCTTTCGGTTTGTAGCCGACAAACTGCTCGACGACCTGTCCGCCTTTGAAGACCAGCAGCGTGGGAATGCCAGTCACTTTGTAGCGCATGGGTGTCGCGGTGTTCGAATCGACGTCCATCTTGCCGATCTTGATTTTGCCCTGATACTCAGTGGCCAGTTCCTCGACGATCGGGGCGATCGCGCGGCAAGGGCCGCACCATGTTGCCCAGAAGTCCACCAGAACGGGCTTATCCGATTTCAGAACATCCTGGTCGAAGTTTGCATCGGTCACTTCGACGATTCCATTACCTGCCATTGTTTCTCCTCGTAATAAAGGCCCAGCCGACATACTCAGGCGGGCGGTCTGTATGAATGCGTCCCCTATGGGTTCGGCTCATTCATTTTAGCACTGTCATTCGATGCTGGTGCCGCGCAGAAAGTCGCAGGAGGGGGTCCCCGGGCATGGCCTCAGGCGGCGGCTTTCTTCGGAACGGCATAGTATACGAAGTTGTGGCTGGAGAGTGTGTTTGAGGAGAAAGACTTGACGATGGAAATCCGCCTTCTGACGGCTGACGATGCCGGCGAGTGGTGGAGGCTTCGGTTGGAGTCGCTTCGAGGCGATCCGGAGGGTTTCAGCGCGTCGGCAGAAGACCAGCAATCGCTCAAAGAAGGTGATGTCAGAAAGCGTCTGTCCTCGGGTGGCACGGATTTCTTTATCGTCGGTGCCTTTGAGGATGGCAGGATGACCGGCATGGCCGGTTTCTATCGCGAAACCGGGATGAAGACGCGACACAAAGGCCATGTTTGGGGCGTATATGTGACACAAGAGAAACGCGGCAAGGGTGTCGCCCGAAACATGCTGCAGAAGATCCTAGAACGCGCTACCGCGAGCGAGGGCCTTGACCAGATATTGGTCTCGGTAGCGGCGACGCAGGTGGCGGCAAACAGACTGTACCGCGCACTTGGATTTGAGCCGTTTGGCCGGGAGCCTCGAGCCTTGAAGGTTGGCGACCACTACATTGACGAGGAGAGCATGGTGCTGCCCTTGCGCCGCGTGTGAATCCCGGCGGCTAGGAATAGAAAAGCGCCCTCGACTTTTCAGTCCAGGACGCCCCGGCAGCCCTCCCCCAGAACTGCCAAACCACGAGATCGATGTTAGGACCTCCTAATGGGAGTGTAAACGTCACTTTCGTAATGGAATTTACTGACAGCTAAGGGTTTAGGCGGCTCGGTTTGGTCAGGCGTGGGACAGGGATGAGGCCTGCTATTGCTTCTTCCATGTCTGGCCACCATCCCCGGTGGTCCAAGTCTCGCGGGTGGAGGTTGTGATCTTGCCGCGCTGGGGGTCGGAAAACTCTAGTGCCACGACGTCGCCACCAACCGTAGCCACACCAGGAATGGGCAAAACCCGGCTCCAGTGATTGCCAGCGTCGGCAGAATGGTACAGGACCCCATTGTTACCGCCGGCCCATACTTCGGGTCCCATAGCGGCGACAGCGCGAAAAACGGGGCGAGTGGGCAGGGTCTTGAGGGAAGTTGAGCTGTCGGTAAAGCCTCCGGGGGCTGGTGCGGCACGAGCCAGCTTCGCGGGCGCAGAACTTGCCGTCACGTCCACATCTTGCCAGGAGTAGCCCTTGTCAAATGACCGCTGCAGTCCACCGCTGGAGTTGATGGCCCAGCGCGGGAAGTATTGCAGGGGACCTGCGGCGACCGATGCCGACGCGGGCGAGGCCGGCTGGGCCTGAGCTGTCGTGGCGTCCTTAGCCTTGGATAACGAATATCGATCGTTGGAAATCTGGTTGTCTACGTCTTGGGTCTCGGTCTGAAGTTGTGCGTTCGCGTTCTCAACTTCTACGACTACCTGCTGGGTAGAAGGTGCAGTTGGTTGGGCACCCACGCCGATACCACCGCCAATGCCAGCAGCTTGCTGCTTGGCGCTGGGCGTGGTCATTACTGGAGCTGAGGCCTGAATCTGCGCTTGGGCCTGCGGCTGTTGCCATTGCTTAGGCATCATCGGGCCGCCAACTACGGCGCCACCGAAGTTGGAGCGAACTCTCGAAGCCCCTCTGGGCAGCGGAACTTCGGCCTGTGCGATCACTTTCCTCTCGGTGGTGGTGGTGCCGCTCGTTTCTTTATTCGGAGAAGCGAGCTTCGGGGATACGGGCTTTGCGGCCGTCCGCGCGTTATCTTCGTTCGCGCGAGGTTTTTCGCGGGCTGAATCTGCAATACCAGACGATGTCGCTGAAGAGGCTGAAGGCTGCGTCTGGGACGACGCAGCAACAACGGGACTCGACACAGCCTTGGCCACGGTCGCGGTTTGCGATATCCGGCGCTGATACTGCACTACTCCAAGCGAAGCGATGGCGATGATGCCGGCCGCGATCAATCCCCAGCGAAGCGCAGGCCAGCGGAACCATGCGCTGCGGGCAGGTACGACGACGGTTTGCGTGTCGGGAGTCTCGGGCAGGGCCAGCGCCAGCACATCGCGACATTGGCCGCAACGTGCCAGGTGCTCGATCACCATGACGCGTTCACGCTCCGTCAGCGACTTCTCGGCGTAGGCCGTCAGCACGTCGGCATCGGGATGGACTCCGGACGGGGCTTCCGCCTGAAGCCGCTCCCGCACGATTTTTGGAACCTGCTGCATTTACCTTAGCTAACCCCGCCTTCGCGGGCCCGGGCCTCGGTCCTCTTTTCTGAGAACGTTGCGGGGGAAGAATCTTGCGCCAGACTGCGGCGAATATCCAGCTGCAGGTCACGCACGTCGGTTTCAAGCGCTTCTTCGGCCTGACGTCGCGACATTCCGCGGCACGCCAGACCGGCCAGGATCTGCTTGCGCAGGGCCTTTGCCAGCTTGTCGAGCTTGCGGCTGATGGTCGACTCGTGCACGCCTAGCATGCGGGCAATCTCGGCCAGCGTGCGCTCATCCAGATAATACGCGCTCATCACCATGCGGTCTTCGGCGGAAAGAAAGGCCAGGGCCTCGTCAGTCGCCTGAGCGAGGCGTGCGTCTGACACCGGAACCGGCTCCGGCTCGGGAGCACGGAACTGCACGCCCTCTTCGGATTCTTCGTCGAGGCTGACCAGGCGCTTGGTGCGGCGGTAGCGGTTCACGTACTCCTGCGCCAGCACGGTGCGGAGCCAGCCCTCGAGCGATCCGCGGCCTGTGTAGGACGCGAGCTTGGAGACGCGCTTGCCCTCGCGCAGGTTCATGCCATAAAGATCGGCGTAGAGAGTGTCGGCGAGTTCACGCGCGGCTGAATCTTCGCGGGCGATGCGCAACGCGGACTGGTACAGCTTTTCCCGGAAGCGGGTGAGAAAAACTTCCCACGCGGAATTGTTGCCGCCCGCGCAGGCGCGAGCGAGTGCGAGTTCGTCTACCCGCAAGCTCAGGAAGAATGTGCGAGCTTCCCCTTCCGAAGCGGCCGCGGCGTGCTTTGCGCCTACCTCGATCAGGATCGTCGCGAACCATTCGCGCGTAAGGCCGTACTTTTCGCAAGCGCTCTTTGCGTGCAGTTCGGGCAGCAGCCCGTTCAGCACCGACTGCACAGCGGAGATGCTCTTGTTGGAACTCATGTGCGGCGCGCTCGGCTCCTAACTTGGCCTGATGAGTAACAACTCGCCAGCAGCGGAATAGTTCCTGAAACCGCTGCGTTCCTTTCGATGCTATCAACTTATTAGACGCGCGAAGTGTGAATTTTGGCCGCAAGGCGAGAACAGATTTTCGTTCCTTCCACGAGTGGACCGGCGTCACAACTGCTCAAACCCGCAAGTAACGCGGGGATTGGGTACCCGGGAGCGTAAGCCCCGCGCTAGGCAAAACGCGGGGTGTCGAGGAACTGCCACTCGCGCTTCCGTCGCCATGCGTTTGTCCGGCACGTCGACATATGCCAGGGGAGGACTGTTTATGAATCCCAGAGTTTTCTCAGTGAAGATTTTCTTAGGCTTGATGGCGCTGGTGATTGTGTCCGGCCTGGTGCTGACGGACCAGCGGCAGGCTCGGGCGGGTGAAGTGACGCCCGCGCCGGGTTACAAGGTGCTGGAGCCGATCCGGCACGGGAACCTGACTGTGTTTCCCGTGGTTGCGGCAAAAAGTTATCCGACGGGTGAATTCTTGACTCTCGACGAAGGCCTGCGTTCGGGAGAAGTCATCGTGACCGAGGCGGGCAATGCGCAGGGATTGATCCGGCGGCGCTATGTGCCGTCGATTCGAAACAATGGCGCGCAGGTGAATACGCTGGTGCTGATCAACAACTCCAAGCGGCCGCTGCTGCTACTGGCGGGAGAAGTTGTTACCGGAGGCCATCAGGATCGCGTGATCGGAAAAGACCGCATTGTTCCTCCGGAAAGTGAGCCGGTGGACCTGAACGTGTTCTGCGTGGAGCCGGGCCGGTGGGTTGGCACGAGTGAAAACTTCAACGCATCAGGGGCGACGTACGCGAATGCCGGCCCGGCGCACGGTTCGGCAGGCGGCGTTGGCGGAAGCATAGGGGGGCCGAGTGTTCCATCCACCCTGATGGTCCAGCCTTCCGTGCGTGCCAAGGTCATGGCTGACAAGAATCAGCAAATGGTGTGGGACGAGGTGCGAAAGCAGCAGGCGTCGGAAGTGGTTGAGGTGCAAGCTGCAGGTGCGCCGGTTCCGACCGAACTGGCGCAGACTACCTCGTACGCGAAGGTCATGGAAAACGAGGAAGTCAAGCAACAGGTGGACGCGGTCGCCGCGCCCATCGAGCGCAACTATCAAAGTCTGATCGGGCAGCTGCGGGATCGTCATGCGGTAGGCGTTGTGGTGGCGGTGAACGGGCGCATCATTTGGGCCGATATTTTTGCCAGCACCGATTTGCTGGAGAAATATTGGCCCAAGCTGGTGCGCTCGTACGCTTCCGAAGCAGTGGTAACGCGCGCAAAGGGCAGTGAAGTTAGCGCCAGCCAGGCGCAGGAGTTTCTAGCGGATATGGAAGGCCGCAAGGAAACGATTGAGAGCGAGCCGGGTGTCTATCGTCACACCGAAGTGAACGGTGACGGATTCAAGGCCTTCGCACTCACCTCGCTGTTGCCGAAAACCGGCTTCGACGTGCACGTGGCCAAAATGGCGGAATGACGTAGACGCCGGGGGTCAGGGGCCAGGGGTCAGGATTAGCGCCGCACGAAGTTACTGATCCTTGGCCCCTGATCCCTGATTTTCATACCAGCTGCGCCACACCGCCGAATCTTTAGGCAATTGCTGGTGCGTAATGTCGGCGAGCGCCTGGAAGGCCCAGTTGTGAGTCTGCGCATCGAGGGCGGGATCGTCGGTGTAGTTCAGAAGCTGCGGGATGGCGCTGCGCCGCTGCTCGGGGGTGAACATGCCAGCCTCACCGATTCCACATGCGGAGTGCTCACGAACGGTAGGCGACGGATCATCATGCATCGTCTGCAGCAGGAGCGGGATGGCTTCACTGGCGCCAGTGAGCGCCAGACCCTCGGCGGCCCAGCGTCGCGACTCTTCGTCGGAATCCTTCAAATGCGCGGCTAAGCTCTGCAGGACGCGTTGCGTTTCAACTCCCCTGTTCGCCAAGAGGCCGAGCGCCCACAGGGCCCAGGCCTTGTATGAGTGATCGGGCGAATCGGCGAATCGCAGGACATAATTCAGACTCGCCGAATTTTTGCGCAGTCCGTACGCGGCCAGTTCCACTTCAATGCCCGACTCGCGCACGCGCATGTCTGATGAATTCAGCGCAATCGTGCTGAGGTTCGAGATCTGCTGATTCCATCGTATCTTTCCCGGCCACTGGTCGACTCTGGCGGAAATCTGATCTACGGCGGCATCGTTCCGCGCGGCCGCAAGCTCAAGCAGAGCTTCGGCTTGCTTCTGCGGTTTCATCTGATCCAAACGCTGCAAGTCCTTGGCCGTGGCCGGTGTGTGCTCGGTCTCGTCACGATCTGGAGAGAACGGAGTTGCGAAACTGGATCGCCGCATGTGCGCGATGCAGGTCAAAAGACCGGCCATCAATACTCCCACCAGAATGGCAACCGCTGGACCTGTGTTCGCGCCCAGTCGAGGCTGCTGAGCCGGTGCCCCCGCGCCGGCTTGAATGTCAGAGCCGGGTCCGAGCGTCCCGTAGTCTGGAGTGGGACGCAGTCTGGGATCGGCCATTGGCGCGGGTTCCGGATCAGTTCCCTGCGGAGGCGAATTAAACGGCGAAACGTCCATATACTGCGAGTCTAGGTGGATGACAGAAATGCGGTAAAGTTACTTCGGTTCGATCCGTTCAAATCATGAGCGCCCTCTGCGCCGGTAAGGTTGTCGGCATGGCACGCGTCGTGGCGCACGCACCATGGCAACAAGGAGAAACGCGTCATGCTGAAAAAGAATTCGAAATGGTTGATTTGCGCAATGGTTCTGCCGGCGGCAGCTCTATTCATGGCTGCATCTGCCCCGGGGTATCACGTGACCGCGACTTACAAGGTCGGCGGCGAAGGCGGGTGGGATTATCTGACGGCCGACCCCGCCGCCCGCCGCCTCTACATTTCGCGCGGCACGCACGTCATGGTGCTGGACGCAGATTCGGGCAAGGTTGTGGGCGACATCGCCGATACGCAGGGCGTACACGGAATCGCGCTGGCTCAGGATCTCGGCCGCGGCTTCACCAGTAACGGCCGCGAAGGCACGGTTAGCATTTTCGACATCAAGACGCTCGCCGCCAGCAGCAAGGTGAAGGTCGGCGACAATCCTGACGCAATTCTCTACGATCCGGCCACCAAGCGTGTTTTCACCTTCAACGGCCGCAGCCAGGACTCGACCGCCGTTGACGGCGCAAGCGGAAAAGTGCTGGGCACGATCAAGCTGGACGGCAAGCCGGAATTCGCCGCCAGCGACGCCAAGGGCGAAGTCTTCGTCAACATCGAGGACAAGAGCGAACTAGTCGCGATCGATGCCAACAAGCTGGAAATTAAGGCGAAGTGGCCGCTGGCGCCGTGCGAAGAGCCAAGCGGGCTCTCGATCGACCGTAGGAACCGGCGGCTGTTTGCGGGCTGCGGCAACAAGATGATGGCCGTGGTGGATGCTGACAGCGGCAAGGTGCTGGCCACTCCGGCGATTGGCGAGGGCGTGGACGCAACGTGGTTCGATCCGGGCACCAGCATGGCGTTCGCCTCGTGCGGCGAGGGAGTCCTCACGGTGGTGAAAGAGGAATCGCCGGATAAGTTCAGCGTGGCTGAAAGCGTTCCCACGCAGCGCGGAGCCCGTACCATGGCTCTGGACGAGAAGACCCACAATGTTTTTGTTGTGACCGCCGAGTTCGGCCCGCCGCCGGCCCCAACGCCGGATAGTCCGCATCCGCGGCGCTCCATCGTCCCCGGCAGTTTTGTGGTGCTGGTGCTCAGTAAGTAGGTCGATGCCCGCCGGCTAGTTCGACAGCGGCTGGAAGGGAACCATCGTGCTCATGCCGGCGCGCTTGCGTACCTCGGCCAGCAGCGCGCTGGCAGCGTTCTCGTAGGTCTTAGAGGGGTCTGAAGAGTCGGCCCACACCGCGTCGTAAACGATCTGGGTGGCTTCCTTCAGGTCGAGATGAAGCGCGGCCTCGAAAACGTCTACGCGCTCCTGCAGCCGATCGTAACAGGCTTTGCAGACTTCCGCATGCGCCGGATCGCCCGGTTGATGTCCCGGCTGCTTGCAAACTGATTTCGCCGATTTCGTGACTTCGGCGTGCGTCCGCTGCATTTGCGTTTTGAACTGGCGGAGAAATTCCTCGCGCTCCTGCTCCACGGTAGCGCTGTTGGGCACCGGATTGGGCGCGGCCTGACTCACACTGGAGCGTGTTGCCGGCGAGACCGGCGACACCCGCTGATTGTGATGGCATGTGGGGCAGGTATCCAGCTCCGCTGGATAGTACAGCTTGCACTTGGCACACGGCAGACCGTATCCGGAGCACTTGTGCGGAGCCTCCGCGCCCGCCGCAGACGAAGGCTCGATGGGGCGAACAGCCGGCCGGGCTAACACAGCTTGAGCCGCTGCACTTGCGGTGGGCGATTGCGGTCGGGGCGCATTCACTGCCATGGGGAACTCCTGCACTTCAAAATATTCGGGGACTGAATAACTCCGTTCCCGACCTGTCGGAACGTGGGAGTATTTCCAGTTTAATAACCGCCGTCGGCCTTGGCTAAACACCGTAGTACATGCTTCGCCACTGGCCGGGCGGACCTTGCAGCCTAGCGCGAGTTGGGTTCCTTCATCAGTTTGAGGAGCTCTTCGCGGCGGGCGCGGTAGAGAGTGCGGCTGGGGTCGAGCCGAGCCGCAGTATCGAGCTCCGCCAGCGCCTCTTCGTAGCGATCCATCGTCATCAGGCAGGCAGCCAGCGAGAAATGATTGTCGGCGGAGCCGTTGAGCCGCAGCGCTTCGCGGAACTCCTTTTCCGCGGCTTGCAGCTGCTGCTGCTGAAACAGCGCCGTGCCGAGGATGTGATGAGCCACGTCGGAATCAGGGGCGAGCGAAACCGCCAGGCGCAGTTCTCGCAAGGCCTCTTCGGGCTTGTTGTCCATAAGCAACACCTGCCCTAAGATGCGGTGCTCGGCTGAGCCAGTCGGATTCTGCCGCAACGCCAGCCGCAGCTCGTCGACCGCCGAGTCATACTTCTGCTTGGCCATGTAGGCGCTGGCGAGGCAGGGGTGTCCCTGCTCCCATTCGGGATGCTGCCTGTACAGCTCGGTCAGCTCCGCAATCGCCGCGTCAAAATTTCCCTGATCGCAGTAGGTGTTTCCGAGATTGTTGCGGACCGAGGCTTCACCCGGGGCAATGCGCTTGGCTTCGCGGTACTCGGCGACCGCTTGTTCGAGATTTCCCTGTTCGTGCAAGGTAAGGCCGAGGTTGGCGTGAGCCTCCCAGAAGTCGGGCCGCAGGCGAATGGCCTGCTCATAGGCCGCGAGGGCGGCAGAAGCTTCGCCCGCGGCATGCAGGGCGATGCCCATGTCGTAGTACGTGTCGGCGTTCTTCGGATCGCGCGCTACCGATTCGGCGTAGGCGTGAACTGCCGCCTGGTACTGGCCGGCCGAGTAAAGTCCCAGCCCCAGGTACTGATATGCGTCGCTGTTTTTCGGGTCGATGCTGAGCGCCGTGCGGGCTTCAGCGATCGCGTTCGGGCCGTCGTCAAGCAGGTAAAACATATAGGACAGCGCGCTGTGGTTTTCGGGAAAATCGGGCATCAGGCGCGTGGCTTCGCTCAGTTCGTCGAAGGCATCGTCCCATTGCTCCTGCACGCGAAGTATCGTGGCCAGCGCGTAATGCAGGGCGGAATTGTCGGCGTCAGCGGCCAGAGCCTCGCGCAATTGCAGTTCGGCCTGATGGAAACGCTGCTGATGGGCCAAAGCCAGAGCGCTCAAGAGGGCTGGCGGAATCGCCGGTCCGATGCGGGCAGACTGCGCGTTTCCTGAGCTCACCACGCGCATCAGTTCCTTGCCGGCTCCAGCCGACTCGAGTTGGCGAAGTTCAGTGTTGGTCGGGAGCGTGGCCAAGCCGCGGTCCTGAACCAGCCCTGCGAGCTTGGCGCTCGACATTCCTCCGGTCAGCCACGCTACAAGATCGGTCGTCGTAACGGGCTGGGCGAGGGGCTGAGCATCAAGACCATGGGCCGTCGCGGCTGCCAGAACGACGAAGCACAGAAATCGTGACGCCTTGATTCTCACCGGTCTCCCCGACGGCGCAAAATTGGCGGCAGAACTCGGCCCGGCTGCCCGGGACAGGCCTGCCTTGGCGGCTTTTGAGGGAAATCCTCTTGGAAACGCCTCCACAGACATTAGCCCGCCGGGGAAGGCAGCGGTAAGGTCACGGAGGTAACTGAATTCGTAATCGGACGGCCAGATGGGCCGTGGGGCAGGCCGTCCCGGTTGTGATTGCAATCACAACCCTCCGTGCAGAGCTTCATCGAGGGCTTGCCCGGAATCGGATAAAAAGATCACAGCAGCTGTGGAAAGGCCCGCCGGGGCGTGCACTTTTCCCCGCGCCGTTCGATAGCGTATGATTCGCAATAGGTAGTGAGTGCCTTGGAGGCTCAATGTTCGAAGGTCTATTTCAACCGATGCACTTGCTGGTGATTTTCTTTATCGCTTTGCTGGTGTTCGGCCCGAAGAAACTGCCTGAACTCGGAAAAGGCCTGGGCGAGGGCATTCGTGCCCTCAAAGAAGGCATGAAAGAAGGCGCGTCGCCGCCTTCGAGCGAGCAGAGCAAGAATACCGAAACCAAGGGCTGACCCGATCCCGTTGGGGAATCATGCGGGCAATACCCTCTGGTGGCAGACTTCGCCGCTTGGTCGCTGTCTCATTTTCCGTTCCACAAATACCCTGGGGATTCCAACGCTTTTTATTTCTAAAAACTCTCAATGTGGAGGTCGTTGTGTTGCGTAGGTTCGAACTGTTGACGTTAATTGTGTTTCTAGGACTGTCGTCCGCTCTGCTGGCGGATCAGATTACCTTGAAAAACGGCGATCGCCTGACGGGCAAGATCGTGAAGTCCGACGGCAAAACGCTGGTGGTGCACACTGAAGCCGCCGGCGATGTGACGCTTCAGTTTTCGGCGTTTCAGGAGATCAAAACCGACCAGGATCTGCACGTCACCCTGAAGGACGGCAAGACCGCAGTCGGCCCCGTCACCACCACGGACGGCAAAATTGACATCGCCACCAAGCCGGCCGGCACGGTCGAGGCCGCCACGGCGGACGTGACCGTCATCCGCAACGACGCCGAGGAAACGGCCTATCAGAAGTCGCTGCACCCGGGCCTGATGCATGGGTGGAATGGCGGTGCGAACGTGGGTTTCTCGCTCGCCCGCGGCAACAGCGAAACCGAGAACCTGGCGCTGGCTTTTAACGCGGCCCATCCGACGCTGCACGATAAGATCACACTCTATGCGACTTCCATTGATACAAAGAACGAACTTGCCAGTCCTAGCACTGTTGCAAATCTCGAGACCGGAGGCTTCCGCTACGACCGGAACGTGAATCCTCGGCTCTTTGTTTTCGGCGCGGCGGATTATATGGCCAATGCCTTGCAGTATCTGGACCTGCGGCAGGTTTACAGCGGCGGTTTTGGCTTCCATGCCATCAAGAGTGCGCAGACGGCACTGGATATTCTGGGTGGGGGCAACTACACGCACGAAACCTACTCCAACGGTGCACCAGTGCCGCCCACTCCTCCCTCAACCACGCCCACGGGGCAGTTTGAGTCCTATGGAGTCACCCATCGTTTCGCGGCGTTAACCCTCGGCGAAACCTTGAATCAGAAACTCGGCAAGAGCACTGTTGTGACGCAGAATTTCTACATCTATCCCAACCTGCAACAGACGGGCGAATATCGCGCCACGTTTAGTCTGGGGACGGTTACGAAGATCGCCAAGTGGTTCGGGTGGCAGAACCAGTTCAGCGCGATCTACGTTTCGAACCCGCCCACTGACACGAAAACCGACGACATAGTCATCACCACCGGCCTGAATTTCTCGTTCACGCACTAGAGCGTAACAGCCAATAAGAGGGCCGCCACGAAAATGGCGGCCTTTTTCGTTCCTCATTAATTCGCGTTTCAGCCGGCGATCCTCGAGCCGCTAGTCGATGCCGCGGATTCTCATATTGACCAGCTGGTCGATGGTGAGGTCGCGCATGCCGCGGGCGCGCATGTCAGCGATATATTCCGGCGTCACGTTGTGGATGCGCATGGCAATCAGCTGTTCCGGATCAGGATGAGAGTAGCCAAGGTCCTGCAGTTTCCCGATGAACTCGGGCGACACGCCGTGAATGCGGAAGGCAATGAGCTTTTCGAGATCGACATGTTCGTAGCCGTGCTGCTTGAGCTGATCCATCCACTCCGGCGTGGCGCCGTGGATTCTCATCGCCACCAGCGTCTCTTCGTCAGGCAAATATCCGGCCTGCCGCAGGCTGTGCACCATCTGCGGCGTGACGCCGTGAATGCGGAACGCGACCAGCTTTTCGCTATCGCGAGCGGGAAGCTCTTCGGCGCGCAGGTCATGAATGAACTGTGCATTCACGCGGAAAATGCGGAAAGCGATGAGCTTGTCGGCGTCGAGGTTCTCGAGATGCTCGCCTTTCATCTCCCGCGCGAAGTCGAGACTCACGTCCTCGACCGTCATGCCGAACTGCTTTTCCTCATCAACCGAAAAGCCGAGAGCGCTCATTTTGCCGGCATAGTCCGGGTTCGGCTCAAAATGAAAGACGCCGGCGCCCTCACCATCTTTCAGAAAGCCCTCGCAGTCGATCTTCCCCGCGTCGCGCGCGATCGTGAAGTGTAGGTCTTGGTGGCCGGGCTTCGCGAAGTCGACTCCCGAGAACGCCGTGACGGGCCAATCGGACGAGTGGCTGGTGTTTCCGCCGTGATGATGCTCGCTGAGCGAAAACTCAACCTTGCCGGGCTCGTCGGACTTGTTGATCGTCCAGTTGCCGCTGTGCTCTTCGGCGGCACGGTTCTTGACCACGCCGAACAGAACGCACGACGCAAAGACTATGTAGGCCAGGGTTCGACGCATTCTCATAAAATCTCCTCCCTCGGGAAAATCGCACTCGCGAAAATCTCCGGGACAACAGCTGGAATCAGAGTTCGGCCTTCGGGTCCAGAATTCCCAGGTGCCGCAGTTGAATCAGTTTTTGAATCGTCAAATTCTGGAATCCATGCTTGATTGCCTGATCGATGAACTCCGGAGTCACATCCTGCACCTTCGCGCTGATGATGTCGTTGACATCGCCCTTCAGCCCCGCGGCCTGCAAGGCCTTGATGTAGGCGGGCGTGACGTCCTGCACCCGCATCGAAATCAGCTCGTTGGCGGTTGGCTTCAGGCCGAGTGCCTGTATTTCGTGCAGGTACTCGGGTGTTACATTTTGTACGCGCATCGCGATGAGGTTGCTCGCGTCGGGCTGAAGGCCAAGGTTGCGCATTGCTTTCAGGTAGGCCGCGGTGACATCCTGCACCTTCATTGCAATCACGTCGTCAGCACTGAGGGCGAGGCCGGCCTCACGCAGTTCGCGCACGAATTCCGGCGTCACGCCTTGGACTTTCATGGTGATCAACTCGTTGACGTTGGGCTGAAGGCCGGCGTTCTTGATACCACGGTCGTAACCGGCGTCCACGCCCTGAATCTTGAGAGCAATCAGTTGGTCGAGATCAGGATTCAAGTTCTCTGCGTGCAGTTCGCGGATGTACTCCGGCGAAATACCCTGCACTCGCATGGCAATGAGTTTTTCCGCGTTGGGGTGCAAACCTTGCGCCTGAATTTCCCGAACATATTCCGGCGTAACTTGCTGAATCTTGAGAACGATCAGCTGGTCGGCGGTCAGGTCAGTCAGCCCGGCGGCCTTCAGTCCCTCGATGTAGGACGACGAAGAAGAAGAGGAGAGGGAAGCGGAGGAGGCAGTGGACGGAGCCTGTTCTGCTCTTGGCGCATGAGCGGGCGACGGCTTGGAGGCTCGCGTAGCTTCCGCCGGCGATGCGGCTGTCTGACTCTCCAACGCCGGTTTGGCTTGCGCCAATACGATGGCGGGCTTGGCATGGGCGATCCCGAGCAACGCGCTTCCCGCGACGAGCGCCGCAGCAAGACACAGAAGGCTGGCGGTCAGTCCGATGCCGCGCCTGCCGTCGCCGAAGGTCTTGAGGCCGAGCACGCGCACGATGCGCTCGGTGAGCGGTCCACGGTTGGCGGCCATGGCGAGAGCCGGAGCGCTGCGCAGTTCCTCCAGCCGGGTGAGGGCGCGGGCATATTCCACAGCGTTGCCACAAGCGGCGACCGCGATTTCGTCGCAGCAGTGCTCGCGTCCGGCGCGAATGCGCCTGTTCAGCCACCAGACGGCGGGGTGGTAGAAGAGCAGCGTCTCGACACAGACTTGGAAGGCATTTACGAACGCGTCCAAACGGCGAATGTGCGCCAGTTCATGCGCAATGATCGATTCGAGTTGCTCCTCGGAAAGGCCGGTAAGAACTGTTACGGGCAGGAATACGACGGGACGGAACCAGCCGATCACAGCCGGCACCTCGAGCCACTGGCACTCGCAGTAGGCAATGGCGCGATCGAGGCCAAGACGGCGTTCGAGCGTACGGCAGATCGCCAGCATGCGAGCACTCACCCCGTGCGATTGCCTGCGCCGCTCCCGCTCGAGCAGCAGGAATCCTCCGGCTGAGCGCAAACTGAAGAGGGCCACACCCAGGAGCCACATCTCCACCAGCCACGGAAATGCCATTTTCCGCCACGCTGAATCGCGAGAAGCTGAATTCTCCGCGTTGCTGGTGTTGCCGGCTACAGGCGCCGCTGCCGTGAGTGGCTTCTCGGGTACAGGGCCGGCGAAAAACGCAGCAGCCCGTGTCACGGCGGCCGCTTCGGCCGAATACTGCTGCGAATAGAAGAGGGCTGTCGCCACCGGAGCCGCGAGCATCAGCACAAGAGCGCTCACGCCGATGAGGTAGCGAACCGGCGCACGGCGGCACAGCGCCATCGCCGTTGCGGCCAGAGCCGCCAGCGCCAACCCCTGCCACAGGAAATGCAGCAATGCCCATCCCAGCGCATACATTACGCTCGGCGCCAGCAGCTTAGTCATGGGTGTCGTAATCAGGGGCAGACTCATCGACGGCTCCTTTCGTGCTCGCCCTTCTGAATCTGATCTTTTTCAACTCGATCGAGCAGCCGGCGCAGTTCGGTAATCTCTTCCGCAGATGCCTTGCGGCCTGCCAGCGCGTGCATCATCAACTGGCTGGCCGAACCCTCGAAAACCCGCTGCAGCACGTCGCCGGCAATCTGCCGCTTGGTCAGCTCGGCGGGCAGGCATGCTTCATAGACGTGCGCACGCCGGGTTTCGTTTCGCCGCACCGTGCCCTTGGCGGTCATGATCTGAAGCAGCTTCAGCGCGCTGGTATAGCCCAGGGATTTCTTCTCGCTCAACGCTTCGTGCACTTCGCGCACCGTGGACGGCCCGCGGGTCCAGAGGACGCGGAGAATTTCCAGCTCGGAAGAGGTCGGTTTCTGGGGAGACGATTTCATGGGGAGCACCATACTACGAAGGTGTTCGTAGTGTCAACGAAAATCTTCGTAGATCAGCAACGGGTCGATTCCAGCGGGTTCAAGGCTCATTCACTCCTGGCCGTCACTACACCCTCGCCGTGGAACTTTTCCACAAATCCCCGCGTATCTGCTAACCGAGGCTTGGCAAGAACGTCCAGTAAGACGTAGAGTACTTGTCGTCTCAATTCCAATCCCAACGCTCTGTACATAGGAGTCCGCTCCCATGCGTCACGCAGTGATTGTGCTGGTGGCCGTCTCGTGCCTGAGTGTGTTTACCTTCGCGCAAACCGCCGACGAACTCGTCGAGAAAAACATCCAGGCCCGAGGCGGGATGGAGAAGATCAAGGCGATCAAATCTCGCAAGATTACCGGCCTGTTCAACGCCGGCGGCGGATTCATGGCGATGGCTGGCCAGGAGAACGAGCGCCCCAACATGGTGCGCCAGACCTTTACGCTGCAGGGCATGACGGCCATTACGGCTTATGACGGCGCAGCGGGATGGCAAATCCAGCCTTTCGAGGGCCACAAAGACCCCGAACTGCTCGGCGAAGACGACCTTCGCGGACTATTGCGCGACGCCGATTTCGACGGCCCGCTGGTCGACTACAAGGAGAAGGGCAACACCGTCGAGTTCTTGGGCCACGACACCGTCGATGGCGATGACGCCCTGCGGCTGAAGATCACCTTGAAGAACGGCGACATCGTCTACCAATACCTCGATCCCGACACCTACCTGGAGATTCGCGAAGAGGTGCAGGAGTTCATCCGCGGCTCAGTTCACGAACACGTTACCGAGATGGGCTCGTACAAGCCGGTCGCGGGAGTGATGTATCCTTTCTCGCTTTCGATGGGATCGAAGACGAATCCGGCGGAGCAGACCATCACGATTGACAAAATTGAAGTGAACGTTCCTTTCGACAAGGCCGACTTCGCCCTGCCCGCTTCGCTGAAGCAAGGAGCCAAACCGGACGCGGAAAAGAAGTAGGCCGCTCCTGAATTGCAAAAAGTAACGATGGCAAAGCGAATCGGTACCGAGAGATCCCGTACTGAAAACAGAATTGAACAGGGAAGACAAAAAAGAGGACCGCGAGTCATGACTACGTGCGCTATCGAACGCAATTTTCGGATTAGGTTGAACCTGTGCTTCGGCATCGCCCTGCTCTGCTGCGCCGCGCTGGTTTCCGCCCAGAGCAACTACCGCTTCGATTCGGGGACCATCTCCGGCCTGCCCGCGCGCAACATCGGCTCTGCCGCCATGAGCGGCCGCATCGCGGCTGTGGATGCCGTCGATCAGGATGGCCGCATCACCGTCTTTGTCGGATCCGCCAGCGGCGGCGTATGGAAGTCGGTCAATGGCGGCACGACCTACAAGTCGGTGTTCGACCGCGAGAGTGTGCAGTCCATCGGCGCTGTGGCCATCGATCCATCGAATTCGAAAACGGTATGGGTGGGCACGGGCGAAGCCTGGGTGCGCAATAGCGTTTCCGTCGGCGACGGCGTTTACAAATCGACGGACGGAGGCGAGAACTGGACCAACGTCGGCTTGAAAGATAGTGAACACATCGCGAAGATTCTGGTCGACCCGAATGACGGGAACAACGTTCTTGTGTGCGCGATGGGACATCTGTGGAATGATAGCGACGCAGGTGGAGTCTTTAAGACGACCGATGGCGGCAAGTCGTGGAAGAAAGTACTGGCCGGTGCCAATGGTTCGTCCGGTTGCGCTCTTCTGGCGATGAGCCGGCAGGAACCGAAGACAATTTACGCGTCCATGTGGGATTTCCGGCGCCAGGGCTGGACGTTCCGGTCCGGCGGCCCGGGCAGCGGGCTGTTCAAGTCCACTGACGGCGGCGACCATTGGATGGAGATCAGCGACAGCAACGCCAAGGGCCTGCCGCCCAGGCCATGGGGGCGAGTGGCGATCGCGGTCGCGCCGGCGAAGCCGCAGGTCGTCTATGCCAACATCGAGGCTGAAAAAGGCCGCGGCTTGTACCGCTCGGACGACGGGGGAGCGAACTGGACGAAACTCGACGCCAGCAATTTCATGGTGTGGCGCCCGTTTTACTTCGGCAACCTGATCGTCGATCCCAAGGACGAGAACAAGATCTTCAAACCGGATCTCATCCTGCTGTACTCCACCGACGGCGGCAAGAGCTTCAACGTGGTTTCGAGCGCCGCACACGGAGACTTTCACGATGTGTGGATCGATCCCAAGAATCCCAACATCGTGATTGCCGGTGACGACGGCGGCCTGTGGCGCAGTGAAGACGGCGGCAACCGCTGGAAGCATCAGATGAACCTGCCGGTTTCGCAGTTTTACCACGTCAGCGTGGACAATTCCGATCCCTATCGCGTTTACGGGGGACTGCAGGACAACAGCTCCTGGGTGGGAGATTCGTCTTATCCCGGGGGCGTGACCAATTCGCGCTGGGAGAACATGTTCGGCGGCGACGGATTCTGGATGTTCGAGGATACTGCCGATCCGAACTACATCTACGCGGAAGCCCAGGGCGGAGAAATCGGCCGTGTGCAGCGGTACACGCACGAAATTCGCGAGATCAAGCCACTGCCGAACTATGGCGAGAAAAAGTTGCGCTTCAACTGGAACACGCCGATTCACATGAGCCCGAACGAAAAGGGGACGCTTTATATCGGGGCGCAGTTTCTCTTCCGCTCGCGCGATCATGGCCAGTCCTGGGACCGAATTTCTCCCGACCTCACGACCAACGATCCTGAAAAACAAAAGCAGGAAGAATCGGGCGGCGTGACCATCGACAACTCGTCGGCGGAAGAGCACACGACCATCTATTCCATTTCCGAGTCTCCGAAGAACGGGCAGATCATCTGGGTGGGCACCGACGACGGCAATCTGCAGATCACCCGAGACGGGGGAAAGAACTGGACGAACGTCGTGGGCAACGTGAGCGGCCTGGGAAAGAATTCCTGGGTCTCGACCGTGGAGGCTAGCCGGTTTGATGAGGGTACGGCCTATGTGACGTTCGATCGCCATTGGTATGGCGACATGAATCCTTACTGCTACAAGACGACCGATTACGGCAAGACCTGGACCGCGCTTCCCGTGCGGGAAAGCGGCGCGCGCGGCTATGCGCACGTGATCAAGGAAGACTCGGTCAGTCCGAACCTGCTCTTCCTGGGCACGGAGTTCGGGCTCTGGATTTCCGTCGATGGCGGTCAGCACTGGGCGCAATACAAAGGCAGCAATTTCCCGGCTGCGGCAGTTCGCGACATCGCCGTGCAGGCGCGCGAGGGCGATCTGGTGCTGGGGACCCATGGCCGCGGCATTTGGGTGATTGACGATATTTTGCCGCTCAGGGCATTGACTCCGGATCTGATGTCGAAGGAAGCCACGTTAATTCCCGGCAAGACGATCCAGTACTTCGATGTGTTCGCCGGCTGGGTCGAAGGGAACGAGAGCTACACCGGCCCCAGCCGTCCGACAGATGCGCAGATCACCTACTACCAGCGCGGCCGGCACATCTTCGGCGACCTGAAGATCGAAATTCTGGACTCGAACGGCAAACTCGTCGACACCGTGCCCGGGAGCAAGCATCGCGGACTGAATCGGGCCGCCTGGTCCATGCGGATCAAGGCGCCGGCGGTTCCTCCCGCGGCCACCGCTCTGTTTGAGGCCGCGCAAGGTCCGCGCGTTCTGCCCGGAACTTATACGGTGAAGATGACCAAGGGCGACAACGTCTACACCGAGCAGCTGAACGTAACGCTCGACCCGCGGGCCAAATTCACCGTGGAAGACCGCAAGGCGCAGTTCGACCTGACTATGAAGGTCTACCACACGATCGAGCACATGACGTGGGGTGTCGAGGCGATTGAAGGCGTCCGCAACGGCGCCAATGCCCGCGCCGGCAAACTCCCCGAAAAAGATGCGCTGCACAAACAGCTGGAAGATCTCTCCGCCAAGTGCGATGAACTGCGCAAGAAGATCGTGGCCACCAAGGAAGGCGGGATGATCACAGGCGAAGAGCGCATCCGCGAGCATCTTGGCCAGCTCTACGGCGCGGTGAATGGGTATGAAGGCAGGCCGGCAGATTATCAGGCGGCTCGCAGCGAATCGCTGGCGCACGAACTGCAGGATGTGATCGACGATTTCCAGAAGCTGGCACAGAAGGAGCTTCCGGGTATCAACGCGTCGCTGAAGAAGAAGGGCGCGGGGGAGATCACCGTGCTAACGGAAGCTGATTGGCAGAAAAAACGTGCAGCCGAAGGCGGATCAGGCGCTGCCGCCGGGATGCGATTCTTCAGCCAGACCACAGAAAACGACTAGGCGGCTTTCGCAACTTGTCACGTTGAGCGCAGGGACCGGTTCGCCAAGCGGATCAGTCCCGAAGCCGCGCCCTTGTGCGATGACATCTGCCTGCGGGCTGCTCTCTCTCGCATTGATTCCCGCCTCTGACGCGAGTAGATTGGTCTATCTCGAACGAAGCCTCCATAACAAGTCGAGGAGAATCTTCACGATGAAACGCTTTGTTACGGCTATTTCTGTGCTCGTTTTTCTGCTTGGCGGCCTAGCCGCGTTCTCATTCGCTGCCGACGACGATCAAAATGTTTGCAAAGGTGATCCCGACCACTGGCAACAACTTTTCAACGGCAAGGATCTAACCGGATGGAAACATGTGGGTCCCGGCGGCGACACCGTGGAAGATGGATTGATCCGCACGCACGGCGGCATGGGCCTGCTTTATTGGACTGGCGGCAAGATTGGAAATTGCCTCATCCACGTCGTCTACAAGATGCGCGATGTGAACGACAACTCCGGAGTCTTCATCCGCATTCCCCTCGAACCCCGCGAAGAGTGGATGCCGGTACATTACGGCTTCGAAGTACAAATTGACAACAATCCGCAGGCCTCCGGCGAAGACGAGTATCACGAAACCGCCATGCTCTATTCGCTGACCAAGCCGTTGGTGAAACACGCCTGGAAGCCGGGCCCGGAGTGGAACACAATGGACATCACGCTCGATGGGCCGCGAACGATCGTGGTGCTTAACGGAATCAAAGTTACTGACTACAAGGACGGCGATCCGGTGCCGGAGCGCAAGTTCGACTTCGAGCCGCAGCGTGGCCCGCGGCCGAATTTCGGCTACATGGGCCTGCAGAACCACAGCGACAACGACATTGTCTTCTTCAAGGAAGTCGCCATCAAGCCGCTGAAGAAATGATCGCTTCTGAGCCGCTACCACGAGGTCACATCCGATTCGGAGGAATTTCATGAAACGCCTTTTTTCGCGCCGGGCATTCTTGCGGGGAAGCGCCGCAACCGCGGGAGTTTTGGCTTCCAAGGCAATTCTTCTTGAAGCCCAGCCCTTGCCACGCGCCATTGCGCCGAGCGATCGCGTCCGTTTCGGCATCATCGGAATTGGCATGCAAGGCTCAGGACTTCTCGCGGGCGCGATCACCATCCCTGGCGTGGAGTGTGTCGCGGCGGCCGATTTGTACGACGGGCGCCACACCCTCGCCAAGGAAATTACCAACAATCCCAGCTTGCCCACGACGCGACACTATCAGGAATTGCTCGACCGCAAAGATATCGACTGCATCGTGGCGGCTGTTCCTGATCACTGGCACAAGCGCGTGGTGGTTGACGCCTGCAACGCCGGTAAAGACATTTACTGCGAGAAGCCCATGTCGCACACTGTCGCCGATGGATTCGCCATGGTCGAAGCCGCGCGGAAAAACAATCGCATCGTGCAGATCGGTTCGCAGCGCGTCAGTTCCCTGCTTTGCGATAAAGCGCGCGAACTCTACCAGACCGGCGCAATCGGCGAAGTCGAAATGGTAGAGCTCACCCTCGGCCGCAACGATCCGACCGGCGCCTGGGAGTATCCTCCTCCGTTCGATCTTTCTCCTGAGACGCTCGACTGGGACACGTGGCTCAACGACGCGCCCAAAATTCCTTTCAACAAATATCACTTCGCGCGCTGGCGCTGCTGGAAGGCCTACGGCACGGGCGTGGCCGGCGACCTGATGGTCCATCTCATCAGCGGCATGCTGGTCACGCTGGGATGGAACGAAGTGCCGCGCTCGGCGACGGCGCTGGGCGGCATCTTCCGCTTCAACGATGGCCGCGACATGCCCGACTTCCACACCGTGCTCTTCGACTATCACGGTATTCCGGTGTACGTCCGCCTCGATCTGGGCTGCGAAACGCCGGAACTGGCGCGGTTTATGGGGCCGAGGGGAATTCTCGACGCCGGCGAGTACGATCTGCGGCATTCGCCCCAGGTCGGCGTCGACACCGATCCCAGTTACTACAGCTCGGGATTTCCTGCGAAGATGCGCGAAGAATACTTCAAGCTATGGCATGCCGAACACGATCCCGTGCTCGGCAAGGAGCCCACGCACGATGACACGCTTTACCACGGGCACGACTGGGACGACATGCGCCCGCACCTGAACGTGTTTTTCCAGTCGGTGAAGTCGCGCAAGCCGGTGACGGAGGATGCAATCTTTGGAAACAATGCCGCCATCGCCTGTCACATGGCGAACGAATCGTATTTCCGCAAGAAAACCGTGATCTGGGACGAGGCTACGAGAACGATCAAATCCTAGCTTCTTCAGGAGACAGTAGGCAGGCTGAAGATTCTACTTCCGCCCGAAGTTCTCGCCAAAAAAATCTCCCGGCTTCCACTTCGGACGCTCCGGGTCCAGCGCCACGTCGTATCCAACCAGGAAATCGAGCTGCATGAACTCAACCGCGGCGTCGAAATCCAGAGGCTGGTTCATGTCGTCGGAGGGAGCGTGGTAGCGCGTGGCGACCCATTCCTCGGCGAATTTCTTGCCATTCACCTTCGGATCTTTCGCTTCCTCGCCGTCGTTGATGAAGACTGAAGGAACACCCTGCCGCACAAAGGAGTACTGATCGGCCCGGACGAAAAAATGCTGTTCGGGCTCGGGATCGGGAGTCACCTTCAATCCCAGCCGGGCCGCGTTGCGCCGCACGACCGTGTCGAGCGTGCTGTCCGCCGCGCCGAGAGCGATGATGTCGTTAAACGCGTAGAACACGGCTGCGCCGTCCATGTTGATGTCGGCGACGATGTTGTGGATGGGCACGGTTGGAAAATGCGCGAAATAATCCGACCCGAGCAGGCCCTTCTCTTCCGCTGTAAATCCGATGAACATCACCGAGCGGGCGGGCGGGTGTGGCAACGCGGTGAATGCCTTGGCGATTACCAGCAACGCCGCGGTTCCCGAGGCGTCGTCAACCGCCCCGTTGTAAATGGAATCGCCGTTGATGGGTTGGCCAATTCCCAGATGATCCACGTGGGCGCTGTAGACAACATATTCCGGGCTGAGCTTGGGATCGGAGCCGGGAAGCACTGCGATCACGTTTGGGCTGGTGATCGTCTCATGGTGGGCGACTTCCCGCACGCTCACGCTAGCCGGCAACGAAAACGACTGCGGCTTGGAGGCCTCGGCATCGCGCAGCACCTGGGCCCACGGCTTGCTGGCGTGTTGAAATAGTTTTTCCGATGCAGACGTAGACAGCAGCGCAGTCACCTTGAGCTCTGGAAACGCGTCGCTGGGCATGCCATCAGGCCCAAGCCACCGCATCGCAGGAAATCCGAATCCGATCACAACGCGCTGCCAGGGCAAGCTCTTCTCATCCTTCGGCCGCCAGAGAGAGATCAAGCCAACCGCGCCGTGACCGCGGGCACTGCGCAGCTTCTCGCGGCTGGAACTCAGATGCGCCTGTAATTCCGAAGGAAGGGAAGGAGGGGCCCCGCTGAAAACCACAACGATCTTGCCCTTCACGTCCACGCTGGCATAGTCGTCGTAGCGGCCATCCGGGGTTCTCACGCCATAGCCAACGAACACCAGAGGCGCTTCGAGCGAAACATCGGGGTAAACCTCGCTGCCGCGCATGATGAAGTCCTCGCCCCATTTCAGTTCGGAAGTAGATCCATTCTCAGTCACGCTGATCGCGCATTTTTCCGGATCGACGGTAATCTCGCGAAAGGGCACGCGCTGGTAGTAAGTGCCGTCCTGGCCCGCGGGTTTCAGTCCCAAACCCTCAAATTGGGCGCCGACGTAGCGCGCGGCGATTTCATGACCGCGTCGGCCGGTGCCGCGCCCTTCGAGCAGGTCATCGGCAAGAAACGCCATGTGCGCCCTAAAGGGTTCTTTCCGAAGTTCCCGCATCGCCGATTGCGCATCCGGCGGAATCGGAGGGGCGCTTTGCGCAAGTGCCAGAGAGCTGAAGAGAAACAGAGCACACAGGGAGAGGAAATTCCGCATGACGCCTCCAAGCATGGACCATCAAAAGATGCACGACAAATTTATAACGATCAGGGAGTATATCCGAAGCGCGGCCCCGCCGCTCTTGTCGCTTTTCTCTGCAGCCGCACGGGGCCGCATGTTAGCCTTCTCGACGCTGAGGAGGTCGCATGCCGAAGAGCGCGCCGACACCGAGTTCCGAAGCTCATCGAGTGATGGCAGAAGCTTTCGCCGTCAACGACCGCATGAATCAGCTCATTCTCGAGCATCTCGACCCGCGGGCGTGGCACGCCAAACCGCCTGGGAGCAAGGGGCGCACCATCGCCGCGATCTTCGCGCATGTACACAACATTCGCCGCAAGTGGCTGCGCTTGTCCGCCCCCCATCTGCGGTTGCCCCCGCCGCTTGATCGATCGCATTGCACCGTGAGGGAAGCCAAGACAGCACTAACCGAAAGTGCCGCACGCTGCTGCGAGATGCTCGCTGACGCTCTGGCGAATCCCCGCAGCCGCATCAGAAGATTCCGCCGCGATTGCTGGGCGCGTCCGTGGGCGCCCGGCGCTGCCATGTTTGCTTACATGATCACGCACGATGCTCATCATCGCGGCCAGGTTTGTTGGCTCGCGCGCGAGTTCGGGTTTCCGCTACCTCAGAAGGCCGCTTACACTATGTGGACCTGGGAGAAGTTGTGGAAGGATTGCGGTTTCACCCGCCCGCGCTGACTCTGTAAATAGAAATCAAAGTTTGCAGCTCAACCTCATTTTCTCGGGGATCAATCGATGAATCGGCTTAGCTCAAGAACGCACTCATCACCGGCGGAACAAGCGGTATCGGGCTCGAAACGGCGCGGGAATTTCTCAAAGAGGGTGCCCGTGTCGCTGTTACCGGCAGAAATCCAAAGGCTCTCGAGGCAGCGCGCAATGAACTGGGAGAGAAACTGGTGGCCATCGCTTCCGACGCGGGCGATGTGTCTGGCCAGAAGAAAGTCGCCGACACCGTTCGCGAGGAATTTGGGCGCCTCGACGTCCTCTTCGTTAATGCCGGCGTTGTCGAAATGGCGCCCCTGGAAAAGTGGGACGAAAACGCGTTTGATCGCTCGTTCCATACCAACTTCAAGGGACCCTTCTTCCTCATCCAGGCGCTCTTGCCTGTCTTTAACAATCCGGCTTCGATTGTGCTTATGACATCGATCAACTCGCATATCGGAATGCCGAATTCGAGTGTCTACGGGGCGACAAAAGGAGCCTTGCTCTCCCTTGCACCTACGCTGTCCGGTGAGCTGATCTCCCGCGGCATTCGTGTTAACGCCATCACCGGGGGTCCGATCGCGACACCGCTCTACGGCAAACTAGGGATGGGAGAAGCCGAACTGAAAGGGCTCGCCAGCCAGATCCCGGCGAAGCGCTTGGGAAAACCATCGGAGGTCGCCGACGCAGTTGTGTTTTTCGCTTCGGACGAGTCCGCATTCATCGTTGGCAGCGAACTCGTGATCGATGGAGGAATGAGCACTCTGTGAAACCGTCGGAGCCGACGAAGAACGAGGAATGGTAGGCCCGAATGGATTCGAACTTGAGCCGGTTTGCGGGCGTGAGCGGAGCGAGAGTCCGCAGGCGAAATCCCGAGCGTAGCGAAGGACCTCCGACTCAAAGTATCGCTGGCTTAATATGGTAGGCGGGAATGGATTCGAACCATCGACCTCTTTCGTGTCAATTCGCTAAACGGATTGAGACGAGTGATACCGAGCGAGAGCGAACCGTCATCGAAAGGCAGGCTGAAGCTGATGTGGCCAGCGGAATCCTTACAATAGAAATCCATATTCGCTGCTCCACCGGCGATTTGAGGCCCGAACTCTCCAAATTTCAACTTACGCCTATCCGAAGGATTTTGAGCGAAGCCTTTGATGTCCTGTGCGGATTCAACAAGACCGCCAATGGCGACGTAAATGTGTGCGGAGCCACCGAAGATGGCTGTTCCAAGCTGAGACACGAACCTCGAGCAGATCCGCGTCATTCCACAAGATCTCCAATCGGATTCCTGTATCCATGCGCGTAAGTTTATCAGGAGTGCCTGAGCTGAGAGAACGACACGGTGAGTGTAATGGGGATTAATGAGATGGTCCGCCGCCGAGTAGATTACAACTCGGCAGTCCACACAAGGAGGATCATCACAATGCACATCGCGTCGATCGGAATCGATCTGGGCAAGACCACCTTTCACCTGGTTGCATTAGGAGAGCGAAGCAAGGTTCTGTTCCGTAAGAAATTCTCACGTTCGCAACTGCTGGCATAC